>CAZTOP010000055.1:566-11301 GCA_964615145.1 uncultured Chitinophagaceae bacterium
ATGCTTAAATCGATACAAGCTTTACGGATTGCTTCGTGCATTTCTTCTTCAGTAATACTATTTGGATCATCGAAGAATTTCTCCATTAAATTATCATCATATTCCGCAACACTCTCAACCAATTTAGCTCTCCACTCATTAGCTTCTTCAACCATATCAGCAGGAACTGGAATTTCATCAAAAGTCATTCCTTCAGTTTCCATATGCCAAATAATACCTTTCATTTTAATAAGGTCAACAACCCCAGTAAAATTATCTTCTGCACCAATTGGTAGTTGCAAAGGCACAGCATTAGCACCTAACATTTCTTTAACTTGGTTTACAACCATCAAGAAATCGGCTCCACTTCTGTCCATTTTATTTACAAATCCAATTCTAGGAACTTTGTAGCGATTTGCTTGACGCCAAACTGTTTCTGACTGAGGTTCAACACCATCAACAGCACTAAATAAAGCAATTAAACCATCTAATACACGCATTGAACGTTCTACTTCTACAGTAAAATCAACGTGACCGGGAGTATCAATTATATTAAAGTAGTAGCTTTTTGTATTAGCATCTGCAACACCTTTTACTGTTGGAAATTTCCATTGGCAGCTAACAGCAGCTGAAGTAATTGTGATACCACGTTCTTTTTCTTGCTCCATCCAATCGGTTGTAGCAGCACCATCGTGTACTTCCCCAATTTTGTGAATCATACCTGTGTAGCGAAGAATACGCTCGGTAGTTGTAGTTTTTCCTGCATCAATATGAGCAGCAATACCAAAGTTTCTCTGAAATTTTAAGTCAGCCATTGCTTTTTATTTACGATTTAATTAAATTTCTTATTTGAAGATTTACAATTTGAATATTTAATTTGAAGTTAATCCTCAAATTTCAAATCATCTTTTTTTAAGTTTGCAAAAGTAAGGGGATATATGATACAGAAAATAATAGTTTTTAACAAAAATTACAGCTTATTTGACCAAAATTCTTTTTCTTCTTTAGTGTAGTGGAAATTGCTTTTCAATTTTGGGGGCATTTCTGAAACAAATAAAAAAATTGTAACTACCAAACTGTAAATGGTTAAAAGGATCACTATTAACGAAAAAACTGTGCTAATTAGCTGAAATAGCAACAATAAAACCAATATGACACTTGAAAAAATTAAAAAAATTGGAGCACTTTTTTTCTTTTGGGTTAAACTAATAAATGACATTATTGAAATACAATATACAAGCAGCATTAGATAGGTAAGCCAAAATGGTATCATAATAACTAGGTGCTGAAAAAGAGCTAGTAATGAAAATATTGTACCAACTGTTCCCAGTGTAATACACAAATCGGAATCTTTTTTATTTAACTGAATGGCTTTTTGTTGCATAAAACTTTTATGTTCAACGAAAATATATATGCAATTTTTAATTTTGTATTTTAGAGTAAGAAAAAAGGAGTAATTTTATTAATATGTTTTCAAAAACCAGAAAGTATATTACCACATTCTTTATTGTATTATTTACAAACAGTTTGTGTATTGCACAAATTAGCAAATTAGATACATTGACTTTACCTGCTTGGATAAGTCCTGAAGGTGACACATTAGCATTGAGTTATTTACCTTCTATTCAGGTACAATCTATTAGAATTTTAACAAAGGAACAAAGAAGGAAAAAAGAAGAATGGACAAGATTAAGAAATGCTGTATATGTAACATATCCTTACGCCAAAGCAGCATCAAAAATAATGAACGAGATTAATGCAAAGCTAATTGGGGTAACCGACAGAAAACAAAGAAAAATAATTATAAAATCAAGAGAAAAAGAGTTAAGGAAGGAGTTTACAGAAAAATTAACCAATCTTTCTATTTATCAAGGAAAAGTATTGATGAAGTTGATTTATAGAGAAACAGGAAACAACTGTTATGAAATAATAGAAGAGTACAAAGGTGGCTTTACTGCTGCTTTATATCAGACCATTGCAATTGTTGTGGGTACAAATCTCAAACAAAATTACGATGCAGTAAATAAAGACAAAGACCTAGAAGTAATAGTTAGAGATGTAGAAAGAATGTATGGCTACAGAAGTTAATATTAGGGTTATATAACTAACGATTAATATTGTTTTTTTTCTTATTCAGTTTTATATAGCATCCCAAGTATCACGTTTATGATTCAATATTCAAAGGTTGTTTCTATTGTATTAAAAAATGATTCATAACCTTTCTATTTTTCAAAATTTGATTAAAGGCTTTTCTGTATTACTTTGTACTAATGAACACAAACCCACAAAAAATATCGATTCCCATAGTTTCAAATTTTACTTCTTTAGATGTAAAAGATGTTGTAGTTATAACTGATGAAAACGTATTTAATCTTTACTCAAAAAAAATACATCCGCACAAGACAATAATTTTAAAACCAGGAGAAATTACTAAAACACAAGCTACTGTTGATAAAATTATTAAGGAGCTTATTAAAATAGGTGCTAATAAAACCTACACATTATTAGGCATTGGAGGTGGTGTAATTACTGATATTACTGGTTATACTGCAAGTGTTTTTATGCGAGGTATTAATTTTGGCTTTGTACCAACAACTATTTTAGCTTTAGTTGATGCGAGTATTGGAGGCAAAAATGGTATAAACTTCGGTATTTATAAAAATATGATTGGTACTATTAACCAGCCTAGTTTTATTATACAAGATACCTCATTTTTAAAAACCTTACCAGAAATTGAATGGCAGAATGGCTTTGCCGAAATTATAAAACATGCTTGTATTAGTGATGTTGCAATGTTTAAAGAACTTGAACAAAAAAATATTCAGTACTATAAAGAGAACAATTTGGCTTTAGAAAAATTATTACAACGGAATGCTCAAATAAAATCGGAAATTGTTGTAAACGATATTGACGAAAAAGGTAACAGAAAATTATTAAATTTTGGACACACTTTAGCCCACGCAATTGAAAACAAATACAAATTATCTCACGGAAATGCAGTATCCATAGGAATTGCATTTGCTTGCAAACTGTCTCAAGAACTGCTAGGATTCAACGATGTTTCGAAAGTCGTTAGTTTACTCGAACAATACAATTTACCAACAAATTTTTCATTTGATTATAAATCTGTATTTAATATTTTGATTAAAGATAAAAAAATGAAAAAAAATGAAATACAATACATTCTGCTGAGTTCAATTGGTCAAGCTAGAATTACTAATATTTCTATAGTTGAATTAAAAAAATACTTGCAAAACAATTGCAACCTATAATCTTTATTATTATTGCATTAATTATTTATGATATGAAGATTTTTAAATTTGGAGGTGCAAGTGTTAATAGTGTAGATAGAATAAAAAATATTGCTACAATTTTAAGAGAATACAATAACAGTGATTTAATCATCATTATTTCTGCAATGGGCAAAACAACAAATGCACTAGAAAAAATTGCGGAAAATTTTTATGCCGAAAATTCCGATAAAGCACTAAAACTTTTTAGTGAAATTAAACAACAACACATAAGCATTGCAGAAAGTTTAATGCAAAGCTCACTTGAAAATTGCAAGCAGGATTTACTTAATTTTTTTACAGAGATTGAATGGTTGCTACACGATTCACCTGTAAGAAACTATGATTATTACTACGACCAAATTGTTAGCATTGGGGAACTTTTAAGCACTTGCATTATAAGTCATTATTTAAATGAACAGCAAATATTTAATACTTGGATAGATGTTAGAGACATCATAAGAACTGATAATAATTTTAGAGATGCTTTGGTTGATTGGAACATTACACAAAATAAAATTTCATCTGTATTTACAACTAACAAAACAGAAACATCATCCTCCAGAACTCATACTTTATACATAACACAAGGCTTTATTGGTGCTACAGATGATAATGAAAGTACTACTTTGGGCAGAGAGGGCAGCGACTATACTGCAGCCATTTTTGCAAATGCAATTAATGCAACAAGTGTTACTATTTGGAAAGATGTTGAAGGAGTAATGAATGCCGACCCTAAGGAATTTCCTAATGCACAATTAATAAGCGAATTAAGTTTTGAAGAAGTTATTGAAATGGCTTTCTACGGTGCTCAGGTCATTCATCCCAAAACAATAAAACCCTTACAAAACAAAAAAATTCCACTGCTGGTTAAATGTTTTTTAAACACAAATTTACCAGGTACTATAATTCATGATAAAAATATCAAAAACCTACCTCCGATTATAGTAATCAAAAAAAATCAAGTGATGGTTACTTTGCAAACACAAGACTTTTCATTTGTAGGAGAAAAACCTATGAGAACCTTATATTCTCTTTTTGAGCAAATAAAGATTAAACCGAATTTAATACAAACAGGGGCTATTAGTGTACAAGTTTGTTTAGATAATAATTTGGAAAAGCTAGACAATTTTCTTACAGAAGCAGCAAATAGTTTTAACGTACAAATTCAAAAAGACTTAACACTAATTACAATTAGAAATTACAACATTGAAATCATCAAATCAATTATACAAAACAGAAACATAATTCTTGAGCAAAAAACCACCAAAACAATTCAGGCTTTATGCTTTTAAAAATTTTACCAGCCCTTCAACAATTAACATATAGCCAAACCCATAAGTTAGTACAATTACTGCTGGCAAAAAAGTAGCATCTTTTAATAAATACCTGTAGCCAATTGTAACAAATATTGATATTACCAAGCTAATGGCTCCTGGCAAAATTGATTTTTCAGCTATATTTTTTCTAAGTCTATTTCTATAAACATTGGCAGCAAAAGCAAGAAAAAGTGTTGTAATTGTTATTAATATATACAGCAAATACAAAGACTTTCCTGTAGAGGAATGTTTTAAAAGTCTAAAGAAAATAACACTGCAAACAATCATAATTACTGTTGAAAAAAAAGCTTCTTGACAATCTTTCAAATTCAGTTTGTTCATCTTTTTAAAAATAATAATGAAAATGAATAAACTGAATGAATATAGAATTAAACCAATGTTGTAAAATAAATTCGTGGTAATTTTTTGGAGTGAATCGTAATAAAGAAAGCTCGCATCGCCCAGCCAAGCAAAAATCAATGCAAAATATACTAATGCTTTTGTTTTGTAATGCTTACTTCTTTTAGTATTTATAAAAAAATATAATGATAATATTATTAACAATAATGGCTTTGTAAATATCCTATTGGCCTTTAATCCAGGCATATCCAGTAAACATAAAGTACAGTCCAAAATAAGGATAGCCCAAAAAAGTAATATTCCGTGTTTTTTAATTATGTTCATACAGTTAGTTGCAATACAAATGTATAGATTGATTATTAAAAAAGTTCTGTCGAGTAAATATATTTGTAAATGCTTACTTCGGAAGAACAAAAATTTATTGATTATTGGGAACAGAAAAGAACTGAGAACAAACTGAATCCATTTTTTTTTGCCAAGGGTTTTGTTGTTGGGTTGGCTATTGGCTTACTCATTATTGTATCTATTGGAGTTGGATGGTATAAAAGGGCTAATATGGAAGCCAATGTTGCATTAAGCCCAATTGTACTAATAATTGCAATTATTTTTACTGCACTGTTCCTAGCAATTTTTTACAATAGTTTTAAGTATGAGCAAAATGAACAACTTTATATTGAATTATTAAATAAAGAAAAACATCATAAATAAAAAAAGTCTCATCAACTGAATGTTATGAGACTTACTTACTGGACGTTTTGAAATATTTACGGTTTATTAATAACTACTTTTTTGCCTTTATATATTAAACCATCTGCTTCTATTGTAACAATGTATAGTCCTGATTTAATACTCATTGAACTTAAATCAACACTTGCATTATTAGTTCCTTTTTTAGCATTGATAAATTGATTTTGTACTGTTAAACCAGTTGCAAATTCAGTTACTTTGAGTACAATTGGCTTATCTTCATCTAAAATAAATCCTACTTTAAATTTGCCTTGATTTGGGTTTGGATAAATTGTAATTTCTTTATCAGACAGCGATGTAACGTAGCCCAAATCATCTTTACTAAATCTTAACTTATCAATAGTTGCAGATAGGTTTAAAGTATTTCCATTTTTGTTTTCCCAAGAAAAATTAATAGCAGTTACGTCACTTAAATCTATTGGAGTTAAAATCGATTTTGAAACAAACTTAGAAAGAGAAATTACATAATCAGTTTCAGAACCTGTAACAGCTGTTGTGTATGAATACTGATTTGACCATTCTGTAATACCCTTTTTAACGATAGTAATTTTTAAGTTGGAAATACCCAATGCAGCAGCTTTAAACTTTATAGATTTATAATCATTAAAGTTTCTTTCGAGACCACCACCCTTAACTAGCTTATATGCTGTAAGGTAATTTTTTGTACTTGCTTGAATACTCACTTTTCTAAATAAAGGGTATTCATTAGCATCATTTGAAAAATTTCCATTGCTAGTATTAAATTGCTTAATAGAAGTATTGGCTTGATCATAATCTATATTCCAAGCTCCATCACTCATATAAACCAAGTCATTGACAATTCCATTGTGATACAAATACAAGTTGCCCTCGTAAGAATCGCTTACAGGAATTGTAACAGTATTTTTAGAATTTGCTTTGAGTGTTAGATTGATCAACTTAGAATAAACAATTGAATTTTCATTTAATTTTTCATCAACTTTAAAACTACAAGAAGTGCTATTAGTTGGATTATTGATAATTAAAATAATATTCGTTTTTTCTCTTTTTACAGATTCAACAAATATTTTAGGCAAATCATTTGCATTGCTTAAAGTAGGTTGTATAGTTTGTATTGATTTTACTTTAACAATTACATCTTTTGCCATAGTCAAAACAGTATTGTAATTTGCTGCCCACAATTGGAAGTTATACATTGTATCTTCTTTAATGGTATTATCAGTTAACCAATTACTTTGAATACTAATGCTGCTTCTACCAATTTTTTGACCAACAGTAAAGTTGATACAATATTCAGTTTCGCCCGTTCTTTGTTTTATAGTGGATGTAAGCAATTCGAATCCTTCAATATTTATTTTACCTACACTCAAAAGTTGTCCTTCTTTCAGTCTGTCACAAATTGGTTTTGTATGACTATAAACCTCACCTAAAGTCTTTGTACCAAATGCTACTGCCTTAGTATTGAAACTGTCTCTGTAATCCACACTTAATACTTCGAGTGCATTGGTAAAATTAATAATATCATTTGGCGTAGTTATATAAGCTTTTGTAGTATTCAATGCTTTCGCAGGGAATAAGTCATAAAGCCTTATTGCAGCACCTCCATTTACTACTGCTCCACTATTTTTTATAAATGTTGGAAGGTTGTTATACCCATTTATTTCTGTAATACTGTTATAAGCATTACCATATAAACGTTTGCTTATAACATCTCCTAGTGATTTACTTTCAACACCACCACTACCCCCAGATGTTACGCTTCCATTATTACAAATTGTATCAATAATTACATAAACACTATTTGACTGTATACTCCAACACCCACTTCCATTTTGTGCAGATAAGCTGTATCTTCCCTCTTCTGTTGGATAAAAACATGATGAAGTGCCAGCTGGAGCTGGTATTACTACACTATCTTTATACCATTGATAATTGCTGTAGCCCCAAATTGCTGGACATATTTTATCATTATTTTTTGAACAAACAATTGCAGTATCGCTAGGTGTAATACTTGGTGTTGCGGCATAATTAATAACTACAGATATTGAATTTGAAATGGAACTACAAACTCCACCACCTGCAACAACTATCATTGAGTAGTTTCCAGAAACAATTGGAGTGTAAGTCTGAGCTGTTGCTCCATTGATTAGTGTTCCATCCCTATACCATTGATAGCTTGCAGATACACTACTTGTTAATATTAGCCCTGCACCTAAACAAGCTGTAGTTGTACCATTGGCAGTAATTGTTGGAACAATGGCAGGCGATACCGCTGAAATTAATTTAGTTACGCTATTTACACATCCATTTACATTGGTTATAGTATAAGTAATTGACACATTACCTGCACTAATTCCTGTTACAATTCCATTATTATTTATGGTAGCAATGCTATTGTCTGACGATGTCCAAACACCTGCTGCTGTTGCACTTGACAAGGTATCTGTTGCATTTACACAAACAGTTGATAAGCCTGTAATTGGAGCAATTATTGGTAATGGATTCACTGTTATTGCAATTTCTTGAACTGGTCTGCAAGTTGTTCCTGGATTTGGATTTACAATTACATAAACATAATATGTTATTGGTGATGCAGTAACATTTGGGAAATCGCTATTGTTCCAATTATATGTTGCTGTGTATGGGCTGCTTGCTCCTGTTGCTGTAACAGTTGCTATTGAAGAGCCGTTATAAATATTTTCTAATTCAATATCTGTAGGTACAGTACCAGCAATTTGTTTGGTTGTAAATTTAACAAATCTTATTCCACTAGTTTCATTAGAAGAAGTGTTTACTGTAATATTATTTCCACTATTACCAATACATATTGATTGGTTGGCACTTGGATTAGTAATTGTTGGGCAAGCATAAATTCCAAAGTTTACATTAGAAACATTAGTTGAAGCAACTATTACACTTGTAACTCCATTTATGCTTCCATCATTGCCAGCTCCATTTCCTACAAACTCACCCGTATTCACATATCCAGATGGTAAAGTTATACTTGGAGCCACTACACCTTGTGTGCCTTGAATTGTACTTAGTAATACATTATAAGTTCCTTCTCCAACAGCGGTAAATTCATAAGTTCCGTTTGCATTAACAGTTACAGAAGCTACAATAATATTATTACTGTCAATTAAGTTAGCGTATAAAGTTCCACTAATATTAGTTCCAGCTCCATTAACAGTATTATCAGTTAGTCCATTTGTATCATAATATACATTGCCAGAAATAGTAACTGGTGTATTAATAGATGCACTGAGCATGAACTCGTCACCAGCGTTTATAGCAGAATGGCTCCAAGCAGAACCATTACCATCACCTCTTACATATACTTTAAAAGTTAATGTTGTGATATTTGTTCCAGCAACCTTTACACTGCCACAAGCAGCACCGACACCACAATTAAAAGTTGGTGTACTGGCGTTATTTAATATTTTATTAGAAAAAACATCTAATTCACTAGTACCAGAAAGCTTGGACAATATTACACCTGTCGTTTGTAGTTCTAATTCTGTACTCATTCCTTGTATATCATTTCCTCCAAACAACACATTACT
Source organism: uncultured Chitinophagaceae bacterium (assembly GCA_964615145.1). Classification (GTDB taxonomy): domain Bacteria; phylum Bacteroidota; class Bacteroidia; order Chitinophagales; family Chitinophagaceae; genus CAIVPM01. The sequence continues at coordinate 9,804 of CAZTOP010000055.1, forward strand.
TCCAAGACCAACTATATGAATTACAGGATTACTTACTGGCTGACTAAATGTTAATGTAATATCTCCAAAATAATATCTACCATTTAATGGTGCATTTGTTGAAAACAACTCATCCACACTATTATAAAAATAAAAACCATAATTATCTGCAATATCTATTCCTGCTGACGTTGGTCCATTGGGATTGGCAGTGTAAGAACCATTGGTAGGATTGTCTACAGTATTTAAACTATTGTAAACAGGAACTTGTGTTGCAACTGCTGTAATACTATTTACTCTTCCACCAAAGTTAATTCCTTTACCCGTGCTGATTCTATTTGTAGAAATATTATTAAACTGCTGATTTGATATGGATGCAGTTACTGTGATTGATGGACTAAATGTTGAGAATGTTGAGCCAGAAGTGTTTTCTAAAAGTGTTGCTGTTTGATTTGAAGTTGTTAATCCTATTGGTGCTGAAATATAACTTGCACTTGAAAATTCCAATTGTGTTTGTGAAGATGTACTGCCCACTATTGCAAGGCAGCATATCAACATACTTAAGCACTTCACTAATCTATAGTGAGCCGCATTTAAAAATATGTTTCTAATCTTTTTCATCTTAACACAATTATCTATCTATATTATTAAAAAATATCTATCAAATCCTCATTGTCTCTCTTTTGGCTTTTCGCTACTGATTGGTTATTCACATACCAACCAGTAGGAAAATATTATTATTAAAAACGTTACTAAGGTTTAAAACTTTTATAACGCTAAAATTTAATTATCCATTTGCCTTAGGATTAATTGTTACTTGATAAGTTACAGTAGTCACACATCCGCTTGCATTTGTTACAGTGTAGCTTATTGTTACAGTTCCTGTTGAAATACCTGTAACAACTCCACTCGCTGAAACAGTTGCTATTGCTGTGTTTGAAGATGTCCAAACACCACCACTTGTTGTTGAGCTAAGTGTTATAACATCAGTTACAGCATTAATTGTATTACCAGTTATTGGTGCTACAATTGGTAGAGCATTTACTGTTACAGTTGTTGATACAGAATCCACACAACCATTACTATTTGTTACAGTGTATCGTATTATGGATGTACCTGCACTTATTCCAGAAACTAAACCTGTAGCACTTACAGTTGCAACATTTGTATTGGTAGAAGTCCAAACACCATTTGCAGTTGCATCAGCCAGTTGCGTTGTTGAACTTGCACAAACACTTGTTGTTCCTGTAATAGCTGCTATAACTGGTAAAGCATTTACTGTTACTGTTGTACTTACTGAATCTACACAACCATTACCATTAGTAACTGTATAACGTATGGTTGAAGTTCCTGCTGCAACACCTGTTACAACACCTGTTGATGAATTAATTGTTGCAACACCAGTTGAAACGGATGTCCAAACACCACCACTTGTAGTGCTAGATAAAGCTGTTGTTTTAGCCACACAAACACTTGTTGTTCCTGTAATAGCTGCTATAACTGGTAAAGCATTTACTGT
>CAZTOP010000055.1:11401-20594 GCA_964615145.1 uncultured Chitinophagaceae bacterium
TATAACTGGTAAAGCATTTACTGTTACTGTTGTACTTACTGAATCTACACAACCACTACCATTTATTACTGTGTAACGTATGGTTGAAGTTCCTGCTGCAATACCTGTTACTACACCTGTTGATGCATTAATTGTAGCAACACTTGTTGTAACTGATTTCCAAACACCACCACTTGTAGCATCTGATAAAGTTGTTGTTTGTCCAACACACACAGTTGTTGTACCAGTAATGGCTGCAATAGTTGGTAAAGCATTTACTGTTACTGTTGTGCTTACACTATCCACACAACCACTACCATTAGTAACTGTATAACGTATGGTTGAAGTTCCTGCAGCAACACCTGTTACAACACCAGTTGAAGCATTAATAGTTGCAACACCTGTGCTTACTGATTTCCAAACACCACCACTTGTAGTGTTAGATAAAGTTGTTGTTTTAGCCACACAAACACTTGTTGTTCCTGTAATAGCTGCTATAACTGGTAAAGCATTTACTGTTACTGTTGTACTTACTGAATCTACACAACCACTACCATTTATTACTGTGTAACGTATGGTTGAAGTTCCTGCTGCAATACCTGTTACTACACCTGTTGATGCATTAATTGTAGCAACACTTGTTGTAACTGATTTCCAAACACCACCACTTGTAGCATCTGATAAAGTTGTTGTTTGTCCAACACACACAGTTGTTGTACCAGTAATAGATTCAATAGTTGGTAACGGATTTACTGTTACTGCTATTTCTTGTACTGGGCGACAAGTAGTTCCTGCATCTGGATTAACTATAGCATATACATAATATGTAATTGGCGATGTAGTTCCATTAGGGAAATCACTACTATTCCAAGTATAAGTTGCAGTATAAGGATTGCTACCACCTGTTGGTGTTACTGTTGCAATACCTGTTCCTGCATAAATATTTGCAAGCTCAGCTCCTGTTGCACTACCACCTGCAATTTGCTTGCTACTAAATTTCACAAACTTGATTCCACTAGTATTGTTATAAGAGGTATTTACAGTAATGTTGGTACCACTTTGACCAATACATATTGTTTGATTAGCACTTGGATTAGTAATAGTTGGGCAACTGTATATACCAAAGTTTACATTGGCAACATCGCTTGTTCCAACGGTAACAGCAGTAATACCATTAATAGTTCCATCATTTCCAGCACCAGTTCCTACAAACTCACCAGTATTAACATAACCCGCAGGCAAACTTGCACTTGGTGCAGTTGCTCCTTGTGTACCCAATGTTGTACTTAATACCATTGTATAATTACCAGCACTAATACCAGAGAAAGAATAGGTACCACCAGCGCCCACAGCTACTGATGCAATAACTTTATTACTAGCATCTACAAGGTTGGCATACAAAGTACCACCAGCATTGGTTCCAGTACCATTTACTGTATTATCGGTTAAACCATTTACGTCGCTATATACATTACCACTAACTGTTACTGGTTTGTTCATACTTACACCAATTACAAATACATCACCAGCATTAATGTTTGCATTTGCCCAAGCTGTACCATTACCATCACCTCTTACATAAATTTTAAAGGTTAAGGTTGTAATATTTGTACCTGCAATTTTTACAGAACCACTAGCCGCACCATTACCAGAAATATTACCTAAAGTAGCAGCACTGTTTAATATTTTATTGGCTGTTACATTAAACTCAGTTGTACCCGAAAGTTTACTAGCTGTTACACCGCTAGTTTGTAATTCTAGTTCAGAAGAAAAGCCTTGAACATTTCCACCACCAAAATTTACATTACCACCCAAACCAGTAATTTGCAACACAGGGTCGCTTACAGGTCTGCTAAAAGTTAATGTTAAATCGCCATAATAATATCTGCCAGTTAAAGATGCACTTGAATTAAATAATGGGTAAACACTATTATAAAAACTAAAACCACTGTTGGCAGCTACATCAATACCAGTACCAGCAGTTCCATTTGGATTAGATGTATAACTTGTATTAACAGACGATGAAATAGAATTCATTAAATTAAAAACAGGAATAGCAGTAATACTAGTGCCTAAACTATTGGTAGATGCACCATAAACTACACCTGTTCCTGTACTTACAACACCAGTAGGAATAGCAGTATATTGCTGATTACTGATAGCAGCAGTTACTGTAATTGTTGGCGTATAAGCAACAAACGTTGTTCCAGTGGTGTTCTCCAACTTAGTAGCAGTTTGATTTGCTATTGTTGCACCATTGGGTGCAGATGGATAACTACCTGCTGACATTTCTAACTGCGTTTGTGCTGATATTTTTGAAATACCAACAAAACACATCACTACAATTAGTATGTGTTTAAAGAGAGATTTGTTTGTAAAAGCTTTTTTCATTTTGTTGATTTATTACGGATTGGTTTGGGGATTAATTGTTACAACTGTTGTGGCTAATGAGCTACAACCACTACCATTGACAAGAGTATAAGTTATAGTTGCAGTTCCAGATCTTACACCAGTTACCACACCAGTACTGCTATTTATACTTGCAACACTTGTATTATTACTACTCCAAGTGCCACCACTTGTAGCATTACTTAGGGTTGTAGTACCTGTTACAAAAGTTAATGTTGTACCTGTTATTGCTGGCAAAGCATTACCTGTACTAACAGTTACAGTTCTTGTAACTGTAGTAGTACATCCATTTGCATTGGTTACTGCATAACTAATAGTTGCAGTACCCGCACCTGTACCAGTAATAACACCTGTGCTACTATTTACACTGGCGATGCTTGTATTGTTTGAAGAATAAACACCACCAGTTGTAGTTGAAGAAAAAGTAGTAGTGCTACCTACGCAAACAGTTTGAGTACCTGTTAAAGCATTTACAGTAGGGTTGCTATTTACGGTTACTGTGGTAGATGTTGAATCTTTACAACCACTTACATTGGTTACAACATATTTAATAGCACTTGTACCAGCAGCTACACCTGTTACAACACCTGTACTACTATTTACAGTAGCTACGCTTGTTGTTCCACTTGTCCATACACCACCAGTTGTAGTGTTACTTAAAGTAGTAGTGCTACCAATACAAACGCTTGCAGTACCTGTGTTAGCTGGCACTATTGGTTTTGCATTTACTGTAACAATTACACTACTAGTTGGCGATGTGCAGCCATTGGGCAATGTTACCGTTACGGTATAAGTACCACTCATAGCAGTAGATGCATTTGTTATAGTTGGATTTTGTAAAGAAGATGTAAAACCATTGGGTCCTGTCCAGCTATATGCAGTTGCACCATCGACAGTTGTTGTACTAAGATTGATTGTATTTGCAGCACAAACCGGACTGTTGGATGAAGCTGTTGTAGTAGCGGCAACAACTTTTACATAAATGGTTTTAGTTGTAATTCCAGCAGGATTAAAATTATCAGTAGCAGTATAAGTAACTGGATAAGTATTACCAACATTGCAACTCGAACCTGTTACATTAATAGTTGCAACAGATGTTGCACCTGTTGTTGTACCAGTAGTTGTATTACACAAACTTCCAATATTAATACTAGAGGAAACTGTTTGATTGGTCTCTGGCGGTAGAAATGTTATGTTAAGTGTTTTTGTTTCGCCACAACTTACCGTTAAAGTATCATTACTAGGTGTACCAGTTATTGAAGGTGGCTGATTACCTGCAGTTGAAACATTAAATGCAATACATTCATAATCTAAATAGTTTACACCATCTGTGCTGCCTGCACCACCATCATACACACTACTATTTAACCCAAAACGTCCAACTTGTACATAATTTACATTATCGCCTTTACTAATACCCACTGTTGCAGGTGTACCTCCAAAACCAGCAGAACCACCACTTGCAGTACCTGTGGTCCATTGCATATCGCCATAATTAAACTGAACATTATTGCCCAAACCAATAGATGCATCGTTACCATCGGTTAATATTACTTGAAATGTATTTAATAATACAGGTGTAGCCGTGCTACCATAATATGCTACACCGGGCCAAGTAACAACAATTTTACCCGCACTAACTTTATATTTAACTGTTGCACTACCAGCTACTGAAGTGTTTACGTCTGCCCAAAATGGGGCAACCATCGCAATATTATTAGGAAAACCAGTTGAGGAATAAGTACCGCTTGCTGCAGTAAAAGTTATGTTACCATTATTATTAATATAACATTGGGTATAAGTTACCCCATATAGGTCAAAATTAAATCCTAAAGCAATAGGACCTAAACTGCCATCATCGTTAGCAGCAAAAGATGTATATGTTCCATCGGGAGCAAAATAACAACTAGAAGATGGTGTGCCATCGGTAAACAATACAGTTGAGGTATATCCAGAAGTTAAACCAAAAACGGTTGCTTCTAATTGTCTGCCTAAGTTTTGACTATCAACATACCAATAAGCATTAAAATCTCCATTGGCATCGCAAATAACATTGAAAGGATTATAAGCAGAACCATAACCAGGAGGATTACCTTTTAAAGTAACTTGCAACACAACTGTTTCGCTAGGAAAAAAACCACCACCTTTAAAATGTACTGTTGAACCGGGTTGATAATCGGCGGAGTCTGTAGTAAATGAAACTCCGGAATTTCCTGAGTGAGCTATCATTGCTTTTGTAGAATCGTAACCAGGATTATTTGAAGGGTTGGTAAATGTTTGAGAGAAAGAAGAGGAACTTAATAATATAATCGCAAAAAAACCGAAGGCAAATTTTTTTGCTTTCAGCTTTTTTGTATTACGAAATATTATTAAAACCAATCTTAGCATTTTTTTTAATTAGATCGGTTTACACAGGAGTAAAAATTGTAGTAATAAAACGACAATACTTAAACATTATTGCTTAAATCAGTAAAAAAAAATAAAATAAAGAGTAAATAATACCACAAAAAAACATAAGAGAAAAACAAACAGTTAAATCCAATTGGTAAGAATATTATTTTAATCTAAAAATTTAACTAATCAGTTCCATTTAAATTGGTTTTAAAATGTAGAAAACATATAATATTAATGAAAACCTTAAGGTATTAGAGCCATTCTATATAACATTAACTAAAAACCTCAAGGTATTGAAGCCATTCTGTATAGTATTGATTCTAAACCTTAAGGTATTGAAGCCATTCTGTATAGTATTGATTCTAAACCTTAAGGTATTGGAACTATTCTATATAGTATTGACTGAAAACCTCAAGGTATTAGAATAGTTCAATATGGAATTATAAGAGTCTATTCGTGTATTAAAACTTTTACAGGGTTCAAAACCCTATAAAAGTTTTAAACCTTATATGAGTTTTGAGATTTACACTATTGTCGAAATAACCAAAGCTCATATTTAATAAAAAAGTCTATTAAGAATATTCAAGCACCAATATCAATTAACTATTACTTTGCAGTCATAATAATGGATTTAGCAGGAGAAATATTATCGAAAGAGCTTAAGGAGTTTGAAAAACACTTTAAAGAAGCTGTAAAAAGCAGGGTTTCACTTTTGGACAGAATAATGCACTACATTATTCAAAGAAAGGGTAAACAAATGCGTCCTAGATTTGTGATGCTGTGTGCTAAGTTGGGTGGAGACATTAATGATGCTACCTACAGAGCTGCATCTTTAGTTGAACTACTGCATACTGCAACGCTTGTACACGATGATGTGGTAGATGAAGCAATGGAAAGAAGAGGCTTTTTTTCGATAAATGCTTTATGGAAAAATAAAGTAGCTGTTTTAGTGGGCGACTATCTATTATCAAAAGGTTTATTACTTTCCTTAAGTCATAAAGATTTTGAAATTTTAGAGATTCTCTCTACTGCAGTAAAGGAAATGAGCGAAGGCGAATTGCTTCAAATGGAAAAATCAAGAAATCTTAACTTGAATGAAGATGTGTATTACGAAATTATTAAAGGCAAAACAGCCTCTTTATTAGCTTCATCTTGTGCAGCTGGAGCATCTACCACCTTTAAGGATAAAAATCTTATTGAAAAAATGAGACTTTTTGGTGAAAAAACAGGTATGGCTTTTCAAATAAAAGACGATTTGTTTGACTATGGAACAGATGATATTGGCAAACCAACAGGTAACGATATTAAGGAAAAAAAACTAACCCTTCCACTAATTTACACGTTAAACAATTGTGATACTGCTACAAAAAATAAAATAATCTATATTGTAAAAAATAATAACAAGGATAAAAAAAAGGTTCAATTTGTTTTAGATACAGTTAATAATATTGGTGGAATAAAATATGCTCACAATAAAATGCTTGAATATAGAGATGAGGCTTTATCAATTTTAAGTGAATTTGAAAATAGTAAAGTAAGAATAGCTTTAGAGGAAATGGTAAGGTATACTACTGACCGAAAATATTAAGACATTGATACTATAAGATTATAGTGTTAAAATTGCTATTTAAAAAAATAGTAGCTAAAGATAAAAACCCAAAAAACAACCAGATTAATGCAGAAAAGATGGAACATAATTCCCTTTGATAACAACAAGGTTAGCAACTTGTTTAATGCATTAACTATTAGCAAAACTATTTGTAAAATACTAACTCAAAGAGGCGTTGATGATTTTGAAAAAGCTAAGGACTATTTCAGACCTAGACTTAGTCAACTTCACTCACCTTGGCTAATGAAGGACATGCACAAAGCAGTAGACAGAATTGAGCTTGCCTTTAACAATAATGAAAAAATTTTGGTTTTTGGAGATTATGATGTAGATGGAACAACAAGTGTAGCATCTATGTACCAGTTTTTATCTGCTTTATCTCCTCATATTGATTATTACATTCCACACAGATACAAAGAAGGTTATGGTGTAAGTAAACTAGGAATTGACTTTGCCAAAGAAAATAATTTTACACTAATTGTATCACTTGATTGTGGTATTAAAAGTGTTGATTTAATAGAATACGCAAAAAATTTAGGCATAGATTTTATTATATGCGATCATCATTTACCCGATGAAAAATTACCTCCGGCAGTTGCTATTCTCAATGCTAAACAAAAAGATTGCAATTACCCTTTTAAAGAATTGTGTGGTTGTGGTGTTGGTTTTAAATTAATGCAAGCCATAGCCGATAGAAAAAAATTACCCTCTGAAAGTTTTTTAAAATACCTCGATTTAGTTGCTACAGCTATTGCTGCAGATATTGTTCCCATTAACGATGAAAACAGAATATTAGCATATTATGGCCTAGAAAGAGTAAACGAAAATCCCTGTGTTGGCATTAAAGCATTAATGCAATTAGCTGCAGTTAAAGATACAATGACAATAAGCAATTTGGTATTTGTTATTGCACCCAGAATTAATGCTGCAGGCAGAATGGACGATGCAAAAAAAGCTGTTCAACTTTTTATTGCAAAGGATTTTGATAGTGCTATGAACGTTGCCAAATTGCTTCATATTGACAATACTGATAGACGTGAAGCTGATACTACAATAACTGCAGAAGCCCTATCTATTATTGAAAATAGCAATGATGCTATTACCAGAAAAAGTACAGTTGTTTACAGAGAACATTGGCACAAAGGTGTAGTGGGTATTGTTGCTAGCAGGTTAATTGAAAGTTATTATAGACCTACAATTGTTTTAGCAAAAAGTGGTGATTGTATTGCAGGTAGTGGAAGAAGTGTACCCGGATTTAACTTGTACGAAGCCATTTATGCTTGTAAAGAGCATTTAATTGGTTTTGGTGGTCATTTTGCTGCAGCAGGTTTAACAATGCACGAGAACAATTTGGAAGATTTTAAAACTGCATTTGAACAAGCGGTGGCTTCTCAAATAACACCCGAACAACTTATTCCAGAAGTAGTGATAGATGCTGAAATTAATTTCAACGAAATCAATTTAGCTTTTTACAATATTCTTATACAAATGGAACCTTTTGGTCCCGAAAACATGAGACCAGTTTTTGTAACACGTAAGGTTTATAACTCAGGCTTTTCAAAAATTGTAAAAGAGCAACACATCAAATTTAGCTTGCAACAAGGCTCTGTAACCCTTAATGGTATTGGTTTTGGGATAGCAGATAAATTTTCTATTTTACAAATGAACAGACCTGTTGATGTAGTTTATACTATAGATTTAAATGAATGGAATGGCACAAAATCTGTGCAACTAAAAGTTATCGATTTAAAATTAAGTGAATAAAAAAAGTGCCAACCTATATTAAAGATTGACACTTTTCTGTTAATGAAGAATTCATTAAGATTTTTTTTCTTCTACTTTTTCTTCTTCTTTTTTAGAATCTTTTTTGCAGCAAGATTTTTTTCCACCTTTTTTGCAACATTCTTTTTTGTCTTTGCTGCAATCTTTCTTTTCTTTTCCATCTCCAGCAAATGCAACACCTGTTACTAAAAATGCTGCTGTAGCCAATACCAGTAATTTTTTCATATAGTAATTTTTAAATTTGAAACTGCAATTTAAGGAGTTTATAATATTCATGTATCAAAAAAAATGTTAAAATTTTAAGTCCAACTTGCCAAAACAGTTACGCCTCCTTTAACTACTTCATTTAATTGAACGTTTACTTTGGTGCCAACTGGCATTAAAACATCTACCCTACTACCAAATTTAATAAAACCATACTCCTCGGTTTGTTTAGCTTGTTGTCCAACTTTTGAATAATTGCAAATTCTACGTGCCAATGCACCAGCAATTTGTTTATATAAAATAGTTCCGTATTCATTTTTAACAGCCACACTCCAACGCTCATTTTCTGTTGAGCTTTTAGGATGCCACGCTACTAAATATTTTCCTTTGTGGTACTGGTTATAAATAACCTCCCCATTCATTGGATGTCTGTTTTGATGAACATTGGCTGGGCTCATAAACACACTTACTTGTAAACATTTTCCTTTAAAAAACTCTTCGTCTATAACTTCTTCAATTACTACAACCTTACCATCTGCAGGCGAAATAATTTTAGTATTTTCTAAAGTAAGTTTTCTATTAGGAACTCTAAAAAAAGAAATTATGAATAAAAATAAAAAAAGGGTTGCTACAAAAATTATTGCAGTTAAACAACCCATTGAATCGCTAAAAAAATTGAATGATGCAATGTTAATGATACCAAAAATTAATGCTGTAATTCCAATGGTTCTATAACCTTCGTGATGTATTGTCATAATTGTAAAAAAGCAAATATATAGGAATGAAACTAGTTACTGATTGTTGTTAAATGTTTGA
>CAZTOP010000056.1:0-13211 GCA_964615145.1 uncultured Chitinophagaceae bacterium
TTTAATAATCAATTTTTGCAAAACAAAGAAAACTACGCAACATACAAGGAACTATTATTTGTTGGGCTCCTACTTGTTTGGCATTTCTTGGCATAAAATCATACCCTTTGTCCAAGCCCTTAAGTGTAGCACTTCTAATTATTTCTCCCTCGGGAGTTATACTTTGTTGATTCAGCATTTTTTGTCCCCGCTCTAATTGGTTAAATAAAAACTTAAGCTGATTGCCCGAGTTAAATAACCCAAATCCAATAAATGCGTCTTCATTGTCATCGAATTGAGATTTACGAACCAGGTTACTCCAGTTAATTTTTCCTGTTGAATCAAAACTTACAATTGCAATATTATCTGCATAGTATCTTGTTACATTATAATTACTGCCATACCTCGACCAAGGATAAGTGCTAAAACCAGGAGAGCCTAGTGAATAAAAACTGCCAGGGCTATAATATGGTGAATTATTAAAATAGTCCCACCTACTTAAATTGTTTCCACCTCTGCTACTGGTATATTCACATTCTGCAATTGCTAAAAAGCCTGCGTCTTTGGTTGCAATAATTTCCTTTATAAAATAATCATTGAAAGCTGCTTTTACTGAAGCATCTCCTTTAGCATCTTCTCTAAATTCATTGTTAAATAAAGTGGCTACAGAATTTTTTTGAGCTTTTGATATCATATCGAATAAACATACAAACATACCCTGAACATCTCCTCTTCGTTTATTGCTGAAAAAAGAAGTTAAGATGTACTGTTGATTTAAATTATCTGCTTTTAGTTTTACCTCATCTAAAAATATATTATCGGGTTTTTTGATCTCGAGATAATTAAATGCTTTTGAAACTGCATCCTGATATATTAAAGTTAGCTTGTTAATATTATCGTTGCCATTGGTGCTTGTTGCTTTTAAAAACACAAAGCAGCCTTTATTATCTAGTTCAAAAGCAGTTAAAAAACTATTTCTATCTTTCATAGCCACAGATTCCGAAAGTTTATATTGCAGCTTTAATTCAGTATCAAATAGCAAAGTTGTAATGTAATGTACCTTATCGCTAACTGTATTTATTTTATAGAATGCTATCTTTTGCTTATCGGCACTTTGTACAAATGAATAAATTCTATTGTTTTGCACCTCTCTTGAATCTGTTGTATCTAACTGTATTACATCGCCAATTTTATTACCGTCTGCACCAATTTTGGCAGCCATACAATAAATAATATTACGCTTTTGATACTGATAAAATAAATATGCAAAATCATTATATCTTACAAAATCAACATTAAAAACCCTTTCTGTTAAATAATCTAGCTTTATTTTATTCACTAATTTCATTTCATTGTCAAAAACATTGATATAATGAACACTTTGAGAGCCTTTGTACACTAATATTTTTCCATTTAGCTTACCAATAATTTCATATTTCATATCCTTGCTATCATCTCTGTCTGGTTCGGTGTATACAATTTTTTGTGATAATACAAATTGAACCATCGCTATACCAATCATTAAAAACATCCATTTTTTCATACACAAAGTATTTAAATATTACTTATTCAAAATTACTACTTATCAATCTATATTAATAAACAAAATAGATGAAAAGCAAAGCGGTATTACACAAAAATTTTAGATTCTTGTAATTAATTATTTACCTAGTCTGCTTTTTGATTATACATTTGTGCCTTCATCATCACACTTATTTTGTGGGCAAGCATATCAATCGCGTTTCAGCAGCAGGACTAATTATAGCTTTAGGAATTATTTACGGCGATATTGGAACTTCTCCCCTCTATGTTTTAAATGCAATCATAAAAGATAAAGTTATTACCGAGCAGCTTATTCTTGGGGCTTTATCGTGCATCATCTGGACACTGACTTTACAAACTACCGTTAAGTACGTGATTTTAACATTGCAAGCAGATAACAAAGGTGAGGGTGGTATTTTTAGCTTATATGCCCTTGTAAGAAGAAGAAGAAAGTGGCTTGTAATTCCTGCTATGATAGGCGGTGCAGCACTTTTGGCAGATGGAATGATTACGCCTCCTATTTCTGTAACATCTGCAGTTGAAGGCTTAAAACAGTTGCCATCATTTCATATTAAAGAAGGTAGCGATATTATTATTTACATTGTAATTGGCATATTAACAGTATTGTTTTTAATGCAACAATTTGGTACATCTTCCATAGGAAAACTATTTGGACCCTTAATGGGCATCTGGTTTATTATGCTTGCTGTACTTGGATTTATGCATATTGATTTGGGCATTTTTAAAGCATTAAATCCCTATTATGCTTATGACTTACTTGTACATTATCCTAAAGGATTTTGGATAATGGGGGCTGTGTTTTTGTGTACTACTGGTGCCGAGGCTTTGTATAGCGACCTAGGACATTGCGGTAAACACAATATCAGATACTCGTGGATATTTGTTAAAGCCTGTTTAATTATTAATTATTTAGGGCAGGGAGCATGGTTATTATCAACCCATATTAATGGGGTTATCAGCGACTCAGATATCACTATTGGATTTAATCCTTTTTATGGTGTAATGCCTCAAAGCTTTAAACTAATTGGTATTGTAATAGCTACAATGGCTGCCATTATTGCCAGTCAGGCATTAATTACAGGCTCTTTTACATTAATAGCCGAGGCTATGCGTTTGAACTTATGGCCTAAGTTAAAAGTATCTTTTCCCAGCGACGAAAAAGGACAAACCTATATCAGAGGTATTAACTGGATGTTGTTTGCGGGTTGTGTAGGTATTGTTTTATACTTTAAAAGTTCCACCAATATGGAGGCCGCTTATGGTTTAGCCATAACCTTGTGTATGATTAGTACTTCCATTTTATTTGCTAATTTCCTGGTTAGTCATAGAGCCAAGCCTATTTTAATTTACATTTATTTAATTGTGTATTTAGCTCTCGAAATTTCTTTTCTTGTAGCTAATTTAGATAAATTTCCACACGGTGGTTTTGTAACTTTAATTGTAGGGGGTTGTTTATTTGCCATTATGTATGCCTGGTTTAGAAGCAGAAAAATTAAAAACAGGTATGTTGAATTTGTAAGATTACAACAATATGTACCTCAAATAAAACAATTGAGCGAAGATGTATCTATTCCTAAATATGCTACACACCTTGTGTATATGACCAGTGCCAACAATAGCAAGGAAATTGAACATAAGATTATCTATTCTATTTTAAATAAAAAACCCAAACGTGCCGATATTTACTGGTTTGTGCATGTGGATGTATTAGATGAACCCAATACCTGTGAGTACATTGTTGACCATATTGTTGCTAACGATATTATAAGAGTGGAATTTAGACTTGGGTTTAGGGTGGAGCAAAAAATTAATTTAATGTTTAAAAAAGTAGTGCAAGATTTAATGGCAAATAAAGAAGTTGATTTTGCCAGTCGCTATGAAAGTTCAGATAGAAATAATATTACAGGCGATTTTCAGTTTGTTGTAATGGAAAAATTTTTAAGCCAGGATAATGAGTTGCCTTTCTTTGAAAGAGTAATAATGAAACTATATTTCTGGTTAAAAGAAATTAGCCTAAGCGAAGAGAGGGGTTTTGGTTTAGATGCCAGCAATGTAACTGTAGAAAAATTTCCATTAATAGTAGCTCCTGTACAACAACTAAAGTTAAAACGAATACATTAATTGCTATTTATTGAAAAATATATTGTATTGTATTTTCTTTATTATATGTTTCCTTTCATAAATCGTTTGCGTTTAAACCTTGCTATATAGGCTATCAATTACTACATTTATTGTAAATTTGCTAATATGAGTACCACAACAGCAGCCCCAGCATTAACATCTAAAGATTTTGTAACCGACCAGGAAGTAAGATGGTGCCCCGGGTGTGGCGATTATAGTATTTTGGCTCAGGTACAAAAAGTAATGCCTACACTTGGAATTCCTAAAGAAAATTTTGTAATTATTTCTGGTATTGGCTGTAGCAGTCGTTTTCCGTATTATATGAATACCTACGGAATGCACAGCATTCATGGAAGGGCTACGGCGGTTGCCAGCGGATTAAAAGCAGCACGCCCCGATTTAAGCGTTTGGATTGTAAGCGGTGATGGGGATAGTTTAAGTATTGGAGGAAATCACACCATTCATTTACTACGTAGAAACTTTGATGTAAATATGTTGGTGTTTAACAATCAAATTTATGGCTTAACCAAAGGGCAATATTCACCTACATCCGAAGAACATAAAATTACTAAAAGCACTCCTTATGGCAGTATCGATCATCCATTTAATCCTCTAGCTTTAGCTATGGGAGCCGATGCTACTTTTATAGCCCGCAGTATGGATAGAGATGTGAAACATTTACAACAAATACTACTACGTGCCAATGCTCATAAAGGCTCATCATTTGTAGAAATATATCAAAACTGCAATATTTTTAACGACGGTGCTTTTGAAATATTTACAGAAAAAACCAGCAAGGCAGATGAAGCTTTGTTTTTAGAACAAGGCAAACCTTTGGTATTTGGTGCTACTCAAAACAAAGGCATTAAGCTAGATGGTTTTAAACCAGTAGTAGTTGAACTTGGTAGCGATTATACTGTTGATGATTTATGGATACACGATGAAGCCGATTTTTATAAAGCACAAATATTGGTTAGAATGTTTGATAATCCGCAAACTGCCGAACATTTACCAAGACCATTTGGTGTATTTTACCAAACCGAAAGAGCTTGCTATGAAGATGTAATGGCAATGCAAATTGAAGAAGTAATGACCAGCAAAGGAAAAGGCGATTTGGATAAATTGCTAAGAGGCAATGAGGTTTGGGAAATATTATAATTACTGAGTAACTGCAAATAATAAAAGAATCTACAAGGGGAAACTTTTCTTTTTTTTCAGGAAATGCTTCATTAGTCTAAACACCCAAAGTCAACATTTTTTTCTCCATACTTTTATAGAAAATATAACCACAAAGGAGTTTGATAAATTTTGTTGTTATCAAATATAGAAAGAACTGAAATTGAAAGCAAATCACAACATAGGATTTTATCAAGTCTTATGTTGTCGAGTTGTTAACATTGAACAAAAACTGCTCAACACCAACAAACCCATAATAGAAATATTTAAGCAAAAAAAGAATTTATTAATTTTCATCAACAGTCCATACATCTCAAAACAAATAAAAATTTTCCTGTTCCAGAAGAATACCTGTAAGATTTTCAAAAACCTTACAGGTATTAATTTGCCTTTACGTTAATAGTTCAACATTTTTTGCTACAATAAATACAAGATTCTTACGTTTTTATTTGGATTTGTTCTGCTTTGTGCAAACCGATTACTATCCTCATACCCCATCTTTTAGCAAAAGTTCAGAAAACAACTACGTTCATACCTAATGTAAACAATACTAATAATAATAAGTGTTGCGTTAGTATTGATATGCCGTGTGTATAACAAAAATTTTGGATAATAAATTAAGTAAATTTTTTAAAAACTCAATAACTGATGTGCTACTAATAAGGCTTAAATATTAAAATGCAGGTTTCACTAAAATAAACCTTTGGGTTGTATAAACGTTTTCAATCATCCATAAACTACTGTTAAAAATTAACCACCAAATATGAAAAAACCATTACTCCTTTTGCTAATGCTGTGTTCGTTATTTATTGATAATGCCATATCGCAAGCTACCACTGTTTCTGTTACTGGAACAACCACTACTAGCACCATAACAAATAATGTGGCTACTATTGTTGATGCAGGATTAACCATTACTGCCGATGGTACTATAACTGGGTTTACTGTTATGATTACTGGTAGTTATACCAGTGGTGATATTTTGGCCTATACAGGCACACTGCCATCGGGCGTTACAGCGGGTAGTTTTAACACTACATCAAGAAGTATTCAGTTTACAGGAACCACAAGTGCTGCCAATTGGCAGGCTTTTCTAAGAACAGTAACCCTGCGAACCACTTCTGCAACTTGCTATCAAGAACAAAGACAAGTGAGTTTTATTGCAGGCTATAAGTTTTATAATAATTTGAATGGACATTTTTATGAAGTATCTGCTACTACATCTACTTGGCAAAGCGGGTTTGCCAATGCAGCTACTCAGTCTTATTTTGGGCGTTTGGGTTATATGGCAACCATTACTTCGCAGGCAGAGAATAGTTTTATATCTAAAATATTAGCTGCCGATAGTTGGATTGGTGCTACTGACGATTATTCATATATTAACACAGCACTGGGCACTACTACTTATGCTAATCAATCAGCATCTGAAGGTAAATGGTATTGGGCTAGCGGACCAGAGAAAGGCACACAAATGTCAACAGCGAATCAAGTTAACATTAGTGGTGTATATAATAGCTGGAATGGTGGAGAACCCAATAATGCAGGCAATGAAAACTTTGCAGAAATATATGTAGCAAGTGGCAATTGGAATGATTTGAATGGAACACAGGGTTACAAAAGCATTATTGAATATGGTGGAATGTCAACAGATGATGTTTCTGCTAGCGTAGTATTTACCAGAAATCTTATGATTTCGGGTGCTCCATCTGGAACTATTACGGGGGGCAATGTTACTGTGTGTACTGGCAGCAATAGTACAACCCTTACCCTTACAGGTTTAGCAAGCGGTGGCACTGTTACTAAATGGCAGTACTCGTACGATGATTTTTTAACGAATGGAATTGATATTGCTAACACAACAACAACTTATACTGCAAATAATATTACTCAAAATACTTATTACAGAGCCGTTGTTAATGCTTCGGGTTGTAATGGTTTAGCAACATCATCAACACGTATTAACGTTAATAGTGCTGTTGCAGGCAATATTGTGGCAGATAATAATACAATATGTAATGGTGCAAGTGTAAACTTTACTTTAAATGGTTATAGTGGCTCTGTAACTAAATGGCAGGTATCCACTACTAGTAATTTTTCGTCGGGAGTAACAGATATCAGCAATACAACGCCTGCTATGTCTTATCAGTTAAATACTGCGGGTACTTACTATTTTAGAGCTGTTGTATTAAGTTGTTCCAATACTGTATATACGAATGTTTATACAGTTAGTGTTATTGCAGGTACTGCACCAGTGGGTGGTAGTGTTAGTAGTGCAAATTATTGTGGTGGTTCGAATTCGGGCACACTAACACTTTCGGGATATACTGGTTCTGTTTCTAAATGGCAATATTCTACAGATGGTGGTATTGTTTGGACAGATGTTGTAAATACAACTAATATATTAAACTTTTCATCAATAACTACAACA
This sequence comes from uncultured Chitinophagaceae bacterium, assembly GCA_964615145.1. Lineage (GTDB taxonomy): Bacteria > Bacteroidota > Bacteroidia > Chitinophagales > Chitinophagaceae > CAIVPM01. The sequence continues at coordinate 7,268 of CAZTOP010000056.1, forward strand.
AGACGTTACAGGGCTGTACTTACTAACGGCAGTTGTGGAACAGCCTTAAGTGCAGTGGGTTTTGTAACTGTGTATAGTGCTTCTGTTGCTGGAACTGTTTCTGGTGCTGCATCTGTATGTGCCGGAATAAATACTTCTACTGTTACATTAAATGGCAATACTGGAAGTATTCAATGGCAATCTTCGATTAATAATTCAACATTTACAGATATTGCAAGTGCTACTACATCAAGTTATACAACATCGAATTTAAATGCAACAACTTATTATCGTGCGGTGGTAACAAATGGTGTTTGTAGTGCTGTTAACTCAAACACTGTAACACTACTAGTTAAACAACCTAGCACATCAACAACAAATACCAGTATTTGTACAACAGCATTACCTTATAGTTGGAATGGATTAATACTAAATACAAGTGGTACTTCAACTGTACATTTAACCAATGCTGTTGGTTGTGATAGTGCTGCCACTTTAAATTTGACAGTTAATTCAACAAGTACATCAACTACAGATATTAGTATTTGTTCGAGTGCACTACCTTATAGTTGGAATGGACTAACACTAAACACAAATGGTAGTTCAACTGTGCATTTAACCAATGCTGCTGGTTGTGATAGTGCTGCCACTTTAAATTTGACAGTATTAACTTCAACAACCTCTACAACAGATTCTACTGTTTGTCCAAGTGAATTACCTTTTTTCTGGAATGGATTAACATTTACTGCAGCTGGTACTCAAACAGCTCATTTAACGAATGCAGTAGGTTGTGATAGTGCTGCAACAATGAACTTAACTGTATTATCAACATCATTAACAAATATCAGTATTTGTCCAAGTGAATTGCCATACAGCTGGAATGGATTAACGTTTAATACTGCTGGTTCTCAAACGGCATATATAGCTATTGGCAATGGTTGTGATAGTCTTGCAACATTGAGTTTAACAGTGCTTGCAAATTCAACATCTACAAGTATTGTAAGTATTTGTCCAACTGCATTACCATATACCTGGAATGGATTAACATTTAATACTGCTGGCTCTCAAACTGCTCATTTAACAAATGCTGTTGGTTGTGATAGTGCTGCAACTTTAGGACTTATAGTTTTACCAACATCAACATCAACAACTAATGCAAGCATTTGTCCTAGTGAATTACCATATACCTGGAATGGATTAATGTTTAATACTGCGGGCTCTCAAACTGCACATTTCACCAATGCAGTTGGCTGCGATAGTGCTGCAACTTTAAATTTAACTGTTAAATCAATAAGTGCTTCATTAACCTCATTAAGTATTTGCCCTCCACAGCTACCATATATCTGGAATGGATTAACGTTTAATACTGCTGGCTCTCAAACTGCACATTTTACAAATGCAGTTGGTTGTGATAGTGCTGCAACTTTAACGCTTACTGTTTTATCAACATCAACATCAACAACAAATATTACATTGCCTTTTGGTAATACTTATACCTTCAATGGCACTACATATAGCGAGCCTGGAACATATACAGCACATTTAACAAACAGTGCTGGCTGCGACAGCATAGCGACTTTGGTATTTGCAATTAATCCTAAACCTAGTGCAGGTGCTGATCACAGCATTGCTTGTGGAAGCAATGTATTCACAGATACTTTAAGAGGTAGCTTGCCTGCAACAGGTACTTGGACTTCTTTATCTAGCAATCCTACAAGTGCAACTTTAAGTGCAACAGATAGTGGTGTTGCTGTGGTAACATTACCTACTGCTCCATTTGTTGGAACAATTGGTTTTGTTTACACAACAAGTGGTGGAGCAGATACAATGCTTATTAACATTACAGCACCAACTGCACCTGTCATTGAAATACATACAGGAACTGCAACAATTTGCCGCGGAGGTTCTGTTATGCTATGTCCTGCAACCTGGGGCTGGAGCAATTTTCAATGGTATAAAAATAGTGTTGCTATTGCTGCACCAATTGGAACTGCTGCTTGTATAACTTTAGATTCAACACAAACAGGTTCTTATACATTAACTGCAACAAATGGTGCAGGTTGCTGGAGTAATCCATCAGTAGCAACAGTTGTAAGTTATGATAATACTTGCAGTGCTTCTCCAGTAACTTGCCTAGCAGGAACAACATCGCCTTGCTTAAATACAAGCTATGTATGTTTAGGAGCAGCTACTGCTTATGATTTAACAACAATTACGCTTACTTGCACACCTCCAGCAGGTACAGTATTAGAATGGCATACAGGTAATCCTGCAACAGCAGCTAACAAACTAAGCAATGCAACAGCGGTACCATTTGGAGCATATTGGGCTGTTTATTATGATACTGCAAATAACTGTTATGGCAATAATGGATTTGCAACACAAAATGTAACAGTTGATACTTGTAGTTCAAGTGTTACCTCTGGTGTTGGCGGTGGTGTAGAAACAAAAACTTTAGGTGATGTAATTGCAGTTAGATTGTATGGTAATGCTATTAATAGTATAGCAACAGTTAATGGTTATAATAATAGTGTAAAATTTAACAATAGCGGATCTATTGTAAATGGAGTTGATGATATAAGTTTAAACAAATTAATGCCAACAACTCTATTAAATACAGATGCAGCCTTTATTACAACACCTACCGATTTAGTAACATTTACAAATGCCATTGAGGTATTAGCAGTAGATTACACTAAAAACAATACAACAAAAGCAGTCGCATTTGGAACAAAAACTTTCGGTGATGTTTACACTCATACAAAACCAATTTGTGACAGATTAAAAGGTTCAATTTTGTTAGAGGTGAGAGCAATTAGTGTAAGAGGTCATAATCTTGTGGCATATAAAATACAACAATGTACAGGCGAGATTGAATATGCCATTAACCTAAGTGCTGGAACTGCTACAAATCGAAATACAATTACTTTACAAAGCAATTGGTTTACCGATGACTATCAACAAGACGAAAAATTATACAACTTTCAACTTTGGGCAGTGAGTTATGAAATGGCTAAAAATATGGCTGATGACATTATTCAAAAATTAGAAGCTAATGGAACAATATTACAAGCCAACACTAACTTACCAAGTGCATACATATCTAAGGGAAAAAGAATTGGAACTGATATTTTATTAACGATTCAAAATAATACAACTGCAACAACGGGTTATTTTGAGTTAAAAGAAAAGCTAACTGAAACATCAAACGAAACCACAAGAATTATTCCTATTAGTAATCTTTCTCCAAACCAATCGTCAATTCGTTTTGATGTAAAAGATGCTTATGAGGCAACTATTAATATGTATTTGAATGGTGTTAAAACTGACATACTATATTTAAATGATGGCACATGGAGTAAAAACTATAGTGCATCAACAACTGTTAATTATTTTAATGTTACAGCAGATGGTAATATAAATACTAATACTAACGAATATCGTTTAATGAGAAATGTTGCATTCAGTGCCAACACCAAAGATTACTTCAGTGTTTATAAAACTATTGGAACTCGTTGTAATGCTTTAGATATTAGTAGATACAAGAGTATTAGGTTTAATGCAAATGCAGTAGGAGCCGGTTCTGTAACAGTTACGCTTTTAAGTGCTAATATTTCAGAATGGAAAAATCAGTATAATTATACACTAAGCCTTGATGGTAATAAAGAATATGCCATATCACTAGCACAATTTAAATCAATAAAATACAATACAATTGTGAATACTAATTATATTACTGCTGTAAACTTTAGTTTTAATAATGACAGAGGAATTACCACAAATATGAGGGTAGATTTAAATAATGCCAGGTTTAGCACATTAGATGTAATGAACAATACTCTATCGGCTACTACTTTGGGTATTTATCCAAACCCAACAACTAGTAAATTTACGGTAGCTTTTACAAGTAATGCTGCACAACCTTTACAACTAAAAATAATTGAAGCAGCGACAGGCAGAACAGTTAAAACGCAATTTGTTAATGCTTCAAAAGGCAATAATTCCATAGCAATCAATAGCACTATAAACAATGGATTATATATTGTTACTTTAGAAGGAGATGATGTGAAATACAATCCCACCAAATTGATGGTGAATAAGTAATTTAAATACAAATTATTCTATACACAACAAAGCCTCCCGAGTTTTCGAGAGGCTTTGTTGATATTGTTTAATATAGTTATTCAACTATAACTTTCTACCATCCATCTCCATCAAGCATATTACCTAATCCACCTAAAACACTTCCTTCTTCGCGTCTTTTGTATGTGCCATAAGCTAAAATTCTACTTGCTAATCTGCTGATAGGCAAACTTTGAATCCACACTTTTCCTGGACCACGAAGTGTTGCAAAAAATAACCCCTCTCCTCCAAATAGAGTATTTTTTATACCCCCCACAAATTGAATATCATAATCAACACTTGCCTGAAAGCCCACAATACATCCTGTATCAATCTTGAGCAACTCACCTTGTTGCAATGTTTTTTCTTGTACAAAACCACTTGCATGCATAAAAGCCATACCATCACCTTCTAGTTTTTCCATTATAAAACCCTCGCCACCAAATAAACCTGTTCCTAGTTTTCTTTGAAATTCAATACCAATTGAAACCCCTTTTGCAGCACATAAAAAAGCATCCTTTTGGCAAATAATTTTACCACCTAACTGTTGTAAATCTAATGGAATAATTTTACCTGGATACGGCGACGCAAAGCTTACATGCTTTTTTCCATAGGATGTATTTGTAAATGCAGTCATAAAAAGATTTTCTCCAACGAGCATTCTTTTTCCGGCATTGAATAACTTGTTTAAAATACTATTGTTTTGCTGTTGGCTTCCATCGCCAAACATTGTTTCCATAACAATTCCATCATCCATCATCATAAAAGCACCTGGTTCTGCAACAGCAGTTTCATTGGGATCTAACTCTACTTCTACATATTGCATTTCTTCACCAAAAATTCTAAAATCAATTTCGTGATTATTACGCATAAAGTTTTTATTTGTTTGTTACAAGTTATGTTATTTTATTACAAAATAATATATTTTATTTTTTAAAAAATACTTCAACTGATTAAAGATATTTTTTACATTTGTTTGCAAACACCAAAACTTTGTATTAAAATCCAATACAAAATATTAGACGATTACAACGTTTACATAGACCGATTTTATAAATAATAGCTAGTTAAAAAATACAAATTCATTGGTATTGGAAAAGCAAACTAAAAATATTTTTTTAGGAGGCAACCATTTTACAGATATATACGTTTCTTCTTACTACGGGTTCACTTTTTTCTATAAACACTAAAACTAGCCACATGAAAAAGTTTTTACCAATTACATCCGTACTAATTATTTTTCTGATTATCGTACAAATTCCTGAAGATGTTTTTTCCCAAAGTATTTACAAAAAATTCAATCCTAATAAAACGTTAACGCCTCGTTTTTCAAATTTCAGTATCCTTAATTCTTCTTCAATTGGACAATTAGAAACATGGTATTTAGATGCTGACAATGATGGTTATTACATCGCGTCAACAACAGATTCAATTAGCCCTGGAGCCGGATGGACAACTTCTGCAATAGCTATGGGAGATTGTGATGATAATGATGCTAACGCTTGGCAGTCTCAAAACCTTTACATCGATAATGATGGAGATGGTTATGATAATGGTCAAACTCTTGTTTGTTACGGCAATAATATACCTCAAGGCTATTCTGATAATACTAGTGGTCACGATTGTGACGACAACGATGCTAATATTACAGAAACTCAAATTTGGGTTTTAGATGCTGATAATGATGGTCATTACGTTTTAGTGACTTATTCTTGTTCAAGCCCTGGTGCAGGATGGACTAGAACCATTGGTTCTCCGGGTGACTGTGATGATAATAATCAAATGGTATGGCAGTCTCAAAACCTTTACATCGATAATGATGGAGATGGTTATGATAATGGTC
>CAZTOP010000056.1:13311-15174 GCA_964615145.1 uncultured Chitinophagaceae bacterium
ATGGAGATATTATTCCTGTTGGATACAGCACTACAACTATGGGTAGCGATTGTAACGATAACGATGCAACTGTTCACGATGCTAATACAATCTGGTACTTAGACGCTGACGGGGATGGACATTACACTAGCTCTATGATGTCTTGTAACAATCCTGGTACTGGATGGACAACTACCGCAACAATGAATGGTGATTGTGACGATAACAATCCTTTTATATGGCAAAGTGCTATGCTCTATGCCGACTTCGATTTTGACGGATACGATGCAGGACAGGAAATGGTTTGCTATGGAGATATTATTCCTGTTGGATACAGCACTACAACTATGGGTAGCGATTGTAATGATAACGATGCAACTATATGGCAATCTGCAAATCTATATATAGATAATGATGCAGATGGTTATGATAATGGACAGACCACAGTTTGTTATGGTAGTAACATACCTACTGGTTATTCACAAGTTACATCAGGAACTGACTGTAATGATAATGATGTGAATGTTCATGATGGACAAACAACTTGGTATCTTGACACAGATAATGATGGCTATTACATAAGCACTCAATTGGCTTGTCAAAGCCCGGGCTCTGGCTGGAATACAACTGGTGGTATCAATGGAGATTGTAATGACAATGATTCTACTATTACTACCACAATTTATGTAGAACCTATTGCGGGAAATGACAAAGTTTGTGTTGGTTCATCAATGCAATTAAGTTGTGCAACAGCTGGTGGCACTTGGAGTGTTGATAATACAAACGCATCCATAACTAACTCTGGAGAAATAACTGGGGTAAATGCTGGAAGTGTAACAGTTAATTATTCTGTAACAAATGGAACTTGTAGTGGTAGTATTACCAAAACAATTACAGTAAATGCTATTCCTACACTTTCAATTTCTGGTAACGATACAGTTTGCTTAGGAATTGGTGGATATTACTATGGCACTCCAACTGGTGGCACTTGGGAAAGCTCTAACACAGCTATAGCAAATATGAGTGGCGATTTATTAGAAACATACAATTCAGGAACAATTACTTTAACTTACAGATATACTTCTCCTGAAGGATGTGAGGCTACAACTACCAAAACAGTTTATGTACAAGAACGCCCTGCAACACCAACTGTTGCCAATGGCGGTAGCAGTTCAATGTGTGCTTATGGCAGTGTTCAATTAACAACAACTTCAACAGGTGGTGTGTGGGTAAGCCCACACAGTCCTTCAGAAATTATAGTAAATCAGGGAGGCTTGGTTGTAAGCCAAAATAACCCTGCAAATGGAATAAGCTATGCTATCTCATATCAAATTGGCAGATGCAGCAGTATTCCAATCTATGTAAGTGTAAATCCAAAACCTGCTGATATAACAGGTAATGATACTGTTTGTGGTAATATTGGAGGCTATTATTATTGCACAACTCCAGGAGGTACTTGGAGTACGAGCAATAGCAATATTGCAACCATTAGTAATAGTGGGGAATTAACAGGTATTTCGCAAGGTTCAGTGACTATTACATATACGGTAAACAATTGTAGTTCTACCAAAACAGTTTATGTGCAAGCACGCCCTGCAACACCAACAGGAGCAGGATGGATATGTGCTTATGGTTCTATACAATTATCAACAACCTCCACAGGAGGAACTTGGATGACTTCTAACACATCTGGTGATATTACTGTAAATCAAGGAGGCTTGGTAACAAGCACAAGCAACCCAAGTGTGCCAAGTGGTTATTCTGTTTGGTATCAAGTAGGCAGATGTTCAAGTGTGCCAGTTTCTATTGGTGTAATGCCTAAACCGGCTCCAATTACTGGTAAAGACACTATTTGTGCAGGTGCTGTAGAATTTTATAATACAA
>CAZTOP010000056.1:15274-20329 GCA_964615145.1 uncultured Chitinophagaceae bacterium
GTCAAAGTGAACACGCAATGCTGGGTATTATGCCTAAGCCTGCACCAATTACTGGTAAAGACACTATTTGTGCAGGTGCTGTAGAATTTTATAATACAACTGCAACTGGTGGTGTTTGGAGTAGCAGTAACACAGCAGTTGCAACTATTAGCCAAACACCTGCATTAACTGGTGTATCAGCAGGTACAACTACTATTTATTATACAATTAACGATTCTCGCATTAGCTGTTCATCAAGTAAAACAGTTGTAGTATTACCACAACCTGCAGCACCAACAATAGTTCCTGCAAATGGATGGATGTGTAGCAATGGTGGAACTGTACAACTTTCAACAACTTCAACTGGTGGTGTTTGGAAAACATTTGATAATGCAACTAATATTACTGTAAATCCTACAACAGGTTTGGTAACTAGTGTAATAGATGTTCAAGTAACTACTGGTGTAAGAGTATGGTATCAAATTGGTCAATGTCAAAGTGAACACGCAATGCTGGGTATTATGCCTAAGCCTGCACCAATTACTGGAGCAAATTCTGTTTGCAAAGATGGAACATTACAATTGACTTGTACAACTCCAAATGGAGTATGGAGCAGCAGCAATACTACAATTGCTACAGTTGATGGCAATGGCGTAGTTACTGGTGTTGCGGCAGGAACAGTAACCATTTTTTATTCCATCAATGACCCAAGAATTAGTTGTAGTTCATCTAAACAAATAACAATTGATAATGGAATTAATGTAGCTCCAATTCAAGGCAACCTAAGACCTTGTGCACCTAGTACAACCACATTAACTTGTGCTACGCCAAATGGCTTATGGAGTTGTGCTGCAGCCAATGCAACCATCAATCAAAGTGGTGTATTAAACATTACTGCAGCTGGTCCAATAAGGGTATTTTATACAGTGTTTGATAATAGTGGTTGCACAGGTTATGCTACTGCAAATATTATTGCTTCAGCGAAACCTGTTGTAGCAGCAATACAAGGACCTACAAGTGTTTGCTTGCCTGGCACAGCTCAATATACTTGTGCTACTCCAGGTGGAGTTTGGAGCAGTAGTAATATTTCAATTGTGGGTACTATTAATCAAAATGGTTTGTTTACAACTGATGAAAGAGCTGGTACTACCAGAATTGAATATGTTGTTACAAATGCTAATGGTTGTAGCGATACAGCACGATTGTGGATTGCTATTAAGTATAGCACGTCATCAACTACTAACGTTACTATTTGCAGTACAGATGCCCCTTACACTTGGAATGGAAACAATTATGATTCTACAGGAACATATATTGTTCACTTGACCAATGCAAATGGATGCGATAGTGCAGCTACACTAAACCTTACAGTTAATAAAGCAGTAACTCCTTTAGTTAAAATAATAGCATCCTCAGATACTGGCTGCTGGACAAAAACTGTAACTTTTACAGCTCAAGTAACCAATGGTGGAACAGCTCCAACTTTTCAATGGTATAGAAATGGTTTGGCAGTTGGTGGCAATAGTACTACTTATACAGACAGTTATATTTGGCCAGGAACAAGGTATTCAGTGTTTATGAATGCTAATAATGCTTGTCAAACTAATGCTCATACATCCGACCATCTAGAAATGTATTTAGACAGTGGATTAAGACCATCAGTAAGTATTGCAGCTTCTGCAAATCCTATTTGCTCTGGCTCACTTACTACCATTACTGCCACTACCATAAATGGTGGTGCATCCCCAACTTACAAATGGTTTATTAATGGCACTGAAACTGGTGGCAATGTTTCAAGTTATTCTACTGCATCTTTAAATAATAGCGATAGAATTATGTGTATCATTTTTGCAAACAATGCTTGCCAAACGCTGGGTTCAACATCAAGCAATCAAATTGTTATGCAGGTGCTTGCAAAACCAACAGTAGCAGCTATTCAAGGTGATAATGCTCCGTGTGTTGGCACTTCAACAACATTAACTTGTACCACACCAAATGGTGTTTGGAGTTGTAATGGTAGCAATGCTGTTATCTTCCAAAGTGGTAATTTATATATTAATGGTCCTGGTTCATTTACAGTTTATTATACTGTTACTGATGCCAATGGTTGCAGCAATTATTCATCTTTTGTGGTTTTACCAAAAACATTACCAACTGTTGCTGCTATTCAAGGCAATGCAACACCTTGTGTTGGCAGCACAACAACTTTAACTTGTGCTACTGCTGGTGGTGTTTGGAGTTGCAATGGTACTAATGCAGTCATTAATCAAAATGGTGAATTAACAGTAACAGGCACGGGTTCATTTACTGTTTACTACACAATTACTGGAGCAAATGGTTGTGTTAATAAAGCAATACTAATTATTGTTCCAAATGCAAAACCAACTGTAGCAGCTATCACAGGAAACTTTACTCCTTGTGTTGGTAGTACAACAACATTAGCTTGTACAACACCAAATGGCGTTTGGAGTAATAATGGAACTAATGCTGTTATTAATCAAAATGGGGAATTGACAGTAGTGGGTAATGGTTCGTTTACTGTTTATTATACTGTTACAAATGCAAATGGTTGCACCAACTATGCTTCACAAGTAATTGCACCAAATCCTAAACCAACAGCGGCAGCTATTCAAGGCGATAATGCTCCTTGTGTTGGCACTTCAACAACATTAACTTGTGCTACACCAAATGGTGTTTGGAGTTGTAATGGTAGCAATGCTGTTATTTTCCAAAGTGGTAATTTATATATCAATGATCCTGGTTCATTTACTGTTTATTATACTGTTACTGATGCCAATGGTTGCAGCAATTATTCATCTTTTGTAGTTGTACCAAAACCTTTACCAACAGTTGCTGCTATTCAGGGTAATGCAACACCTTGTGTTGGCACAACAACAATTTTAACTTGTGCTACTGGTGGTGGTGTTTGGAGTTGCAATGGTACTAATGCAGTCATTAATCAAAATGGTGAATTAACAGTAACAGGCACGGGTTCATTTACTGTTTACTACACAATTACTGGAGCAAATGGTTGTGTTAATAAAGCAATACTAATTATTGTTCCAAATGCAAAACCAACTGTTAATGCCATTAATGGAGGCAATAGCGTATGCGTTGGAAAAAATATTACATATACCAATACAACAAGTGGAGGTCTTTGGTCTAGTAGCAATACTACTGTTGCTACCATCAATTCTGCTGGTGTGCTTACAGGTGTAGCTGCGGGAACAACAGAAGTGAGATATACTGTTACAAACGCACAAGGTTGTATTGCTTATCAAAGTATTAACTGTACAGTAACTACTGCAACAATTCCTGCAATTACTGGTGGAACAACTGTTTGTGTGGGTAGCAGCATTACTTTAGCAAATGCACAAACTGGTGGCGTATGGAGTAGTTTAAATAATAAAGCCACTGTAAGTAGTGTTGGAGTGGCAACAGGAGCAAATGCAGGTACAGCAAGCATTCAATATGCTTACACCAATGCCAATGGATGTGTTGCAACTGCAACTTATAGTGTTACTGTAAATGCTATTCCTAACATGCCGTCAATAAGCTATGCATCTGGCACACCACTAACAGGTCCTCAGTCTCCACAGTATGGTGCTCCTGCTGGCAGTTACTGCACCAATAAAACTTTTACAGTTGTGGGAAATCCAACGGGAGGTGTTTGGTCTAAAACAGGGGTTATTTCGGTTGATATAACGACTGGAGTAGTTAATACTGGCTCTGTTTCTGGTTCGGGAAGTTTAACTTACACTATTACCGTTTCTGGATGTAGTAATAGCAGAACAACCTCTGGAAATGTTGTTTCTTGTGCCTCAAAAACTCCGATAATAGATAATTCGCAAGAACAGAATGATATTTTATTTACTTTATACCCAAACCCAGCTTCTTCAAAAGTTAATATTTCTACTGATAAATTTTCCGGGAATGGCCTTATCATTATTAGTGATGTTTATGGTAAAACCATTCGAGAATGGCCTTTAAGTATTGGAACTAATACTATTGATATACAAAACTTAAGTAAAGGATTTTATTTTGTAACTATTATTTCAAATGAGAAAAGAAAAACAAAAAAACTTGTTGTAGAATAGCTGTTTTATTTACAATAAAGGTCTAGACAAAAATTTGTTTAGACCTTTTGTTTTTATATTCTACAAAATTTTTAATTCTGTTCTTCTATTTTTTTGTCTACCTACATCTGTACTATTATCAGCAATAGGTTGAAGCGATCCTACACCATAAGTTTTCATCCTTATGGCTGCTATACCCTTTTGAATTAAATAGTTTTTTACAGCATCGGCTCTTTGTTGTGATAACTTTTTATTGTCTTCGTCATTACCAACATTATCTGTATGTCCAGCAATTTCAATAGTTGCAGTGGTTTTTCGTTGCATATATTCAACCAATTGATTAAGCTCTTTATACGATTCTTTTTTGATGCTAGACTTTGCAATATCAAATTCTAAATGATGAAATGTATAAGACCTTGCAGGTTCATATACCATATCTAGCAAAAATGGTTCTTTGTAAAATTCTTTAGGTCCTAAAGGGTCAATTTCTATTTTGCCATAAGTGGTAGTGTCGCCTATTGTTTTCAATTGAATAATATAAAGATAACCAGGATCCACACTAGTAGAGCCATTGCCTTGCTGGTTTGTAATAACCCGATAATTCTTTTTTTTATCCGATGATGAAATAATAATTTCTTCTTTATCTAACGGCTGTTGTTTGCTATTGGTTAAATGCACTTGCAATATTGCCTTTTTTGTTGTGTCTGTTTTTGATTGAGAGACAGCAGAAGTCAATGTTACAAAACAGCAAAAAGCAAGGAAAAATTTTTTCATAATAAAAATTTATGGCACAATGTAAATTTTATTTTGTTTGAAGAAAGCTTCTTGAATACAATATTTTGTTAATATTTTTGATTATACAAATATTATACAATGCCAACCAATGCAGCTGTAGACCAATATATCAACAAAGTACAGCCTTTTGCTCAACCCATTTTAATTCATCTAAGAAAATTGGTGCATCAGGCTTGTCCAACTGTTGAAGAAAAAATAAAATGGG
>CAZTOP010000057.1:0-19712 GCA_964615145.1 uncultured Chitinophagaceae bacterium
AAATCGAAATTATTTTAACCCAAAAACCAACTGTTTTTTACCACATTGCCAAAAATAAGAAATGTATTATTCAAAAGAGTTTGTAGTAAAACTTAATATAATTATCAAAGGCTGCCTTAAAAAGCAGCCTTTGATAATTATATTCTTAAGCTTTCAATTCTTTGTAAAACTTATGAAAATAAGGAATAGTTTCGATGCCTTTATAGTAGTTGAAAATATCGTATTTTTCATTAGGACTATGTAAATTATCGCTATCTAAGCCAAAGCCCATAAACACTATTTTAATTCCTAATTCTTTTTCAAACAAAGCACAGATAGGAATACTTCCACCACCACGAATTGGTATTGGCTCTTTGCCAAAAGTAGCAAAAACAGCCTTTTCAGCAGCTTTGTATTCAATACTATCAATTGGTGTTAAGTAAGGCTCTCCACCATGGTGTTCGCTTGCTTTTACAGTTACTCCTTCTGGTGCAATACTTTCAAAATGCTTTAATAATATTTCAGTAATTTTTGTGCTGTTTTGATTGGGTACTAGACGAGTAGAAATTTTTGCGTAAGCCTTACTTGGTAAAACTGTTTTAGCTCCTTCTCCTGTGTACCCACCCCAAATTCCATTTAATTCAAGCGTAGGGCGTATGCCTGTTCTTTCATTAGTTGTATATCCTTTTTCGCCCCACAACTTAGAAACGCCTAAATCAGTTTTATATTCACTTTCATTGTAAGGCACTTTGCTCATTTTCTCTCTTTCCTCAGTACTTGCTTCTAGTACATCATCATAAAAGCCAGGAATGGTTATGTGGTTATTTTCATCGTGGCAAGATGCGATCATCTTTGCCAACATTGTTATAGGATTTGCCACAGCACCACCATAAACGCCACTATGTAAATCTCTGTTTGGACCTGTAACTTCTACTTCAATATAACTTAATCCACGAACACCAACATCCAAGCTTGGGTTTTCCATACTCAACATACTGCTATCGCTAATTAAAATAACATCAGCTTTTAATAGGTCTTTATTTGCTTTAACAAATGTTCCTAAGTTTGGACTTCCTACCTCTTCTTCCCCCTCAATAATAAATTTTATATTGCAAGGTAAAGTGTTGGTGGCAACCATTGTTTCAAATGCTTTTACGTGCATAAAAACTTGCCCTTTATCATCGCAACTTCCACGTGCAAAAATTTTTCCATCTCTGATGTTGGGTTCAAATGGAGGTGTAGTCCATAAATCTAAGGGTTCAGCAGGTTGAACGTCGTAATGACCATAAACCAATACTGTTGGCAATCCTGCATCAAAAATTTTTTCTCCATACACTACTGGATGACCAGGTGTTTCATAAATAGTTGCGGTAGTTGCACCTGCTATTATTAAATGTTCTTTAATACTAGTGGCACAAGCAATCATATCGTTTTTATGTTCGCTTTTTGCACTGATACTAGGTATACGTAATAAGTCTAAAAGTTCATTTAAGAACCTGTCTTTATGCTGTTGCTGATAATCTTTCCAAACTTGCATTTTTATTTTTTTATTGTGAATATTTTTAAATTATTTTTTTACTAATCTCTGCGTCTCCTTCTTCTCCTTGGTTCATTTTCTTCTTTATTTGTTTTTTGAGATTGTAATCTTTGATTTTCTTTTTCTAAAACGTTAATAGACGTCGTGTCAAGAGTCATTGTGCTGTTACCAGTAATAGCTTTTTTAAACCCATCAACATATTCTTCCCTAAATTTGATAACTTGTTCAAGAGAATCGGTTCTTGTTTTAAGTAATTGTAACTGAGTTAGACTTTTTTTGTTGCCATAACCAGGTATGTAGTATTTTAGTGGCGTAAAAACAAGTAAACAGATTGTTAAACCAACTAATAAAAGAAAAGTTGTGCTTAAAGCTACATAAACACTTATACGGCTTAGTTTAAAAGTTACAACCTCTTCAAAAGTGTCGTCATTCATAACTACTAAACGATACTTATTTTGAAGTCTTTTTATTGTGGTATTTTCTGTTAGATTTGCCATTCGTTAAAACAAAATTAAAGGTAAACTATCTATCATTTAAAACTTTAGTCTATTTAATCATTTCTACTTTTATTTTTTGTTTTATTTACATTTAGTATGAAAATATTTTTTGCCAAGAATTTAATATTGTTGACTTGTTTTTTTATCACAAAAACAAGTATTGCACAGCCAGGTACTACCATTGATTTAGAAAAACAAAAACCAGATAAGTACAAAGAAAAGTTGTTGAAATCGGAGAAAACTGAAGAGAAAAAAATTGGAACCCTAAAACACTTTTTTAGTAACACTGTTTCTCATTACAATTATTTTTATAACGCCAATATTAAATTAAATGAAGTAGTTGAAAAGGCCAAAGAGGCCTATGTAGATGACTATTCGAAACTGCTTTCATTTTATAACTATACATTAAACTCCACAGCAACTGATAAAAATATTGATTCGGTAATATACAAATGCAATGCAGGAATTTTGCTCCACGATTTAAGAAGTGATTGGGTTGATGATTTATATATGATGCTTGGCAAAGCATATTTATACAGAAAAGATTTTGACTCGGCTTACTACGTATTTCAATACTTGAATTACATATATGCCCCTAAAGACGATGGCTATGACATTCCTATGGGTAGTAATGCTAATAATGAAGATGGCATTTTTACAGTTGCAACAAACGAAAAGAAAAGACCTTTTATACATAAAATTTTATTAAGAAAACCATTAGAAAGAAACAGTGCTTTTATATGGTTAATTCGAACATATTTAGAAAAAAGAAAACTTGGCGAAGCTTCAAGTTTACTATCTATACTAAAAAATGATGTATATTTTCCCAAGCGTTTAAACACAGATTTAAACGAAATGACTGCATACTATTATTACCTAAGTCAGCAATACGACAGTGCTGCAATTTATTTAGAAAAAAGTTTGGATAATGCTGACAATAGGATTGAAAGAAGCAGATGGGAATTTTTATGTGGTCAAATGTATCAAAAAGGAAATATGTATGATAATGCGAACCTGATGTTTAAAAAGGCGATTAAGCATTCAGCCAATCCTTTGTTAGATGTTTATGCTCATTTGAATATGATTGGGCAGTATGGCGACACCTCTAATAGCAAAACAAATAAAGCACCAATTGGAGATGTGGATGCTTTAAATAAACTAGCAAAAAAAGAACGATACGCCAGCTATCGAGATATTATTTATTATGCTGCCGGAAAAATAAGTTTGCAATTAAAAGACAAGCAAACCGCTGCGGAATATTTCCTAAAAAGTGCAACTTCTTCAATAGATAATCCAGTTCAAAAAAGCAAAAGCTATTTAGCTTTAGCCGACTTAAAATACGATTTTAAGCAGTATAAGCCAGCATATAATTATTATGATAGTGTTGATTTAAAAAAAATTGATTCTGTAGATATAGCAAGGGTTTTAAACAGAAAACCTGCGTTGAAAATACTATCAAAAAATTTAGATGCCATTTATTTAGAAGACAGTTTACAAGTATTAGCTAAACTTCCTTTAAAAGATTTAAATATTGAGTTAAAAAAAATTTACAAGAAGTATAAAAAAGATAAGGGTGTAAAAGATGACGCATCAGATGCTTTTGATTTTGGTAGCGATAATGCACCAACTAATTCAAGTAATGCTGCCCTGTTTTCAGTTGATACCAAGCCAGGCGAGTTTTACTTTGCTAACGAAGCTTTAAAATCTCAAGGAACAAAAGAATTTAAATCCAGATGGGGTAATCGTCCTAATGTTGATAATTGGAACAGAGCTTCTGTAGCTTCAGGAAAAGTTGAATCAGATAAAAAATCAAGTAGCCTTTCTGATGCAGAAAATGCACTACTTCAAAAACAAAATTTATCCAGCAAAGTCTCTAAAAGAGGAGGGTCACAAAAAGAAACAGAAGATATTGGAAGCTCTATGAGTATTGGAAATCCAGATATCGCAGATGATGCAAACATTGGCAAAAATGCTTCTTCGAATAAAGGTGATAAAGATGATACTAAGGAAAAGGAAATTACCCCAGAGTCTTTATTTAATGCTATTCCATTGACTGATGATAAAAAGACTAAATCAGACAATGTTATTATCGATGCACTATTTTCAAATGGAGAAACCTTTAGTGAAAAACTTAACGACTATCCTTCTGCTATTGCTGCTTACGAAGAGTTATTGAGGAGATTTCCAAAAAATAAACATGCCGAACAAACATTATTTAATCTTTCGTATTGCTATAAACAAGTAAACAAGAAGGACAAAGAATTGGCTACTCAACAAAAATTAGAATTAGATTTTTCCTCTGGCAACTTAGCAAAAATTTTGAAAGAGAAGACCGCAAATTCTCAGCAAGATTCTGCTACAAGATTATATGCTTCAGTGTATGATATGTTTTTGGAAGGAAAATATGAAGAAGCAAAGACTATAAAAAACCAAGCAGACAGCGTATATAAACAAAAATATTGGAATCCACAATTGTCATTTATAGAATCAGTTTACTATATCAAGCAAAGAGAAGATAGTATAGCAATTAATCGTTTAAGCGTTATAGCAGGCAGTAATGCTGATGCTCAGTTTAAAGAAAAAGCAAGAACGATGATTGATATTTTGAAAAAAAGAAAGCAGATTGAAGAGTACCTATCAAACTTAGATAGTAATGGACATTATGATAGTGCTTTAGCAAGAATGAATATTTTGATGAAGGATTCTATAGCAAAAGCAAAACTTATGCAAGAGAAGGAAAGACAACAGGTACTTAAAATAGATTCGTCATTAATTGGGAAGCCGTTTGTAAATAATCCAAATGAACCTCATTTTGCTGTTTTGTTATTGGATAATGTAGATGATGTTTTTATTAATGAAACGGTAACATCATATACAAAATATAATAAAGAAAAATTGGGGAATGCTTCACTTAGTGTAAGTTCATTAAAATTAAATCAGCAATATAACCTAATACTTGTTGGCACTTTAAGCAATGCCCCAAATGGCTTGTCTTATATTGATGATGTTAAACCACAAACCAATAAAATATTGCCTTGGCTGCCTTCGTTTAAATATACTTATAGCTTAATTGGAATAAGTAATTTAGAAATTTTGAAAGCAAATAATAATATGGATAAGTACATAAATTTTTTAAAACATACTTTCCCTGGTAAGTTTTAATTTTTATTTTCCATCAATCAACTTTATATAATTTTTTATAAATGAGTAAACCTGTTAAAATATTCTGGAGCATTTTTTTTGGTGGTTTGGGTGCTTTTATACTTTTTTTATTGTTATGTAATTGGGGGGTTTTCGGTAAGATGCCTTCCATAGATGATATTCAAAATCCCACGGCATCCTTATCATCTCAAGTGTATGCACAAGATGGAAGTGTAATGGGGAAATATTATTTAGAAGATAGAACCAATGTAGATTACAAAAACATTAGCACTAATATTGTAAATGCTTTAGTAGCTACAGAGGACGAACGTTTTTATAAACATAGTGGTATTGATTTAAGAGCAATAGGTCGTGCTGTTCGTGGTTTAGGAAGGGATGGCGGTGCAAGTACTATCACTATGCAAACTGCAAAAAATTTATTCACCGAAAACTGGGCAACAAGAAATTTTTTACTTAGAGGCATTCAAAAATTTAAAGAATCCATTATTGCAGTAAAGCTTGAAAAAAACTTTACAAAAGATGAAATTATAGCACTCTATTTGAATAGTGTCGAGTACAGCGATCACGTTTATGGAATTAGAAATGCGGCAAAAACATTTTTTCAAAAAGAGCCTGATAGAATAAATGTTGAAGAAGCTGCAATGCTTGTTGGAATGGTCAATGCCCCTTCATTATACAACCCAAGAAGAAACCCAAGAAATGCTTTTGAAAGAAGAAATATTGTTTTGGATCAAATGAAGCGTAATAATTATTTGACCGATAAACAAGCCGACTCCTTAAAGCTAATTCCAATTGATATGAGCCATTATAAAAAATTGGACGAAACCAATGGCTTAGGACCCTATTTTAGAAT
Organism: uncultured Chitinophagaceae bacterium; assembly: GCA_964615145.1. Taxonomy (GTDB): domain Bacteria; phylum Bacteroidota; class Bacteroidia; order Chitinophagales; family Chitinophagaceae; genus CAIVPM01. The sequence goes on from CAZTOP010000057.1 coordinate 6,029, forward strand.
GATACTTGGAGAAGAGCTAAAAAAATGGTGTGATGAGCACAAGAAAATTAATGGAGATAAATATAATTTATATCAAGATGGATTAAAAATTTATACCACAATTAATCCGAGAATGCAACTATATGCCGAAGAAGCTGTTGCAAAGCATATGAGTTATATGCAAAAGCTTTTCAATCAACAACAAAACATTAAAGATAAATCTGTTTGGAAAGGCTATGAAAATGTAATCGAAGCAGCTATTAAACATAGCGATAGGTGGTTTAGTAACAAGCACGATGGAATGAAAGATGAAGAAAACCGAAAAACATTTAATGTCAAAGTTCCTATGAAAATTTTTGCTTGGAACAGCAAACGTGAAGTCGATACTTTGTTATCTCCCTATGATTCAATTGTGTATTGCAAACAAATGATGCAAGCAGCTTTTATGGCTATGGATCCATTGAGTGGTGAAGTAAGAGCTTGGGTGGGCGGTATTGACTTTAAGACTTTTAAATACGACCACGTAAACTATAACACAAAACGCCAAGTTGGTAGTACCATTAAACCATTACTATATAGTTTGGCTATTGAACAAGGAGGCTTAACACCCAATAGTATAGTGCAAGATGTACAGCAACATTTTGGTGCTTATGGAAACGTGCCTGCAACATCTAAAAGTTGCAGTGGTGGATCTATGACAATGGCAGAAGCACTTGCTAAATCTAAAAACTGTGCTACTGCCTATATTTTAAAGCAACTAGATAATACCGGAAATAATTCTGCAAAAATGTTTGTTGATTTTTTAAATAATAAATGTGGATTACAAACAAAAATAAATCCCAACCCTTCAATAGCATTGGGAGCTTGTGAAATTTCTTTATATGAAATGTTACAAGCGTACAGTATGTTGCCAGGTAGAGGCTTTAATGTAAAGCCAATTTTTATTACCAGAATAGAAGATAGAAATGGAAATACTTTAGAAACTTTTACTCCAAAAAGGAGAGAAGTAATCAGCGACCTCACTAGCTATCATATTATAAATATGATGAAGGGTGTTGTTGATTATGGTACAGCAAAAAATCTTAAACTCAGTTTTGATGTAAGTGGTGATATTGCTGGCAAAACTGGTACTACCAATGAAAATACAGATGCTTGGTTTATGGGTTACACGCCTCAATTGTTAGCTGGTTCTTGGGTTGGTTGTGATGATCAATTTTTACACTTTAGTAAAAGCGATTATAATGGACAAGGGGCAAGAGCTGCTATGCCTATTTGGGCTTATTTTTATGAAAAAGTTAGCCATGATCCTAATATTATTGGAATTGATCCTGAAACAGTTTTTGCTAAGCCTGAAATTACAAAAGAGAACATTGGCTATGATGCAATAATGGGTATTGTTCCATCAGCTGGTGCTGTTTTAGAAGATGCTGGAAATGGAACATCTGAACAATACGCTCCAACTACCCCAATGAGGTCAAATGAGGATATTCCTGCAGAAAGTAATTTTGATATAAATACAAAAAAAGACAATCAGCAGTCTGATGATAATCCTTATATCGAGCCAACTAAAACACCTAAACCCAATGAAGGTAAGGGCGACTTAAATTTGTTAAAAAACCCAGCAGATAAACCTCAAAAGCCTAAAGCTGTAATGCCCATAAAACAAGGATAATTGAAATTATTTATATCTGTTTCATTACCAAAATTTATCAATTGCTGGAATATTTTTGGAATAACCTATTGACATAGGGTCAAATTTCAGATAACCAAATAAATACCAAGCACCTGATGAAATGCAAGGTTTTGTATCTGCATCAACCCAAAGAGGACTTGTTCCATAATGTGTTCCAAGATTTGAAGAATAAGGTATTCCCAATGTGTTAGCATGTAAGCTACTTGGAATAATTAATTTTTCTATTTCTGATAAATAAAATTGAGCAATATTTATTTGCTTAGCTTTATTAAATGCAACAACCATTTGTCCTGTACCTTCAAGCCAAATATTATCTTTATCAATATCAAAACAATAACCAGTAATAGTTTTGTTATTTATAGTGGCAGTCTTTGTGTTAACATAAATATCAGCTTTTTGTAAAACACCATAAGGAAAATCTTCGAAAGTGCAATAACCCCAGGAGTGATTATCCATTGCGTATAAATATTTATTGCCAGGCCAAGCCATAAGCAAATTATCAGCGGAACTCCATCTATTTATTTTTAAATAATTCAATAAATTTTTATGAAACTGAGTAAAGCCCGATACTGCATTAAATGCATCAATCATTCCCTCTGTTACTTTTCCAATCTTTACACCAGTATTATCAAAACCGCCCCATAAACCACCATCCATATCTTGTTGTTGTATTATCCAATTAGCAATAGTGGTACTCAAAACTTGATACTGATTATTGTTTGTTTTCTCTTTATAATTATTTAAAGCAATTAACAGCCAGGCATTATCACCAATCCATCTATTCCCATTCGGCTGTCCATTTTTATCTCTTAACTGCGAGAAGCCGCCATTACCTTCAAGCAGCTCGCTATTTATCTTATTATTAAAGAAGTTAAATATTAATTCGGCTCTTTGAAAATCATTTTTTGCCATAAAAACCAATGCAGCCAGAGCATTGTCATATAATGAAACAATGTTACTATTCTCAGTACTTTCTAATAACCCATTGGGCAATTGCATTGCGATAAGCCAATTATAAATTTTTTGGGCATTTATACTTTGTTGAGTTAAAGGGCTTGCTATAAAAACTATTGTATTATCTTTTTTTGTAGCCTTTGCTAAAGCAGGAGAAAATACAAAATTTGAATCTTTGGGTTGAAGGTAAACACTATCAAAAAGGTTTTTTGTATGCCAAAAACCTTGATCATTTGTAACAACAAATGAATCTGAATTATAAAATATTTTAATACCCATTATTCCCAAACCATTAACATCTACCACTTGCCCAGTCACAAAAAAACCATTTAAAGCACTTGTTGTACTTGATTCACTTTTTTTTGTACAAGAAAAAAAATGAAGTATCAGAAAGGTGGCAAAAAAGCTTACACCATACTTTACTGTTAATGGCTTATTGAATGATAATAATTTCATTACACAAATATATCCTCATAATGCAACGAGTTAAAGGAAAAGAGGCTTGCGTGTTTTCCTAAATTTTTCTGGTTTAATTTTCTCTGTATAACGTATTATAATTTTTTATCTTCCTTGTAAATAAAGAGTAACTGCTTATCTGATATTTTTTGATAGCAATAGTCATCTATACATTGTTTTTGTAACAAACTAATTCAGCTATTTTTGCTTTTTTAATAAATTATTTACAAAACAGTCAATGCAAATTCTTTCAAAATATTTTTCCGAATTTTCTCCAAAGCAAACCGAACAACTTGAAATGCTTTTGCCTTTGTACAAAGAATGGAACGAGAAAATTAATGTAGTTTCAAGGAAAGATATTGATGAATTGTATTTGCATCACGTTTTGCACTCTTTATCAATTGCAGCATACGCCAAATTTTCCAATGTTACCAAGGTAATAGATATTGGTTGTGGTGGAGGTTTTCCTGGAATTCCGTTGGCAATTTTTTTCCCAAATACAGAGTTCCATTTAGTAGATAGTATTGGAAAAAAGTTAAAAGTGGTAAATGAAATTTGCATTGCCGCAAACATTAAAAATATTACTACACAACATACCAGAGCAGAGGAAATTAAAAATCGAAAATTTGATTTTGCTATAAGCAGAGCTGTGGCTCCCTTAAAAGATTTATGGTTTTGGAGCAAACCGCTTTTAAATGCAGGTTTAAAAACCAATGTTGCCAATGGTTTAATTTGTTTGAAAGGAGGGGATTTGCACCAAGAAATTTCTGAAAGTAAAACCCGACCAAGAATGTTAAGTGTTCATGATATTTTTGATAATGATTTTTTTAAGGAAAAATATTTATTGCACGTAACCAGATAGCTATTTATTGAACATTTTTTTGTTAAATAAATATGTTTCCCACATTTATTTTGCTAGCCTTTATTAACATTACTTTTGGAACGATGAATAGATATGAAGATACATATAGGCATAAGGGCTTGCGACAACAACTAGTAGATGTTTTAAAAACAAAGGGCATCACCAATGAAGTAGTTTTGGATGCTATAAATCAAATACCCCGACACTTTTTTTTAGACTCAGCATTTGATAAAATTGCTTATGAAGACAGAGCTTTTCCTATTGGAGAAGGTCAAACAATTTCGCAGCCATATACTGTTGCTTATCAAACACAATTACTCGATATAAAAAAAAATGATAAAGTATTGGAAATTGGTACAGGCAGTGTATACCAAGCAACAGTATTAGCTCATTTGGGGGCAAAAGTTTATACAATTGAACGACAAAAAAAATTGTTCGAAACCAATAAGAATTTTATTTTCAAATCAAAATATCCAAATCTTAAATTCTTTTTTGGCGATGGATTTCAAGGGTTACCAACTTATGGTCCTTTCGATAAAATTATTATTACAGCAGCAGCTCCATTTATTCCTCCTAAACTAATAGAACAACTGAAAACAGGAGGTTTTATGGTAATACCCGTTGATGAGGGTACCAATCAACGTATGTTAAAAATTACAAAAAAAGCAGATGGCACATATAGCGAGGAAAAGTTTGAAGAATTTTCTTTTGTGCCAATGCTAGCTGGAAAAAATAGTCAATGATCGTTGTTTACTATTATTAACTATTTTTTTAAAAAAAAGCAATACTTAATGAATATTAAAAACTTTGAGTTCAAAGCAAAAGTTGACCATATTGAAAAATATGAAAGTAAACTACTCACATTAAATCCTGAATTAATAGGGATTGACCATCAGATTGACACGTACTTTAATACAAAAGTTGGCAGGCTAAAATTAAGAGAGGGGAATATTGAAAACTCACTTATTAACTACGATAGAGAGGATGTTTCTGGATCAAAGGAATCTAAAATAATTTTATACCAACATCAGCCCAATATTGCTCTTAAAAACATTTTAACAAAACAGCTAGGTGTTAAAGTTGTTGTAGATAAAAAAAGGAAAATATATTTTATAAATAATGTTAAGTTTCATTTTGACAAAGTTGAAAACTTGGGTTTTTTTATAGAAGTTGAAGCTATTGACGATGATGAAAAGTTTACAATAGAGGAATTAAAGAAACAATGTGATAAATACTTTGATTTTTTTGAATTGACAGAAGAAAGTATTATTGATAAATCATATAGTGATTTAATAATTGGTTTAAAACAACATTAATAAGTATAACAATGTTTAGCATCTAGAGCATGTCTGTAAAACTTGTTTGACATATCAAACCCCTGAGAAAAAATGACTGAAGTGTTTACTAATTTTCCTGTTATTGAAACAGAGCGTTTATTACTAAGAAAAATTGTCAGCAACGATGTTGATGATGTATTTGCCTTTCGCTCAAATAAAGTTGCTATGCAATATATTAGTAGACCCATCGCTGTAACAATAGATGACGCATTAAAAGTTATTGATTTAATGAATAATTTTTACGCAAATGAAAAAGGTATTAGTTGGGGCATTTGTTTAAAAAGTGATAATAAAGTAATTGGCACTATTGGTTATGTGAGCATAGATAAAGATAACTTTAGAGCAGAAATTGGATATATGTTGCACCCTGGTTTTCATAAACAAGGAATTATGCAAGAAGCTATTTTGCCTATTATTGAATTTGGTTTTAGTGTAATGCAATTACACTCTATTGAAGCTAATGTAAATCCTGAGAATACGGCTTCAAAAAATATTTTAGTAAAAAATGGTTTTGTACAAGAAGCCTATTTTAAAGAAAATTTTTATTATCAAGGACAGTTTTTGGATACTGTTATTTTTTCGTTATTCCAAAATAGAAATTAATTTTTTGGCAAATATTTTTTTGTTAAACATTATAAATATGAATCACTGAATTTGTAAGTTGAACGCTATTTAATCTGCAATATTTAATTTGGCACACAGAAAGAAAACCTTCAAATAAAACAATATTCATTAGCTTTACTGAAAGTGGTAAAAATGCACCTTAAATACTTTATGAAAAAAAATATTATTCTTGTTGTTGCCTTGTTAATTTCCTATCAACTCGTTGCACAAAACACAGAAATAAAAGGTGCAAAATCAGTTAATGTTGTTATTTCTTTAATTGGAAAGTCTATTGAAAATGCAAAAACAATTTTGTCAAAGGAAAATTTTGAAAATAAAGTATCTAAAAAATACGATGATTTAAAAGTCGAAATATTTCCTTTTTATCCAAAGAATATTAAAGAAAACGATAAAGAATTTGAGCCTTTATTTATTTTAGAATGTAAAAAAGGCATCGTTGTTTTAGTTAATTTATCGTATGAGTATACTAATCATTTATTTTGCAAAAACGATTTTGAAAATATTAGTAAGCAACTGAAAATTAATAATTATGCAGAAGATGAAGGGAGGCACAATGTTGAACAAAGTTTTGGAGGCGGGTTTGGAAAAAGTAGAATAGAAACAATTTGGTATAAAAATAAAAATAACTACGCTGCATTTATACTTAATAATAACAATGAGAGCATAAATTTTGTAATAGGTGATTCCAAACTAGCTGAAATAACTTATCAGGATTCTAAATAAGTGGGTCTGGATTATTATGTGTTCGATGAAATTACAACATTGAAAATATGAGAATCCTAGTTATTTCAATCATCGATAAAAATTCACAAAGTCTCTTACCTTAAAACATAAACAATTACTTTCGTCGCCATAGTAACCCTTTATGACGTCGAGATTTATAGCTTTTTTTCAACGGTATTTTCGTTTTTTATTGTCGCTTATTATTACTATTTGCCTTGTCAGGCTATACGAATATTTTGCAGTAGCATCTAAACTATTTGTATCGCATAGTTATCGGTTCGAGGTTTTGGGTATGTTCTACGATATATGGAACTATTTAATTTTTGGTAGCTTTTTTCTGTTGTTTTATTTTTTAATAGAGTTAATTAATTTAAGATTATCACGCATTGTATTTCACACCATCAACACCATACATATCATTTTATATGTATCGTTAATTGTTGTTTTCTCTGAAAGAAATACCCCTTTTGACCACGAATTTTTTACGCGTGATATTGCTGAATCTTTTACCACCGCTAAACAAATGATGACAAGTGGCTACTGGTTGTTTTTGCCTTTTTTAATATACATTCCGCTGTACTACATCATTTATTACAAACTGATGGGTAAGTTGCAACTTAAAAAGAAAGCATTAATAGGGTTGATGGTTGCCAACTTTTTAGCAGTGGTATTTTTTATGTTTTCGAATCCTGCCGAAAGATTGTTCAACAATGCTTCATCGTATTATTTAACCTGCAATAAGCTGGGTTATTTTATAAAAGATTCTTACAAATATTTCAGCAATAAAGGAAAGTATGACGCCAGTAAATTAACCAGTAAAGAACTGGCAGCAGAGATTGCTTTTTATCAGCAAAACCATCCTTTTCAATTCACCAATCCCGAATATCCTTTGCTGCATACCAACGACAGTAAAGATGTGCTGGGCAATTATTTTAATTTAGATAAAACCACTCCGCCCAATATTGTCATTATTGTGTGGGAGGGTTTATCGAGAGATTTTAGTGGAGAGAAAGCTTATGCCAGCAGCTTTACTCCTTTCTTAGATTCCTTATCGAAAAGTAGTTTGGTGTGGGATAATTTTTTAAGCACAGCACCAGGCACATTTGCTGCACATCCTGCTATATCAGGCTCTCTGCCTTATGGTAAACGAGGTTTCTCGGCAATTAATATTATGCCCGATCATTTATCGCTGATAAAAATTTTTAAAGCCAATGGGTATCATACTAAGTTTATGATTGGCTTTAATCCTGACTTTGATAATATGGGTGGTTATATCAGATTGCAAGGAACAGATATGGTGCTGGAGCATTATCCTGCCAAGTATAAAGAAATGGGAGTGGGGGAAGAAGGTTGGTCTATGGGTTATCCTGATGATGCATTATACAGTAGAACATTTGAAGTAATGGATTCTTTAAAGCAAACGCCTTACTTAAATATTTTTCATACTGCTACATCTCATATGCCTTATTTGTTTGAGCAAAAGCCTTTGTATGAGAAAATGTTTGATGCCAAGTTGAAAACTTTAAATGTTTCATCAAGCATCAAAAAAACATTGAAACAAACCAAGAAAGTATTAACCACTTTTATGTTTGCTGATGATTGTTTGAAAACATTTTTTGCTAATTATTCAAAGCGTAAAGACTTTGCCAATACTATATTTTTTATTGTAGGAGACCATCATATTGGGTCGTTTCCTTCTACTTGCAGTGTGGATGATTATCACGTTCCTTTTGTGGTGTATTCGCCAATGTTAAAAGCTCCTAAAAAGTTTTATTCGGTAAACTCTCATAATAATATTGCACCAACAATTACTGCATTGCTGCTGAATAATTATAAAATGAAGTATCACCCTAAAGAAGTGCATTGGGTGGCAGATGTAATAGATACTTGTCCTACTTTCAGAAATACACAATCAATGCCTTTTATGGCTTGGAGCAGAGAAATTGGCGATTATATTTATAAAGAGTATATGCTATCGAACGAGCAATTATACAGGCTTACACCCGATTTGCTGCAAGAGAAAATACAGAATGATTCTGTTAAGAATTATATGGCTAAGTTGCTGAATAATTATAAAATTATCAACAGCTATGTGTGTGATAATAATAAAATCTTTCCTCAAAGTCAGATGCTTTCTACAGGCGAAAGAACATTATTATATGAACATTACGACACTGCTAATAATTTAGTACTCACCAAAAGTTCAGATACTATCTTACTTCCAGAACTACGTATTCCAAAAGAGTATAAGTTTTTATATATGGAATTATCGAGCAATGTTAAACTGCTAACACCTGGTGTTGATGATCAACCTGCATTTAGACTGGCATTACTAGACACCACCAATGGTAATAGGAATTACCTGCACTGGAGCAACAGAGATATTGTTTTAATGACCAAAGATGATTATGTAGAAAATGCCTGGAATGCAGTATCTACCAACGATATGTTTACGCTTGGCGATTATGCATCGTATAAAAATCTAGTATTTAATTTGGGTTTTTACAGCCAGAAAGAAAATATTAATTTGAGATTGAAGAATCTGAAGTTGAAAGTGTATGGTGTGAAGTAGTTTTGAATTTAGTTGGACCTTTTCATTGCAATTTTTCATCGTTGAACTATTTGGAAATAATCTTTAGCATTAATTATCTAAAACATTTTTTAAAATTTTTTAAATATCTTATGTTTGGCAAATGTTCAAAATTTATTTACCAATTTTTATCTTTTTTTCGGGCAAAATCTTTTGTCAGGATACTATAAATGCCAGAGTTAATAAAATTGAACCTTTGTCAGTTGATAGTGCTGTAGTTAAAAATAATTATTCATTTAAGGGTAATGAGTGGTTTGCATACAGCAAAAAAAAGGAAAAACAAGTTGCGTATTCTCAGGCAATTGGATATGTTACAAATTTTGCATCTCTTTATTCTTTTTGGTACAAGGATTATCCTAAATCTGGTTTTCATTTTTTTAATGATAATGGAGAATATTTACAGGTAGATAAAGTAAGTCACTTGTATGGAGCATATTTAGGCGGAAAAATGAGTATGCAAATGTGGAAGTGGGCAGGTGTTTCTAAGAAAAAATATGTCTGGATTGGAGGAATGACAGGACTCGCATATATGACTGCAATTGAAGTAATGGATGGATTCAATGAGCATTGGGGATTTAGTTATGGCGATTACATTGCTAATGTTACAGGAACTGCGTTTTTAATTGGTCAGGAATTACTTTGGGATGAACAAAGAATTCAAATAAAATATGGAACCCATTTAGCCAGTTATTCTCCCAAAGTTGTAGATGATTACTTGAATGGCATTTATGGAAAATCTAAGCTGGATAGGCTTTTCAAAGACTATAATGCTCAAACATATTGGTTAAGTTTTAACATTAAATCTTTTTTTAAAAAATCAAGTTTGCCGAGCTGGTTTTCTGTTGCAGTTGGTTATGGAGGACAAGATATGTATGGAGCTAACTGGGATGGCATTTTAGACAATGCTGGTAATCTCGCTTTCCCAGAAGACCATTTTAAGCGTTATCGTCAATGGTATTTGGCTCCAGACGTAGATTTGACAAAAATAAAAACAAAAAGCAAATTTTTAAAAACAGCATTGTTTGTGTTGAATAGTTTTAAATTTCCTACTCCTTCACTGGAATTATCTCAGGGAAGTGTTAAATGGAATTGGATTCATTTTTAATTGTAAACTATAATTCTTTTATGTTTGGTGTAACAATACTTGGTAATAATTCGGCTTTGCCTGCATTTGACAGGCATCCTACTGCACAAGTAGTTACCCTAAATGAACAAGTTATTTTAATTGATTGTGGTGAAGGAACGCAAATGCAAATTGCTCGCTATAAAATTCGTCGCAGCAAAATCAACCATATATTTATCTCTCATTTGCACGGCGATCATTATTTTGGTTTGATAGGATTATTAACTAGCATGGGTTTGCTTGGCAGAGAGCAAGATTTACAATTATTTGCTCCCAAAGGACTAGATGAAATTATTGCATTACAACTAAAAGTTGCGAATACGGTATTGCCATTTAAGTTAAACTTTGTACCCATAGAAAAAGATGGAATTCTTGTAGATACTAATAAATTTTCTGTTGAATGCTTCGCAACTCAACATAGAGTGGAGTGTTATGGTTTTATTATCAGAGAAAAGAAAGTGCCAAGAAGAATTGATAAAGACAATGTTCTTAAATACGAAATTCCAACAGCATATTATGAGAGCCTAAAGATGGGTAAAGATTATGAACGAAAAGATGGAAGTATTGTAAAAAATGAATGGGTCACCATTGCTAATTCTCCAGCAAAAAGCTATGCTTATTGTGCCGATACAATTTATGATGAAACACTCGCTGATAAGGTTAAGAACGTTGATGTTATTTATCACGAAACAACCTATTTAAAGGACTTGCACGAAAGGGCTGCTCTACGTTTTCATTCAACAACCATACAGGCTGCAGCTATTGCAAGTAAAGCCAATACAAAGCGTTTATTAATAGGTCATTTTAGTAGCAAGTACGAACAGCTAAATCAGTTTCTTGAAGAAACCAAAGAGGTATTTGCCAACACGGATTTAGCTATTGAGGGTGTTAGTTTTAGAATTTAAAATTCTTCCGTCTTCCATTTGAATGGTTCTATGTGTTCGTTGTGCAAAGTTGGGATCGTGTGTTACAACCAACAAGGTTTGATTAAATTCTTCTGCTAATTTTTTAAAAATATCAAATACAATTTCGCTGTTTTTTTTATCTAAGTTTCCTGTAGGTTCATCACCCATAATAATGTGAGGATCGTTAATCAAAGCTCTTGCAATAGCTACACGCTGCTTTTCTCCTCCAGAAATTTGCTTGGCATTTTTGAGTGCCAGTTTATCAATTTCCAGCATTTTTAACTTATTCATTGCTCTTTCTTCAATTTCTTTTTCTGAATATTTTCCAAGTTTTAAACCCGGTAACATCACATTTCTTAAAACACTAAATTCATTTAGCAAATAATGAAACTGAAAAACAAAACCTATTTTTTCATTTCTAACTTTTGCTAACTGAGCTTCTTTTTTATTGCTCATAGAAACGTTGTCAATCAATAACTCTCCTTCATAATCAGTATCCATTGTGGAAAGAATATATAACAATGTTGATTTGCCACAACCCGATTTGCCAGTAACAGAAACAAACTCTCCTTTGTTAATTGTAAAGTTAATATTGTTTAAAACCCTTATGGTTACTGGGTCGTGAAAGTCTTTACAGATATTCTTTGCTTCTAGTATTATTTCACTCATAGCTACTTTCCTCTTATTATGATTACAGGATCTATTTTGCTTGCTTTGCGTGCAGGAAACCATCCAGCAAAATAGGTTGTGATTAATGAAAACACCGAGCCAATTAAATAGAACATAGGATTATAATTGACAGGATAAGTTTTCACTGTTGGCAAAGCTGCTGTATTGAATGGTATTTGATCTATGACAGATGATAAACCAAATCCAAATAATAAACCAGCCATTCCACCAAAAAATCCAATGCTTAAAGCAATTACAATAAATATTCTTTTAACATCTTTTCCTGCAAAACCTGTTGCTTTTAGTATGGCAATCGTATCCATCTTTTCATAAATCATCATATTTAAAATATTGTAAATACCAAAGCCTGCAACAACCAATAAAGTGATTCCTACAGCATAAGAAATTAATGTTCTAACAAATGTTCCTGTTTCAAATTGAGAGTTGGCTGTTTGAATATCTTCAGCATCTGTATTAAACAATCGTGCATATTCTTTTGTAATGGCAGGAGCTGCTTTAATATCTTTAAGTTTAACTTGTAAGTCTGTAACATAATTACTAGGTTTTCCTAATAATTTTTGAACAGTAGCAATTGATGCATAGCTCTGTGTTTTATCGAATTCTTGTAAGCCCGATTGGAAATATCCTACTACTTTCAAAGGAAATCTTTCTCCCTTAGACGTAGTTAACTGTATCACATCGCCAATATTCACCAATAACTTATCTGCAAGTCCTTTGCCCAAAACAATACTGTTTGAGAGTTTATCAATATCTGATGCATTACCAGCAGTGATGTACTCATTAAAATGAAATAGTTTACTTTCATCTTCAACATTAATTCCATTTACAACACCTGTAATATCTATTGCTCCATCATTAAAAAAAACTTGTGCAATTATTTTAGGAGAATAACCTAATACTCTTTCATCCTTTTGTAAAACTTGTGTAATAGCTGCATAATTATAAATCTCTTGTCTGCTACTTCCAGACTTGATGGAGCTGATAAAATTATGTTGCTGTTTGGTGTTTGTTGCAAGATTTACTGGTTGATTGACATTAGGTTTAATTTCATTGTACAAACGAATATGTGGTGTTCTGTTCAGTATTAATCCATCCAATAAATCATTCAAACCTGTCATAAAACTTAAAAGTGTTATAAACATTGTGATGCTGAAAGTAACACCAATTGCAGCAACAAGTGTTTGCTTCCAACGGGCAAGTAACAATGATTTGGCAATACTAAAAATGAGTTTAAGATTCATTGATTATTGTGCTGGTTTATAAATAACATCGTTAACAGACAAGCCACTTAGTATTTCTACTTTTTGATAATCTTTTAATCCTGTTATTACTTTCTTTTTTTCTTTGGTAGAAAGGATTACAGAATCTCCATTCAGTAAATAATTTCTTGGAATCGTTAAAGCTTTTTCTTTTTCTTGTAAAAGAATATTTGCCTCACAAGTAAGGTTAGGATATAATGCTTCTGGCTGTTTTACAAATGTTGCTTCAATAGTAAAAGATTTAGACCTTTCGTTCATTATTGGATTTATTTTAGAAACAACTGCATCAAACACTTTGCCTTTATAACTGTCCATTGTTATCAATATTCTTTGACCAATTTTTATTTTGGCAATATCATATTCATCTACCTGTAACTCCAGTAAAAAAGTGTTGGCATCACCAATCAAAGCAACAGCAGTTTGAGAATTCACCATTTCTCCTTTCTCTTTTAAAATATTGTAAACCTTGCCATCCACTTCACTTTTAAT
>CAZTOP010000058.1:0-19171 GCA_964615145.1 uncultured Chitinophagaceae bacterium
AAATAATTAAAACATTGTGGAATAGGATAAAACCAGGAAAGAGAATTAAGCGCGAACTTCCGGTTGTCCATGTACACACATTCAAGACAGGTGAACGATTGTACACGTACCGGCCAGAGGATTACGGCAAAATATCATCAAGGTATTATCGTAATATTCAGGAAGCCACAAACTACCTGCAGACGTTTTCATTGGCTAAAAATGAATGGGAAGCCGCGGTGTTTGGTTGTAAAGAACTAATTACAAATGCACTTGAAAGTTTAAAACAGCAAGACAGAACACAGGCACTTCTTGACATCAACAGCACATTTGATTGGTTTATAGACAAAGTGAAAGGTTTGAAAAATGCCAATGAAACTATTTTAGAACTACTATTCTGTATGTTTTACCTCATTGATGATGAAAAGGAAACTGGATATTCAGAAGTCCATAACCAAAAGAAAATAGCACTTTTAAACCTTGACCCAGAGATGCGAGATTTTTTTTTGAGCAGTCTTCAGAAAAATACTCAAGGCTTGTTGCCTATCTCGCACGAAGATACGCTAACGCTTTTGCTTCAGATGGAGCAGATGAAAGGCGCAATGATGTTTATGAGTTCGCAAACAAGCTAGATGAGTGTGAAATTCTAATGTCAAAGAGCGCAGGAATTGACATTAAAAAATTAATCACTTACAACATAGATGATTATTTTAAAATTTTAAACAATCTGCTATCTCAACCAAGAGAAAAAGATATTAACTTTGATACAAGCAACCAAGCCATTTTTTAAATTATAAAATACAAAAATGGCTAACACTATTATAGCTAAATTTCAAGCCGAAGGACTTGGTCAATTTACATCAGAAGTAAATAATGCATCAACACAAATGGAGATGTTTGATAAAGCACAAAAAATTGTCAATCAAACAACAGGTAATTTAACAAAGAAACAGTTAGAATTAAAGGAGCAAATTAGTTCTACTGGCGGAATATTGCAAAAGTTAAATGAAACAGGAAAAACATCTGGAACGTTATACACTGATTTACAGAGTAAGTTAAAAAAGCTGGTTGCCGAATACCAGAATGAAAATAAAGAACTCGAAAAAAAATCTGTAGAGTTAAAAAAGGTAACACTCGACAGCAACAATTATGCTAAAGTTTTAGAGCAAGTTGCTAAAGGTGAGATTTCCGCACGCGAAGCAATGATGTTGCTAAAAAATGAAATGATTAATGTTAAGTTGGCAGGTAAAGAAAATACTGTACAATTTCAACAATTACGCAATACTGCAGGTGAACTAAAAGATGTTATTTCTGATACATCACAGGAAATGTCCAATGCAGGTTCTGACACGCGCGGTTTAGATAAAGTTATTAGAGTTACCAATACCGTTGTTGCTGGTTTTAGTTTAGCGCAAGGTGCAGCTGGCTTATTTGGTGGTGAAAATGAGAATCTACAGAAGACCTTATTAAAGGTAAATTCTGCAATGTTAGTGCTAAATGGATTGCAACAAATTCAAGAAGAAATCACAAAAAAAGATTCATTATTTACAACTGCAGCAACAAAAGCAAAAGAACTATACACAGCTGCGATGTATGGCGCAAGTAGAGCCACTCAAATTTTATATGGAGTTATGACAGGTGGTTTATTAATTGCTTTAGGATTGGCTTTAACTTATTGGAAAGAAATAGCAGAAGCAATTGGAATCAACATAGATAATTCTGAAAAATTAGCAGAAGTACAGGAACGATTGAAAAAAATAGAAGAAGATAAAAAAGCCATCAACGATGCGGAGTTGAGGTACTTAAAAGCAAAAGGCGAAAGTCAAGATGTTATCTTAAAAAAAGAATTAGTATTAGCTGAACTAGAACAAAAAAAATTACTACAAGAAATTGAATTTGCAAAGGCGATTACAAAATTAGGTCTAAATAAGAATGATCCTGCATATTTTTACAAAGCAAAAAAGGCAAAAGAAAAAGAAATTGAACTTGAAAAACAATATCAAGTTCAGTTGTTAAATTCTAAATCTAAAATACTTGAAATTAAAAAAGCATTAGATGATTTTAACACGAAAAGGGGTGGTGAATCTAAAGTTGTGTTAAACGAACTGGAAAAATTAAAAGCAGAGTTGCAAAAAAAACAAAAAGAACTTGAAACAGAAGTTAGCAAGTTAGTTGTAAAAAAAGGCAAAACTGAAAGTAAATTATCTATTGATTTACGTGCAAAGATAACAGGAATTGAAGAACAAATACGAGTAATAGAGAATTTGATAAAAAATGAACCTTTAAAAATAGAAGCAGATATAATATTTACACAAATTGAAAGTCAATTACAAGAAGCAATAACATCGTTAGAAAATAAAATAAAAGAAATATTTGCAGAGGATGTATTTTTAGGAAATAACCCAAAAGAAAATGAGCAGATAAAACTACTTATCACTCAATTAGACGAAGCAAAAGCAAAGTTTGAGAAGTTTAAAGCCGATTATGATGCACTATTTAAAGAATCAAAGCAAGTAGAAACAGCATCGAATGTTCCGATTATTGAGTTGTCTTTAGAGCGAACAAGATTATTTAAAAGTGAATACCAGCAGAGATTAGAAGATGTAAAAGATTTTAAAGAACAAGGATTAATTACAGAGCAGGAGTATAGCGATGAAGTAAATAAATTACAACAACAAAGGCTCGCAACGATTGAAGATAACGCAGAAAAAGCACAAATTATTTACGGTGAAATTTTTAATGTTGTTTCCCAAGGCACACAATTAGCTGGGCAGATTATAGCCCAAAATGCACAAAAAGAAATTGCAGTATTAGATGAAAAAAAGAATAGAGGTTTAATTAGCGAAAAGCAATACAACAAAGAAATTGCTAAAATTAAAAACGAAGAAGCACAAAAACAAAGAAAAGTTGATATTGCTATGGCATTTGCAATGATACCACAGGCAGCGTTAAGTGCGTTCACGTCAACACCAGGCGGTTTAGTTGTAAAAAGTATTGCTGCTGCACTTGCATCTGCATTCGGTTTAGCGCAAGTAGTGGCAATTGCAAAAGCACCATTGCCAAAATTTAGACATGGAGGACTTGTGGTAGGAAACAAACACGAACAAGGTGGTGTCCCTGCAGAATTAGAGGGCAACGAATTTGTATTAAAGAGAGAGGCTGTATCGAAATATGGAACAAAAGCATTGGATAAAATTAATAATGGATTATTAAATCCAAATGTGTTTAATATGCCATTATTGCCTGTAAATATGATATATGGAAATCATACACGAAATTTAGATAGATCAAGTGAACAAATTAAAAACTTACAATACAAGCTTAGCGAGAAGCTGGAATATATATATCAAGGCATTGAAAATGGCAATCAAGATAGATATATGTTGGCAAAAAAATCAAACAAAATTTTAGAACAATTAAAAAATAGCAATAAGTATGGTTAATTTTTATTTAGACGGAACATTAGTAAATGATGTAGATGCAGAGATATTATTTAGTATAATTAGAGAAGATGGATTTGGAAATACAGAACAAATATTGAGAGAAAAATCGGAAACAAAATTAGATTTTTTCGGAGATGCATATAAATATTTGTGTGAAGCAAGGCAAAGCTATTGTGCTACTATTGATATTGTAATTGATATAAAAAATGGAAATGCCTACGAAAGTTTATTTGAGGGTACTTTATTTCATGCAGATATTGAAATGATGATACCTAAAAAAATAGGCAAAATAGATTCAATTAAAGATACCTCATTTAGTGCCTTAATAGTTTTGTTTTGGGAAAATGAAATACCATTATACAACACAAAAACGTTGAATTGTGAAGATATTGCATTCCAAAAAAGTGATAGCTTAATTACATTAGGAATACCACCATATATTAATGATTATAGCTTAAATGTATTAGATGTGATTAAGTTCTTTATAAATTATATATCGGACAATAAAATAAGTGTTGTAAGTGATTATTTAACAAATAATAAAATACACGTAAGTACAGGCTTTGCACTTCACAATACAACTGGTACATTGGACAAGCTGTACCCAAAAATATCTCTAAAAAAACTACTAAATGAGCTTCGTAAAGTAACTACAATTTATACCATTGTAGATAAAGACATAAACGGAAATGTAACATTTAGAATAGAAGATGAAAATTATAGTTATGGTAGTGATGTTGTGTTAAATATAGATGATATTCCTTTGGATTTAGTAGAAAATTTGAACAACAACAACATTTACAATCAAATAAAAACAGGCAACAATACCGATAGAACAGAAGATATAACGATATGGCAAGGAAATAGGTTAAGTGGTTGGGATAGTGAAGCATTTGTAGGCTGTGGTTGTTATGGTTTAAAGGATAGTGTATTAGACTTGACAACAGACTTTATAACAGATGGAGGAATAATAGAGTATGTAAAAGGTGTACCAAGTGGCGATGATAGTGGTTTTGAAGATGCAATATTTATGTACGCTGTTACGCCTTTGGCGGTTCCAAGTCCAATATCTTTGGTAGATTTTCAGAGTAGTGGAGGAATCAAAAATACTTTCATGTGGAATGAGGAAGTATTAAAACGCTGGGTAGGTATTGCAAATAGCTGTATCGCTTTGCAAAGGAATACTAAGTATGGATTTGAAGTGAATGGACAAAATAATATGCTTGCTTGCACCTATATATTACCAATAGGCATTACACTAAATGACAATACCAACAGACCAATTTTTGGTAATGAAATATATGATATAGAAAATACAATAAATACAGGTGTATTAAATAATAATACATCTTTAAACATGCCACCAACAGGAACTTCAAGTGCAACAGTAACATACTTTACATGTTCTGAAAATGGAGATTATGGTTTTTTGTTTAATGTAAATATAGATGTTATTCAAACACCATCAGGTATTCCGATTTTTAATATTGCAGGAATTACAGTAAATTACAAGTTAATAATATCTGTTTATCAAGACAATACGCTTACAACACTTTTAACTGAAATTGACTATACAGAAGCAAATATACAATTAACTCAATCATACAATTTAGAAGTGCAAACGCCTTTAATTGGTTTGTCTAATGGAAATGTTGTATATGCAAGGTTCGTAACAGAATGGAATGGTGCAAATGGAAGTGGTCAAGCAGCAGCAGGAAATATAAGATTGATAAATTCAAAATTTTCATTAATCTCTGATAGTTTTTCTTGTGATGACCTACAAGATGAATTAGGCAATTTTAAGCCATTTGAAGCAGAGTTTGAGTATCCTTTATGTTTTAATGATTATAAAGCACTTAGGGCAAACAAACGAGGCATTATACGTATAAATGGTAAAGATACATGGATAAAAGAAGTAAAATACAAACCTAATGATTTAAGTATCATTAAAGTGAAATACAAAGAGAGCATGTGCAGTTGTTAGCGTTTGTATTCAACATAATTTTTGTCAAAATCTGAAAAAACAACATCTTGTTGATTGAAAAGACCATATTGAATTTTTAATTTTTTACCTTTACATTGGTATTGTAGTTCGCTTATTTTTTCATCAGTAATAACTACATAATTAGTAGAGCTAAGCGTACCATTAGCATCATAGATTTCTACTTTGTCATTATAAAATATTAAATATGTTCCACTATTTTCTTGTCCAGTAGCACCATTGAATACTGTTTTCACATGATACCATTTACCACCAACAAGGCATTTCTCGCCTTTTTTGCATGATACTAAGAATGTCATCAGTATCATCATTATTAAGATTACTTTTTTCATAGTTTGTTATTTTAGTTTATAAATATAAAAAGATTTTACTTAAAAATATTTTAATTGTGCAATAAAATACTTTTTCATTAACTTTGATACAAGCAACCAAGCCATTTTTTAAATTATAAAATACAAAAATGGCTATAATATTTCCAACCTTTCAAAGCATTGTCTTTAATCAAAAAGCTGAATGCAACAGATGTGATACTTTTTATTATAACAAAGAAAAAGATTTACAATTTCAATTTAATTCAAAATTTAACCTAATAAATGAAACTGACTTTGAGAAAACACCATATCCGGTAATACCTACTGGAGGAACTTGGGAAATTGATGTGCCACCTTTACCTATTGGTACGCTTTCGCCTATACGTTCCTCTTTTTTGTTGCAAAATAATATTATAACTAGGTTATTTGTTATATATAATGATGCCGTTACTTCTCCTTACAGCTCATTGTTTGCTGACTTAGCTTTTGGAGTTAGAGTTACAAGAATTAAATATAGTAGCAATGGAAATACTATGCGTAATAATATTGTTGGTGCTTTAACTAATTTTTGTACTGAAATTAGCAGAACAGCAACTAATACAGGCACAGGCGTAAAAATCGAAAATATGCCTGCCAATATAGGGTTTGGATATTGGAATATGAATGCCAATATCAACACACCTAATCCTGATGATTACCAAATGAAGCACTTTATAGACAACTTAGTGTATTCGCCAATTACAAAGAAAATGTATTGGCTTAATATGTCCAGGTATTATAAAAATGCTTGGGAAGGCAATGGCTCATATCTTACTGTGAATGAAGTAGACCTTAGGGGGCAGGAAGGAAAGCTTGTTAATGTGAGGTTGAAATATGAAAACACTAATACTTTTAACTTGCGTATAAGAGTAGCATTAAAAGATAATGGTTGGTTTTTAGGCACTTCTCAATGGTATGATATGCCTGCTAATAGTAGTGGAGAGATTGTGCACACAAGAACAGTTCCCACAGGATATAGTGGTGGCAATCTACCTTTTGATGAGTTTGGACAAATAGAACTAATTATAGATGATAATAGTGTAGAGCTATTACGTGATGCTCCAGAGCTATCATTTTGGATAGATGATATTACAATAGAAACAAAAAACCTTATATCTAAGATTGAGAAAAAAATATGCGATAGCAGTATTGAAGAATTAGACTTTACAATCTCAGAAATAAACGACAATAACCTTATAATATTGGAGGCAACAGAAATAGAAGGTGCTGTGCAAATAATAGTAACAGACACAACAGGGAATGTGTTTATGTCTAATATGTTTAATTTAATTGAAGTAAATAATAATTGCTTAGAACTCATTAGGGTAACTTGGTATAATAACTGTGTGTTTGATGTTGTAGATTATAAAAGCTTACCATTTGAAAATGAATTTTACATCAAAGCATACTTAGTATCAACAGATATAAACGAAACAAACAGTATTTATTATAAAAATAGCAAAGGGAAAGAGTTTAATATATTTGGAATTTCAGCAGAACAGTATGAATTAAGGATAGCACCTTATACAAAAGTGTTGCACACAATAATGGCACGTGCAATGATGCACCAAAATATTATGATTGATGGAGAAAGATATTATAAAAATGAAAGCTCAAAATATACAAAAGCCAATATCGAAAACGGATTTTATACAGCACGAATACAGTTGACAAAAGAAGGCACAGAAATAGTAAGCACCCTATGTTGTTAAATCACTCTGTTGTTATTAACATAATTCCATAATTGATTGTGTATGTAAAGGATTTTTGATTTAGCCTCAAGTCGCTTATTTTTTTGTATGTATTTAATTATAGCATCTAAATTTCGTGTGTTTGGCACAAAGTCTTTTTCAAATCTTTTTATACAATTTTTACGCATAAGTATAACAATTTCATCAATTGTCAACTTATCATATTTTACAATGACATGGTTTAAGTTTATAGCTATCTGCTTAATAATGCTGCACAATAATTTTTTATTTTTTATAGGATAATCACAAAGATTAGATTTGTATCCAATCTTTTCAATTCTTGTTTTATTTAATCCTACAGATATATTCAATTCTTGAAAATTCATAATATGCGTTTTTCACAATGCACAAATATAACAACAAATTAATTTCGTTACTAATTAAATTTTGCACACATGTCAAAGTCAAATTTCAAACAACAATTATTGAAAGAACAAGAATTATTATCAAAAATAATAGATTCTGATGAATACAAAATAAATGACACAAATGGCAAAGAAATTAATATGAAAGGTTATGAGCTAAAGCCCTACATAATTTCAATGCGTGGACAAATTGATTTCACTGAATTAAACGAAGAAATCAATAAGCCAGTAAAAACAGAAATGAAATCTACAAAGCCACCAGTAACAACAACAACAACAAATTAATAATACAAACAACCAAGCCATTTTTTAATCACAACTAAAAAATTAAACAATGGAAATTTGTAATCCTTCATGTAATGGTACTCAAATAAGAAGCTACCCAATACCATGTAATACTGTAAGCTCTACGCGTAAGGGTGGCTTTGAAAGATTTATGTTTATTGACTGCGATGTTGTAATGTCGAATCTGACATCACCGGCAGAGTGGCAAGCATTAATTGACGACGACAGAATTATTATCTCACCGCCTGGTTTTGGTAAACTAAGCAAACCAGAGTTGAAAAAAGAAAAATTAAAAGCATGTTCACCAGAACAGACGATTGATGAAATAACAGGTTTTGAATATGAGACTAAACTTTTCGATAATGTAACTCAGTATGACTTTGATTTTGAAAATGACGTCAAAGAGAAACATACAAACAAGAATGTAGTATGGATTGGTTGCGATGGATTACTTTATTACAACTATAAATGGGTTGCTGGTACAAATCCTGGCTTTAGTGGAATTGCTGCAGAAGTCTACAGAGATAGCGAAGTTGATAGTTTACAAAAATTGCACATTGATGTAAAATTCAATACCTACCAAAAAGGATTAAAGGGTATTCCGTTACCACAAACTGTTTTAGATGTTCTCTTTGCGGCATAAAATTGAATAATATCTTATAATTATGGCTGTTGATTTCTTAAAAATAATAAGTTCAAAAAATAGACCTCCTGTAGCTGATAAGTGGCAGGAGGTTTATAATAGTATGTCTGTGCATACACAAGGTGCCATGCCTGAAGATATATTCAAACAAAGACGTCCGTTGGAAAGTGAAAATGAAGCCATCTTAAATTACAGAAAAGAAAATCACAGGTCAATAACCAAAGATGAATTTGATAAAGCCATTTCAGATTACACATCAACAGCACTTAATTTAGATGTAACGATTGAATACGGCGACAGCGATGTAAAAGAATATGAATCTACATTAAAATTAAAAGATGCGCTAAAAACAGTGTCGTTAAAAAATTGGGTAATTAAAAAAAATGGTGCGTATAGACAAACTGACCCAAATGCATTGATAGCTATTTTACCTAAACATATTTCTGAAGAGTTTATACCAAACTATCAAAACGAATTGCCAAATTTTGATAACATTAAAAACAAAAAAATTGATGTTGATATTAGATTGATAACATCTAGCAACATCATTGCAGTTGACACAGAGTATCTAATATTTAAAGCTGGAAATTATAAGTATGGTCCAAATGAACCGGACATAGATACTTATTATTTTGTACTTACCAAAGAACAAACATTTATTGTTATTCCTAAAAAAGATGGCGAAAAAAAATTACTTGTTCAGATTCCATACTATAAAAATAATTTGCCAGAATTACCAATTACTGTAATTGGTGGTAAGTTAATTATTGAGCAGTACGAAGATGGTAGCTTACTTGAGTATTATGTTTCAGATTTTCATGGCGCAGCAGCTTGGGGCGATTTGACAATCGGTCAAGGTAGCGATTTGCGTGTATGTGAGATTCGTTATGTATATCCCAGACATTGGCGCATCAAAGTAAAGTGCGACAATTCGCATGAAGGCTGCCATCAAGAGAATGGAAAATATGTAGTCGATTCTGGCGCAACTTGTTCACGTTGTAATGGCACAGGTTACATAATGGACACATCGCCAATGGGAACGATGATGATTGACAAAGGCGGTGTATTGCTAAGTAGTGACGGAAAGTTCCAGGAACCAGAAGGGTTTATTACACCACCAACTGAGATTTTAAAACATGGCGCAGAAAGAGAAAGTTTTTATTTCGACAAAATGCTTTCATCGCTATGTGTAATGTCTCAAAATATGACTAATCAAAGCGCTGACAGCAAAAGTTATGATGTCAGCCATAAAGTAGACAGGAATACAACTATTATTATTGACTTGTATTTAATGTACGAAAATATTCTTAATATAATTGACTTATATCGTGGCGGAAAAGGCAATATAAAAATTTCATTTCCACAAGATTTTGACGTAAGAAATGCAGATGATATTTTATATCAATTAGCTGAAGCGAAGAAATCAGGAGCTCCTTACATTGTCCAAGTTGAGTTAACAAAAAGATACTTACTGAAAAATTTTGGAGATAGCAATGTGAATCAATTCATTGTTGAATTTCTATCCAATGCAGATAAGTTATTCGCTTATGGCACTGAAGAGTTGCAAAGTGCAAAAGCTACATTTGGCAGCGATATTTCTTCAAAAGATGTTTTATTACATCATCAAGGATTTCAAATTTTAAGAAAATTAATTGATTCCGATGAAAGTATTTTAGATAAAGATTATGATGAAGTAAAAATAATCATAGATAAGGAGTTGGACAAATATACTATTACACAAACCAATAATACTATTGCTTGACAGCAGGAGCCTTTATAGATGATGCACACCAAGAATATATTAACAGCATTGGAATATCAAGTAAAAGGCTGTATGATATTTTATTGCGAGAATTAGCCAAGCACACAACACAAGGCAATTTAGAAGCTAATAAATTACAATTAGCACAGTTAGACAGTATTTTAAAGCAAGCACTAAAAGATAGTGGTTATAGTTCTGCGACTGATAAGTATTTTACCACATTTGACAAATTAGAAGAACACAACGAAAAGTATTACGGAACACAAAATTTAGCACTTAGCCCAGTTTTAAAGGAAAGCCAAATCATACCACATATTAAAGATAAGGTATTAAGTAATTTGCGTGGTACTGGTGTGAATGAAGGCATTTTAAAACCTCTTGAAAATCTGATGCGTCAAGAAATCTTCTTGAATAAAAGTTATCAAGAAACATCTGACTTATTAAAAAAACAATTGGTTGATAATCCATTATTAGTAAAACATGTGGACCAGGTTGCATTTGATGCACTCAGACAATACAATGGTGCCATCAATGATGAAGTGCGCAAAACGTATGGGTTAAAATACTTTTTTTATGTTGGATCAGAAATAGAAACAACACGACCAATTTGTGACCATATTCGTGATAATTATAAAGGGGCAATTTCTATAGATGACTTACAAATCATCTTGGACGAATTTTGTCCAAAAGGCGAACCAAGTAACACGTCAATTACTTATGAAACAGTAAACGGCGTTAAGCATACTTCAAAAAAAGGTGCTGGTATGTATGATGGCACGACTGTAGATAATTTCAGCATGAACTGTGGTGGTTATCGTTGTAGGCATGAAGTTAAGTGGGTTAGAAATCCAAAACAAGTAGGTAAGATAGGTGATAAAAATACAGCACCAAAAAATATAAAAGATAAAATTGACGACATATCAAAATTACAAGAAAAACCAAAATCTAATAAACTTCCTGTTTTGTCAGCTGCTACGCCAGAACTTATTTTAGTAAAAGGTATAGCAGATATTTCTACATTCTTTACAAAATATATTCAAAATAAAATATCTAAACAGCAGATTCGCCAAAATCTTAAAGAAATAACAGAATTACCAGAATATTCACAGATTAATATGCCTAAAAAGTATTCTGGAAAATTATACGAGTTAAAAAATATAAAGAAAGATGAAGCTGATTTGAAAAATGAAAGAGCAGTTATTCCTGTATTGAAAAAAGGATATGATGTTTACATGCTTCCCAAGTCTAAAGAATATGGCATCAAAAGTGCAGATGTAATTCTTGCTAAAGAAAATAAATATTTGCTATCAGAAATAAAAGTAATAACTGGAAAAAATACTTTAGATATAAATAGGAATTTCAATGATGCAGTAATTAAATCAAATACAGTATTTCTTAGTTTTGAATCAACAGCATTTAGCGGACGAATAATTTTAGACAATATAAGAGGGCGTATAAATAACTATGAAAATGTTGAATTTGTAATTGTCACGATATATGGTGTTCCATACATCATGAAAGCTAACCAAATTAAATCAAAAGAATACACAAATTTAGAACTCTATAAAATAAAATAGGCAACAGTCGTGGTGTTGCCTTACGTCCTGTTTCATACGTCGTGTTGCAAAGCAGTATCAGGTATTTCTACTTTCGTATCGGCTCCGTGGTGCAAATATAATCAACTTTTATGAATTTATAAATAAAAATGAAAAAAAATATGCGTTTTTCACAAAAAACACAGCATCTGTAAAAATAACTTTACTCAAAATTACAGTGAATGTCTAAAGTTATTATAGAAATAAAAACAGGAAATAGATTAGAAAACGTTCCTGAAGCAAAAGCGGAAATGCTTGTTAAGTCAAAAAGATATTTCTATGAAGGCGAAAATGTAGAAGTATCATCTGAATTGGCAAATGAAATTTTTGAAGCCGAAAAACAAGCGTTGGTTACCGAAAGAGAATCGCTCGAAGCCGAAAAAGCAGATTTAGTAATTAAACGTGAAAATTTTGAACTTGAAAAACAACAATTTGAAGCTGAAAAACAAGCGTTGATTGCTGAAAGAGAATCTACAAAAACAGAAAAAGTTAAAAAATAAAAAATAAAAAGCAACCATGGAAAAATATATTCAATTACTAAAAAAAATAGGGTTTACACAGGAACAAATTGATGCAGCAATTAAAGATGATAGCAATATTGATGAAATTGCAAAAGCACACAATGAAAAACAATTTGAACTTTTTAAAGCCGATCCAGAACATCACAACTCTTTAAAAGATGAATCGAAGAAAAAAGGATTGGCAGAAGCGTTTACCAAGGTTAAGAAAGCGTTGAATGTAAAGTTTTCTTTAGGGCTTCAAAATAAAGAGTTAGATGAATTAGATTATGATGCTGTTTTAGAAAAAGCACAAGAAAAAACAAAGACAGCAGGTACAGAAGAGGTAACTGCTCTAAATCAAACAATTTTTGACTTAAACAAAAAATACCAAGATTTAGAAGACAAATCAACTGCTGATAAAAAAGCATTAGAAGAAAAATTAGAATCAGAAAAAAATGCCATTTATACGGATATTGATTTTAACAAGCAAATCACTTCTAAAAAAAGAATAATTCCAGCAGAAGATGCAGTAGTTTATTTCAAAACCAGATTAGAAAAAGAAGGTATTACAACTAAAAGAGATGCCGCAGGAAAAATGACGTTCTGGAAAGGCGAATACCAACTTAAAAATAAAGACAATACTGGATTTGAGACAATAGAAAGTTTAGATGAAAGATTTTTGGGTTCATTCGTTGAGAAATCAAATGGTACAGGTGGTGGCGGTGGTGGTGGTTCTCAAGAACAAAATGAGAAAGATTTAGTGCTATCTCCAACACTTGCAAAATACTTAGAAGCTGAAACTGCTTCTACAAATTGATAGGTAGTTCTATTCAAAAACTAACGAGGTTTACCGTACCTACATAACGGCATTATTAATCATTAAAACAATTAAAATGCCAATAGTATCACCTGTTACAACTAACAATAACAAATGTTGTATTAATTTAATGCTTGCTGAATCAGAAGCACTTGGAAAAATAGCACCATCTTTAGAAACAAGAGATGCTGGTGCTGTAAAAGCACTATACTCGCCACAGAATGGTGGAACGCTTACCGTTATTGAAGATGGTAAAGAAAAACCATCAGCATCATCTTCGCGAAAAGTAAAAGTAAAATACACTACAAAAGAGTGTAGCACAGGTTCAAGTACATTAATTACAAAATGTAATTTAAACCAAACCGCAAAAAGTGATCCTTTTAAATTTGCTGATATTGAAATTACTGGAGTTTATAACTGGGGTTTCAAATTAAATGATAGTGCAATTCGCACTATGTGTGAAAACCGCAAAGAGTTTTACAACACAGTTATCAAATTAAAATTAGATGCTGCAATACAAGGTTATAACGCTGCTGTTTTAGCGCAGCTATTACCTAAAATGGGCAAATATCCATTGTCTGGTATTGAATCTTTGGTAACTCCAACAGAGATACCTGTAGTTACAAGTGCAGGTGTTGCTAATCCAGCAGGTTTAGCTTTAATCAAAACGATTTACCAACAAATGAATCAAACAGAAGATCCTATTATAGTAGGTGCTGGAAAATTAGACATGTTGGTTAACTCATTAGGTTATTCATCTATCGCAAACAATGGTATCAATGCTGCTGGCTTGCAATTAAAAAATATTTTCAGAGATGCAAATGTAAATACAACTGGTGCATTTGCTGGCACAGGCACAGATAACATTTTAACGTGGTTACCAGGTGCTGTTCGTCCTGTAGAATATTTCCAAAACTCTGGCGATTTTATCGAAACAGGACCAGAAATTACTGTAGGCGGTAAAAAATATTTTGCACATGAATATGGCAGAATTGAATTAGGTGGTGTTGTATGGGATTTCTTTATGAAACGTGATTGCGATGAATGGCAGTTTGCTTTCCAAAAAGAATTTGAAGTAGTTCCATTACCAGCTGATGCATTTGCAGATTGTCAAGATTACAACTACGCTTTAGCTTTCAAATTAGGTTGCGGTGACATTAATTGCAACTTAATCAATGAGGCAACAGTTGCACCAGAACCTTAATCATAATTATTAAATAAGGCTTGGTTGCTTTACGGGGTGGATTAATGCTTGATTGCAAAATGAAGCCCCATTTTTTTATCAAATATGTGTTACGAAGGATTAATATCAATTAGAGGTTTATGTGCTGAAGATACAGCTAAATATTATTTAGATGATATTGGTATCTCTTTATTGGTTGCTGCAAACACTGCTGATGAAAAATACGGCACAGGCAAAAAACTTATTGAAGCGAAAATAAAACAAGCGTGGGAAGATGCTTTTAATGATATTCAATTCAAAGGTTTAGAAGCAAATAAAACTTTAAATGATGTCGAAATTGGTGTTATTTCAGACAATGGATTACCTACTTATGCTGGCTTTCGTGGTTTAAAATTCAAACTTGATAAAGACTGCAAATTATCTCGTTTTTTCATTCACAAAATAACTGTAGCTGTAAAAATTGGTGGTCAGACTTCTATTATTATTCGTCAAAATGGAGTTGATAAAACGGTATTTACTGGTATCATTCCAGATGGAGAACAGGTAGAGATAACTTATAATGACTATGTAGAAGATAGCTTTCAGATTCTTGCTGACAACACTAATCTTCAAGTTTATTCTGGAACAACAGCAACGACTTGTAATTGTCGTGATAAAATGAATTTTACTGTTACTGGTAGCGATGACACTAATCAGAATTTTGGAATCATTACCGAAATTCAAGTGCGTTGTGATAAGTCTAAATACTTATGCAAATATGCAGACAAAATAGCTACTGCTGTTCGTTATAAAGCTGCTGCACTTGTTTGGAAAGAAATTGACGAAAGTAATAGAATCAATGATTTATTAACTATAAAAAAAGATGACGCTGTTACGCAAATGGCTTGGCTTGACAGCACATTTAATTTAATAAAGTATGATCCTGCTGTTGAGAAAACTTACACACCAAAAGGAGTTTATCAATTGGAATTGGCAAAGTTAAACATACCAATTCCAAAATGTCCTTGTTGTTTAGAATGTGCATCAGATGGATATACAATGGTTTTACCTTAAAAAAAATAAAATTATGGCTTGCTGCGGACAAAAAACAAACACAGTAAAAAGCACTACTACAAAAATTACCAAAGTAAATAATAGTAGCAATGGCACCAAAGGTTTAACGCCTAAGAACATAACTTTTAGTAAAAAGAAAAACTAATGACACCAGAGGAGTTTGCAAATAAGTTAAAAACATTAGGAGATAAGATACCTGAGATTGTAACAATTGCAATATCCGCTGGTATTGATGAAGTCGACGCACACATCAGCAATAGGGTATTCAATGCAAATGAAGATATCAACGGAAATCCATTTGGAAAATACAAATCTGAAGCTTATAAAAAATTCAGAAAAAGCTTAGGTCGTGATATTGGACAAAAGGATTTGCAGTTGTTTGGAAATTTAAAAAAGTCATTTCAAAAAAATTATCCAAAACATCAATTAGAATTCAATACTTTAAAATTTGCAGAAATAGCAGAAGGTCAAGAAAAACAGATGAAAAAACAAATATTTGAAGCATCTACAGAAGAAAAAAGTATTGCATTACAAGTAATTGAAGATGTGTTTTATGAACAAATAAATTTAGCTGTTTAATGTTTTTATTCGATGAAAATATAATCTTAAATCCATTTTCAGACCTACCATTTGGCGTAAAAGGAATAGGGATTTTCAAAGAAGAAAAAGGTGTTACGATTGTTTGCAAGAAAGAAGAAAAGGAGTATTTACCAATTGGTTTAAATGACACCTGCAATGGTGCTTATTTTCGTTATGGTGGCGAAGTTGCATTTACACCAAATGGGAAAATATCGTGCACACAGGATATTTATTTAGCAAAAACAGAAATCAATTTAGTTATAGGTGTCAGAGGTTTTGATTTAGAATCTGTTAGGCAATCTATCTTATATAGATTAACTAGTATTTACGGCTTAACGCTTAAAAAAGTAATAGAAAACAAACAACAAATTTTATCTGAAGAAAAAATGACGAACAATACACTTGATTTAATCAAGTTCGTTTTTGATTATCAATTTGACTATTTAAAACCATCCTGCGATGTTGAGCTTGTATGTAATTGCTAATATATTATTCATAGCCTTTGTAGGTGCAAGTGTCGCTAATTTTTACGATGATTGCTTGCAGGAGGGTATGTTGTTTGAGCGTTTTGGAAAGTGGCTAAAAACAGGCAATACATTTGTAAAGAAGCCATTAGGCGGTTGTTTAATTTGTACAAATGTTTGGGTAACTGTTTTAGTTGCATTGGTTTACATAACTGTACCTATGCTGTTTATGTTACTTGCACTTATAGGAATTTCAAACACAATATTAAAATTTATTATTAAATGAGTTGCTGTTGCGAAAATATAATGAATTTAGGGTGTGTAGCACTTTGCGACACTATTCAATTACCATTTTCATTGAATGTTACAGGCACTCACACGTTTATATTTAGCTTTATTTTAGATGTAGGAATAAGCCGAGAGGTGGAGGTCGAAGATATTAATAATGTTAGCTTAGAAGTTGCGGAACTTGATTTGCCTGAAATTGGTTGTTTGAGATTTCAGATTATACAGCCTAATGGTGTTGCGTTTACTTTAGTTGAAGATAATAAGGCTTATAATTGCTTTGAATTTGATATGCAAATTGAAGATTGCGAAAGTGGTGGTTGTACAGAAACTTATGTAGATTGCGAATACTGGCAAGAATTATATTCATTATAAAAAAAAATAAAATGACAGATATAAACTTAATAAAAAGAAATGAACAGCCAACGCCACTAACACACGCTCAGGTGGATAGTAACTGGCAAACTATTGAAGATGCTGTTAATGAGTTGAATGATATAAAGTTGGAAGATGCTCCAAATGACGGAAAACAATATGCGAGGGAAAATCAAAGCTGGTCGGAGGTTGTGATGCCGAATATTGACCAATCTTTATTCCCAAATGGAATTGAAATCGTAACTGCTACAAGGAATTTCTTACCAACAGACGCAGGCAAATTGCTTGTTTTATCAAGTGATACCGTAGGGTTAAAGTTGCCTAATTCTATTGTTTGGAATGAAGAAGTGAACTTTGGCGTACTTTCCGTTGCAGAACTAAATTACTTTCACATCGTATATCAAGCCCCTGATGGCGACCCTAACGATATGCCTATGTATAGAGGTAATTGTGTAGTTTTGCCAACTTCAACAGGGCAGGGAGTAATAGAAATAGTGATGTGCTTTTCACAATTAGACGCTAATACAGGTAATACTACCAATAGGATTAATATACCAAGTACTGGCATTTTATTTGTTGAAGATGGGGAGAAATACGAGCATTACGAAACTACAACTAAAGTAGTTCAGAGTGGTGGTATTGGTGGCGGTTCAGCATTCACAGACGGAGGTGCAACAAATACACTCACATTTGACAGCTCAAAATGGTATGGTACAAGTATTGCACCGATTACAAATAGCTCTATCTTATTTGACATTACTAATGCTGTAAGTGGCTCACAGGCTATTGTTTACCACTCGGGCAGTTCTGAGCCTATGTATCCATCAGGCACGATTAAAAGAGGGATAGGCTCTTATATTAATGGCAAAACTAACATTTTGACATTTACATTTTTAAATACCAATGAGATTTTGCTTGATGTTGATATAATGAACCCAGCGTCTTTTCCAGAGGTAAATTATTGGTTACAAAGGGGCGGTGTAGCAAGTGGCTTCTTGCTCAACGCCTTAAACCAATTTATGGCAACTATACAGCCGATGCGTTCAAAGATTGTAAGATTTAATCCACTTTGGGGGGAAACCTTTGCAAGTATATTTGTGCCTTTAATTGTTAATACAGATGGCTCAACCACGCCAATCGGCAACCCAACAGATGCGAATGTAGGTTTTGTGGAAGCAAATTGGCAATTTTTTGGGGGAAATGCTTTGATAAATGCTAATTATTTAAAATATATCTCCACTTCATTTAATCCATTCAACGTTTCAGAAGTTGGTCAAGATGATATTTGCGTGGCTACTATTGTGATGAGTGGTGGTGGAGGTCAAGTTTCATATTTATTCACAGGTGGGGGAAATTTAAGGGCTAATATTCACGGAAATGTTGTATCTGTGCAATCTGCAGCTATCAATTCAAATAGCGTGGCAAATGTGCCTAATACGGCGGTTGCTAATACACGCCAAGTTTTATTTTACAATCGCACAAAATCAACGGAATTTGAGGTACACAAAAACGGAGTAAAACAAATAGTTCCAGCACCATCAACAGCGGTAGAGGATAGTAATTTGGTCATTGGACATAATTCAAGTAATAATATTCATTATATAGTCGGTGGGTATCTAATTTCAAAAGGCTTGACAGACACAGAAATATCGCTATTCAGCGGTGCGTGGAATACATTAATAGCGAAAATTGGAAGAATATGAAATATTTAAAATTAACAGAAAATCAGAAACAAATCAT
>CAZTOP010000059.1:0-18127 GCA_964615145.1 uncultured Chitinophagaceae bacterium
CATCTGAAGCAATAAGTGTAAGTGCAACTAATGGTTCAGGATGCTTGAATGTTAAGTCTGTAACATTTGTAGTTAATGCTAATCCAGTAATAAGTTCTGCAACAGTATCTAGTGCTAATATATGTTCAGGAGATGCGTTAACATTAACTGCTCAAGGTATGACTGGAACAGCAACGGTTGGAACTGGTACTTTAGTAAATGCTACATCCTCAACTACTAGTACAGGCTATCCTGCACCTTTTGGTAACTATTATGGTGGAGCAAGAAATCAAATGTTAATTACAGCTGCAGATTTAACAGCTGCTGGATTAACTGCTGGAAACATTACCTCTGTTGCTTTTGATGTAACTACTGCTGTGACTACACCACTTAGTGGTTTTAGCGTTCAAGTTAAGGCTTCATCATTAACTGCCCTAACAAGTTTTGAAACAAGTGGCTTTACTACAGTTTATTCTGCTGCTACCTACACTCCATCTTCTTCTACTGGATATGCTGCAAATACTATTAATTTCAGCACTCCATTTAACTGGGATGGAACAAGCAATATTATTGTTCAAACTTGTTTTTATAATACTAGCTTTACAACAAGTGGTGTATTTAATCAATCTGCCACTAGCTATCAATCGACATTGGTGTACAGAACTGATGGTACAGATGTTTGTGCTTCAACTACACCTACGGTAACCTTTAGTTACAGCCAACGTCCTAATATGCGTTTTGGTTTTAATAACACATCAAGCTTAACTTGGTCTTGGAGTAATGGAACTTCAGCTGTTCAAAATACTGCTAGTGGTACTATTTATCCAACCAATATAACCACATCTCCAGCAAATACCACTTATACAGTAACTGCTACAGATGCTAATACTTGTTCAACAACCACTAGCCCTACAAATGCTACTGTAACTGTTAATCCTGGTACTGTAGGAGGAACACCATCAAGCTTAATTGTTTGCTCTGGTTTCCAACCTTCAAGCAATGTTAGCTTAGTGGGTAGTGTAGGTTCAATTATCAAATGGCAGAAATC
Organism: uncultured Chitinophagaceae bacterium; assembly: GCA_964615145.1. Lineage (GTDB taxonomy): Bacteria > Bacteroidota > Bacteroidia > Chitinophagales > Chitinophagaceae > CAIVPM01. The sequence goes on from CAZTOP010000059.1 coordinate 1,028, forward strand.
TACAGATATCACATTTGCAAGTGCTGTAACTGATATTGTAAATACTACTACAACTTTAACTGCTGCTGAAATTGGTACTGTTTCTGTACCAACTTATTTAAGAGCTGTTGTTAAGAGTGGAGCTTGTAGCCAAATGTATTCTGACATCTCTACATTAACTCCAGTTATAACAGTTGGAGGAAGTGCATCTAGTCAAACTGTATGTTATACAGGTGGTGGAACTGTTCCGTCTTCGAATATAGTGTTGACAGGCTATCAAGGTAGTGTTGTTAAATGGCAAAAATCTACTGACTCTACATTTACAACTGGTGTAGTGGATATTGCAAGTAACAGTGTTTCACTAAGTGGTTCTTCGGTAGGAGCGATTAATACTACTACATATGTAAGAGCTCTTGTTCAAAATGCTACTTGTTCTCAACAGTATTCTAGATTTGGTACATTGACTGCTTACGACGGTCAAGCTTCTACTGTTACTATTTCTACAAATAGTTCACCAATATGTAGCGGTAGTAATACTATTTTCCAAGCTGTAGCTAGCAATCCTGGTACTTCACCAGTATATGTATGGAAACGTAATGGTAATGTAGTAGGAACAAACTCAACTGTTGTTTCATTTGCTTCGGGTATTTTACAAACTAATGATGTAATTACTTGTGAAGTTACATCTAGTAATCCTTGTGCTTCTCCAGCAGTTGCAACAAGTAATACACTTACTTTGACAGTATTACCGAGCCCAGCAGTTGGAGCTATCTACAATAAGAAAACTGGTGCTCAATTAGTTTCTACTTCATTCTGTAACTTTAATGATACACTATTTGTTGCAGATAACACAATTAATGGTACCTGGACTAGCAGTAACTCAAGCGTTGCAAGTGTTACTACTTATTCTAATACAGCCAACAGGTATGCTTATGTATTGCCTACCGGTAGAGGTGCTGCCGACATCACTTATACTTTGGCTTCTGCAGGTTGTGCATCCACAGCAACATTTGCTTTAAAAGTTGCTCCAGTTGCAACACCAGCTACTATTACTGCATCAAGTAGTTCAGTTTGTGCTAATTCAACATTGCAATTGACCTCTGCTACAGCAGGTGGTACTTGGACAGTTATTTATCCAAACAGAGCTACTACAAGTAACACAGGATTGGTTACAGGTAAAGTTGCAGGAACAACGCCAGTACGCTATACAGTTGCAAATGATAGTGGATGTTCAAACTTTACAGAGTTTACACTTACTGTAAATGCAGCACCTAGCGTACCAAATATTAGTTATGCACCAGGTACAGTTAATCCTCAAATAGGAGCACCTTCAGGTTCATTCTGTGTTGGTAAGAAATTTAATGTAGTTGGTTCACCAACTGGCGGTCACTGGACATATACAAACACTGGTGTTGCTACTATTACAGATAGTTTAGTATCTGCTAATAATTGGTGGGGTAATGTTAGTGTTATAGGTATAGGAAGTGGTAACATTGTTTATACCTATACAAATTCTAATGGATGTTCATCAAGTAGAGCAATATCTGGAAATGGTGTAACTTGTGCATCTAGAGGTGTTGACTTAAACGTTGAAACAAAACCAGTATTTGACTTTACTTTATATCCAAATCCAGCTAAAGGAAGAGTCTCTTTCAATGTTGAATTTGCAGATGCAGATGGTAAAGTAGTATTGACTGATATGTACGGTAAACAACTTAAAATGCAAACTTTAAGTTTAGGTACTAATCAAATTGATATTAACAACCTAAGTAAAGGATTTTATTTAGTTAGTGTTATTAATAATGACGGTACAAGAACAACTAAAAAATTAATTGTAGAATAATTAGTTTTTAGAAAATACAAGAAAGGCTCTTGCATTATGCAAGAGCCTTTCTTTTTTTGTAAAGTAAATGTTGCAGATTGTACAATAATTCCCTTACTTTTGCCGTCCAAAAAAAATAATAATGAAGACAGTTACAATCGAAGGACAATTGAGGACCGAATTTGGCAAAAAAGCCACCCGCCAAATACGCTCTCAAGAATCAGTGCCAGCTGTAATTTACGGAGGTGCACAAGAAATTAATTTTTCAGCCAATACCAAGGCTTTTAAGCCATTGGTTTATACTGCTGAATTTCAATTGGCAGAAGTTAAAGTTGATGGAAAAATTTACAAATGTATTTTGAAAGATTTACAATTTGATAAAGTAACGGATGCTTTAATTCATGTTGATTTGCTTGAATTAGTGGAAGACAAGAAAGTTATAGCAACTTTACCAATTAAGTACACTGGTAATTCTATTGGTGTAAAAGATGGCGGTAAGTTTGTATCAAAAATTAACTCAATTAAAGTTAAAACACTACCTAAATATTTAAGAGAAAATATAACTGTAGATATTACAAATTTAGCCTTAAACGGTAATCTACGTGTTGAAGATATTAAGGCCGACAATATGGAGATTATGAATTCTCCTCGTATTCCAATTGCATCTGTTGTAATGACAAGGCAGTTGAAGCAGGAAGAAGCTGCAGCAGCTGCTCCAGCAAAAAAGAAATAATTCTTAAAAATATAAGCCCAGATTTAAAAGTCTGGGTTTTTTTATTTTCATTTTGGTAAATAGATGTACATACACTAAATTTGCATATTATGCAAAGAGTACTAGAAATATTAAAAACAGCTTATCGTAGTGGAATTGAGCCAACAATGGATTTGCTAGTTCATAAAGAACAACATATTCCAGGCTCTATACAATTCAATATTAACAGGTATTATGCCCACCATCCCTGGGTTGCAGATGATACAGGAATGATGGTTTACCACTACAATGAAACAAATCCGGCTGATAATTATTTAGAGTTAAGATTTTGTACTACCGGCAATAAATATTGCCCCGAAAAAAGTTGTAGTTACTGTGCTCAAAAGCCCACAGATAGCTGTAATGGTATAACACCCACTGTCGATGTTTTCGTTTTTCATTTTACCTCAACTTTTCTGCATCAGTTTACACATAATATTAAATTAAGCAACAGGAAGGATGATGTACTAGCTTTCAAGCACCCATCGGCTTTTACTAAATTATTTCCTTTATGTACAAAGAAAAGAAATGTTTTAGATGCATTACTGAACCATAGTTACACCGGTGCATTGGAAAATATTTTTTTGAATGCTAAAATTCACGAAGTATTGCTTTATAGTTTAGATTGTTTGGTTGACGAAAAACAAGAAGGATTTAGTTGTAAGTTTTTAGAAGATAACCATAGCAGGGAAGCGATATATAATAGCAGAGAAATACTGCTTAAAAATATTGGTAATCCTATAACTATTAAAGAACTTAGTAGAAAAGTAGCCATTAATGAGTGTTATTTAAAGAAAGGGTTTAAAGAAGTTTTTGGTACTACCATTTTTGATTTTTATCAACAACAAAGAATGGAACATGCTAAATATTTATTATATGAAAAAAGCTTGAGTGTTACGGATGTTTCAGCAATACTAGGCTACTCCTCCATTTCTCATTTTTCTGCTGCATTTAAAAAACATACAGGTCTTAAGCCTTGCGATTTGCTTAAATAGTATTTTATTTTTCTGCATTAGCACTGCCATTTAATTTTGTACAATGACAAACAGTGCTATTGCAGATAATTTTTCGCTACTAAGTAAGTTGATGGATATACACGAGGAAAATAGTTTTAAATCTAAATCATATTCAATTGCTGCTTTCACAATTGAAAAACTTCCCGAAGAATTATCCTCAATTCCTGCAAGTAAAATTTTCTCTATTAAGGGAATAGGAGAAAGTGCAGGAAAAAAAATTATTGAACAGCTTGAAACCGGCACTTTAAAAGCACTGGAAGAATATATACAGAAAACGCCTGCAGGTATTCTTGAAATGCTGAATAGCATTAAAGGGCTTGGTCCAAAAAAAATTGCAACCATCTGGAAGGAAATGAACATTGAATCAATAGGTGAGTTGTTATATGCCTGCAACGAAAATAGGCTTACACTATACAAGGGTTTTGGTGAAAAAACACAAGCAAGTGTAAAAAAATCTATAGAGTTTTATCTTAATACTTTAGGTAGTTATTTGTATGCTCAAATAGAAACTTATGCCATTGCACTTAATACCAGTTTGAAGCAAATTTTCAGTAATGAATTATTTGAAATAACCGGACATTTTAAAAGGCAAAATAGTATCATAGAAAGTTTAGATTGGGTTACTACATCATCCTTAAAAATTATAGAACAATTTTTTACTGGTAATGGTTATACCATAGAAGAGGAATCGGTTAACCATATTTATTTAAAAGGCCCAGAGAATGTGTTGTTAAGATTTTTTTATGCTGATAATGTTACATTCCAATCTGTTTTATTTAAACATAATTGCAGCGAAGATTTTTTGGAAAAATGGGAGCAAGCGTTTGGAAAAATAGGCTTAAAAAATTACACGACTGAAGCTGCTATTTTTAAAGAAAATAATATCCAATTTATTGATGTTGCTAGGCGTGAAAGTGCTGCTATTATTGACAAAGCCAGAGAAGGAAATTTGCCAGTGCTCATAGAATTAAAAGATATAAAAAGTATTATTCATAGCCATAGTAAATGGAGCGATGGCAATAATACACTAACTGAAATGGCTACCGAAGCCATAAAAAAAGGGTATGAATATTTAGTTATTAGTGACCACAGCAAAACAGCTTTTTATGCTCAAGGATTATCTGTAGAGAGCGTAATAGCACAGCATCAGGAAATTGATGAACTCAATTCAAAGTTAACACCATTTAAAATATTTAAAAGTATTGAAAGCGATATTTTGAATGATGGTAAACTTGATTACGAAAACGATATTTTGAGCCAATTTGATGTTGTTATTGCATCTGTTCATAGCAATTTATCAATGACTGAAGAAAAGGCAATGATGAGGCTTATTAATGCTATTGAAAATCCTTTTACAACAATATTGGGACACTTAACCGGAAGATTATTATTAAGTAGAAATGGTTATCCAGTCGACCATCAAAAAATAATTGATGCTTGTGCTGCTAATCATGTTGCCATAGAATTAAATGCTCACCCACGAAGATTGGATATTGATTGGAAATGGATTGATAAAGCTTTGGATAAAGGTGTTTTAATATCCATCAATCCTGATGCACATAGTATAGAAGGATACGATGATTGCAGATATGGTGTATTAGTGGCTCAAAAATCATTATTGACTTCTCAAAACAATTTGAGTAGTTTTAGCTTAGCAGAATTTGAAAAATTTGTTGCTCAACAAAAGCTAAAAAGATAATTATACCAGAGTAAATTCCACATAAAAAATAGTGCCTTGGGTATTAGTTTCAAACCAAATTTTACCATTGGCATTCTCGACAATATTTTTACAAATAGCAAGTCCCAAGCCAGTTCCAGAAGATTTTGTTGTAAAGTTTAATGTAAATATTTTAGATTGTAATTCTTCAGAAATGCCACATCCTTCGTCTTGAATAGCAGTAATAATTTTATTATCTATAATTTGTTGCTGGATATTAATTTTAATAGATTCATTTTTAACAGATGCTTCAATTGCATTTTTAATAAGGTTAGTAAAAAGTCTGGTGATTTGAATTTTATCTGCATTAATATGGTATTCATCTTGTTTTAAATTATGCACTATATTAACTTTAGTATCGGTAATGTATAAGTTTAATAAACTGATGATAATATCATTTAAGTTTAGTTTCTCGGGATTAATTTGACCAATATTTGCAAACTGAGAAAACTCACTGGCAATGGTAGTTAATTGATCAATTTGTTCAATTAATGTGTTGGCAACGCTTTTGGAAAGTTCTTTAATATTGGGTGCATTTGCGTCAATATTTTTTTGTAAATATTGAATGCTTAGTTTCATTGGCGTTAAAGGATTTTTTATTTCGTGTGCCACCTGCATAGCCATTTCTTTCCACGCTTTTTCTCTTTGACTCAGAGCAAATGCTTTTGCAGTTTCATCTAGTTTTTTTACCATGATATTATACTCTTTTACCAAGGCTCCAATTTCATCATCTTTATTCCAAATAATTTCATCGTTGTGTGTTTGCCAGTTCACAGCTTTCATTTTATCCCTTATAAGCCTGAACGAACTTGTAATTCTATTAGTAATTAAATAGGCAATAGCTCCAGCAATTAAAAAGATGAATGCGTTCAAGTTCATTAGAGTTGCAATAAACCCTGAAATTTCCTGGTTTAGTTCAGCCTCTGCATTTAAATATGGAATATTAATGCAAGCAATGGTTTTGCCGTTTTCATTAATGATGGTTTTATATACACTTAAAAATGGTAACGTGCCAATTTTTTCTTCTTGTTTAAAACTAGCCTGGTTGTATGCATACACCTGCATATAAGCCTCGGGATTCATTTTATTGTCAACCAATTTTCTGTTGTAGATATAGGGTTGTGTAGTGGCAATTAAAGTACCTGTAGTATCAAATAAATTATAATCTATAGCTTCTTGTTCTGATAATTTTTGTAATGCAAATTGAATTTTGGAGTTGTTGAGAGAATCGTTTTTAGATAAACTATTTTCAATTTCTGCTGCCGAATAATTAATAGATTTTATTAGTTTGTCTTGACTGGCTTGATTAAACTTATTGATAAAAAACAATATTGTAATAATGCCAATAACAACAAATGATACAATGGAGGTAAAGATGATAGTGCCTAAAATTTGACTACGAATATCTAGTTTAAAAGCCCTTGAAATAATTTCGATTAATGATATAGATTGTGTAAGCAACTCTATTGAATACAATGAGAAAATAATAGTAAGAAATGAGAAAAATAGATAAGCAAAAAGCGTTACAAAATCAAGCCATAACCTATTATTTTTAACCACAATCACTGTATTTGACTTTGTAGGTTGAAACTTTAAAACACTGGCATTTTTAATATTTTCAACTTCGTACAATTGATTAGTAAAAGAAATTTGCTGTTGAAAATCGTAGTTGCCATTTTGTTCAGTTATTTTGCCCGAATCGTACAATGCAAAAGGGTAGGAGTATTGTAAATCCTCATCTTTGCCTTGATGAAACAATTCAGGTAAAACTCCTTTGTTTTTATTTTTTTTGGGATGCAGAATAATGAATAGCTGACATAGAAGTTGATCGGCACTATCAAGTATCAACTTTTTATATATATAACTATTTCCTTTTCTTGAATTGTTGAGGCTAAATAAACCATCAAGCCCAATAGATTTACCTAATGTAATAATGCTTTTGTTCCATCTGTCAACTGTTGAACTATCGTTATTAAAAATAGGTTTACAATCCTTGTCGAACAAATAAATATTGGTTTCAAACCTATTTAAATAACCCGAAAAATTTTCGGCTATTAAACTATCTTTTATAAAATTGGTAGTTTTAGCATTATTGAATCTGCTAAAATTTTTTTGAAAAAAATTATCATTAAACCCTGTAGTGGCAATGTTCAAAAGGTTTTCAGTAATAGCATCTGATTGCAAATAAATCTTCTCGGCAACTTTTTTTCTTTGCTCTATTTCTAATATTCTGCTTTTTGCTATGATGAGTGCTGTAGCTGATGCTGTAAAAAAAAGTACCCAAAAAAATGGTATGGAGATTTTAGAAGTATTTCTATTTCTAAAATTTGGATGATGCAGTAATGCTGAAAAAATAATTATCCATGAAGTAAGCGTAATAATATTATTTAACTGATAATTTACTTGCAGTGCTTCAAACCCAATGAATACAGCACTTGTAGCTATAATAATACCAATAATGTTCAAGAGCGACATTTTTTTTACAAATGCAGAACAAAATATTTGTAACGAAATTTTATAGTAAACTACAAATAATAAACCTATAACTAAAAAAGCAATAGCACTAAAAATATTTAAGCTAAAAAAGTTACTTACATCAAATGAAATTTTAGAATCAATTACAAGGCTTTGTAAAATATTAGCAAACAGTGCACTGATACTCGTAAAAAAAATGATGTATAAAGCCCCAATGATTTTCCTGAATTTTCTTGATGTTGTAGTAATGACTTGCTGATTATTTTTTTCAATGAATAACAGCACCAGGTATATTAAAATTAAGTTGATGATTAAATCGCCCAGTGAAGGATGAAAGAAGTTGGAAGCATATATTGATGGATCAAACAATATTAATTTTGAATTATCAAACGGGAATGGAATATTGTATGTAAAAATTCTGAAAGCCAAAATTATCAGGCAATATAGCACAAGTGATTTATAAAAGCCAATTGCAGTAATGAGCTTTTTACATTTTTTATAAATAAATAAAAGTAAAAAAACAATACAGCTTAATCGAAGAAAAATGGTTGTATTGTTGTATTTTAAAACAGAGGAAGTTTGTGTTTTTTTTAGGTAAAATAAAATATTTCCATAACTACTTTTAATAGGAATATCAGCTTTGGAATTACTTATTTCAAAATATTTTTCAAAATATTCTAAATTGTCAAAACGTGGTGTTAAATATTTATTTTTTATAAAATATTGCCATTTAATTGGGATAATAGCAATGAGTAAATGTTGTTTGTTTTTTAAAATTCTTCTTACAATTTCAAATGTTCCATTTTCGTATTGAACTATATAGTTGCTATCTGTAGCATTTATATCAAGTTCGTTAATATGATAATTATTGTTACTCCAGGCTTTTAGGCTGTAAGTACCGTCTTTCTTGATATTGTACAAAAAAAGTCCAAAAGATTGAGAAGATTGATTAGCAATATTAATTCTATTATTTTCTGTATTGCATTGTTCAATAAATTTCTGATTTGCAACCAGTGAATCAAAACCATTTTCTTTAAGTGATATTGACCGTTCAAAAGTTTTTTTAACATTATTGTTTTCAAATTGATTGCTACCATTTTTTTGAGTAAATAATGAAAAGATGTAAAGTGTAATGGAAACAACAATCAGCCAATTGTATTTTTTAGAAATAATATTTTTAATTTTTTTTAGCAATGAATATCCTTTTTTACTTGGTTCCAAATATCGTCCATTTCTTGAAGGCTCATATCAGCAAGATTCCTGCCACTTCCCAAAGCTACTTCTTCCATTTTTTTAAAACGAGCAATAAATTTTTTGTTTACTTTTTCCAAAGCCACATCCGCATCAATATTTAGGAATCTAGAATAGTTTAATAAGCTAAAAAATACATCACCAAACTCCTCTTCAATATGCTGTTGATTATTAGTTTGAACAGCTTCCTGCAATTCGTTCATTTCTTCTTCCACCTTTTTCCAAACGTCTTCTTTATTATCCCACTCAAATCCCACTTTTTTTGCTTTTTCCTGAATGCAAACGGCTTTGGGTAAAGAACTCATTGAATTAGGAACGCCACTTAATACACTCTTTTTACCTTCAGCCATTTTAATTTTCTCCCAGTTTCTTTTCACATCGGTTTCATCGTTCACTTTCACATCTCCATAAATATGCGGATGCCTGTTGATGAGTTTTTTTGCAATACCATCAATTACATCATCAATGGTAAATTTATTTTCTTCGGTGCCAATTTTTGCGTAGAATAAAATATGCAGCAGCAAATCGCCTAGTTCTTCTTTAATATCATCCCAATTGTTTTCTAAAATAGCATCTGCCAGTTCATAAGTTTCCTCAATGGTCATACTTCGTAAAGTATGTATGGTTTGCTTTTTATCCCAAGGGCATTGCTCTCTGAGCTCGTTCATTATCTGCACCAAATCGGCAAAAGTTTTTTTATCTTTTATATTCATAATATGGTATAAAAATAAGGGAGAAATACCTTGATTTAAAAGCAATACTTACATTTATTATGATTTGTTTTCTTAATTAACAATACTTTGATAAAATTCTTAGAAAGTTAACTCTGTGGCTTTTTAATATTGTGGCTATTATTTGTTTTTAATACTGCCCAACTCTTTTTTTGTGTTATACAGTATGTATAGCAAATACAAATTGTTTTTATATAATAAACCAATTCTACTGCTGCACATTTATCCCTTATCGGGCATACCAATAATTTCGATGAAATATCTTGTGTGCAGCAAAAAATATAGTATCAGCAACAGTATTTTTTTTTTAATTAGGAAAGATTTGTATAAATGGTCAAAATATCCCAATAGGCTCAGAGCTATAAATGGCTTGTGTTATAAAAAAAATTGTCTGTTCAAAATTTTAAAACTACGTTTATACTACTCCAGCAGAATATATAAACAGTAAGAAAAATATGAAAAGAAAAATGATAAAGCATGAAAGTGATAGCAGTATAAATTTTAAAATAGTCTTTATTCTGCTTTGTTTATAATAATTCCTTAGGGCTTTGTATGTATAAAGCATAGCAATTGCAATGGCAATAAATGTTACTAACCCTTCAATGTTAATATGCATTAACGTAAATAAACTTACTATCCAGATGCTACATAGTATTAAAATAAAGGTAAAGCTAAAAAGATAGATTGAAAACAATAGATGATTAACGTAATTATATTTTTTATTTCTCGCATAAAACATCATAAGAAATAAAGCATAAAATGGCAATGCAATAAACAATACTTTAGGTATTGAGTGTATCATTGTTTCTATTAGTTTTTTATTAAATTCTTCTGTTGATGAATATTCTTTCTCTTTTTTGTTCAAGTAATCTGCAAATGGAAAGTTATCTAGTTTGGAGGTGATAACTTCATCCTCCTTCTCCAGAATTGTGTTATCTAAATTATCGGACAAATAAACCCTTTTTCTTGACGAGTCGGTTTTTAAGTTTACAATATCGTTGTTAATAATTGCAATAAAACTATCCGCTACTTTTTTAATTAAAAAAGAATCTTTTTGTTCTTTGATGGCTTTAGAAATTGTTTCCTTTTTGTTTTCAAGGTGGGTGAGTTTATTTTCAAAAAACTCTTTTTTTGTTTCATGTTCATTACCGTAGAAGGTAAACATTATTAAAAAAAAGAAAGCCGATACAAAAATGTACAATCTTATTGGGTGCAGATAATCTGCACGTCTGCCTCTTGCGTGTTCTTCTGCCAAAAAACCAGGCTTGAATAACAGGTATTTTAATGTGCTAAAAAATTTGCCATCGAAATGTATTAAATCAAATAAAAAGTGTGTTAACAAATGCCAGAAGCTTTCGTGTGGTTCAAGATTCTCTTGTCCGCAAACGTGGCAAAATCTGCCATATATAGCTGCATTGCAGTTAAGACAAATTTTTTCTTCTCTTTCTTTTAAATGCGACACGGTATAAATTTTGCTAAAAATAAGGAGTACAAGTTGAATATCTAAAACAAACTAAGTGTTTTGAATGTTTGTTAAAGAGTCATTACAATCGTACAGTTTATAAATGAAGTGTTAATTATTTTATCATTATAAAATGAGACCTATTATTTTTGATTCTATTTTATATATTATGAATGTTAAGCTAAGTCTGCTTTTTTCCCTTTTTATTGGATTTGTTTTACAAGCAAACTGTCAATTTTATTACAGCGATGTATTGTTAAATGAAACTGCAAATAGCAACTATGTTAGTTTGAAAAATAACAAGGTAAAAAAAATTACTATTTCCAATGTATCGCCTGCAAAAAAAGAAGAGGAGCAGGAAGGTGTAACCATACAGCAATTATTTTCTGGTAATTGGCTTACCTTGAAAACTGAAACAAATCTTTCAAGTGGTATTAAAACATCGTCTGTAAATACTTATGAAAACAATAGAATAGTAAAAAAAGAAGATGAGGCTAAAAATGTAAATTCATTGGTGTATTACGAATATGATAATACTGGAAAATTAAAGAGTATTTTTTCGTCAAGCGAAGATACCTCAGTTAATAAAGGCTTTAATGAAAAACATATATGGCTATATGATGATAAAGGATTGCCAACTAAAATGTATAAAATAAAAAACGGCTTAGATACAACAACTATACTTTTTTTTAAGGATGAACAAAATAATATTGCTGAGGAAAGATGGATGAAAGCCGGAAAAATTATTGAAACGTACTACTACTATTACAACGAAAAAAAATTGTTATCCGATATTGTAAAATATAATTTGAAAGCAGAAAGAATGTTGCCTGAGTTTTTATTTGAGTACGATGAAAATAACAGACTTATTAAAATGACTCAGGTGCCTTTTGGAAGTAGTAATTATATTGTTTGGCATTATGTTTATAGCACTGAAGGACTTAAAAGTGCAGAATTTTGTTATAGCAAAAAAGGAGATTTGCTGGGCAAGATGGATTATGAGTATGAGCAGTAATGCTTATAAATACAGCACTTTGGTATAGTTAAAATTTTTATCCTCATCTAAATCGGTAATTACAAAACCAGCGTTTCTTTTTTTACATTCCTGTTCTATTAATTCTGCTGCTTTACTGGTGTTGATATTATCTAAATGACTAAAGGGTTCATCCATCAATAATAACTCAAATGGTTGTATTAAGGCTCTGATAATTGCAATTCTTTGTTGCTCGCCATAACTACATTTTATTGTTTGTTGATGTAGTATATGAGTAATATTTAGTTGCTCAGCCATTTCATTAATCTTTTCCGAAGGGTAAAATGGTTCGCCATTCATTGTTCTTTTGATTTCAATATTTTCTTTTGCTGTAAGTTGTGGAAATAGTCTTAGATCCTGAAAAATAATACTTAATTTATTTTGTCTGTAAATGGCTAAAGCAGCACTGTTAATGGTTGTAGTGTCTTTATCATCATAAAAAATATTTCCTTCATAATCATTTCTTATTTGATATAAGTAATGAATTAAAGTTGTTTTTCCTGTGCCACTTGGAGCCACAATTTTTGTATATGCTTTACTACTAAATATTAATTCACTATTCCAAACATCTTTTTGTGTGGCCAGTAATTTAGCCTTAAGTGGTATTGGAATAATTTTTTTTAAACTTATTTGCATGGTAGTATAAAGAAAAAGTGCTGCCTAAAAAGTAGACAGCACTTTTATTTAAAAAAAAATTATTTTAAAGGCATCATTGCTGATGTGTCAATTGTGTTTTCTAACTGATTAAATCTTGCTTTACTTTCTTCATTTGTCTTTTTTATTTCATCAAAAGTTGTTTTGAAAAAATCGGCAATAGATACCAGGCTGTTTTGTTTACTATCTTTCATAGTAAGTTCGCCTGAACTTTTTAAACTATTATTTGTTACATTATCACTTAGAATTGTAGCATCATTAAAAGTTGCCAATGCTTTATCCATAATTACTTTTCCGTGTGGGTTTGAAGACGCCATTGGAGCAAATGCTGATAAAAAACTATTAATATTAATATACATACCCATTGATTTACCACTTAATTTATCAGTAAAATCCTTGCTCATATTGGTTTTGGTGGTCTTGGCTGTGTACTGTGTGTAAGTTGCCTCGTCCGAAGCAATAATAATATTTTTGCCATCAATTTTTACAAAAAGCATTGGAGTTTTGTTGGCTTTATTTAATGAATAAGTGCCATTATTGTTTTCTAAAACCTGCATTTCTACAGCTTTACCTAATACTTTATCCAAGCTAGCTTTATCGCCAACTTCGGCTGTAAATAAGTATTTAAAAGAAGGCATATCCATTGCATTATTTGCACTCATATTAAAGTCGCCAAGTGCAACAGCCATATCGCCTTTCAAGGATTTGTAGATATCCTGCATTGAAATGCCTAATTGTGAAAGTCCAGCATTAGCAAGTGTTTCAATTTCCAGTTCTTTCATTACACCACCTACCATTTCTGGTTTAAAGGAAAATAAAACAGCAGCATTTACATTTTGTGCTGGAAAATTTTCCAATAAAGATGCTTTAACCGAGCTTCCTGCATATTGTTTCATTAATGAAGTTAATCTATCGTTAAAATGATAATTGCCATTAGCTACCACTTTCCCATCTTCAAAGTTGATGAGCGTTGTAGAATAATTATCTTTCATTAACTCCTCTAATTTCGGAAGTTGGAAAGGCATCATGCTAAGTGCATTGATGGTTGATGTGCTAGAAGCAAATACATAAGCATCTGCTTTTTCGTTCAACATATCGTTAAAGTATTTAACTGATGACACTTTTTCTGCATCTTTTAAAGTATAAAATCCGGTTACAAGCTTTTTCATTTCTTCTGCTTTATTTACTTGTACTGGTTCTGTATATTCTCCAGTTGTATTATTAAAATTACCCATTTGAGTAACGGTAAAACCTGTTGCCATTACTAAATTTGAACTCCAGCTTATTGTTCCATTAGTACCTAGTTGAATGTATGAATAATCTTTTTCTTTTTTAATTTCATTGCCTTTAAACTCATCCTGGGCTTTCAGAAATTTTTCAAATTTTGTAGCATCATTTAAAACTGCAATTAAGTTAAATGATGAAATTTGAGTGGTTTTAGGATTTCCTTTTTGAGTGATAAATCCAAACATTTTTTCTTTAAAATCTACTCCTGAATTTTGTACATCTGTAAACATTTTTTTGCCTTTGATAGAATCAATAGCAGTAAATATTTTTTCAATAGATTCATCCAGTTTGTAATTTCCTTTTTTTAATTTCTCAGACATTACATTTTGATCAACTACAAAAACAGCCATTGCGTCTTTTGGAATTAAGTTAGCTTGTTTTGGTGATTTGTTTTTACAAGATGAGAATAGCATTACAGCAACTAAAGCTACAAATGCCGAACGAAACATTGTTTTCATTGTTTAATTTTTGGTGATTATTTTCGGTTGATTTACAAACTTAATAGTAAAATTTATCTGTTGAATATTATTCACTATTAAGTTAAAAAAATAATTTAATTGGTTGGTTTTAAGGATTAATTGCAAACTGTAACTGGTAATCTTGCCTTTAGCCATTGTGGTATGTTCTTAGCCAACAATGATTTTATATATTTGGGGATGGAATTTTTTAATACATTGGTAAGGCTGAGTTGGTTGTTGGTGAAAAATACCAACGGCGAAATAGTTATGAAAAAACTTACAAGCAAGCCTGCATTAAACAGGCTTGCTATTTTAATTTATATACTCTTAAGTGGAATCTTTGGAAAAACACAATCGTATAATTTAGTGCCAAACAATAGTTTTGAAAATTATAATGTTTGTCCCCAAAAATTGAACAACCCCCCCCCTCCCTTGGTATTTAGCCTGTTACTCAACAGGTACATATCTCAATAGTTGTTGTACAGATAATTATGCAAGTGTACCTATAAATTCCGTTAAAGGCTATAGTTATCAATACGCCTATGCAGGCAACTCCTATATATTGCTTGATTATGTGAATGGTCCATATAGAACTTATATTCAAGTGATATTGTTAGATAGCCTGCGAAAAGGTAAGTACTACTATGCCGAACATTATGTAAATAGCCCCAACAGCCAAAAACTAGCCTGCAACAATGTAGCAATGTTGTTTACCGATACGCCTGTTTACAGCGACCCTAACAGGCTAACTTTTAATGTTATACCTGCCAACCCACAAATAGTAAATTATGGCAACCCAGTAATTGCCGATACCCTAAACTGGATAAAAGTAAGCGGTATTTTTAAAGCAAAAGGTGGCGAAAAATATTTAACCCTTGGTAATTTTAAAGACAATGCCAACACTAAAATAGTACAGTTTTTGCCTACAGGTTATAACGCTGCAGGTTACTATATAGACGATGTTTCAGTAATACCTTTAGATAGTATGCCATTACAAGCCAATGCAGGTAAAGATACCACCATACATATTGGCGATAGTGTATTTATAGGTACTTATACCAATGGTATAGATAGTTTAAAATGGCAAATACTAAATACCAACACAACAATAGACAGCACAAGACCTGGTTTTTGGGTGCATCCTTTAGCTAATACTTGTTATGTGCTAACCCAAACAGTAAATGGGTACACCAGTAGTGATACAGTGTGTATTGCAGTGCAGCCCTTGCCATTAAAGTTTATTAGTTATACCCTTCGACAAGTTCAGGGTGACAATCCTTCGTCATTGCAAGGCACAAAGCAATCTGTTGAGAATATTTGGAGAACAGCCAATGAGGTTAATGTTTCACACTTTAACATTCAACGTTCTTTAAATGGCAACAATTTTATAACAATTGGTAAAGTTGCAGCACAAAACAAAGTAGCGAACGAATATAGCTTCTACGATTCCCCTCCTTTGGAGGGGTTAGGGGTGGTTTATTACCGAATAGAAAGCCAAGATTTTGATGGTAGAAAACAATATAGTGAGATAAGAACTTTAAACCTTAAACCTTAAACGGCGTTAGCATTTATCCTAACCCTGCAAAGAACTTTGTGAACGTTAGCTGTACTGGAATGAAAGAATTGAAAGTTATAGACGAGTTAGGGCAAACTGTTATTCATCAAATCAGTAGTAATACAACCCTTAAACTAAATGTTTCATTGTTGAGAAAAGGTGTTTATGTATTATCTATTTTTACTGCAAAAGGAGAGACAAAGAATGAGAAACTTATTGTGCAGTAATATTGTTGTTGGTGAAGAACACCAACAAAGGCGAAGATAGGTGCGAAGAACACCAACAACTGCAAAACTAAATGTTTCATTGTTGAGAAAAGGTGTTTATGTATTATCTATTTTTACTGCAAAAGGAGAGACAAAGAATGAGAAACTTATTGTGCAGTAATATTGTTGTTGGTGAAGAACACCAACAACGGCGAAACGGCGTAAAGAGAAATTAAAAGAGGCTGTCTCAAAAGTTAGAGATAGCCTCTTTTAAATTAATTACAAACTGTAACAGGTAATCTTCCCACAGCTTTAAATTTCCCTTGTAATAAATCTGCTGCTTTTGCTTGAATAATTTTATCATCATCGTAACAGGCAATAATATTTTGAGCAGTGCAATTATTTTTTATGGCGTAAGGATTGCCAAAGAAAAATGAAATAGCATTTTTATCTTTCAAAAAGTTTTGCATTAAAAAAACGGCTGCAGTGTCTAATCCAAAATTATTTGCTGGCCTTCTGTTATACTGATGAATACTGATAACAATGGCATCGTATTTTTTTAGTTTGGTGCAAGAATCTATAATGCTTTGTGCTAAATCGTATTTAGCTTTTGTGCCAGAAATTATAACGCCAGTTCTTGGCTCAATAGAATCTCTTATTACATAATTCATAGAATAACTGTTTGTGTAATGATACACATCTG
>CAZTOP010000060.1:0-17597 GCA_964615145.1 uncultured Chitinophagaceae bacterium
CTGCAATTAGTAATCTATCTACTTCGACTGGCTCAACATCGTTTCCATCGTTGGCTACTACTGTTATTTTTCCACCTGCATAATTGAGCCAAAAATATGAGGATGCTCCACCATTTGCAATGCGTAAACGAACAGCCCCCCCACCCCCCGAAGGGGGGATTTGCGAAGCTGTATTTTGCTCATTATTTTTTGGTATAGTAACAAGGTTTTCGGGCTTACCATTTAAAAGAATTTTATCGTAATAAACATCGCTTACGTCCATTGCTGTCATTCGTTTCCATTCGTTTTTGAGTTTGGTTTTGAAGTGTCCTTGTTTTATGGCTTCGCTGTATGATTGTGTTGTGCCTTTTTTAATGGCAAACCAATCTGTTGCGTTGTGTAACATACGATGTATGTTCTCTGGTTTGTAGTCTGTCCACTCACTTAAAACCATTGGTATTGTTGGCAAATCGTCTATGCCTTTTCTAAATGTTTTATCATCGTTTCTTTTTAGCATTATGAAACTTCCATACATACCAATTTGCTCTTGCAAACCACTGTGTGAATGATACCAATGTGTGCCGTTTTGAATGATTGGGAAACGATAGGTGTAAACAGTATGTGGCTCAATTGGCATTTGTGTTAAGTAAGGAACACCATCTTCTTTATTGGGTAGGAATAAGCCGTGCCAATGTAAAGATGTTTGTTCGTTGAGTTCGTTATGCACTACAATTTCGGCTGTGTCTCCTTCGGTGAAAGTGAGTGTAGGCATAGGGATTTGCCCATTTACTGCAATGGCTCGTTTTGGTGTGCCTGTGAAATTTACAGTTGTGTCTCGAATGTATAAATCGTAGTGAACTGTGTGTGGTGGTGTATTATTTATAATTACTCTTGTTGCATTTGTATTTTCTTTTGGCATAGACATATTACTCATATTGTCTATTGGCATATTCATCTCTTTTTTCTTTGCAGTATCTTTTGGCATTGCATTATGATTATGCGTTGCTGCTGGTTTGCTTTTTTTTGGTGTCATATCCATACCTTTCATATCTTGTGCTTTTGCAAAAGAGTAAATGGAAAGGATAAATATTATTATACTATACTTTTTCATTTTGTGATTTTATTTTCGTGATGAGTTGTGATTTATCATAATCTTCCAGTCTCCATTTACTTTTATTAATACCGATGTGGCTATTCCTTTACGCTTTACTTCGGCATTGCCTTTAGCAACAATTATGGTGTAGTTGTAAGTTTCAGTGGTAAAAGCATAGTTGCCTTCTATTTGAATTTCTACTTTGTAGTTGCTGAAATTAAAAGATTTGAACTCTTTTAATTCGGGTGTTAAATGATGTTCTTTGTAGTGTGCGTAACTGCCTTCGCTGCCACCTGATTCGTAAATTTTAGAATTGGCAGTAAAGAGGTTTTCTGTGCCTGATACATCTAACTTTTCAATGGCATCGCTGTATTTTTTTAATACAGATTTTATTTTGGTGCTATCGCTAACTTGAGCAAATGATATAATGCAAAGGCAGGATGTAATGATGCTTAAAATTATTTTTTTCATTCGTTAATTATTTAATTGTTTACAGATAAACTATCGGCTGTTTTTGTAAGCCAGTTAATGAGTTCATTTTTTTGGCTTGTAGAAAGTATTGCGTTTTTATGCAGCAAAGTGTATGAACCCAATGGCATTTCATTTGCCTTTACCTGCTTAATTATTCTATCTAATTTGGTTTGTTGCTTACGACTGCTATAATTGCCCCATTCGCTGAAGTTTAAATCTTTTTTTGCATTGCTGATATGGTGTTCTACCATTATTCTTGCTGGTTGTATGTAATCGTACCAACGATAGTTGGTGTTGTTGCTATGGCAATCGTAGCAAGAGTTTTGCAGAATAGTTGCAATGTTGTTTGGAACAGTATAAACTTTTTGGAAATGAACTACCGAAACCTGCCCGTTATCAACATTACGAGCAGGCTGGTAGAACTGAACCAATAACAAACAAATAACAACTATGAAAAGAACCTTCTTAAATATCTTTTTATGTTTCATTGTTAATTAAAATTTTAGAATAGCTATTTACATTTTCATACCAGCCATAGGATCGGCTCCATTTTTAAAAATAAATTCACTATTTAGTAGATAAGCACCGGATGTTACTACTACATCTTTTAAGTTTAACCCACTTTTTATTTCTATTCTGTTTTCGTTTTCAATGCCTGTTTCAACCATTTTACTCATAAAGGTATTTTTGCCTGTTTGTATCCAAACAGTAGCACCTTTACCATCACGAATAACTGCGTCCTGTGAAAGTGTGATAGAACTAGTGTTTGGTTTTTCTATTATTACATAAACTGGCATCCCTGGTTTAAGTTTTTGGGCATTATTTGCTATTGTAAATCTAATGGTATTAATACGTGAGTTGCTGTTCAATTCAGGGTTTATAAACTCTACTTTGGCTTTTATTTCAAGGTTATCTAAATCGGGAATAAGCACTTTTGAAGAACTAGTTTTTTGTATGAGTGATAGCTGCGAAGAGTATGCTTGAGTTTCTACCCACAATGTTGAAAGATTAGCTACATCAATAATATTTCCACCTTCCATTACATAGCTGCCTTCTTGAACAGAAATAGAAGTAATGTAGCCAGAAGATGGACTATAAAATGTGGTTGTATTTGATATTTTTTGGGTTTGTTTTAAGTCGTTGATTTGATTTTTGGACAGCCCCCATAACAACAACTTATTTGTGGCTGCTGCAATTATTTCATCAATACTAATTATCGCTTTATTAAAGTTCTTTTTCTTATTTACTGCAAGAATATATTCTTGCTTGGTGTTATTTAGTTCTTCACTATAAATTTCGTATAAAGGCGTGCCTGCTGTAACATAATCTCCCACAGTTTTATAATATAGTTTATCTATACGCCCCATTACTCTAGAACTAATGGATTTTCTTTCATTTTGATTATAATTGAGCACACCAGTTAAAACCATTTTTTCGTTTAGATTTCCAAATGAAAGCGTATCGGTTTTGATATTGCCTAAACGTAATTGTTCATCGTTTAAATAAATTTCACCTGGATTTAAATTGCTTTGTTTGTTTACCATTACTAAGTTCATATGACAAATAGGGCAAGTTCCCATTTTGTCGGAAACGACTTGTGGGTGCATTGAGCAAGTGTAATAAGTGTTATGGTCGGTATGTGCCATCTTTTTGTCTTTGCAAGACATAAAGAGCATTAAAATTGTTAAGAATATTATTGCAGGTTTCATTTTCTCATTTTTGTATTTTGATAAAACTTTCACTGTCCATTAAAAATTGAGCATTGATTGCTATGCTATCAGTTGAAGTTAATCCTTGTTTAATTTCGATTAGATTATTATACTCAATGCCTGTTTTAACTTTAACAGGAACTAAGCCGTTTTGATATTTTTTCAACACCACCTTTTCTAACCCCATATTGAGTACAGATGTGTTGGATACCCAATTGGAACGTTGTGGCTTTGCCATAATTGTAGCTTTAACCTGCGAACCAATGGGCAACTGTAATTTGCTGTTATTAAAATAAACACGAACCGTTTGGTTTTTACTTTCATTTCTATAAAATGGTTCGATAAAGTCTATTGCTCCATAAATTTTATAGTTCGAAATAGATTCGGGTGCTAATTCAACAGAAACTCCTTTTTTGATGATAGGCAAATCGGCATTGTAAATGCTTAATAAAGCATACACTTTATCTTGATTAAAAATGGTAAATACTGATTGTCCTTTTTGAACATACATTCCTTCTTTTATTTTTAATTCAGTATTGCTTATGCTAGCATCTACAATATTCATTGAGGTATTATTGTTTTGCATTTCAGTCTCCACCCCAGCATCGTGTAAATGACCCGTATAGTTTGCATAAATGCTTATATATGGATTTGGCTTTAAGGTTGTAAATACATTTTGAATCTCGTTATCAGCAACTCCTAAAAGGCGTAAACGCTGTTTAGCTGCATTAATTAGTGCTGTATTGGTATTATCGTTTTTTAATAAGAAAATTAAATTTTGTTGCTCTGTTAATAATTCAGGGCTATATATTTCCATAATTTTTTGACCTTTATAAACCTTTTGATATTTATATCTTACCAATAATTTCTCAACTCTTCCAGCTACTTTTGAGGAAATATTTCCTACATAATTTTTATCATAGTTTATTATGCCAAGAGCTTTAATTAAAACATTGACTGTAGTATCTTGGATAGTGCTTAATGGTATTGAACTGATGGCAAACTCATTGGTAGGTTTTAGAAGAAAATCAAAGTTCTCAATATTTTCTTTTGCTGTATGTGATAAATGTTTCTCTAGTTTTATTAATTCCATTCCACATTTAGGGCACTTTCCTGGCTTATCACTAAACACAGAATCAGAAGGCATAGGGCAGGTATATGCTGCTTCGTGAATTTCGGGCTTGCTTTTGTTATTGCAACCAACTAAAGCCAGAAAAATGATGAATATAATATTTATGCTTTTCATTTCTTTTCAATTAGTTTATCTAATGACACTTGCATTTCGAGTGCTTTATTTAAAATATCAAAGTATTCAAGTTGTGTCATATTAAGTTTTTCCCAAGCATCAAATAGCATAAAAAGCTCTTCGGTATTTTGTTCGTATGCCAGTTGCATTGTTTTGTAATTATTTTTTAATGCAGGTATAATATTTTCATCATACAATTTCAGCTGTTTTAGTTTTAGCTGTAATTCGTTTCGCATACTATTTGCCATACCACTATATTCAACAGCCATCATTTGTTTTTGAGATTGCAAAGCATTGTTTTTCCAAATGATACTTTTAATGTTTGCATTGTTCATTTTTGATGCCCAACTTACCATTGGTAACTTAACCATAGCCATTATTGAATATTGCAAGGGCTGCCCACCAAAACCAATCATATTATCATATTTAACACCAAACTGGGGTTTTAAACTTGCTTTTTCTGTTTCTATTTTTAATGTGTTTAGATTAGTTTGCTTGTCAATAGCTTTCAAATCGCTTCTACTGCTAAAAAACAAGGTACTATCAAAACTGAATGATGAATAATCATTCCATACAATAGATGAATCAATTTCAAAATAGGAAAGTGGATTTTTGTTCATTAAGGCATTTAACTTTATTCTTCGGTCTCGTATTTCACTTTCATACATCAACTGCATATTTTGAGAGTAGCCCAATGCTGCTTTGGCTTTGTAATAGGCACTTATTTTTTCTAGTCCATTTTTATACCTTAATTCCGCATTTTTAATCATAAAGTCTAAAAGTTCTTCATTTGCTTTGGTAACGGTTAACTTTTTTTGAAGTACTATCCAATCGTAATAAAATTGTTTGGCTTGTTGTATCAGCTCATTCAAATCTGCATTTTTCTTTTGCTTTGCTACAGAAGACATTTCATTCATATATGCTTCGTCTGCTTTCAATTTTTTTTTGTTGGGAAACATTTGTTCTGCGGAGAACATTACTGAACCCATACCCAATATGTCACCATCTCTTTTCCAAAGATTTACATTGTAAGGTGTCATAAATTGCCCAAAACCAACTGTTGGCGGCATCCAGCTTTTTGCACCTTTTGCAGCTTCATCCATTGAGCGAATCTCGTTATTGTACATAGCTACCAAAGGATGTTTTTTTTCTACACTATCAATGATGGCATTGAGGGTAAGCGTTTGTGTATATCCAAATTTTGCTACGAATAGTAGTGAGGATATTATGAAATATTTATTCTTTAACATCGATTAAATCAATTTTTCCGTTGCGTTTAAGTTCTCTTTCTTTTACTATTTCAAACACAACAGGGGTTATGAGTAATACATAAATTGTTGAAGTGATGGTACCACCAATGAGTGGAATGGCAATAGGTCGCATCATATCGCTACCAACACCTGTTGCCCATAATATTGGAATTAAGCCAAACAAACCAACACTTACAGTCATTAATTTAGGACGAAGTCTTTTTGTTGAACCGTCCATTACAAATTTTCTGATAATGCTAGGATTAATTGTTTCTTTTGAATTACCGTGTTCTTTCACCATTTCTATCATTGCAGCATTTAAGTAAATCGTCATTAGCATTGCTGTTTCTACAGCCATACCAAAAAGTGCAATAAAACCTACAGCAACAGCAACTGATAAATTTACGTTATAAAAATATACCATATATACTCCGCCAACTAAAGCAAATGGTACTGTAATCATTGTAACTAATGATTCTTTAAAAGAATGGTAGGTGAAGTACAATACCATAAAAATGATTAAAATAACTATTGGCATTATCATTTTTAAAGTACGATTTGCTCGAATTTGATTTTCCCATTGTCCACTCCATTCAATAAAATATCCTTTAGGTAGTTTTGTTAAAAGAGTATTTAGTTTTTTTTGTGTTTCACTCACTGTACTGCCTAAATCTCTTTCTCTAACATTAAACAAGACCGTACCACGAAGCATTGCATTTTCAGAGTTTATCATTGGTGGCCCATCGCTTAAAGAAATAGCGGCTACCGATTCTAAAGGAATAGTACCAAACTGCATTGTTTGTACTTGCAAGCTTTTAAGTGCTGTAATGCTATTTCTAAAGTCTTGGCCATAACGTGCATTTACCGAAAATCTTTGCCTGCCTTCTATGGTGGTAGTAAGTTTCATACCCCCTAATGCACTTTCTATTACAGCATTTACATCATCAACAGAAAGTCCATATCTTCCTATTTCTTCTTTTTTTATAATTATGTCTAAGTATTTACCTCCAGTAATTGGCTCAACATATAAATCCTTAACACCATCAATGCCTTGTAATTCTTTTTTTATTTTTTGGGAAAACTCATAAATAGTATCTAAATTCTGACCATATATTTTCACGCCAACATCTGTACGAATACCCGTTGAAAGCATATTAATACGATTTATTATAGGCATAGTCCAGCCATTGGTTGTGCCTGGAATTTGTAGTTTAGTATTTAATTCATTTATAATGTCATTTTTTGTTATTCCCTTTCGCCACTCATTTTGCGGCTTCAATAATATGATTGTTTCAATCATACTTATCGGCGAATTATCTGTGGCTGTATTAGCTCTTCCTGCTTTACCTAAAACGTGAACGACTTCTGGAACAGACTTTATTATTTTATCCTGTACTTGTAATATTCGCTTCGTTTCTGAATTTGAAACATCTGGCAATGTTACAGGCATAAACAGAAGCGAACCTTCGTCCAATGGGGGCATAAATTCTGAACCTAATTTGGTAATCATAATACCACCAACTACTAATGCAATAATATTTATAGCAATAGTGGTTTTTCTCCATTTTAAACAGAGGCTTAGAACGGGGGTATAAATTCTTTCTAAAAAACTGGTTATAGGATTTGCTTCTTCCGGTTTTAACCTACCCTTTAGCAGAAATGAGATAAGAACAGGTGTAAGCGTTATGGCTAAAAAAGCATCAATGAGCAAGATAAATGTTTTTGTCCAAGCTAAAGGATGAAAAAGTTTGCCTTCCATACCTGTTAACATAAATACAGGAAGAAAAGAAGTAACTACAATAATGGTTGAATAAAATACACCTGGCCCAACTTGTTTGGAAGAGGATTCAATAATATTCAATCTTTCTTCCTCACTTAGAGGGTCAATTTTTTTTGTAAATATTTTTTTTAAATTTATTTTCATTGCGTTTTTGATTTTGATTCTTGAGTATGACTTATGTGCCTGTAAGCATTTTCAACCATTACAATACCATCATCTACAACAACTCCAATTGCTAATGCAATGCCTGTTAAAGACATAATATTTGATGAAATGCCAAACATTTCAAGAAATATAAAACCAGCTGCAATTGATATAGGCAGTTGAATAAGAATAATTAATGCACTACGCCAATGAAATAAAAAGATTATAACAACAAGTGATACCGTTATCATTTCTTCCAAAAGAGTTCCTTTTACAGATTCAATAGCAGCTTCAATAAGGGTACTTCGGTCGTAGGAAGTTTTGAAAGTAACACCTTCTGGTAATCCCTTTTGAACCTCTTTCATCTTTTCCTTTACAGCAGTTATTACTTTGTCTGCATTTTCACCATATCGCATTACCACTATTCCACCAACAACCTCTCCTTTACCGTCCATATCAAAAATGCCTAACCGCAAATCTCCACCTGTTTGCACCGAGCCAATATCTTTTACTCTAATCGGAATTCCGTTATTATTGCCAATAGCTATATTTTCTATGTCTGTGAGATTCTTTATATAACCAAGCCCTCTTATAATATATGCCATACTGCTCATTTCAAATTTTCTACCTCCTACATCATTATTATTGGCTTTAACTTTATTCATCACCTCCATTAAAGTAAGATTATAGTATTGCAGCTTAACAGGGTCTATTATAATTTGATATTGTTTTTCAAAGCCTCCAAATGAAGCTACTTCTGCCACGCCAGGTACAGTTTGTAAGGCAAATTTTACATACCAGTCTTGTAAGGCTCTTTGTTCACCCAAGTCCATTTTAGGTGCGTCAATGTGATACCAATATATATGTCCAACACCTGTGCCATCGGGACCCAATGAAGGGGTTACGCCTTGTGGCAATAGCCTTTGAGCATAATTCAATCTTTCTAAAACTCGGGTTCTTGCCCAATAGATATCTACATTATCTTCAAAAATGATGTAGACAAAACTCATCCCAAACATAGATGTACCACGTACGTTTTTAATTTTTGGAATGCCTTGTAAATTGCTTACCAAAGGGTAAGTAACTTGGTCTTCTATCACCTGAGGACTTCTACCCATCCACTCAGTAAAAACAATAACTTGATTTTCGCTTAAATCAGGAATAGCATCAATAGGGTTTTGTTTAATTGAATATATACCATAAGCAAATAGTGCTGCTGACAAAAGCAGCACTATTACTCTGTTTTTTAGCGAAATTGAAATTAACTTTTCAACCATTTTATTTTTTTTTAGTATTCTTTTTTTACAGAGCCACAAGTGGGCATTTTGCTACCATAATATGGATTTTTAATTTCTTTAAACTCACTAATCCAAATTGCTCCTTTTTTATCATCGTACATTGGACAAAAATCCTGATATAGTTTTTGAGATGTGCCAAAGACTTTAATAAGGTCGGCAATGTCTTTACTTAACAAAGCAAAGTGTTCTCTTTGATGGTCGAGTTTACCTGCATTTGTGCCTATATGTTCTGCATTTTCTTTTGTTTCTTCTGCAATATCCATATAGGTTTTCATTTGCTCGCCTGCTAAACTTTTCATATCAATTTTTGCTAATGCTGCTACTATGGCATTACCTGCATTTGCTGCTTCTTTTGTATCGTCTTTGGTTAAGGCATTTTTGAGTTTAAGATAATTGGCGACTACTTCATTAATGGCAGCATTTGAACTTTGTGCTGTTGGTTTACTTTCTGTTGTTTGTACAGTAGCTTTAACTGGTACAGAGAGTTCCATTTGGCATTTGGAACATTTATCGCCTTTTTTTCCTGTTACTTCTGGGTGCATAGAACAAGCATATAATTGTTCTGCACTTGGTGTTGTTGCTACTTCTTTTGCAGTAGCTGTTGTGTCTTTTGTAGTTTCATTTTTTGCATTGTTTGAACTACAAGCTGTGCATACGAAAGCCATTGCTATGGCAGAAATGATTATATTTTTCATTTTTTTTAAATTATAATTGTTATTGAATGTGTTGTTTTATTGACAACATTTTTTTGTGAATAATTTTTTGAAAAGCCATTTTAGGAATTTCATAAAAGACTATTTAAAAATTTGATTATAGACTTGATTAATTATAAAGTGTTTGTCGCTGTCTTTGCTTTCTAAACCATTGGGATAATCTTTTTTTAGCTTTTTTATTGCAGCTAAAAATTCTTTGTTGTTGGCAAAGTCGGCACTAAGATTTTTTATACTTAGCCTATGTATTTGTGAATTTAATTTGGTGCTATAAAAATATTCTTTTCCACCCCAATACATAGAAGTATAAATTATTAACCCTTTTGTGTCTTCAATTTTATAAAAGTCTTGTGGTGCATATAACTCGCCTTTGTTTGAATATCTGTAAATAGAACCACATAAATTAACTGCATAAATGGTATCGGCATTGTATTTTATTACAGCATCTTTGCTACTGATTTTAACTGTGCCATCTGCACTTAATTTATAGTTATTACCTGCTTGGTCGGTATTGGTTTTATTTGATATTTGATTGTGCTGAAAATTGTTTAGCGTAAGATATACTCCAACAAAACAAGAGTCTTGATTTTGTGCAGTAGCACTATACAAGATGAAAAAACATATAATTAATGTTATTGTTTTCATTTTTTTTGATTTAATTATACAAACAGAAATAAGCATAGTTTGATACTAAGCAAAAAGCTTTGCAAATAATAAAATCAAATTAAATAAACACAGTTGAGAACGTGCAGCCTTAGTTTGTGTATTAAGGGTGGGGGGTGAATGATGTAATTGACAGTTTGTGTAGGATAAGAAACTGCAACAATATTGTAAGTAAGGTAAGTAGGTAAAAGTGTTTCTGTAAAGAAATTAGGAATTTCAACAGATGCTTTTGTTTGGTTATGTTCTCTTTTACTTGAAACAAATTTATGTTTATCTTGACAGCAGCCTTTTGATTTGGCTTTTGTCATTCCACACTTTTGACATTTATTGTTTTTGGAATGATATAGGCTTGAACCCATATACTGCCCCATACAATAGTGAGAATGTATAGTAGCACCCACAGTTGTAAGACTGTAAATAACTAAAAAGAATATGGCTACTAATTTTTTCACTGATGCAAATATAAGTGAGTAAGCATTTATAAGTATGCTAAAATTTTGCTTTAGGTATTATGTATTTTGTTATACTTAATTGCTGTGCATTATCTGTAATCTTTGATTTGATAAACATACGAGGTAAAACAGATTTCCAGTTTTGTATGTTGTATTCATTGGGGCTGTATAGCCTATGACAACTTGAGCAATTGTTGTTGTATAAATTATAGCCTTGTTGTAGTTCTTGCAGGGTTGTGTTTGGGAAGTATTTATTTGCCTGAACAACATCAGCATCCACTGGTTGCAGATGCTGAATTGTTGAACAAGCTATTAACCAAGAACCAACAAAAAGAAATATGGTGTAATTTATTTTTTTCATTTATTTAAAGTGATATACCTACTATTATTCTTGCTTCGGTGCGTTCGTGGTCTATTAAATCTAACCCTGTTTTCATCATTTGGGTTTCTTTTATATTGCCCCATTGAGGTAAATAGTTGGCAATAATGAACCATCTGTTATTTCTAAAATTTACTGTTGGACCACCAAAGAAAACTGAATGTTCCCATCCGTTGCCTTTTGCTATTTCGTTGTGGTTTCTGATTTCAAAACCTACTCCAAGATTGGGTTTAAGGAAGTATTGGTAACCAAAGTCAAACTCGATAGGCATTTCCCAGTCGCTTGCATCTACTTTATTGTTTACCCAATTGAATGGTTTTTCGTATTCAAATATTGCGTTGAACGCAAGTAGGTTTTTTTTGCCGATGTATTTATCGAAAATTAGTTTTGTTTCTAATTCTAATTCGTCTCCTCCTTTTAAACCCCATTCTCCATATAAGGCGAAGCCAACTTTATTTTTTGAGGGGTCACTAAGTTTCCATTTCCATTCGTTGCTGAAACCGAGTTGGCTTGAAATGGTTGTTCCATCTGTTGTTTCGCTGTATCGTTCTTGAAATTTATTGAAGTAAATGGCTGTTTGCAGGTTGCCGCCTAAGCCAAATTCTATTTCCATTCGCTGGTCTTGTGCATTGTAGTATTGCCCTTGACGACCTATTCGTGATGTGTGCCAAAATTCGAGGTCGATAGCTCCTTTGGGTAATACGTTTGAGGTGTATGTTCGAGCAAAGAAACGGTCTTGTGCTTTTGTGGCTGATACACTAATTATTAGCATTGCGATAATTGATATTTTTTTCATTTTTATATTTTGTGCAAATGAAGTTTGAAAAAAACAGATTGGCTTTAGTGGTTGGGAATAATGCTTTAGTGAAAGGGAATTAATTTTTTTGGTGAATGCTTGGTGCTATGCCATAATAGCTTTTGTAGGTTTGACTGAAACTGCTGATAGATGCGTAACCAAGGTTTAAGGCAATATCGGTAATTGATTGATTTGTGTTGGTTATAAAATGCTTTGCTTTTACCATTCTATTTTCTTGCACAAACTCGAAAATGGTTTGCCCTGTATATTCTTTGAACCATTTTTTTAAATAACATTGATTGGTGCTGATGTGTTTTGCAATGATGGGTATGGTGATATTTTGATGCAGATTTTGTAGAATAAACTCTTTTGCTTTTTTTATTTTAACAATATCAACTTGTGCATTGATTGCAGAGCAGGACTGACAATCGAGCTGAAAGATTAGATTGTTTTTTTGTGTTTGAAATAGCAGATACAGCACAATGCTTTCTAAAAAAATATTTCGAGGAATGCCTATTAGATTGCAGTTTATTAAATCGTAGAGTTTTGATTGTGTGTTGCAGCAGATGTTTTGTTTTTGTGTTGTTAGTGCAAAGGGTGTGTTATATTTTGCGAAGTAAGTTTTTGAAATAGTAATGCCTACTTTGTTTTTATTGTTGGCAACTTCAAATAAACAATCGTTAGACGATAAGTGAAAATGCAGGAATATGTTTGATTGGTCTTGTTTTGATATGCAAATAGATTCTGTTGGATTTTGTTGGCTATCTGTTTCTATTTGTATATATCGGTTTATGAGTTCCATTGTTTGTGGGGTTTATGTTTTATAAACTTAAAAAGAAACAACACAGGACACATAGTGAAAAAAAGCCAGCAACTTAAAAAGCTATGTGCCTATGTTGTTTATAACGTTACATAGTGCTATGATTTTTTAAATAATTGAATATTGCACCTACATTGATATTGTACAATTTTTTTGATAGAAAATTTTGTATATCCATTTTAGGAATTTCATTTTTATAGATTGTTATTTAAACTGTTTTTGCAATTTTTTCCATAATAAAATGGTCAGTTCCAAACTTGCAAATGGCATCGCAATTTGCTCTTAGCTCTGAAAACAAAATATATTTAATGTTGATGTTTGTGTTTTTTATTACTGGTCGTGAAAGCTGCATTATTACATCTTTTTCTCGACTGTTGGGAATGATGATATAAAACACTTCGTCTCCATCGGCAATGCTAAAATGCAAATCGGAAAGCCTTAAAATACCTGAATAAATACTGGTGCTTTTCTCAACTTCAAATGCACCAATAATATTGTTTGTGCCTTTTTGAAACCACAATACATCTATCAATTTAATTGTGTTTTGAGTGTCTTTGTCGGTTGGTAATTGTGGAAATTGATTGAGCGAAATAAAAGAAAAGCTATTGCCGTTAAATGACTTGCTTTTGTCGTTACTTGCTGGTGTTACATCAAACCCCAGTGCTGCACCAATTTTTAATAAATGATATTGCATTTCGGTATGTAAGTTTTCTTCCTGCTTTTCCTCCTGTATTTCTTTTTGCCTTTTTTCAATGCTTTTTTCAAACTTGTTTCTTTCTTCCTGGCTTAAATATTCATCGTTGCCAATTAGCATTTTTTGTGTTCCAATTTCAAAACACAATCCTGCTATTGCCCCTAAATCGTTTGAGAGTTCAGCTTTGTATTTACTATTTGTTTCAATTAATGTTTCTCTAATTTTCAAGTATTCGCTCCAACTGCCTAACTTCTTTTTATCATTAAACAAAAAATTGAAGCCATTTAAAATAGCTGTGTTGAAAGGTGGAAATAAAGTTGGATGCAAGTAATATAAAATGCTTGCTACCGCTGGACCTAATCCTTTTATTTTTAAAGCATCTAACCTTACTATTTCTTTTATTAATTGTTCTTCTGTTTTAGCATTGATACAATTTTCGAGAAATTGCCCAAAGGCAATTTTATTGTTTTGATTTTCGTATATATCTGGAATTCTTAATTTAGGTTTCCAATAAAAAGGATGGGCAACGCCTACAAACACTTGCTTTTGCTCGGCAATACAATTTAATACAAACTCTAAACTGCTACCTTTAAAATCGTTGGGGAATGTTTTGTTTTTTATATCGTCCACAACTTGTATAACACCCCTGCGAATAGTACGAAATGCTTTTAAACGTTGGTCATTATCTACAAACCAAGTATTATAAACACTTTGTGTATCGGTTTTGTATTGCTGAATTATTTGAGCAAAATTTGTCATTGTTAAAGCATTTTTATAAGCATTATTGCACTCATTGCAATCATTAAAGCATCTTCAATAATTGTTACTGTACTCATTGGCAAATTGAACACTGCACCGAGACAAGCACATTGAATTTTTTGTTTATTGAGAACGCTTTTAAGTACGCCAATAATGCTAATACTCATTACAACAAGTGTAATAATATTTGTGATAAAGGGATTGAAGTTGATGGTGTAAGCAATGCCTAAACCCAACTCGATAAAAGCATATAGATAAGCCCAAGCTGGAATTGCTTTTGCAACAACATCGTACATCACATAGCTTTCGGCAAAGCCTTTTAGATTAAGCATTTTGAAAAAAGAAAACACTAAAAAGAACCCTGCCATAAAGTATTGCATAAAGCCAACCCCCTGCCCCCTAAAGGGGGTAACAAAACTTGTTAAACCACTTATTAAAGTGATATAAAAGAAGATTAATAAAATGGGTTTGTAGGTTTCTATCCACGACTTTGTTTGCTCGGCAATTTCGTTATGTTGTGTTGCTGTGATTTGGTATTTACTATTGATACCACCGATTGCATCTTGCAAACTTGCTAAAGAAATATGCTGGCTCATTGTTATTGTTGCTGTGTTATTATCTTTTGAAACGGCTACTGCTGTTACGTTTGGCAGCATTATTAAATTGTTTTTTACTTTGGCTTCGCAACCTGAACAAGTCATTCCTGTTAATTGGTAAGTGTGTGTCATTTGTATATTTATTTTTTACAAGAATTTAAAACGTATTAAAAAAATTATACTCGAAACGTAGCATTAAGCCATTGGGTGCTGTGCGTAGCATATTGGAATATAATTGTTGGCGATAGCCTACATCTATTCGTATTTTACTTTTTAGAATGAGCTGTATGGATGGTGCTATGTCTAAAAAGGATTTTGAATTGGGTGTGAGTGTTTGCCCTAAAAACTCGCACATTAAATTAATGTTGGGCTGCTCGTAACTTGTATATTTTTTGGGTAACATTAATTTGCCTACTGAAAGTGTATAGTTAATAGCTGAACTGTTTTGTGTGCTTGGGAATTTATTGTTGTTGCTATTATCTAACGCTTTTGAATAACTTATGCTTGAACTGATGGCTACTTTGTGTAGTAGTTGTGTGGCTACAATTCCTGTTTCGTAGCCTGTGTTGTGTCCGTAAAGATTAATTTCTTCTTGGTGAATATCTGCATTGTTGAAACTGTATCGCCCATAGGCTGCTACACGAAAGTGGCGTTGCACATCATCTTTATTTATAAACTTGTATTTTAGATATAGTGAGCCTCCTTCGGTGGCTAAACTGCTGTTTCTATTGCTTAGAAATGCTGTGGTGTGTAGCATTATTTTACTACTTAAACCATACATTAACTCGGGCATTAGGTGTGTGTTGTAGCCTGTGCCGTTTGTTACTTTCATTGAGGATGCTGCAAGGCGTATTCCTAAATTGTTATATGCCATATTGCTTGCTGGCTCGGTGTATAAAAATAGTTCTTGTGTGAATGATTTTGATACTGTGAATAGCAATGCAAAAATGATTATTAGTTTTTTCATTGCTTTATTGTTGTATTACGTTTATGAGTGTGTTGTCGGTTGAGGTTTTTAATTTTAGTTTATGTTTTGCAAAGTCTTTATCGGCTGTGAAACCTTTGTCTATTATTTGAAATTGAATATTGCCATTGAGTGTTTTGCTTGTTGCATTTACAATATAGTATGAAATGCCGTTTATTGAGAATGTGTTTGTGTTGTTGATTGATACATTATTGAGGTTGGCTGTAAAGTATAATCGTGCAACAGAGAATCCTGCTTTTTTTACTGCTTTTTGCATATCGTATAAAACAATATTGGATGTATCGTTGAATGTGATTTGATAGGTTGCTGTTTCTATATTGGGATTTACTTGTTTAATGAATGGTAGTTTTTCTAATGATTTTTTGATTGATAAATTGCACATACTGCAAGTAAGCCCACTTGCTTGAAGTGATGCACTAATGATTTGCGAATTGGCTGTAATGCTTATAAACACTACTGCTATTATGATTATTATTTTTTTCATTGTATAATTAGTGTTTAATAAAACGTGTTGAAATGATGTTTGAATTGGTGTTGTAAATTGAAATATTATATAAGCCTTTTGCCAAATTGTTTGCATCTATATTGATGTAGTTTGTGCCTGTGTTGAGTGTTGTTGAAATACGTTTTGTAACTACACCTTGCAAATTCGTGATTACAATTTCAGCTTTATCAATAATGGCAGAAGATACACTTAATTGTGCGTTGCTTGTAATGATTGAGGGGCTTAAACTTATGATTTCAAAAGGTTTTGTTTTGCCTGTTAATACAACAATTTTAGAAGCAGAAAACTTACCTTCTTTGTCGCCTACATTGATACGATAATATATTTTGCCACCAATGTTTTGGTCTTCGTAGTCGAATGGTTGTTTGCAACGAAGCCTATCGGATTGAAACATATTTATTGTAGTGTAGTTTATTCCATCGGTTGAACGTTGCACTTGAAAATTGGCAAATTCGAGAAAGCAAACAACTTTCCAATTTAGTTTTATATTGTTGTTGGTAAGGCTTGTTGCATTGAAGCTGCTAAGTCTTATTGGTGTTGTATCGTTGTTGGTTTGTGCCTGTGCCATAACTGTTGTTGTGATGGCTAATAAGATTGTGATTATTTTTTTCATTGTAAATAAATTAAAAAAGGCGTAGTTGTTATAGGCTACGCCTTTAATGAAAATTATTGTTTTATTGTTCTATAGCTTAACATCATTTAGAGTTTAGTGTACGATGTTGTGATGAATTTGAGTAATAGAATCGTATTGGTGATGATGTTGAGGCGTATGATGCCAACCTGAATGGTGTGTAGTATCATCGTGATGATACACATCGTGATGGTGATTGTAAACAGAATCGTGATGATGATACATTTGATTATGTTGCATCATTGCCTGATGGCTAACAGGATGCATCATTGAATCATTAAACTTTGACATTGACGACAATGAAGATGACATCAGATTTGCCGATTCAATATTTTCTGTCTCGACTTGTTGGTTATCACCACCTTTTTTGCAAGATGACACAAAGAGAAATAACATTGCTATAACCACTAAATTTATTGTTTAATTGTTTCTTGAACTTTGCCACAACTTAACATCATAGAACCATAGTAAGGATTTTTGATTCCAGCATCTTTACTTAACCAATTTGCACCTTTGCCATCATTATACATCGGGCAATGGTCGTAGTAGATTGTTGTGTTTGCTTTTGCTGTTTTTATTAGCTGATACATTGCTGTTGATAGTGAAGAGAAATGGTCTCTTTGGTGTGCAATGTCTT
>CAZTOP010000061.1:0-17029 GCA_964615145.1 uncultured Chitinophagaceae bacterium
ATTCTCCAATTCATACAGCAATAATAGTACATTGAATCCTTAATTTTGTTTAATGAAAAAATTTGCTGTAATTGTTGCAGGGGGCAGTGGCTTAAGAATGAAAACCGACATCCCAAAACAATTTTTATTGCTTAATGGAAAGCCTATTTTATGGCATACAATTAATCAGTTTTTAAATGCTTATGATAATTTAGAATGTATTTTAGTTGTGCCACATGAACATCTTGCAAAAGGACAAGAAATTAAAGAAATGTTTGTTGATAATTCCAGTAGAATTACAATCGAAGTTGGTGGTGCTACAAGATTTAATTCAGTTAAAAATGGATTGAAGCTGGTAGATAAAGAGTCGATTGTTTTTGTGCACGATGGCGTAAGATGTTTGGTTGACGAATCATTAATAAAACGCTGCTTTAATCAAGCAGTAGCAATGGGTTCAGCTATTCCTGCAGTTGCAGCTACAGATAGTATTAGAGTTGGTGATAATACAAATCATAAGGTTGAAGATAGAAACAATGTTAAAGTAATTCAAACTCCACAAACCTTTCAATCTAATATTTTGAAAGAAGCATTTGAGCAAAATTTTAGTGAATATTTTACAGATGAAGCTACTGTTGTAGAGGCATCTGGTAAGCAAGTTTTTTTATGTGAAGGCAATTATGATAATTTAAAAATAACTCGACCCATTGATTTAATTGTTGCTGAGAGTATTTTGGCTAAGAAAAATGATTAATTGTGAATAGAAAGCATTTATGCTTCTGGATTTAACTTACTTTTTAGCCCATTTGATCCACCAAGGTAGGTTATTAAAATGCCAATGAAAATAAGGTTCATTAACGGCACCAAATTTTTGATAGAATGTTTTTACACCTGGCAAATCGCTTCCTTCAAAATCAAAAACAGCATTGGTGTTAGAAAATTCGTGTATAATCCTGTCAATTAAAAAATGGTTGGCTTCTGTTTTTCTTCCAAGAATAGTGGTACTATTTGCTAAGTTGTAAAATCGGTATTTATCTTTTAATAAAAGGGCTATTGCTAATAAATTGTTTTCGCTGTTTCTAACTTCTCGAACAATACAGTTGCCCGATTGTTGAAACAATTTGCAAAGTTTTTTAAAGTTTTTGAAATCATTTGGGTTAATTCCATTCATCCTGTCTGCATAAATTGTTTTGTATAATTCAACAGCGTGGTTAATATCATTACTTTGTAGGTAAACCAAATTTTCTTTTGTCGCTTTTTTAAGATTCTGTTTTAAATCTGACTTATAATTTTTATAAATCAATTCATAATTGGTATCCAGGCTTAAAATGTAATTACACTTTGATTGTGCAACATTAGTTTCATTTGTGGCACTTAACATAACATCGCCATATTTAGCAACTTTTTGAATCTCTTTTTGAATAAGATCTAAATTTTCATTTTTATAATCACAACTAAAGCATTGTATAAATGCGGGTGTGTAACAATATGTGATTCCCCATTTTTTTTTGTAACAAATAGGAAAAACTGCCTCATAGTCATTTAAAATAATGCCCATCCAACTGCTGCACATAAAGTTTATATACTCAAACCGTAAATAAATTTTTGATGAGTGAGTATCAATGCATTTGTTCCATTTGTGTGGGTTAATACTAGAAGATGGTATCGTTTGCAGTGTTTGGTGCATTATTTTATTTCACAAAAAAACGAAAATAAACTTTAATGCAATGTATAAAAAACTATCTTCGGCACTCGAAATTTTTAATTAGTTTTAAATATTAGCACAATTTATGAGAAAAGTTGCGTGGATTTCTTTGTTGGCGTTGATTTTTGTTTCTTGTACAAAAAGTGGTACAACCGAACGATACCTGATTTTTAAATTCAAATTCGATCCTACCCAAGAAAGATTGAACGATACAGGAGGAATTGCAACTGTTGCTCCTGGCAATGCAGCATTAAGTCCTGTATTCAATAAAATGAGTGCTCATTATTTAGAATTATCCCCTAATGCAAATACGCTTTTGGGTCAAGGTGCTTTTTGGATGCTAGGCGAGTTAAAAGATTCAGCTATTGATTTTTCAAAATCTACTTTAGCAGGTGATGGGGAAACTTTTTTTTCTGTTCCTTTAAGTGCAGTTAAGCCAGGAACTTACGAATATTTAAGAATGTCTTTGGCATACCAAAACTATGATGTTGCTTACAGAATGGACACTGTTGTAAATGGAGTTTCATTTAATAGTAATTACATAGGCACCATAGCTTCGTTTATTGGATACAATACCTACATAAGTGATTATTTAATTAAAACTAAAACTGTAACTATTAACGGCAAACGCCGCCAAGGATATTGGGGTTTTGAAACAATTGTGGGTTCCAATGGTATTTATTTTCCTGCTGTTACCAAAACAGGTCAGGCACCAGATAGTGCTACTACGGTTGTAAACCCATTATTTGCTACAAGCCCTGTGCCTAAAGGTTCTTGTGTTGTTACAGCTGCTTTCAATCAAACAAAATATTTCAAAGATGGTACTTCAACAATTTTAAAAGCACCATTAACAATAACTGGTACAGAAAAGGAGAGCATTATTGTTGAATGTTCACTATCTACTAATAAAAGTTTTGAGTGGAGAGAAATTGTAAACAATGGAATGTGGGATCCTTTAAAAGGAGAGCAGGTAATCGATATGGGAATTAGGGGTATGAAGCCTATCATTAAGTAGTATCCATCTCTTTTGGTATTTTAATCAAATTTCAATTTATTTGTGAACTTTTTAAAATTGAAGCAGCGTTATTCAAACTGTTTGCATCAATATCCCTTGAAACCCTGTTTTAACTTTTTTATAACATTTTAAATTTTAAAACAGAATAAAAACACCTAACAAGAAATTATCGATATTGATAAACAGGTGTGGTTGATTTTTAAATGTGTTAAGCTAATGTATATGTTAAAGAACAAAATTTTACTTGCCTTTGTAGCTATTCTTTTTGGAACTACTATCCAAGCACAATCTATTACTATTGACGATGCCCGTATACTAGACGCGTTGCCAGCTGGTAAAAGTTATGGTAGTGGTGGTACAATTGCAATACCAATTACTTTAAACGGCTGTTTTGCTAAAAATAATGTATTCACCTGGGAATTGCAAAACAATGCCAGTACAGTTGTAGCCACAGGAACTGTAAGTGTTTTTTATGCAACGTTTATAAATGTTAGTATACCTGCAAGTGTGCCAAGCGGCAACTATAAAGTGTTAGTGAAAGCTTCAACTACCGGAGCAACCAGTGCTACTTCAACATTATTTCCAGTGGTAAATACGGCCTCGCCTATTATCGCAAAAGCAGTACCTCAAAATACTGACTACATACTAAAAGATGAGTATTATTACGGAATTTGTGATGGCAGTGCCATCAGTTCAATGGTATTACGTGATAGTTGTACTGCCGGTGGTACAGATACTTTGGAAGTTATAGACAATTATAGACTGGTACCATCCAATGCTAAATACACACCAGTTTCTGGCAAATTTAATTTGTTATTTAACCCTACTTATACATTTGGTAAAAACAGGGATGCTTATTATACTGCATTTTTAAAAACTATCTCTCCAACAAATATTGTATCTACAAAAGCTTTTCATATCATCAACAACTCTTGGGATTTAAAGACCTTTGTGGAAGCAAAGTCTTTAAATTACTCTTGTGCTGGTGATACAGTCTCTTTGGCTTTTGTTTATGATTATTCTCAAGTAGCCCACATACAACAAAACTTCCCAGGAGCTATCATAAGTATTAACTGGAAGGATGGTACACCTAACCAAGATTTTACCCAGTGTAGTATTCTTGCATCCAATGGTAAGGTAAAACATCAATATTTAAATGGTTCTTGTTTGCCTCCAAATAATAGTACCGGTTACGATATCACAAGTACTGTTACGAATCCATTTAACGTATTCAATGGTCCAGGATTAACAGGTACATGTGCTGCAGGTACAAAAGATATTGCTACAACTTCAATTTTTACAAAGCCAACATCTAATTTTAAAGTTGATAGTGTTGTTTGTGCTAATGATACAATAAAATTTAAAAACCTTTCTATTGCGGGTCAAGGTGTAGCAAATAGCTCAGGAATTCCGGTTTGTGCACAATTAGCAAACTATACTTGGGTTATTGATAAAGATACCACTAACCCTTTGTACCAAACACAAACTGGTAAAGTAGAACCCAAAAAAGATACAGCCTACGTGTTTAATTCAAACCAACCAGGCTATCATACAGTTTCACTTTATGTAAATAATAATTATGGTAACTATGCTCCTTGTCCAAGCCACGACACAACGAGAACTTTTTGTGTAGATACAGCAAAAGTTCGCCCTGCTTTTCAAATGGATAGTGCTGGCACTGGCGTTTATAAAGACAGCATCATTGGTTGTGCTCCTGTTATTTGTTTAAAAAATATTACAGAAAGAACATTTTGCGTTGATACTTCGCAATTCAAATATTTTTGGAGAGTATTAGATGCTACCTCGCCTGGACCAAATTATACTGAAGTTCCTGTTGGGGTTAATTACTCATTTACTTCTGGTGGTAAAAACAGCAAATCGCCTTGTATATCCATTAATAAAACTGGTAAATATTTAATTGAATTAATGGCAAGTGCGTCTTGCTTAATTGATAGTAGTTTGGCAGTAAGAAAATATGTTGAAGCCAATGGAGATGCAGGTGTGAACTTTACTGTAGGTACTGATACTGTAAAGTACTGTATGCAAACCGCAACAGATTACCTAACTATTAACTATAACCCTTCAGCTCCTCAAAATACATTTTTAGGACTATACGATTCTGTGCATTATACCTATCAATCAAGTACTGCAGGATCTCTAAGTTATTTATGGACAGTAACACCAGGGATTTATGGTACAGATTATGATTTTGCTGGCGGTATTACAGATTCCAGTGCAAAATATCCAACAATAAGATTTAAAAAATCTGGTTTATATAAAGTAACAGTTAAGTTTAGTAATAACTGTCAACCTAAAACGGCTATCCAATATGTTGCATTTAGAGAGCCTATTATTGTAAAAGCAGGGACTAATACAGGTGTTACTGATTCTATTTGCCATACAACTAATACATTTAATATTACTGGTGCATCTGCATCTACAGCGTTTTCTAATGGTCCTGTTGGGCAAATTTTCTGGACCTCATCTAATGGTGGAGATGGTACATTTAACCCGCAATCAGGTACACCATCAACACCTAACATATTTAATCCTGTCTATACACCAGGACCTAATGATAAAGCAATATCATGTGCAACAGGGGCAACCATAAAACTTACGATGAGTGTTGTAGGTATTCAGCCTCAAAGTTGTGCAATTGCAATAGATGAAAGAAAATTATTTATCCGACCTTGCGTTATTGTTAATGATACTTCTTTTAACTCTTGTTCAGGTTCATCTGTAAATTATGCTATCACAAAAGCTGGCTTAGTAGGTTCTACATTTTCGTGGACTTCTGCAGTAATTGCTGGGGTTGTAAACGGCAATACTAATAATGCATTAGGTAGTATTAAAATCAATGATGTGTTAACTGGTAATGGGGTGGTAAGATATACTTTACAACCACAAAAAGATGGTTGTGTTGGAAACCCATTTATTGTTACTGATACTGTACGACCAATCCCTGCAAAACCTACATTAAATTTGGTTTATCCTAACAATGCAACACATAGTATGTGTAGTGGCGATACGGCTATAATTTCATTAGCAAGTCCAAACCCAACGGATAAATTTAGCTGGACATCTTACACTTATTTAGGTAAAATACTTGGAAATACAACAGGTGTAAATCAAGCTAGCCCAATAACTAACATTTTAACAAATACTGGAGCTCCATTATTAATAGATTCTGTTACTTACGTTGTAAAAACCAATTCAACTTTTGGTTGTGCAGGCGGTGTAGCAGATAGTATTACAGTTGTAGTGACACCTGGTCCTAATGTAGCAAAAATTTATGGTGGTCCACTTCGATACTTGTGTAATTTTACCTGTGATACCATTAAACATAATACACCAGGGGTTGCTGGGCAAGGAGCTTTAACATCTATCTATAATAGTGTTTCTCCGGCACCAACCGTTACAAAATTGAATGATTCCACAGATTTAGTTTGTGGAATGAAACCTGGTGGAACTTACAGATTTAAATGGCAAATTGATCCTTTATTAGCAGGTTGTGTAACTTCTACTGATATTATTGAGTTGCAAGTTACCGATACTATTCCTACACCAAACGCGGGAATAGACACATCTGTTTGTGATGTAAGTGGTGCTATTCAAAGAGCTGTTAATATTAGAGGTAGTGTTTCTAGACCATTATTAGCAACAGAATTTGTTTATTACAATGGAGTTGGTCCTGCAAGTTTAACCTCACCTTTTTACTTTACCAACAGAGGTGTTTATGCTGTTGAAATGAGGGTGAAAAATTTTGTTTGTCCAGATAAAGTTGATACGGTTTTAGTAAGAGCTTATGGAAAACCTTTAGGCGGGTCAATTACAGTAAGTCCGATACAAAGCAGTTTTTGCCAAGGCAGCCCCGTAACTTTAAATGCAAATTTTGACACTACATTAGGTGATATAGGTAGATGGTACTATCAAATTTTTACTCCTCCATTCACAACATTTACTGTTGGTCAGGGTCAAAATCCATACGTATTCAATGCTAACCAAAGTGCCGGGTTTAACGCACTAATATTATCTAAAGGGTGGAACTTCGGTTGTAGAGATTCCATTTATACAAGTGGATATAACGTAAATGTAGATAGCATTACAATTGCCGGCGGAGTTAAGGCAAGTGATACTATTGTTTGTGTACCTGGAACTGTGGTTGTTTTGTCAGATACTGGTAGAAGAGGTAGTGTTCAAGGTTGGATAAGATCTTCAACAGCAGTTGGAGGCTATGGTTCTGTTTTTGCTATTGGTAATTCTGTTTCAGTGGCTGTAAATGCTACTACTTGGTATAGAGCTATTGTTAAAAATGGTAATTGTAACACAGATACAACTGCACCTTTTAGAATATTTGTACCAAGTGGAGCCGATGTAGCCCATACAGGCAATGATACTGCTGTTTGCGGTGCTGTAACATTTAATCTTTCAGGAAATATTCCTGTTGTGGGTAATGGTTACTGGCAACTAATTGGAGGACCAGTTCAAACACAAGCAACTCCGTCTGGTGCTATTGCTCTAGGAGCAACACCTAATGATACTACTTCTCAAAACCCAGTCAATGTTCATATTCAAGAATATGGTACTTATCAGTTTGTTTGGAAAATTAAGAACTTAAATTGTGATGCAACCGCCGACACTATAACTGTTAAAAATACACAACCTTTGGCAAATAATTCTATTGGAACACCAATTGATACGGTGTGTAATGGAACTAAAGTTACACTTACTGGTACTGTGCCTACTGGTGGTAGTCTTTCATATAGTTATACTTGGGATTACTCAACAAATAATGGCTCAACTTGGACTACTGGATCATTTGCTGCAAATAGTTACACTTTTACAGCAACCACCGATGTTTGGGTTCGTAGAGTTGTAAAATCAGACTCTTGTTATGATTACAGCAACATTGTTAAATTTATCGTACATCCAAATATTTTAAATAACACTATTACTACTGCTACTCCTGCAACTTGTGTAAATACTCCAGCTCCAAATATTACAGGTAGTTTACCAACTGGTGGTAGCGGTAGCTTTACGTATAGCTGGAATTATGGTAGTAATCTGGATACAAGTAATCATCTTTGGATGAATCCAAATATAACTACACAAAATTATAATCCTTCGTTTAACGTTACTGACACTATTCATTTCAGACGTATTGTTGTTTCTGGAAAATGCTCAGATACAAGTGCTGTAGCAACAGTATTGGTTTATCCAGATGCTAAAGCTACATTTACAAGCAATAAATTCATTGGTTGTGCTCCATTTGCAATCAATATTGATGTACCTAATCCACCAGCTTTAAATACAAACTTTAATTGGTTTGCTACAACAGGTGCGGGTGTAAGAACATCTGTAGGAACTGGTGCTGGATTCCCAGGTTACACAATAACTACAGGATTAGACAGCATTAAAATTACTTTGGTATCTACGAGTACATTAGGTTGTAAACCTGATAGTGTAAGTAAATGGTTTTATACTTCCGCAACACCATTTGCTTCATTTACAGTATCTGCTGATAGTGGTTGTGCTAATAATACGGGTCTAAATACCACAACATTTAGTTTCACGAACACAACACCAAATCAAGGATTGTTTACTTACGTATTTAATTATGGTAATAATACATCAACATCTAATCCTAACCCCAATCCAATTGATTATGCAGCAAGCACAACAGGGTTGGATACAAGTTACTTAGTTATACTAACAGCTACTTCTCCAACTTGTGGAAGTAGTCAAGCTAATCATACGATTAAAATAAGAACAAGACCACACGTTTCATTTGGTTTAAGCCCTACATATCAATGTTCTGGAGGTCCTGTTACATTTACTAATCAAACTGTGGGTAGTCCTAACTTAACCTGGAATTGGAATTTTGGCGATGGCACTGCCAATGCAACAACACAGAACGCAAATCATACTTATAACGATACAGTACTAACTACACACACACCTAAGTTGATAGCAACTAATGAATGTGCTAGTGATTCTGCAACAAATAGTGTTGTAATTGCTGCAAACACTGTTACATTGAATATTTCTGTTAAAGGAACAGATAAGTATAAATGTTTGCCAGATACTGTAACCTTCTATTCAAATAGTACAGGAGGAACTTTATATTTCTGGGATTTTGGAGATGGTAATATATCCGTTCCAACTTCCAATGGAAAAGATACTATTGTACATATTTATAAAAAAGCTGGTAAATATGTTGTAACACTTACTGGGGCTACAAGTTGTGGAACTGTTACAAAAACAGATAGCATTTTTGCTTATGGAACACCAATTGTAGCGTATTCTATTGCTCCTAATACTACAGTTTGTAAAGGAGATACAGTAAGATTTACCAATTTAACTGATACTGCTACCAACTATGTTTGGGATTTTGGGAATGGAACTGGTGGAGGTGTGAATCCTACAAGAACTTATGCTTCAAGTGGCATATACTCAGTGAAGTTAACAGCCACACGAATACATAATTTACCTTTAGGAGGCATACTTACCTGTACTGATACATCTAGCATTCAAACTATCACTATTAGAGACACAATGCCAGCAAGCTTCACAATTACACCATTAGGTGCAAGTTGTTTGCCTTATGCTGTACAGTTTAACAATACTACTAATATTTCAACATTGCCAATTAGTACAACTAATTGGACATTTGGAGAGCCAGTAGCACAATCTGGAAATCCTGTTTCGCATACTTATAACCAATTAGGTCAATACAATATTAATTTAACAGTAGTAAATGCAGGTAACTGTACTTATATTGATAGTCAAAAAGTAACTGTGGCTGGACCTATAGGAACTTGGACACACGATACAGGTTATGTGTGTGGTAATACACCAGTTAATTTCCAAATCAATGCAAGTTCTACTGATAGTGTTACTATTAACTATGGTGATGCTACACCTGTTGTAACTGTGCCATTCTCAACTTTCCCTAATCCATTTACACACGTTTATGCAAGCGGAGGAAATTATACACCAACTGTAACACTTAAATCTGTGAATGGTTGTTCATACTTTATTGGGGCTTTTGGAACCATTAGAGTTGATTATGTTAAGGCGGGCTATACTATAAATACTCCAATTCAAAATTGTGG
This sequence comes from uncultured Chitinophagaceae bacterium, assembly GCA_964615145.1. Lineage (GTDB taxonomy): Bacteria > Bacteroidota > Bacteroidia > Chitinophagales > Chitinophagaceae > CAIVPM01. The sequence continues at coordinate 9,812 of CAZTOP010000061.1, forward strand.
CAACACAGTTCAAGGCTTTACCAACAAGACAACAATGGATCAAAGCCCTGTATTGGCAGCATATACTTGGAATATTAATGGGGTAACTTATAATGTACCTAACCCAAGTGTAACATTTAATACAACTGGAGTTTATAATGTAAGAATGCAAGTAACATCTGTAAGTGGTTGTTTTGATTCAGTAGCTACAGCACCGCTTTATGTTAAAGTAAACAATGTACCAAACATACTAAGTATTACTCGTCAAGATACTGCTTGTGCTGGTCAAACAATAAACTACACAGCCGTATTAAGTCCTAGTGAAGATCCAATTATGAATTACAATTGGGGCTTTGGAAATAATACTACGGGCAGTGGTATTAGTTCTCAAACAATTTATGGTAGTGCAGGAGTTTATTTTGATACATTAACTGTGGTAACAACTAATGGATGTAAATCAACATTGGTTACTGGACCACTAGTAATTAATGGTTCACCAATTGTTTCTATTAATCCAAGTATTGATAGTACAATATGTTTAGGAGCTTCATTAAACTTAAGTGCATTTAGCAGTGGTACTACACCAATTGCAACATATTCTTGGTATCCACCAATAGGGTTAAGTGCAACAACTGGTGCTAATGTTGTGGCTACACCAACAAACCTGACTAAATATATTGTTACTGGTGCAAGTGCTAATGGTTGTACTGATACTGCAAGTATTAATATTGATGTGGTTCAACCATACACTGTAACTGTTGTAAGTGCAAATACACCACATGACAGTATTTGTATTGGAGAAAAAATTACTTTATATGCTAGTGGAGCAACTAATTATTTATGGTCACCTGCGGCTGGTTTAGATACTATTCGAGGTTCAAAAGTTGTAGCATCTCCAACTGCCACAACTGTTTATACTGTTGTAGGTACAAACCCTGCAAACTGTTTCTCTCCATCTGCTTCAATTTCAGTAGGTGTTGGTGATACTACACACATAAGTTTAGGACTTGATACTGTCTATTTGCAAGGTGGTACTTATTATCCACTAACTGCATCTGTTGTAAATGGACCAATTGCAACTTGGAACTGGACTCCTGCCGATAACTTAAGTTGTTCTGATTGTGGTAATCCAATTGCTACAGTAAAAAGTAATATCTGTTACAATGTAGAAGCAACAAGTATTTATGGTTGTAAAGCACAAGATAATATCTGTATAGTAGCATTCTGCGAGGCTAGTCAGGTGTTTATTCCAAATGCCTTTACTCCAGACGGTGATGGTGTTAACGATTATTTATGGATAAAAGCCAGAGGAATTAAATCTGTAAAAAGCTTTAGAATATTTAATCGTTGGGGGCAGGTTGTATTTGAAAGAGCCAACTTTGTTCCAGTAGATTACGATAGAATTAACAGTTGGGATGGTAAGTTTAAAGGTGTAATAGCACCAACCGAAGTGTATGTTTACACTTGCGAAGTAGTTTGTGAAAATGGAACTAAGTTTACCTACACTGGTAATATATCATTAATTAAATAATTAACTGAATAGAAAAAATAGTTATGAAGAAAATAATAGTATCGTTAAGTGTGTTGTTTGCTTTGTGTAATACAGGCATAGCTCAAGACCTTACATTCTCTCAGTTTTATGAGGCACCTTTATTACGAAACCCAGCATTAGCAGGTATTTTTAATGGTGATATTAGACTCAAAGGAAATTTTAGAAGTCAATGGGGCAGTGTAACTGTGCCCTTTCAAACAGGAGCTTTTAGTGCTGAGTATAAGATGCCTTTAAACAATAGAATTGGCGATTGGGTTACTCTGGGTTTGCAAGCAACAAATGATGTTGCAGGTGATATTAAATTAAAGCGTACAGCATTATTGCCAGTACTTAGTTTTAATAAATCGTTAAGTGAAGTTAGTGATACTTACTTGTCAATTGCATTTATGGGTGGTCCTGTAAGTACTCAGTTTAATCCAACTGAAATAAAGCTTCACGACCCACAGGTAATTAATAACACAGGTTATACTTACTGGGATTTAGGAGCAGGAATTACATACAGCAGCACAATGGGAGATGATGTTAAGTATTATTTTGGTGCTGCAATGTATCATATTAATAACCCTAAACTCAATTATTTTTCAAATAATACTGAGTTTAGCATTCTAGGAAGAAAACTGGTATTAAATGCTGGAATCTCGGCTCAAACTAGTGACAACAACAAAATTCAGGGTTATGTAGATTACTTCAAACAAGATGGTAATGAACAGTTTCTTGCTGGATTGCTTTATGGTGTTGAGTTGAATAGAAGATACAGTGACGACAGAGTTTTGGGTGTTAATTTTGGTAGTTTTTTCAGATGGGGAGATGCTATTATCCCAGTAATTAATTTTGATATTTACGATTGGAGTTTTGGTTTAAGTTATGATGTAAATATTTCAAGACTAAATACATTTTCTCAGTCTAGAGGTGGTATGGAGTTTTCTGCTACTTACAGAGCCAAATTAAATAGAAGAACAGCTGCTGGGGATGCAGTTCGCTGTCCAGGATTCTAGAATTTTTTATATTGACAATAAAAAAGGGGATAAATTTCCATACAGAAATTTATCCCCTTTTTTATTATTAGTTTGTAGGTTTAGCTTGATTAATATTATTACTAATCTTAGATTCAATGGTTGTTTTATATCGCTTAACGGCTCTACTAATACTTTCTGCTAGTTCTTTTTGCCCATCTTGACTATTAAGATAGGCTTCTTCTTCCGGATTACTGATAAAGCCAAGTTCAACTAAAATTGCAGGCATTGCAACGGCTTGTAATACCCAAATTCCCACAGCTCTTTGCCTTGCATCTCTATTAACTCTGCCTACTTTTACAAACTCATCCTGAACAGTAAAGGCTAAATTTCTGCTCCTTTCTGCATATTGTTGCATACGTAAAGAGATGGCAATTATTTGATCTTTATCATCACTTAAATCATCCTTAGTGGTACTATCTGCATAAATGGATTCATTCTCTCTCAATGCTCTTTCTTTATCATCATTTTTATCAACACCCCAAATGTATGTTTCTGTTCCTTTTGCAGCACTTGGTGTTGAATAACTTTTATATTGTGGTACTTCTTTAGTTTTCCATTTTTTGCCCTTCTTATATTTTACAGTTTTATATCCTATTAATTCACTGTGTCTGTTAGGTGGAGCGTCGTTGCAATGTATCGAAATGAATAAGTCTCCTTTGGCTGCATTAGCTTTATCGGCTTTAACTCTTACATGATCAAAAACATCAGTGGTTCTTGTCATATAAACTTCTACATCTGGCATTGCTTTTTTTATCTCAGCTTCTAATTTTAAGGCTACGGCTAAAGAAATATCTTTTTCGTGTGAATATTTGCCAGAAGCACCAAAATCACTACCACCGTGCCCTGGATCAATTACAATTTTTCTTACCCCTTGTTTTTGTTTACTTGGAACAACATCTTTAATGCTACCGATGAACGATAGAGACACTAGCGATATTGAAGCCAAGCCAAACAAAAGCACCTTCATTTTCTTCATATTAAAAAGTTAAACTATTATATAAAAAACTGCTATTAACTGTGAGCCTATATTTTTGTAAGATATTTATTATCTATTGTGCAATTACATAACGTAAAATATACTTCATCTATTATAGCTGTGGGCTGTATTCTTATATTTATGTTGCAAGTAACTAAAACTTCTGCACAAAACAAGCCTACTGGTAAATCATTAACAAAACCTTTAGAAAAACCTAAAGTTGGGAATGAAGAGTCAAATTCATTTGCTAATGCCGACTCTGGCAATGTTGAGCTCAAAATGATAAGTGATTCTAGCATAAAAAAAAAGATGGTTAATACCATTGATACTCTTAACATTTCTAAAGACTCATTAGATGCACCTGTAAAATATACGGCTAAAGACTCTGGTGTTTTATTTATTTCTACTAAGGAGTTTTACCTATACGGTAAAAGTAATGTAGAACAAAAAACAATGTCGTTAGATGCAGGAGTCATTAAGTATAATGGAACTACCCAAACACTCTTTGCTTTTGGTGCAACAGATAGTAGCAATAATCCTTTGAATAAGGCTAAAATGCACGATGGAGAAAATACTACTTACAGCGATACATTATCTTTTAATTTAAAAACACAAAAAGGTAGAACAGTAAATAGTTACTACACCGAAGGAGAACTTTTTGTACATGCAGAAGTTTTAAAAAAGGTTGATAAGGAATCTTTTTATGGATGGAAAGGACGGTTTACAACTTGTAATTTAGATACACCTCATTTTGCTTTCAGAACCAGAAAGTTAAAAATGATAAGTAATAAACTGGCAGTTAGTGGACCTGCTTCTCCCGAGTTTGAAGGCGTTCCTATTCCAATCGGAATTCCATTTGGAATTTACCCATTGAGTAGAGGTAGACATTCTGGCGTTTTAGCACCACAATTTACTACTAGTGAAGATTATGGTATTGGTTTGGAAGGGTTAGGCTACTATAAAGTTTTAAGTGAAAATTTTGATGTTACTGTTCGATCAAATATTTATTCTTATGGTGGTTGGAGTTTAAATGTGTCTCCAAAATATATTGTTAGGTACAAGTACAGTGGAAGTATGAATATTACTTTTCAAAATACAAAGTCCTTAAACAGATTTTCTAATTCTGGTGAAGAATTCAGTAGTAGTAAAACCTTTAATGTAACCTGGAATCATACAAGAGATAATAAAGCCCGACCAGGAACTAGTTTTGGTGCCAGTGTAAATTTTGGTAGTACCAGATTTAATAGAGCCGTTTTGAATAATCCTTATGTAAATTTTAATAACAGGCTCAACTCAAATATTAACTACAGTAAAGATTTTAGAGGAAAAGCCAATTTAAGTTTAAATGCAAGCCACGATCAAAATGCAATAGATCGTTCTGTTCGTTTGCAATTACCTGCAATGAGTTTAAATGTGGTTACATTTTATCCATTTCAAAAGAAAGAAAAGGTTGGAAAAGCCAAATGGTACGAAAATATTGGAATTGGTTATGGAGGAAGTTTTACAAATAGTATAGGCTTTTATGATTCAGCAATTAGCTTAAAGCATATTTTAGATACTATGCAATGGGGAGCAACTCATAATATTCCTATTGCTCTTTCATTGCCAGCCTTGGGAGATATTACCATTGCTCCATCTATATCTTACAGCGAAGCTTGGTACGATAGAACTTATGATAGAGTGTGGAATGCAACAACTAAAAAAATTGATTCGAGTGTTACTAAAGGCTTTATCAGAAAACCCAATACCAGTTTTGGATTATCGTTAAGCACAAGAATTTTTGGAAAATATGAATTTAAACATTCAAAAAACATTAAAGCCATTCGGCACGAAATAAGGCCAACAATTGGGTTTAATTATACACCCAATTTAGAAAGTAAATACATATATAATTTACAAGTAGATACTAATAAAAACACAGTCAATATTTCAAAAATAACTGGGCAAATTGTTGGTAGCACTTCATCCTATGGAAACATTAGTTTTGGTATTGATAATTTATTAGAGATGAAAGTGAAAGATAAAACAGATACCTCAGGAAAGAAGGATAGAAAAATAAGATTGATAGATGTATTAAGTATTTCAAGTTCATACAATTTAGCAGTTGATAGCTTTGCACTGCAGCCTTTTTCAATTAGACTTGCAACTAATTTGTTTGAAAAATTCAATATTTCTGCAAGTACTGTTTTAGACCCATATAATGTTGATAACAGAGGGTATAGATTAAAAACTTTAATGTGGCATAATGATAAGTTTAGTTTAGGAAGAATTACAGGAGGAAATGTGGCTATAAGTACTCAATTAAAAAGTAAGCCAAAGGACGATAAAAAAGCAAAAGATAATAAGTTGCCTAATGATCCTTTTATGACCCCAGATGAGCAACAAAGACAATTGGAATATGCACGTAGTAATCCTGCTGAGTTTACAGATTTTAATATTCCTTGGTCTTTAAGTTTATCTTACTCTTTAAATTTTACAAGACAACCCAAGGCTGATTATAGTGGTTTTGAAACCAGAACAAATAGTAGTGTAAATTTTAATGGCGATTTTAATTTATCTCCAAAATGGAAAATGGGCGGTACTGGTTATTATGATTTTTCAACCAATAAATTGCAACAACTTAGTTTTTTTATTTCCAGAGAAATGCACTGTTGGCAAATGTCGATAAATGTAACACCAGTAAATATTTTACGTTCATTTAGTATTACCATTAGTCCTAAATCAGGAATACTGAGAGATTTAAAAATAAATAGAACAAGACAATTTAGCAACTAACACAATAATTAACCTTTCATCAAAATTTAATAAGATTCTTAATAAATTATTTTTAGCAACAACTATTTTTGATAAATAAAATTTTACAATGAAAAAACAAATTTCACTTTCAATTGCTGCTTTATTTGCAATTATTTCTATTAATGCTCAAACGCTAAATCCTGCTAACAGAGTAAAAACTGCTTTAAAAATTACAAAAACATCTAAGCAGAATATGATTTCAAAAACTGAAATGATGGGGCAAGATATGACACAAAGAATGGATAATACAACAGCAGCTACCTATGAAATTGGAGCTACAACTGAGCAAGGAGCTACAGCAGAAATTAAAATTACTGCTTTGAAAATGGAAATGGAAATGATGGGACAAGAAATGAGTTATGATTCTCAAAATCCAGAAGATGGAAGTCCGGAAATGGCCGAACAAGCAAAAAGTATGATGAAAAATCCGATGAAACTGACACTTGACCCTAATGGTTTAATTACCTCAATAAAAGGTAATGACAAGTTAGAGCAAATGTCAAAAAAAGGTAATGGTAATTTAGAAAAAGGAGAATTATTAGACGTGTTTTTAAAACTTTCGAAAACTGTAAACCCAGGCGACACTTGGGAAGACAAAATAGATACCAAAGAAGAAAAAATTACCAGCAAGTTTACTTATAAAACTTTTGAAGATGGTGTAGCAACTATTGAAAAAATAAGCACCGTAAGTTTAGACCAAAAAATAGAGCAAATGGGAATGACGATGTATTCAAAACAAGATGGAACCATTGTTGAAACTTATACTGTTGACCCTAAAACATTATTAATAAAAACTAAAAATACTGTAAGTAATTTAAAAGGAACAATAGATGCAGCAGGCAAAACAATGCCTATGACAAGTTTTGTTACAACTACAGATACTTATCAATAAATCAATT
>CAZTOP010000062.1:0-16906 GCA_964615145.1 uncultured Chitinophagaceae bacterium
AATGGATTAGCATATCAGATTTCGGCTCTGACGATGAGGGTTCGAATCCTTCTGGAGACACTAATTTGTTAAGGGTTGTAAAATTTATTTTAGTAAATATTGTTGCAACCCTTACAAATAAAGGGTTTTGTTTGTTTTGGTGTTTATTGTTAAATATGGTTAAATGTTGATTGTTGAACAATAGTTATACATAAAAAATGGGTGCTAGTTTTAAATTTATTATTCGCAAACAAGCCTTGAAGCTGGACGGCACAACAAATATTTATATTAGATTTATCGTTGATAGAAAAGTTCAATATATTAAAACTAATATTAATATTTTACCTAAAAATTTTAATAAAGCATCCCAACAAATAAGCAAAAAAGATTGTTTGCACCACGAAAAAAATTTTTGTATTAATGAAATTAGTAACAACATTACTAAACGAATTTTGCAACACGAACAACAAAATGCACCTATTTTTTTAAGTGATTTATTAGACGCTTATAAACAGAAAAACAACATTGATTTAATGGCTTATACAGTGCAATTATGTGAACAAAAAAAACTTACTAAAAGTAGAACTTCGCACGTTATAAAAAGCATTAAATACCTACTGGAATATAGTAATAAAACTAATTTGTACAACTTAACAACATCAACAATTTTAGGCTTTAGAAATTATTTAAGCAATACACTTTCTAAAAATAGCGTAATTAGTCAATTGAGTAGAATTAGAAGCGTTTATAATGCCGCTTTTAATGATGGAATAATAAAATACAAGCCTTTTGATAAGGTTACGATTGGCGTTGGTAGTAACAAACAATTGTATTTTACAAAAGAAGAAGTTTTTTTGCTTATTGATGGGTTGAATAATATTAGTGAAAGTAAAAAAATAATTTTGGAGGCTTTTTTGTTTGGTTGCTTTACTGGTTTGCGTTTTTCTGACTTGTTAAGGTTGAAAATTGATAATCTGAAAGCCTTTGAAGATAAGTATTACATTGAATTTGTACAAGGCAAAACGAAAGTTAAAAATATTGTTCCCTTAAATAATTTTGCTTTGAAATACATTGATTTTACTACTAAAAAACATTTGTTCCCTCAGCTTACCAACCAGCATTATAATAGAGAGTTAAAAGAAATTGCAGCACAAATAGGATTTGAAAAGTATATTAGTTTTCACATATCAAGACATACCTTTATTACTATTAGCCAACAGTTAGGAATGAGTTTGTCGGATGTTAGTAAAATAGCTGGACACACAAATATTAAAACAACACAAGGATATACACATCATAATTTTAAAAGTTTATTTGATAGTATTAGCAAATGGGATAATTAATGCTCCGCAGGGGATAAAAGGCATACATTCTAAAGCTAATAAAAAACCCCGAAATGGTTTATATTTCGGGGTTTTTGCAACTTATAAGTAGTTGCCAAACTTTAGCTTTGAGCCTTTGGGTATTCCTTGCTAAATGTTCCCACATTTTCGCTCCGCTTCGCCATTGGATTACAAAAATAGTTGTTTTTATAATACGAACAAAAAAGCCACAATTTTACTTATGGCTTTTTGTTACTGGCTATTTAAACAAACTCAATTGTTTTTTAGGAGTGCTTTTTTTTGTAGTTGTTTTTTTTACTGGTGCTGCTTTTTTTGCAACGGCTTTCTTTTTTGCTGGTTTGCGTTTTTTGGCTACAACTCTAACTTTTCTAAGTTTTACTGTTGCTGTTTTTAACTTGCGTTTTAATGTTGTAACCCTTTTGCCTAATGCTTTTACTGTTGGCTTTCGCTTTGGTGCTTTTTTGCGTGGTGCTGCTTTTTTTGTGGTTGCCATAGTTAAAATTTATTGATGAATTACTTTAGTTTTTTAGCTGCTTCTTTAACGCAAGTAGTCCATTTCTTTTTGCAAGATGGTTTTTTGTACTCGGTTTTTGCAAGTGCTACAATTTTTTTAAGTTTTGCAGTTCCTGCATTGCTTTTTTTTGATGTTTTCTTTTTAGCTGTTGCCATTGGTTTAAATTTAATAATGAATAAAATATTTATGGATAAATTGGTTCGACGCTTTGAGGTTCGCTTACATAGTTGAGTAAAACAAAGTCTTCGGGCATTTCTTTGTTTACGTATTCAAAATGATTGCTATTTTTAAGCAAGCAAGGATGTTTATTTAAATCTCCTTCGTAATTACTTGTATCTACAATAATTTCTATGTCTTTACTTTCTACAATAGTTTCATCGTTGATTATAGTTTCTGTTTTTTGCTCTACTTTGTTTTTTTGTCGTATGTATGGCATAAATAAATTTTTATATAGCACAATTGTAACTGAATGAAAATTGAACGAATTTGCAATTGTTAGATGGTTGCCCTATCGTTAGAGTTCCTTTATTTGTTATGTCGAATCTAAATGCACAATAAATACCATAAGCATTGATAGCTGTAATGGTAGTGCCAATATTTGCCCTGCCAAAAGCTATATTTCCTGTTTCCATATATGATGGATAAATTGGCGTTGGTAAATCTACTGGCATTGGTATTTGTATAAGCGTAACTCCTGTTCCTTGTGTGGCATAATTTAACCAACCCCAAACCATTACAACCCCTCCACTTTTTGCCCAACAAATTTTATGGTTGGTTGCTCCGCTTGGTGCTGTTGTAGCTGTAAAAGTTGGTGTTCCCGATAGTGCAAATAAACCTGTATTATATGCTAGTGCATCTTTTGCTCGTTGAGTGGTGAAATATAAATTATTTACGCCTTCTGCTAAGTCGTCTGTGGTTTCATCTTTGCCTATTCCGCCTCCGCTTCTAGCTAAAAAAAAAAGGTCGCAATCTGTTAAATATGCTTCAATCCAAAATCTAGCCTCCTCTTCTGTTAAATTATTTTCATCATCGTATGTTTTCGTTCCTAACGGTTCGGCGTAGATAGAAATATTTGTTTGCGGCAATTGTATTTGTTCTGTTCCAAAAAACAAACTGTATGGCTCTGTTTCAAATGTTCTTTTTATTTGTAAATCGGAAACATTAAACAATTTATCTACAAAAGTATCTGTGATTTTTACACGTTTTCCGTTGAATTGTAGTAGCATATTAAATAGTGTTGTTTGTTATGATAATAATAACGTTCCCTCTGTTTTTCTTCTATTAACTAACCCGGCAAGAACAACGCCACCTGCTTTGTTATACTCTTGAAGTTTTGTTGAAATTTCTTGCATTGACCAACCTTTTTTTATTCTGTCAATCATTAAATCAAGATATTTATCTCCTACATTAAAACCAAAAGAGATAAGCGAAATTTTTGCATTATCACTAATGTTTAAATCCTTTACTTTTAAATAACGTGGTGCAATTTCTTTAATTAATTCAAGCCTTGCAGCATCTTTTGTTATTGTTCCTGTTGCTGCTGGAGCTTTAGTTCCATAACCCCAAGTATATTGTTTATAATCCCAATAAGGCTTTGAATAAAAACCCTCTTGAGTAACTATAAAATCTGCTGCTTTTTGTGTTAAATCTGCTTTCATCGCTTGTTTAATTAAAATGTATTGATGTATATAATAGATTATCGCAATAATCATTATTGCGATAACTATATATAAGACTATTGTTGTTTTTTTTGTCACTATTTAAACACTCTAATAAGTATAATAATGCCTAACACAACTACAGTTATTACAAACCATTTTTTGTACGTTTCCTTTTCGGTTTCTGCAACTGGCTTTGTGGTTGGTGCTGGTGTTGGTTCTGTAATTGGGCTTCCTTTAACTGGTGTTGTAGGTGTAGGTGTTTTTACATCTCCATTCATTAACACATTTACTGGAGCATTGTTATTTACATTGTTTGCAACATTGCCAACAGAGCCTCTTACTGGAATTGGTGGAAACTCTTGAGGTGTTTCAAATGCCAACACATTGATAGGAGGATTACTATTATTATTTCCTATTGCTGGTTGTGCTGGTTGTGTTGCAACTATTGGCGTTCCGCCTGCTTGTGGTTTTGTTGGCTCTCCTAATGGATACAAAGGTTCTCCGGGTGCTACTAAAGCTGGATTTCTGCTATAAACGTTTTTTTCCATAAAAATTAATTATATTGATTTTTTTATTATACCGAATATTAATAGGCTTATGGTTGTTACTATTAGTAACCCAACGCAAAGCCTTGTTATGCTTTCATTATCTATTACTACATCTACAGTTACTTTTGTATCTGTACCTAATAACCCTCCTAATAAGCCTGTGTTATTTTCTTTCATAATTTTTGTTTAAAACATTAAAATTGGAATGTTATCGTAACCGTTTGGATTTGCCCAATTTTTAGTAGTATCTGATAAAAATGCTGTTGCTGCCTGTGCTGTACTAATTTGCTTTATAGCTGTGTTTAATTGTGCTGCATTTTCTATTTTAAAATAAATAGTAAATAAATTATTTATCCCCGAAGATGCAAGTGTATCATTCCACTTTTTTAATGTTTTTTCACCTATAATTCCATCTACTGCACTTCCTGTAAACCCTAGTTGTTTTTGTAAATCTTTGGCTCTTTCGCTAAACTTATTGTAAACAATAGGAAAGTTTTTATCTGTTGTTGCTGCTGGTGATGGAGGAGCTATATTGGGTGCTGGAGTACCTGTATTTGCTGTTGGTGCTGTGGCTGCTGCTGCTTTTAATTTGTCGGCGGTTTCTTTGTCTTTTTTGTCTTTTGCAGCCTTAACAAATAGCAATATAATTACTGCTACAACTACTGCTATTACTAAGCCTATGATAATTTTTTTATGGTTCATATTATTGCTTTTTAATTTTTTATAAGGCGTTGAAAATTGAGCTATCAACTCTATCTTTTAATTGTGTACTAGAAATAAATGTTTTGTTTTTAAAACTGCTAATTAAAAAACCGTTTTTTTGTTTAAAATATTTGCTGGTTATTTTAGCCTCCTCGACACTTTGTAACCTATTCATTGCATCGGCTACAGCATCAATATCCATATTGAAAACTGAATTAGCAAAAGGGATAACTGTTAGTCCATCTCTTATATCAACAGCTACTTGTTCACACACTTCTTGTCTAACTACTGATACGCCTGTTTGCTGTGCAATAGCTTGTTTTGCTATAGTGTCTCCTACTGCATTTGCACCATCTTTAACTGCATTGTATATCTTGACAATAATTACAACAACTATGATAATAATGATAGCATAAATAACAAAGTACATCCAACTTACAGCCTTTTTATTTGCACCATCTACTATCGGATTTTTAATAACTCCCATAATTAAGATTTAAAAATTTTGAATACAACAACCATAATTACAACGGCTGCTATAATGTAAATAATATTGTTAGAACCTCCGCCATTGTTGGCTGCTTCGCTTTCTGCTGTTGCTGCTGAAATGGCTGCTAGTGTTTCGGTTTGCTTTACTTGATTAATTACAGTAGCACAATTTAAACTTCCATAGGCTGCTAATATGGTGCTTTGCAAATCGTTTAAAACAAGTATTGTGGCACTATTTCTATATCTGTTTTGGTCGGCTACCAGTTGCTTATCTGCATTTAGTTTTTCAACCTCCAAAGCGTCTAATTGAGATTTAATTTGTTTGCAATTATTATTATTTGTTAAATCCATATTTACATATCGTAAATAGTATTTTATACTTAAACAATAGTTGTAAACATTAACAACATAAGTGCTACATTGATTGTAATTACCGGGAGAACCTGGATTAACTGGTATAATTCCAAAACGATTATAAGTGTATTGAATAGCTGCATTGGCTGCCTCGCTTTTTAAGTATCCCTCCAGCTCTGCATAAATAATATTGTCTCCTAACCAACTTGCTAAACATTCTCTATATGTAGGCAATACTTTTAACATATTGCTTTTAATACCGTTTATACTTGTATCGGAAATATTAACACTTGAATTTACAACATTGGATATTGCATTCGCTGTGTTCATTTTTATAATTTGACTTTGAAACAAATCCATTAATTACGTTTTACTATTATTAATGCTACCAATGCAACTACTGCAATTGCAATTATTAGAATGCTTTTATTGTTGCTGCTAGAACTGCTATTTTGCTGCTGCTGTAACTTAACTTTTGTTACTGCATCTGTAAGTAATTGCAACCTTTGAACATCATTATTGGCATTGGCTAACTGTTGATTTAATACAAATTGTTGCTCATTGGATAAGCCTTGTAAAGACTGGTTGAAATGTTGCTCCTCCTCCTTTAATTTAATGGCTGCATTGTTGGCTTTATTGCCTTGAATAATGCCATTGATAGCACCACCAATCTTTAAAATATCATCTACAATAAAAGCCATAACTAATTTGTTTTTTTGCTGCCACTAACTGCAAACCATATAATACCACCAACTACTACAACTGCTACAATAATCCCTACTATCATCATTGTATTATCTTTCTTTTCGGGTGCTGCTGGTGCTGCTGGAGATTGTATAATTATTGGTGTTTGTGCTGCTACTGGTTGCGTTGTTACTGGTGCTGTGTTGCCTCCTCCGTTTTCTGCTGCTTTAATTTGTGCATAAGTACCGCCTAAAGTACCTAAACCGCCTATAACTACATCCCACCATTTTGGGCTTTCTGCTTTATCTGCCATAAAGAAAGTTTTTGTTTGTGTTAAAAATTATTTGTGATAAGCCAATTGAGTTTTTAAATAATCCTCTTGGCTTTGTTCGTCTATACTTACAACTGAAGTATCGTTGTTTTCTTTGCTATTAACTGTATGCAATTGTTTTTCTTCAACCATTTTGCTATACTCTAATTGTGTTAGCAAGTCAACGCTGTGTCCTTTTACCACTTCTTTTCCGCCATTACTAAGTTTAGCCATTTCACTTGCTAATTGCTTATATATAGCGGATTTCATTGCTGGCGTTGCTGCTTTCAAATATTCGAGTAATTTAATAATAGCTTGTACTGGGTCGGGTTCGTTGGCTATATCTTGCGTAATTGCTAAGGCATTTAAAGCCTTACCGCAATTAGCCAAAAGAAAGTCTCTTATTTTATCGTCAACATCTCCGGGTATTAATACGGTTACTATGTCTGCAACTGGACTTTCTAGGGCGTTTTTTAAATTTTGTACAAATTTTATTGAGGGTTGTACATGTTCTTTTATCCAACTATCTACATTTATAAATAGTGACTTTAAAAAGTCAAATATTTTAGAAAAAAAACTCATAATATTATTTTTTCGTGGTTAAAATTTCTACTTTGGTTACTCTAATATCCATCTCGTGCAAGTTTTTTTTTAGCTCCTTAAACTCCTCTAATATTCCTTTTAAAAAATACACAACTAAAGGCATACTAATAACGCCTACTAGCTGAGATGTTAATTTTATATAATCCATTAAATATTTATTTTTTGCGAATAGAAAAGAATGCAACGCCCAACACAAAAACAACTACAACACCTACTATTAACAACTTTTTTGTATTATCTGTTTTTTCTTTTGCATCTATTGCTGTTGTTGTTGCTGTTGCTGCTGCTGCTTCCTTAGTGCCGTTGTATGTGGCTATGGCTGCTGCTGCTGCTGCTGCAATATCTCCTATGTTGAATGACATTTTTTTTCTTTAAAAAGAATAGGCAATACTGAAACTGTATTGCCTATTCAGCGTTAAATTAAAATTGAAATTTGTGTGTGCTGCTTATTTGCCAGTGTTATTAAATTGGCTTGCAGTTGCTGGGTCGCTTAACGCCCATTGTGCCATCGTGTACAACGCTTTTGCAGCGTTTAAATTTGCACCAAAATAAAGCGTAATATCTAATCGAGTTGGTGTACCCTCTGCAATACGTGCAGGAACTGTGATGCTAACTTCTGTTTCATCATCCATTTGATACACGTTAGGAACTACAACAACTGTTTTATCGTTGTCTAAACGGCTCTTGAATGAAGACAAAGGGATTTGTTCTTTTGCAGGGTCGCCAAACAAAGATTTATCTTGAATAATAAACACCTTGTTTAATTGACTGCTGTTTGCACTTTCAAACTGTGTAGCCATTATACGCTGTGGCTTGCGTGCAACGTGTGCCAAAAATTGTGAGATTTTTTTGTCGGGAACGCTTGAAACTGCCGTTAAACCAGCCACTCCGCCAATATTACCATCGGCAGCATCTTTAATTACTTTATCGCTACTAGGTACATCGCTAGGGCAAAGCAATACAGTATGGTCGTCAGCTGTATTATTTACAATTGAGAAACTGAAAAAACGACTTTGCATATTGGCTTTTTCCCAACCGAAAGTAGGAGATACGCCTAAGTCAATAAAAGGAGATTTTGCTACACTTGCTGCGATTTCTGCTGTGTTCATAAAATAAATTTTTGTTGTTTTAAATTTTTGTGATTGTTTTTTTTACTAAGATTTAGTAGGTGTTGTAGTTGCTGCTGCATCCGCTGCAAAGCCTAATTTATTGCCTGTTGGTTTATTGTCTTTATCAACAACTTTTGCTGAATTAATAAGAACTAGACCAATAACTAAAGCAACTGCTGCTATTACTGCAAGGTTTGCCCATTTGTTTGTAAAGAACATACTTTTTTGTTTTTTTGTGATTAATTTTTTTTCGTTTGAGAGTGCAAAATATTACACAACAACAAACCTTTGAAACACTACTATACACTACATTACACCATATTTTGCAGCAATAAACTAGCTACAACAATGTACTAATTTTTACAATAAAAAACCCTACCAGTATAAAACTGATAGGGCAAAACCAAAGTGTTTAACTGTCTAAGCCTAATATTTATTTATATGATGTTTTTGCTTTCGTTTCTGTCTTTGGTTTTTATATGTTGCTGGTATAATGTTATTTTTTTGTAGTTTAGAAATCTCTTTGCAAAAGTTTAACTCTGAACCTGTAGGTGGTCTGTAATCCTCTACTCTGCTAATTCTTACACCTCGTTTTTTATCGGGTTTAAAAAGGCTGCCAACTGCAAAAAGGAATACAATAAATATTGAGAAAAAAAATACTGTTTCGGTTGTGTAGGTTATCATTTTGTATATGGTTTAACGTTCGCCGATTGTTATATAAATTTTATCTACCAAAGCTGGAGGTAATAGTTTTTGTCCTTTCTTTTTTAAGCCTTTTAAATGGTCATCCAGTTCGTTGTGCAAATCTTCATACGCCGAAATCCAATCGAGTAAAATAGGTACTCGTACCTTATAAATTTGTGCCAAACGACCTAATGTTATGGTTTCGGTTTTACTCATTTAAATTAGTTATTCATTGTCTAAAATCATTTCGCTGTAGTGTGGATTTTTGTGTGCATTGATACGCAAACCACGTTCTTTAATAGTATTGAAATTTGGATATTTATTTAATGAACTATCAAAAGCATCTGTAGTCTTAAATAGTACCAAAGCGTTATACATTTGTGCTAAAAAAGGAGGTACAAATTTGAGAGTATGATACATAAATAATAAATCAAACCCGTGTTTTCTTAAATCAATTACTATCTGCTTTAATCCGCCCCTAGTAATGTTTTGAGAAATATAATTTGCACAATCCTCGAACACTATAAACTTTTGCTTGTGGTACTTCATTAAAGCAACACAAACATCGTTTAAAGTATCTTCGTCAACATCAATATAACACTTATCACTATTGAAGTTTTTAATGTCGTCAATGGTGAAACTTTGCCAATCTGCATAAGCTGGATGATAGCCTTGTTTTAAAACAATTATAGGATTTCCACTTTGTGCAGCAATTTTAAAACCCATTGTAGTTTTACCACTGTTACGTTTACCAACACAAAGTATAGATATGTATTCTTGCATAATTTATATTGAGTATAAAACGCCTATTCTTGTTGATGCTATCATAGCTGCTGCCATTAATAAACTCATTTCGGGAGAAAGTTTTATGTTCTTAACTTTTACCATTTCTTTCAATGGTGTTTTTAACATTCTTTCTTCGTCTTCGTCAAGGTCTAGCTGTGCAATAAAATCGTCAACCTCCTGTATTAATTCTTTCAACAATTTATCTTCACCCTCGTAAACTGTTGTAGGTTCTTTTTTGGCTTTTCTAGCTGCTTTTAGTTCGGCTGTAATTACATTAATTCGGTCTAGTGCATTTTCACCAGCAATGCTTTTAGCCTTTTTCTTTAGCTTCTTTTTAGCAAAGAATTTAAACACATTTTTTTGAATGAAATCAAGTCCATAAATAAAAAAATCGGCTGTGTCTTGTGCTGCTTCATCTGTTATGTTTTCAATGGCTTCATCTACAGTTTTTGCTTTGCCTTTTTCTCCAGCATCTTCTTTTATTTCGCTGCTAGCTGCTGTTTTTATTTCTTCAATAACCTCTGGTTCGTCTTCTATAATTTCCTTTTCAATAGTCGGGCGTTCGCTTTTGACTATATTAAAAAGTTTATCTATGGAAGCATGGTTTGTAATAACACTTTTTTGCATTTTATAAATCTTTATATCGTTCTTCTAATTCGGCTACAAAAGGCATAATTGTAGTAAAACCTAACTCCGCTTGTTTTTCTTCGCTCATTATTAAATTGCCTACTTTTTTAACAATTTTTAGTTTACTCATTTCTTGCTTTTTTCCGTTTTCATCGAGCATACCAACGCCAACAAAAACACCTGTAAGAAACTTTTTTATTTGTTTAAGGTCGGCTCTCATTTGGGCGTTTTCTGCCTGTAATTGTTCTACATTCATCTTAAATTATTTTAGGTTAAAAATTATTTGCACATTGGAATATTTACTAAACCCTCAAATAAACTTTTGCTTAATAGTTTAGGTTCAATATAAACAGTGCCATCGCTTCCATCGGGATAAGGGAATTGTAGAGGGCTTGGCATTCCTTTTTTATTTTCTACAACTTCTTTAATTACTGCATTGTGATTAATGCAGAAATCAATGCACTTTTTAGCGAAATCGCTTTTGTCTGTAACAACGCCGTGTTTTACCAATTCGTTTACTATGGCTTGTACATGCTTTGCTTCGCTTTCTTTTCTGAAATTTAGTGTAATTCCATAAGCACTTCCAACGGCTCTATATTCATCTTCTACTACTTCGGGCGTAAGCGTTTCAATTTCTTCGCTGGTTTCGGCGTTTTCGTTTGTTTCCGGTTCAACCTCGATTTGATTGTTTAGGTTTTCGTCTTGAAGTTCCGAAATGTCAAATTCTTCTTTACCTTCTTCAATGTTTTCAGTTGTTGCCGTTTCGTTGTCAACAATTTCAAGTTTTTCAACTGGTGGTGTGTCTGTAGGTGTGGCGTTTTCGTTTGTTTTCAGTTCGCCGTCAACTGGTGGCAAGGCTTTTAGTTTGTTGGTACTGGATTTTGGTTTTGGGTTCGTTTTGCCGTCAACTGGTTTCACTTTAATTTTTGCCATTTTAGTAATTTTTATGTAATAAAAAAAAGGCAAAAACAACCCTTTAACATTGGGGAGTGTTTGCCTTTATTTGACAAAAAAAACACTTCTTTACATAAAAATATATTTTTTTATGTTGTTAGTTTTCACTATTCTCCAACGGCGTATATACGCAATTGGCACGAACCAACTGCGTATATACACACGTTGGCTGCTACTTTGCGACACTTCCTAATTCTTTAAAGAGTTTTTTCAAAGCAGCGTTTATTTCTTTTTTTTCCTTCTCTGTAAAATCAACAATGTTACCTCTCCCATTTTTGCCACGCAATTTGTGTTTATAGCTTTTAATGTGTGGCAGGTATTCAGAAAAGAAAGCAGCAGCATTTATGTAGTTAAATATTTTATCCTTCATAATGCCTCCCAAATG
Source organism: uncultured Chitinophagaceae bacterium (assembly GCA_964615145.1). GTDB lineage: Bacteria > Bacteroidota > Bacteroidia > Chitinophagales > Chitinophagaceae > CAIVPM01. The sequence goes on from CAZTOP010000062.1 coordinate 11,733, forward strand.
GTGCTACAAATACCTTTTTATCTTTCCTTATTACCCTGTCATACGATTGCCATTTAACGGTTGATAGGTAATGAATAGAAACCAATCCCAAGCCGATTTCTTCAACCTTTGAAAAAATGAAAAATGATTTTCCATTCAAAGAAAAAAAATCAGGCTTTTGCAATTCACCAATTGTTATTTGTTTAAAACCAATTTCTTTTGCATTTTTTGTTACTGTTGCCATAAAATTATTTTCGTCAAATATAGTGTAACTTATTAGTTACACCAAATATTTAGACCATTATTTTTAAAGCCCAAATAGCAGCAGCCAACAACGGCATTTGCAAAATGGTGGCTTGACGTTCAAAAATTCGACTATTAGCAAAGCCCAGCTTCACCAGTTGTTTGAGCGATATTGCAAAGCCGCCACCACTTCGCAATATGCCCACCGTTGGCATTATCTACCCTCATAAACCCACATTACAGCATTACAATTGCTGTGTAATGCTCCCTCTGTTAAACCTGTTTCGTGATTGTGTTGTAGGTGTATTGGATAACGTAAAAACCATTGAGGGAATAAACTCCAATCTATTTTTTTTTCTATTATATATTTTGGTGCTTTTTGGCTTAAACTGCAACCACAATAGAAACACAAGTTTTGCTGTTGTTGTATATAAATTTCTCTTACTTCTTTCCGTTGTTGGCTTGTTAGTTTTGTGTAGTCGGTTGGTAAATCGTAAGCACTCATAAAAAATATTTTAATAGGCTGCATCATTGCACAATGCAGCCTATTTGGTTTTTTAAAATGGCAAATCATCAATTGGTTCTACTGGTGCTGGTGCTTCTTTTTTCACTTCTTTTACTTGTGTAGATGTGGCGTTTTTATTTTCAGTTTTTGCACCACTTAATAACTGAATATTTAGCACACTTAATTTTAATGTGCTTTTTAAATCTCCATCTTTACCCAAATAACTATAGCTTTCGGGTGTGCCTTGTACTAAAACTTGTGTGCCTTGTTTTAGCCAAGGTGCAAGGTTTTCTTTCTCCCATAAACTGCAATCAACCCAAGTTGTTTTTTCTACAACTGTACCATCTTGTTTTTTAAATTTTTCAGTGTGTGCAACAGAAAAATTTATTACTTTTTTACTGTTGTGTTCTTTCACAATTGCATCTCTGCCAATGTAACCTACTGCTGTTAATTGTAACATACGCTTTGTTTCGGTTTGCCTATACTCCGAAAGGTTTTTATTGTTTAAAAATCTATTATTGTTGTTCATCAAGTGGCAACTTGATTTGAAATATTTTACATTCAATGATGTTGCCTTTGTTCCACTCTTCAAACTTTTCTATGTTCTTTTCTTTGGTTACACAAGTAAACTGCCAATCTTCTTTACTATTTTTTAGCCTTGTTGCAACTATTATTAATTCTCGCATAATTTATAAAGTGGTTTTGTATCGTAGCTTTTAAAACTTTGGTAACGTGTAAGCCATTCGGGCAAACGTTTTTCGTAATACTTGCTAAGGTTGTAGGTGTCTATAATGTCTTTAATTCTTTGCAGTGCTGTAATGTGTCCTCCCTCTGGAATATCGCCTCTTAAAACATCTGCTATACCTTGATGTATGCTTAATTTAGCTTTGTAAATATTATCGGTTATTTGTCTTGGAATTTTATCTAGTAAGGTTACCTTTAATTTATCAAAATGAAATAGATCTATCGTTTCTAAACGACTTATGTTTTTATCTTCTCTAATTTTTACAAATTCACAAAAATTTTTTACCCCTGTTTTGTAAATAGACAATAAATATTTAGGGTTAATACACTGTTCTAAATTAAAGTTTCTTATTTCCTTAATGGCTTTGTTTCTTAGCCTCATTTCGGCTCTCCAAACTTCGCCCTGTGTATCAATATTGGCTTTATCCCAAACATCTTTAATGTATTGCTTATTGCTTTTTTCCAACTCGCTACTTTTACAGTAAAATGATAATTGCTTAGGACTTGCACCACTCCCAATTTTAAAAGATTTGTACATCATTGTTTTTTTGTCAAAAACACTTGCATTAAATCGGGCTTTACCTTTCATGCCAACTTTTTTTCTATATGGAAATTGTTTTTGGTATAGGTTTAAAAAATCGTTGATATAGTTTAACCCATCAATAGCAATATCTAGCCTTGTAATGCTTTTAATAACGCCGTTTAACTCCATCAATAACTCATTAACCATAATTAACCATTCTGTACTATACAAAACATTATTTTTTAGCTGTATTTGTACCAAGTTTGATTTAACCACTTTTTCGCCACGAGGAAAAGCGTTTAAGGTTGCCACAAGTTCGCTATGTAGAATTATATTAAAAGCACATTGAAATATTTTCGTTCCAAAGCCTAAATACTCAAAAACAATACTTTCTCCGTAAGGTATATACTTCATTTCGGGCGTTGGTTTGGCAATAAAGCTGCCCATTGGTATTTCTGCCATAAATTCGAGCCAATCCAAATTGACTGAAACGCTTGTTAGTAAAGAATTACAGCCGAAAACCTGTGTAAAGTTGCCCCTTGTTTTACCTAAGGGGGCAACGTGAAGTTTATTTGCGTTTGGCAATGTGTTTAAAACATTCATTATTTGTATTGTTTGGGGAGGTTTACGCCTGTATTTGTGGCGTTGGTGTATAGGTTGCCATAATATCGGCAAAGTGCTTTAATAAAGCTGTGTGTTGGTTTCTGTAACGGCTGTTTGTAGATGGTTGCACACCTTGCAACGCTAATTTTAAATCAAAGTTGTATTTAATTTGTAACCAGTATAGGCTTAACGCTTCTTTATTGGCATTAACATAAGTTAAAAAGTTTTCTAAAACTTTAAAACATTCTTTTCTGTAATCGTTGTTGTTATTGGTAAGATGATGCAGCAACATAAACTGTTGCTGGTTGCAATAACTTTTCGTTAATGCTGCTAGATGCTTTATTAAAACTATTTCGTAAAACCGTTGTGCAGCCTGTGGCGTTCTAAATGCAGCCAATTGAGCAAACGAATTACTACCTTTACGAATGTAGTATATAACCTCGTATCGGTTTAATTCAAAAGGATTTTCCCTTTGGAATGGTTTATTAATAACTGCCATTGCAAAAAAGTTTAAATATTAATTGATACTTGTGAAATCGGGATAAGAATTTTACATCCCTCGCCTTTTTGCTCTGCAATAATTTGTTTGTTATCAATCCAGCTTCTAACTGTGTTTTGATGCACTTTTTTAATTTTTGCAAACTCTGCTACAGTGTAATATTTTACATCGTTTGCTTTATCCTGTTCTACTTTTAAACTATCTTTTAAACGTTCAAAACCCTCAATAATGCTGTTATTGATAAACGTTGCAGCCTCTTGGGGTGTAAGTATGATTAATTGATTGATGGTTGACATTGTTTGTGTGGTTTAACGTGAAAAATTGCTACTGCTGAACTTGATGTTCAGATGTTTTCTTTTAAAAAATAACTATAGAAATGTCTTTCTTTCAAACCCTCATAATTTTCCTGTATAATTATTGCTGTTATTGTATTATTAGGTAGTGTATGATGAATATTAGCCATTGGTAGTATTTAATTTGTTATTAATGGTGTTAAGGTTGTATAAATCGGGTTCATCAAAACCCACACAAATAGCAAAATTTGTTTTGCTAGCATCGTTGGCTATTTGCCTGTTGCTTACAACTTCTATTTTGTTTAAAATAAGTTGTAGGCTACGTTTTTGGTTGGCTGTTAATTCTAAAATCATTGTTATATATTTTTTGGTTTAAAAATTTGAGTGTTAAAAAATCCGTCAGCGTAGAAACGCAACGGCGTTGATTGCTTATTAAAAGATTACCCTAAAAAAAAAGTATAATACAAACACAATTAAATAAGCATATCCGTAATATGTGTTTGTGCGTTTTGTATATGTTTTGTTAAAATTGTTTATCCAGCTTGTTTGTGGTATGCTATTAGAATTAACAACAAAAAGGGCTAACAGTTTTTTAACTATTAACCCTAAGTTGTTGTACGTTTTCCTCACTCCCCAGTAAGAAAAAAAGCTATGTTGATTATTTGCTACTGCTGCATTAGTAGCTAAGTTTTTTTGCGTTTTAATGTTGTTAAACAATCTTTTCATCTTCTGTGTTTTTGGGAGTGATTCTCTATGTTTATACTGCAAATATGGTATTTATTTCGAGTACACAAATAATTTTTTAGAGTTATTTTAAAAAATTACTCGATTTTAATACTAAATATATGATACTCAATTATAAAAAAAATACAAAAACTTTGCAAAATGTTATTAATAGGTCACAAAATCGAAGAAATACGAATTTTAAGAGGTATTAATAAGACAGAATTAGGTAGAAGAATTGGGAAACAAAGCCAAACCGTAGAAGATATACTGTTAAGAAGTGGAATTAATACCGAATTACTACTAAAAATTAGCAAGGCACTCAACTACAATTTTTTTATGTGGTTGGCTTTAAATAGTGGTTTGCCTGTAGATGTTAAAGAAGATTATGGCAAAATACCAGTAACAAAAATTACTGAAGAGGAAAAAAACGAATGGAAAGAAAAATATTTAAACACAATAGAAAAATTAGCAATGGTCCAGGAGGAGAATGCTAGTTATTTAAAAAAACAACAACTTGTTAAACTTTAAAAATTAATATGAAAAAAATATTATTGATACTATGTATTTTAGTTGGTTTTGGTGCAAAAGGGCAAATAGTTAAATACAGTGCAATTTTAGGAGGAAAAGTAAAATTTACTTTTAACTACAATCTTGACGATACAAAAAAAAGCGTTATTGATATAATAGATAAACAACTATCCGAAACAAAATATGTTACTTATAATTTGCAACCATTTTACCCTATTGATAATAATATGGATTTATTTATAAATAAAGAACAAAAAGAGAACACTTGGCTTTTAATTAATGCTTTAAAATTAAATGAAACTGTGTTTGTAAATTCAAAACCAGCATCTATAAAATGTACTATGTACAACTCTGGACGAGCTTATGAAATAATTTTATTAAAAGAAGATTAGTTAAACAAATGTTCAACAATTGCATTTCTAAATAAATGCTGTAAGTATTGTTATTATTGGTTTGTATTGTTTTTTTGGGGGGTTCTTCTGGGGACACAAAAACTTAAAAATATTTATTCCAGATTTTCCAGTTTTCTTC
>CAZTOP010000063.1:0-16321 GCA_964615145.1 uncultured Chitinophagaceae bacterium
TGCATCAAAATTAATTGGGTTTACTTTGAACTCGTAATTGCTGCCGGCTGATAGGTTCGTAATATTTAGAAACAGTGTATCTGTAGTTGTAATATGAGGTCTTGATTCAATTACCAATGATGAATTATTTCGTAATAATGACATATTTTCTATGTCAGCTGTACTCCATTTAAAAGCATCGTCATCATCTACTAATTCACTATAGTTTGAACCAAATTTAGCTCTTACTCCATCAATTTCTGCTTTGGTTCCATCATTTTTAATATATGATAATTTGATATTGAACTCATCTTGTAAACCATTACCACTACCCGATGTTTGATTGTTTTGGTTACTTGTATTTTTATTTGATTCATTGAATACAACACTTACACCACTTGCACTTGTTGGCACAACAAAAAAGCATTGCCCACTTTGAAAGTACTTTGTTGTACTACCTGCTGTTGGTGCTCCCCAAGAAGTTCTATCAAATGTTACATAAGCTCCTGTAACTCCTGAATAACTACTTGGTCTATTGGGATCCCACACATATACGAAATTTGGAATACTACCATTGAAAGTAATTGCACTCATATCTACTGGGCACGCATAAGGATTGCCAATTAACCAAGCTTTATTTGCAGCTCCAGAATAACTGAATGTTTGTGTACCAGTTTGCAATTTGCCTTTTGCCGCTAATGTTGTTGAAACAAAAGCATTGGGATTATAACCGTTGGGCGTTACAGTTCTGTCACCACGAACAAACAAGAAAAAGCCTTTATTGTCGGCATTACCGCTTGCTCCAGCCATAGTTTCAGTAGTAGTATTTGTTATTTTGTTCCAAGCACCTGTGCTGCTATTGTAGGTCATCAAACTTGATGCAAAAGTAACATCATCTATCCCGTTGGTTGCACTTGGTCCAGTAATTCGAGTTCCATAGTTTCCGCTATATCCAAAGTTACTTTGCCAGTTACCAGATACGTATCCTTGACTAATTCCATTGTAAGTAACAGGAGCTGTAATCGCTCGCCAACCCTGAGTTTGATTATGTATGTAACGCTCAACAGTTACCTGTCCACTAATTGTACCTCCAACCTGATCTACATAGGCAGTATTATTACTGCTAGTACCAGAAACACTTCTGAGTACTAAAAAATCACCTGTGTTCAAAGTTCCAGCACTCACACTTAATCGCTCAAATAAATTTAGTTTATTGCCTAGAGTAATACTACCCCCACTGCCACTCACTACTAAGTTTTGAAGAGCATTAGTACCTGAAGTAGTTGATGCATCGGCACTTGTAGTTTGATCAAAATAAACAGTACCTACGGCAGTTGTTGATGTCACAGTTAGTTTACTACTTGTACTACCTGTAAAACTGTTATTAGCACTCATACCGCTAACTGTACCATTCAAGGTTAATGTATTGCCTGAAATTGCTAATTTACCTGAAGTAGCAGTGTAAACACCTGTTATTGTAAGGTTGGAACCCATTGAAACGCCACCACTTCTATTAACAGTTAAGTTACGAACAGTGTTGCTAGTGAATAATCCAGAAGGAATTGAAGAAGGACCTGAAAAAACTACAGTCGAACCTGTTCCACTCCCAATTATTGAACTAGTTGCAGAAACAGTCCCTGCAAGTGTTAATGTTTGACCATTGACATCTAAGTTACTAGATGTAAGTGTTAAACTGTTTGCGATAGTCACTGACGATCCTAGACTTACCCCTCCAGATCCATTTAAAGTTAAATTATTTATATTGGCACTAAACAAACCTGAAGGAAGAGATAGAGATGATGTATTCGTAAAAGATAGTGTTGCACTTGCATTGCTGGCATCAAGGCTACCGTTTGTTCTTGCGATAGAGGAGCCACTATATGTTAAGGTATTCGCTCCAACAGACAGTATACCATTTGTTAATGTTAGAGTACCAGAAATTGTTCTACTAAAACTCAGATTTACACCAGCACTGTTGTTTATAGTTACACTTACTGGACCATTAGAACTAGGCCATTCGTTAGCATTAGTAGTTTGTGCTACAGTTCCATTATATGCTAGACTTCCACTAGCTCCATATTTGATTGTCCCACTATTATTTATTGTTACTCCATCTGCAAGAGTAAGTGTACCGTTAATAGTTAAAGTTGCACCAGATGGTACTGTGAGAGTCGAACCATTTTGCAAAGTCAAACTATTGACCGTTACGTTTGGATTAGTTCCATAAAGTGTAAATGTGGCTCCACTTGCTACGGTAATAGTAGAGGAAGATAAGTTTGTAGTAGTAGCTAAAGTTCCCCCGGAAACAGTTGTAGTTCCAGTATATGACTGAGTGCCGTATAGTCCCCAATAACTAGCCCCTTGCTTTATTATGGAACCTGAACCACTGATACTGTTTTGATAATACGTACCAGTATTGCCAGTACTTGTAATAGTTAATTGATTTGATCCCAAATTAATTGTACCATTATTATTGGATGCATCTTCTTTTACCATACCAACTGTTGCATTAGCATTTAAAACCAGTTGAGCACCACTTCCTATTGTACAGAGATTAGAACTACCATTGCCAATAGTACCTCCACTGTTGATTTGTAGCGTAGCACCAGGGCTTATGTAAGTTACTCCAGTATAAGAATTTGAGCCGCTGAAGACAACTTTTCCAGAACCTTCAATTGTTACTTGCGTGCTTGTACCTGAAATATTTCCAGAAAACTCAGTTGTTCCACCACTATTCAATGCACTGAGTTGTACATAAGAACTATTAGCTGCAATTATATTACCGCTAAATATGTTTGTTCCTGAAGTATTCAAACCACCAATAACCCTAGTTCCATAATTACCAGCATTTGTATTAATATTCCTTGTGAAAGTTTGCCCCCCCGAAGTATTATTTAACCAAAATTTACAAACATTAGCCGCTTGACCGCCATTTCCTACGTATATACTACTGCTCGACGAAATATTCCCATTTGACGTTATCCACATTTCACCATTATCTATTTGTGTTTGCCCAGTATAGGTATGTGACCCATTTAACTGTGCAATACCATTTTGTGACACATTCAAAATTCCAGATCCTGACACAACACCTGTAAGTGTAACATATCTTGAGTTTGATGTAACACTGTTGTTACCATAAACCTGAATAGTTCTACCATTATTATTGATTGCTCCACCAAACACTAAAGGACCACTAGAAGCCATTAATTCCATGTTGAAACCACTATTTGTGCTGGCATTAAACGGAAAATTTATCGTATGTGTTAATGTTGATTGATTATCGATCCTAGGCCATGTAGAGCCGTATTCATAAAAAGTATTCGTAGTTGTACCATTAATTGTTCTGGCTGCAGGTGAATTAGTGCTTCCAAAAATGATTTTGAACCTAATTGTTGAAGGTAAATCATTGGTCATTGTCGTTCCAACAGAGCCATCTAAAAATAAAATTTCTGAACCACCAGGTAATGCAGCATTAGATCCATTCCACCAATAATTAGACACGTTCCATTGTCCACTTGTTGGATTTTGGTCATTTCGCCAAGAAAAAGTAGTTTGTGAATTAACAATTGTAACAATGCAAAAAACCAAGCACAATGACAGTAAACTTTTTTTCATACAAAGCAATTTATTTTTTTAATAACATTTTAAGTGCAATCGATATCAACACAAAGCTATGCAAAGTGTAATAAATACACAAAAAATATATGAAATTAATTGTTTTTTAATCAATATTTAATTAAGGGTCGTTAGTATTTAGTTAGTCAGAACTAGAATACTTGGCCATAATACTCTATATTTCCCTATTTCCTATTAATAATTTCATTTATTAAAACAAGCAACCGATATTCGCAAACGAACAAGCGTTAGTATGAATCTTTCTTTCGACAATACACAAAATGCATTTGCATACAAAACAGATAAAGAATTAAGCAAAGCCAAATTTCTTTTCACCACAATGAGTTATCCTTTTTTTGTACCAATTGGTACAAGGCTAACTCCTTTTTTAATGAAAACCGGGTTGCCTGTAAATGGAATTATCAGAAATACCATTTTTAAACAATTTGTAGGAGGAGAAACTTTGGAAGAAACAGCTCCTTTATGTAATTTACTTGGCAACTATAATGTTCAGGTAATATTAGACTATGGAGTTGAAGGAAAAGAGGGCGAAGCAAATTTTGATAAAGCCACAGAGCAATTTGTCAAAGTAATAGAGTATGCCTCGCAACAAAAAAACATTCCTTTCATTAGTATAAAAATAACTGGCTTAGCTAGGTTTAATTTATTACAAACCTTAAATGATGCACCAAGACTAAGAAGTGGCATTCACGATCACGAATCTGAAATAGACGAATGGGAAAGAGTAAAAGACAGACTATATCATATTTGCCAAATTGCATCAGAAAAAAATGTTGGTGTATTAATAGATGCAGAAGAAAGTTGGATTCAAGATCCTATAGATAGGTTAGTAATTGAAATGATGGAAGAATTCAATACTACAAAAGCTGTAGTGTATAACACTATCCAATTATACAGACATGATAGATTGAATTTTTTAAAACTCTCTCACAGAATTGCACGACAAAAACATTTTATTTTGGGAGTTAAACTTGTGCGTGGTGCTTACATGGAAAAGGAAAGAGAGCGTGCAAACCAAAAAAATTATCCAGACCCAATACAAAAATCAAAGGAGGATACTGACAGAGATTTTAATTTAGCCACCATTTATTGTATTGAAAATATTAATGAAATTGCTTGTATTATTGCCTCTCATAACGATGAAAGCAACAAACTAGCTTTTGAATTATTAACAACAAATAAAATTTCATTAAATCATCCGCATATCCACTTTTCACAACTTTATGGGATGAGTGATAATATCACTTTTAATCTTGCAAAAACAGGTTGTTCTGTAAGCAAATACGTTCCATTTGGTCCAATAAAAGATGTGATTCCATATTTAATGAGAAGGGCCCAGGAAAATAGTAGCGTAAGCGGGCAAACAGGTAGGGAACTATCACTTATAAAAAAAGAAATAAGCAGAAGGAAAGCTAAATAATAATCAACATTATCAACTCTCTTATACTAAAAAACCGACTTGTAATAAGTCGGTTTTTTAGTTCCCTTTTTTTGCTAATGCTTAACGGTTTCTAAATCCTTTGGGTTATGTTTATGCTTAAATAAGACTACAAAAAGTATTGCAACTACTAGTGCATATTCAGCAAAAACTTGCCATATTCCGTGCCAATCTTTTACATTAGCATTTGTGAAAACATCAATAATATAGCCGCTGATTTTACTTCCTAAAAAAGCTCCTATACCATTAGTCATCATCATAAATAAACCTTGTGTACTTGAGCGAATAGCAGGATCGGTGGTTGTTTCAACAAACAATGAACCTGAAATGTTGAAAAAATCGAACGCCATTCCATAGACTATACAAGAAATAATAATCATCCATAAACCGTCGCCGGGATTTCCATAAGCAAATAATCCAAATCTTAATACCCAGGCTATCATTGAAAATAGCATCACTTGTTTAATTCCAAATTTTCTTAAAAAAAATGGAATAGTAATAATAAATATTGTTTCAGATATTTGAGAAATAGACATGATTATGGTTGAATATTTAACAACTAATGAGTTTGAGTATTCAGGCATATTACTAAAATCACTTAAATATGAATCCCCATACATGTTTGTTAATTGTAATGCTGCTCCTAAAAACATTGAAAAAATAAAGAATAAAGCCATTTTATAATTGGTAAATAAACTAAAAGCTTTTAAACCTAATTGCTCTATTAAAGTTGCATCTTTTGATATTGATTTTTGTGGCGGACATTTAGGCATTGAAAATGAATATACACCTAATACAATTGCCGCTACTCCACCAATGATAAATTGATTAGCATTGGCTTTGCTACCTGTTAAATTAGTAACCCACATAGCTACAATAAATCCTATTGTTCCCCAAACCCGAATAGGTGGAAAATCTTTTATAACGTCATATTTATTGTTTTTTAGAACAGTGTATGAAATAGAGTTAGACAATGAAATTGTTGGCATGTAAAAAATCATTGCAGCAAAAATTACATAGTAAAGTGTATCTGGATTATTTACCTGCGGCACATAAAACAAAACAACGCCATATAAAATGTGCAAAATACCATATAACTTTTCAGCATTCATCCATTTATCTGCAATAATTCCTGTAAGGGCTGGCATAAAAATAGAAGACAGAGCAAGTGTAGAAAAAATAGCTCCAAACTGAGCACCAGTCCATCCTTTGGCATTAAAACAGTATGTTCCTATTGTTATTAACCAAGCACCCCAAACAAAAAATTGAAGAAAATTTAGTAGTGTTAAACGTAGTTTAATATTCATATACAATTGTTAGATTATGAGGGAATGAAGATAAGGGGATTTATAGTATTGACTATTGAGACTTATTGATTATTCTAATGGCTTCTCTCCTACTCAATGGGGCAATAGTATTATTCTTTACAAATTCTAATACCCAAATGGGGTTCGTTTTGCTATATTCTCTTAAAGCCCAACCAATAGCTTTTTGTATAAAAAATTCTTTACTATCACTACAATTTAAAATGTATTTTGACAGTAAATCTGTATTTGTATTTTTTTTATAGGTTTTCTGAAACATAATACTACTGCGTTGCAGCCACATGTTTTCACTAATATTCCATTTGTTTGTAACAGATAATATTTGATTTGGAAATAAAATAAAATATGGACCCAATATTAGTGAAGCAATATTGTCAACCGTATCCCACCAACTTTTATTAGTGATGCAAAACTCTGAAAGTTCGATAATATCCTGAGTCCAATACTTTTTGTGAAATGCTATTAACTCCATTGCCACATATTGATATTCCCTGTATGGCATTGCCCATAAAGCTTTAACTGTTTTGTTTAACTCACTGTTAGAAATAATGCCAACTTCTCTTATGTAGTCATTACTAATTTTCCGTCTCTCAGTTGTATAAATTCCATAAAATTTAAACTGATTTTTCATATATGCTTCAGCACCTTTGGCAAGTTCAAAATTTGCTAGTAACAAAAATCTGTTTTCTAATTCTTTAATGTTGAATTTCATTTTGCTTATTTATGCTTCCCTAATTGCGTGTCCAGTAAGCTGAATAAATACATCTTCAAGATTGGCTTTTTTAACTTCTTTTGGTCGCTCAAATCCAGTGGCAACAAGGTTATCAATTAGGTTGTCTGGAGTTTCTATTGCTATTATTTTACCCTCATCAATTATGGCAACTCTATCGCAAAGCAATTCGGCCTCATCCATGTAATGTGTAGTTAAAATGACAGTTGTTCCACTGTCTCGAATGCTCTGAATTAAGTCCCATAAGTTACGCCTAGCTTGAGGATCAAGACCAGTAGTAGGTTCATCTAAAAAAATTATTTCAGGATTATTAATTAATGTTGTTGCTATTGAAAATCTTTGCTTTTGCCCACCACTTAGTTCCTTTACTTTAGATTTAGCTTTATCTCTTAGATTTACTTTATCCAACAACTGTAGGGCATCTATATTTTCATTGTATAAGCCATTAAAAAGATTAATTAATTCAACTAAGTTTAAACCAGGATAAAAACCACTTGCTTGCAATTGTACTCCAATTATTTTTTTTATTTCTGAAGCATCTTTATCAAGGTCAAAACCAGCAACAGTAATACTTCCACTAGTTTTTAATCGAAGTGTTTCAATTATTTCAAGTGTGGTAGACTTACCTGCTCCATTTGGACCCAGCAAACCAAATATTTCCCCTTTAAAAACATTAAAACTAATTCCTTTAACTGCTTCAAAGTCTCCATATTTTTTTACAAGATTCTGAACTGATATTATTGGGTTGCTCATATTAATATTTGTATTTTCAAAAATAGAATCTTATTACTTATTTGAACAAACAATTTGTTTCTTTGTCTCACAAATCAAAAAAAATATGCTTCCAAATTATCACCACACAGTTACTGAAAGATTTTTAAAATATGTTACTATAGATACTCAAAGTGACCCTCAAAGTGTTGCTCATCCATCTACAGAAAAACAAAAAGATTTATCAGTTTTGTTGGCGAAAGAATTATTAGAAATTGGATTAACAGATGCTCATAGCGATGAATTTGGATATGTTTATGCAACCATACATTCTAACACAACCAAACAAGTTCCTGTAATATGTTTTTGTAGTCACGTAGATACTGCTCCTGATTGTAGTGGTACAAATGTGAAACCCATACTGCATAAGCAATACAATGGAGAGGATATTGTTTTGCCAGATGACAATGCTCAAATTATTTCAACAACAAAATATCCATATTTAAAAACACATATTAGTAAAGATATTATTACTGCCAGTGGCACAACTTTATTGGGTGCAGATGATAAAAGCGGTGTTGCGATTATTATGGATATGGCAAACTATTTAGTTTCTCACCCTGAAGTAAAACACGGTACAATTAAAATTTTGTTTACACCAGATGAAGAAGTTGGTGCAGGCACTGCAAAAATTGACTTGCAAAAACTAGGTGCTGATTTTGGCTATACTTTAGATGGAGGAGAAATAGCAACTTTTGAAGATGAAACTTTTAGTGCAGATGCTGTAACTATTAACATCAATGGTGTTATTTCTCATCCAGGATATGCAAAAGATGTAATGGTAAATGCTATTAAAATTGTTGGAGAAATTGCTGCTGCATTACCAAAAACAGAATGGAGTCCTGAAACTACTGATAAACGACAAGGTTTTGTACATCCAGTTAGAATTGAAGGCCTGGCAGAAAAAGCAAGTATTGAATTCATCATAAGAGATTTTGAAACAGCCAAACTTACTGAATATGAAAATCGCTTAAAAGCAATAGCGGAAAGTGTTTTAGCTAATTATCCAAAAGCAACAATGGAGTTTATTGTTAAGGAACAATATCGAAATATGAAGGAAGTTCTTGACCAATATCCACAAGTTGCTGCCAATGCCATTACTGCTTATGAAAGAGTTGGTTTAACTGTTGTTAAAGAACCCATTCGTGGTGGAACAGATGGTAGCAGATTGAGCTTTATGGGCTTACCTTGTCCTAATATTTTTACAGGTATGCAAGCCATACACAGCAAACATGAATGGATTGGCGTTAGTGATATGGAAAAAGCAGTTGAAGTATTAGTAACACTTGCACAGGTTTGGGAAAATGGTTCTTAATCTTTTTTTACCAATACCATTTTGGCTCTATCTGCTTTGAACATTTCATCATAAAATTTTACTAATTCCAGATAGTCGCTTGCTGGAAATTTGGCATTTGATTGTTCATAATAACGAACAGTTTTTATAATATCGTTGTCGAAGGTATACGTCATTTTATATGTTCCAAATTTATTAGTGATGCTTATATTTTTTGGCATCATTTCAGTAGTGTAGCCAGTAGGAATTTTTATTTCAATAGAATCAGATTCTGTGTAAGAGTTTCTATAAACAATATCAAATTTTCTTGGCTTTACATTTGGCAACTTTCTTTCCTTCTTAAATAAATTTGGAATAATAAACAATCTTTTCCCCGAGGTTGATGCATAAGAGGATGCTGTAATTTCAATATCTTCTTCCATCATTGGATTTTTACCCTTGACTTCTTTAAGATAGAGTTTATCAATATTATAAGTTGGTATTTCAAATTCTCGGTTTAGTTCTTTAATTCTATCCTGCTCTGTTAAACTATTTAACTGGTCGTGTCTTTCTTCTTGCATAGTACCAGAATAAAGAGTTTTAGAAAGAATATTCAAATCGCCTTTATCATTTAAAACAGCTTTTGTTGTTCTTAATTCCTGATTATTTTTTGCTGCAAATTTTGGTGTTTGAACTACTACACCACCATCGTCTGATATTAACAAGGCTTTTCTATTACCCGTAAATTTTCCAGTATATCCTGCACTTACTGATTGGCTTGTACATTCTAACCACATTGTATCGTTTTTTAATGGAACACAAGAAATAATATGATTAAAAAATGGTGCTGGAAAATCATCATACAAACCATTGGTAACACCAACTCCAGATTTTATAATAGTGTAATAAGCTTTAACACCAGCCTCTTTAAGCATACTTATCATAAAATTACTGAGTGCTTTACAATCGCCATATTTTTTTTCTGCTACAAAGCTAGCTGGTAAGGGTTGCCAACCACCAATACCTAGCTGAATGCTAATGTATCGTGTGTTTTTTTGCAGATAATTATAAAGAATTTTTGTTTTTTCCTCATCGCTTTTTACTCCATCAATCAATTCGTGAATTTTTTGTTTAATGTTTGCAGGAAGTTCATTTTTATTAGCATTTAAGGCCAGTTGGAATTTTCCAAATTCATTCCAACTATTCATATTTCCTGTAAAACCACTAACCGAAAATTTTGAGGGTGCAAGCATTACATTGGGAGCTACATCTGTATGTGCAGGCATAAAAATTTCATCTTCTATTGCTTTAAAATTATTGAGTTCCCAACTGTATGTAATTTTTTTTGAAGTATTGATTACAGGACCATTTGCTAAATTAAATTGTTTATATCTTAAACCATAATCTAAAGGTGTTTGAACAGTTAATTTACTTTGTTGTACTGCAAGTTTTGCATCGATAACTGGCGACCAGTTTGGCAAATAGTAAATACCATTATAAACTTGCTCATCTTCAAATTCTACGGTATATGGATATGTTTTATACTGAAATGAAAATGCTTTAACCCTGTTGTCCGATAAAAAATTATCGCCATTATATTTAACATCATAAATATCTCTTCTTTTTGCAGATTTTATTTTTATTCCATTAGAATCGTACAGTGTTGCATTAATATCACTTAAACTTACCAAATCGTCATATTGATTTGAATATCTTGAATAATTATCTGCAGACTCATCAAGTATTGTTATGGCATATTTATGCTTTACTATTGCTTTATCTATTGCTACAATTTCAATGTTCAATTCTTCCATTCTTAAAATGGCATCAGCATCTTGCTTAAGAGAATCTGGAATTTTTGCAACAGAATATTCTTGAGCAAACAGTTGATTGCTTATAAATAATACCAGTACTAAAATATTTTTCATCGCTCTATTTTATTTTTTTAAAAACAATTTGTTCAGCTTGCTTTTTTACCATCAATCCAAAAAAATCTCTGAGCGAGTCATAATCATCTGCCTCAAAATTTGCTTTGTTAAGCTGAAAAGTGCATCGTAATTGTATATGACCATCTTTATTAGCAATAAGATATTCAAACAAACCCTCTGAATCATTAAATTTTGAACGAACACTTTTAGGCATTTCATCTACTTTATAGCCAGTAGGAATTTCCATATCCAATATAAATGTTTCACTCATTGAAAAAGGCATTTCAACAGGGAATAATCTTTTATCTGCTTTAAAAATATTTTCCTTTGTAGCTTCTGTTAATAGTGGATTGAAATAAATAATATCGTCATCACCTATTGAAAATTTCATATCGTATTTCACTTGCAAAGGTTCATCATAATTTTTTTGATTTTGAATTTCCTCGTTATCTGTTTTTACTTCAAATGTGTATGCCTTTGCAATTTTTTTAAAAAAGTCTTTTGTCGAAGTAGATGAAAGATTTTCTCGAACCGACTTTGACTCTTGCTCGCCCAATCTTGAATCAAATGATGCTTCCATTTTATTGCTATCAGCATTGGCAATAAATACAACTGTACTTTTAAATTCTTTTAATTTATTTGCCGATAAATCAACTAAATAAGGCATTGTAGCTATTAATCTACCATAGCCATTATAGCAATAAGATGGTAATTTATTAAAGCCATTTTTTGAATCTGAAGCATCCAAAAAATAAATTGTTGTATCAACTTTTACTTGACAAATAGTATAATCAAATTCACTTAATATAGCAGTAGATTCACTTAATTTTCCATTGCCTCGGGTACTTAAAATAATTGGGCTAGCAGCAAATCCCTTGCTTTGCAACATAGCAGTTAATAGTAAATTTATATCTGCAACATTTCCTTTTTTTTGTTTAAATATTTTTTTTGGTTCATCTGATAAAAAAATTGCATCGTGATTGGTACAAATAAAATTATCTCTAACAAATGAAAATATTTTTTTTGCAGCATCTAAATCATCTAACTTTTCAGCAATTGCATTAGTTTCTTTAGTAATCCAATCGTTTTTTTCTTTGTCGAAAATTTGTCCAAAACTTTCTGATTTAAGCATATCGTCTGCTTTTTGATACCATCCTTTTATTCTTTGATATGTGTTAGTTTCAGAATATTTAATAGAATGTAATTGAAACTCAAAAGCTGTTATATATTGACTGTGATTAGCAATAAAACTCTCTTTTTTATAAGTTGGCACATCTTTCATTGCCCATAAAGCCCATTTAGCATCACCACTAAAATTTCTGATTTCAGATGATGAGTAAGCACCTTCACCAGGAAAAAGTATAGAATAATTTTTGAAAATATTTTTCATACTATCCACAGTTGTAAGCCTTTTATAATCTCCCTTTTTTACTACAACATAATTATACATTGGAGGTATTGTAACTTGATATTCTGTCCAAAGTGTAGGGCAATCATCTTGAAAATGCCAAGAACTTAGCCTGTCATCTTGGGTTTTTAAAGTGTATTTATACTCTATAATACAACCTTCTTTAATATCTGTAAGAGTGAATTTTTTTATGTCAGAATATCTATCAAATTTTTCTTTTACAATAGCATCTTTACTTAGTTTAGAAGTTATTATTTTCCCATTTTCTAAGTTGTAAGTAGCAGCTTCAACTTCATCCAGCACTTCTTCAGTACTTGAATTGCCTTGATATAATTTTACCGAAACAGTGGCTCTGTCAAATGCAGTTTTTCTTTTGATAAGAATTTTTTTATGCCTTTTAAAAAGAATAGTGAAATAACCGTTGTTATTGCCAATAAATTCGGATGAGCCAACATCACTTAGCACAACCGCTGCATCATCATTTGTTAAAATTGCAGATGTAGGATTAAAATCTTCAATTTTAATGTTTCCAAATTTTTCGTTTCTAATATTTTGTGCAAAACCTAGAAAATAGAAAAAAAAGCATAAAAGGGTTAAATATTTCTTAATCATATCATTATAAAAAAATAAAATTAAGGGTTTTATGAAATAAGGAATAAAAAAAAAGTAAAAAATGTTGATATATTTAAAAAAACATTAATTTAGTAGCTCATTTGATACAATCACCCCTAAAAATCAAAGAATTATTATGAGAAAAGCAGACATTGTAAACATCATTGCCGAAAAAACTGGCATACCTAAAGTAGATGTTTTATTAACCATCGAAACACTTTTTAAAGAAGTAAAAGACCAAGTTTCTAGCGGAGAAAACCTTTATGTAAGAGGATTTGGAAGTTTTATTACAAAAAGACGTGCAGCTAAAATTGGCAGAAACATTAAACGTAATGTAGCCGTTCATATTCCCGAGCACTACATTCCTGCATTTAAACCTTCTAAAGAATTTATGACAGAAGTTAAAACTAAGTACAAGCCTAGTTAACTTTGTTTAAATTTTAAATGTTGAAGAAAAAACAAATCGTTGTAATATCTATCGGACTTGCGTTACTGCTTTTTTTAGTAGTATTTGGGAAAACCGTTAATCCTAAAAAAGAAAATATAACACCTGTAACTAATACTAGCAAAGAATTGTTAGATATAAATACTGTTATATCAAGCTCAAAACAAAGATTAAACCCAAATCAAAAAATTAGACTCAGTCGCCTAGAAAACTCAATAGAATCAGCCACTTCGCTACAAAAAATAGTTGTATATAAAGAACTTTCTAACTTTTGGAAAGACTCTGTCAGAATATACGAACCATATCTTTTTTATCTTGGGGAGGCTGCTAAGTTGGAAAATTCAGAAAAAAGTCTCACATTCGCCGCCCAACAATTTACAAATAGCTTGTTGGAAGTATCAGAACCATCCATTCAACATTGGTTGGCTTCTAATGCAAAAGTTCTTTTTAATAAAGCAATTAGTATTAATTCTAATAACGATAGCAGCAAAATAGGTTTAGGTGCTTGTTATATTTTGGGTAATATTTCCGAAAATCCAATGGAAGGAATTTTACCTGTACGAGATATAGCAACTAAAAATCCTGATAACCTTTATGCACAGTTAATTTTGGGGTTAGGAGGAAAAAAAAGTGGGCAATATGATAAAGCTATTGAGAGGTTTTTGATTATTGCAAACAAACAACCAAATAACATTTCAATAATATTACACTTGGCAGAATGTTATGAGTTAAAAAGGGATAATATTAATGCTAAAATTTGGTATAATAAATCAATTAAACTAATTGATAATCCAGAGATAAAGAAAGAAATAGAAAAGAGAATAAGCGAACTGAAATAATTTTAATAATAAAAAAACAAAAAGTATGCCTTGCGGTAAAAAAAGAAAACGTCATAAGATAGCTACACACAAACGTAAAAAACGTTTAAGAAAAAATCGTCACAAAAAAAATAAGAAATAGTTTTAGTTTCTTCCATCTTGCAACTAATAATTGCAAGATGGATTTTTTTCTTTATTTATTTGCCTGCCCACACACTCGAGTTGCAACTTACCTATCTCCCTTACATCTAACTCTTAGGCGAATAACTACTGATTCCATTACATTCTGCAATAGCGGGATGCTTACTTGTATTTAATAAAGTTGCACTAGTGAACAAAGAATTAATAATAAATGCCGCACCAACAGGTGTAGAAATTGCATTACTGGAAGATAGAAAATTAGTTGAATTACACAATGAAAAGCTTGATGTAAGTTTTACAGTTGGAGATTTGTATTTAGGGAAAGTAAAAAAATTAATCCCAGGCTTAAATGCTGCATTTGTAGATGTTGGATTTGAGAAAGATGCTTTTTTGCACTATACAGACTTATCACCCTATGCCAATTCTATATTAAAATTTACTCAAAACTGTATTGGTCAAACAAAAGATAATGAGTTTGATTTTTCCAAATTTCAGGTTGAACCAGAAATTGTAAAAACTGGAAAAATAAATGAAGTTTTAAGTGGCAAACCCAATGTTTTAGTGCAAATATTAAAGGAACCAATTGCAGCAAAAGGTCCTAGACTAAGTTGCGAACTAAGCTTACCAGGAAGATTTATAGTGCTTACTCCTTTTAATGATATTGTTGCTGTATCTAAAAAAATTCACTCTTCAGACGAAAGAAAAAGATTACACAAAATTGTAGAAGCTATTAAACCAAAAAATTTTGGCGTAATTGTTAGAACGGCTGCAGAAGGCAAAAGCACTGCTGAGTTACATAAAGATTTATTAGACTTAGTGGCTATTTGGCAAACCATCCAAAATAATTTGAGAGGTTCTGTTGCACCAACTAAAGTAATGAGTGAACAAACTAAAACCACTAGTATTTTAAGAGACTTATTATCGGAAGATTTCAATAAAATAGTAACTAACGATAAAAATATTTATAACGATACTAGGGCTTACATAGAGAGAATAGCTCCCGATAAAACAGATATTGTTTCATTTCATAATAATGGTAATCCTGTTTTTGACACTTATGGTATTACTAAACAAGTAAAATCTGCATTTGGAAAAACTGTTAACCTTCCAAGTGGAGCGTATTTAATAATTGAACATACTGAAGCCTTACACGTTATTGATGTAAATAGTGGTTATAAAAGTGTTAGTAATAATCAAGAAGACAACTCGCTACAAACAAATTTAGAGGCAGCAGAAGAGATAGCAAGGCAGCTGCGATTGAGAGATCTTGGTGGTATTATTGTCATTGATTTTATTGATATGAAATTGCCAGATAATAAAAAGAAGGTTCAAGAGGCAATGGAAGAGTTTATGAAATACGACAGAGCTAGACACTTTGTTTTGCCTATATCAAAATTTGGTTTATTGCAAGTCACAAGACAAAGGATGAAGCCAGAGATGAATATAAATACCTCTGAAGAATGCCCAACTTGTAATGGAACTGGAAAAATTGGTTCTACCTTACTACTTGAAGATGAAATTGAAAAGAAATTATATTATCTATCAACACATAATTACAGTAATATAACATTAACAGTGAACCCTATTGTGTACTCACATTTAAGCAAAGGTTTATTTACTTCTATATATAAAAAATGGAGAAGAAAATATAAGATAAAATTAAAGCTAGTTTCTAATACAAGTTATCACTTAGTTGAATTTCATTTTTTTGATTTAAATGAAGAACAAATAAAATTCTAAGTATAAAAAAAAGAGAGATAAATCGGCAATGTGGTAAAAAACAGTTGGTTTTTGGGTTAAAATAATTTCGATTT
>CAZTOP010000064.1:0-16025 GCA_964615145.1 uncultured Chitinophagaceae bacterium
CGCTCCAAAGTGTTAAACCCAATACTGGCACATCATCTATGGCTCTTGTTTTAATGAGTGGAAGTGTTACGCCTTGTGGCATTTTATCCATATTCTTCATTAGCTCACTATACAATTTCACCAAAGATTTTTCAACATCTTCGCCAACATAAAACTGCACAATCAGCATTACTTGACCTTTCATTGACGTTGAATAAACATATTCAACACCTTTTACATTAGAGATAATTTTCTCCATTGGTGCAGCCACTTTTGTCTCAACATCTTTAGGCTCTGCACCAGGATAGCCAATGAATATATCAGCCATTGGCACTTGAATCTGTGGCTCTTCTTCTCTTGGTATTAAAAATGTACTATAACCGCCAATTAGTAAAAAGGCAATCATTAGTAGTATTGTTAATTTAGATTGAATAAATGCCTTTGCTATATTTCCAGAAAATCCATTTTTCATTTATGTATATTAATTCGTTTATAATTTTATTTGGTGCTTGCTATGCACAACTATTTTACTTTAACAGGAATTCCATTGTAAAGCTTTCCATCTGCACTAACAATAAAAGTTTCATTTTTATCAAGACCACTCAATACTTCAACTTTATCGCCATAAGTTTTTCCAAGACGCACCCAACGCAACAATGCAGTATTACTGCTACTGATAGTGTAAATGCCAGTTAACTGATTTTTGTTTTCAATACTAGATATTGGAACCATTATCACATCTGCATTATTTTGAACTTTTGTTTTATTAGGTATAGCAACATTTGCATACATACCAGCATATAATCCTTTTTTGTCAGCATCTGCAATACCAATTTTAACTATGTATTGCCCTCCTGTAAATTGAGATGACTGATTTATTTGAACAACCTTCCCTTTAATTGTTTTGTTTACAGAACTGATATTAATAACAGCTTCATCATTCTGATGTATTTGAGATATAGCATTTTCAGGAACAGAAACACTTACCTGATAACTGCCACTTTGCTCAATGGTAAGAATAGGCATTCCTGGATTTGCAATGCTTCCTGCTTCTGCATTTTTTTGTGTTATAACGCCAGAAAAAGGAGCTGTTAAACTTGTATAACTAAACAAAGTATTTACCTCATTTCTCATTTGCTTTGCAGCCTCAACCCTTGATTTTGCTGAATTGTATTGCAGGTTAATATTATCCAGCTCCTTAGCACTTGCACTTTGCTGTTTATATAAATTATTAAATCTATCTAAGTCTTTTTGAGCGTTTTTAAATGCTGCTTCTGCTTCGCTAATCATCGCATCTGTTTGTGCTTTTTTTGCAGCAATATCATCGCTGCTAATAGTTGCAAGCAACTGACCTTTGCTAACATTATCACCAACTTTAACATTCATCTTAGTAATATAGCCCATAATTTTTGTGCTGATATTTGCTGTCATTGAAGCTTCTACCTGACCAGAAACATTGATATTATTTTCATCATTTGTTTGTGGTGTTGCAACTGTCACGTTCACTGCAGCATCGGCAATAACAGTTTCTTTTTTTTCTTTAGATGAACAAGATGCAAAGGCTAATACAACCATTGCCAGTAGTAGATTTGAAATTTTTTTTGTCATATTTTTATATTGTATAGTTTATTAATTTGATGCAAGAAATTGGATATACGCTTTGGTAACATTAGTATTGAAAATGGCTTGAGCCAATCCAAATTTTTGCTGAGATAATTGAGTAGTGGCAAGCAATACATCTGTAGTATTTACCAACCCTTGCTGGTGGCGATTTTGAAAAATTCTTAATGCTTCTGTAGCTTGTTCTACAGCTAGATTTTGTTGCTTAATGGCAAATAATCCATCTTGTAAATCCCTGTTTGTTTTGCTTAATTCTAATTGGCTTTCTTCTTTTTGTTTGGCAAGAGTTTGGCTAAGTTTATTACGCTCTAATGTTAGTGTTACAATTTCATTTTTTGTTCTGTTGCCTTTAAAAATATCCCACGAAACCTGTATGCCTGCTAAATAGCTATTTGCACCAAAACCCCAAGCCTTGCTATCATTCAATTGATAGTTGCCAAATGCATTCAACTTGGGCAGATAACTTTTTTTTGAAGATTCAATCATCAGATTACTGGCTTCAATGGCTTTTTGCATCGCTATAAAATCTGCCCTTGAATCATTGATTTTTTCTTTCAACAAACTGTCTTTTATAGTTACACTATTTGTTTTATGTATGGTGTAAATAGTGCCCAATGGAGCATCCATTAAATTGCTTAAAAAATCTGAGGCGTTTGCTATATTGCTTTTTGCAGCAGCCAAATCTTTTTCTACTGTTGCTATGTAAACCTGCGTGTTTAATACATCAGATTTTTGAATAAGCCCTTGTTGATAATGGTCATCAGTAAACTTATAAACAGCTTTTGTAGTTTGTAAAGCTTCCTCTAAAACTGCAACTGCATTATAACTAAGTTCCAATTGCAGATAAGCTTTTGTAACTAAAAAAGTCAGATATTCTTTAGTACGTTGCGTTTTGTATTTGTACAGTTCAGTTTGCTTGGCTGCTGCTTTTCTTTTATACAACAAATCCATATTAACAATAGGTTGTTGTAGTTCTAGTTTAGTTGAAAAGTCTGAAGTGCTTGCTGGATGATTTAAAATATCTGGATTAAAATCGTTTTGTGATGCAGAGCGTTGTTGCAGTTTAAAGCCAAAAGCATTTAATGGATTATTAGTATTAAAAGCAGTGTAGCTTAAACCAATTTGAGGTAAATAAATAGCATCGGTTTGTTTAAAATTTGATGCTGCAATATTTTCATCAAGTTTAGAAAGTTGTATGTTTTTATTGTTGCTTAATGTGGCAGCTATTGCCTGCTCTAAACTAATTTCCTTTTTTTGCTCTTGTGCTGCAACGCTTGTTATTATTGCATTTTGAAAGAAAGTTATCAGTAAAATAATTGGTAAATAATAGTTCCTTTTGTTCATCTCGTATTAATTTAATGCAAACCTAAAAGCATTAATTTTTTTAATCAGTAACATAAGTTACACAACAAAATATTTATAAAAAAAGCACCCCAGTTGGAGTGCTTAAGTTAAAAACCAAATTCTCAAATTTAAACCAAACTCCTTAGGGTAGTTATTAGTTCACCTTTTGAAACAACGCCACTTTTTCTCCAAATTGGCTTGCCTTGTTTAAAAATTATTAGCGTTGGTACACCTTGTATTTGATATTGCTGGGCAGTTGCAGGATTTTTATCAACATCTAATTTAATAATGGTTGCAGCACTGCCAATTGAATCTTTGACATCTTTTAAAATCGGAGCCATCATTTTGCAGGGTCCACACCATTCTGCAAAAAAATCAACTACAACTGGTGTTTCAGATTGAATTATCTCTTTAAAACTTTTTGCCATAATTTATTATTTGATTTCTTCGTAAGTTACTTGTTCTATTTCAGAATTACTTTTTTTGATGGGGGTGCTACAACTATTCATTCCACAGCAACTAGTATTAAATATTGCCATTAAACTGAACGCTAGTCCTGCTGCTCCAAATGCTGCATCTTTCATTATAAAAGCTTCAACCATTATTGCAACACCTATCAATAAACGAAAAATTCTAAAAAAATTCCAGTTTGTTGTGAGTATTTGTTTCATATTTTTTTATTAAAAAACAAAATTATCATAACAGTTTATTTTCAATTGTAACCATTATCACAAAGCACTATTAAACTTTTTGAAAAAAGAAAAACTTATACATTCAATTAATAAACTAACATAGCAAAGAATTTGATTTGTTTCTTTGTACAAACAAAATGTATGCAAACAGATTTTCTTGTAATTGGTAGTGGAATAGCTGGTTTAACTTTTGCCATAAAAACAGCTAAACAATTTCCTGAAAAAAAAGTTACTGTAATTACTAAAACACAAAGCGATGAAACGAACACCAAATACGCACAAGGTGGTATTGCAGGCGTTTGGGATGAACAAAAGGATAGTTTTGAAAAACATATTTCTGATACTATAATAGCTGGAGATGGACTTTGTGATAATAATATTGTTGAAATAGTAGTAAAAGAGGGACCAGAAAGAATTAAGGAATTAATTAATTATGGAGCATCTTTTGATAAGGATGATAATGGAAATTATGCCTTGGGAAAAGAAGGTGGACATAGCGAATGTAGAATCTTGCATCATAAAGATGTAACTGGAAAAGAAATGGAACGAGCTTTGCTACACGAAGCTGCTTTATTATCAAATATTGAAATGATAAGTCATTGTTTTGTTATAGACATTATTACACAACATCATTTGGGATATTTGGTTACAAAATCTACTCAAAATATAACTTGCTTGGGCGTTTATGTTTTAAATTTAAACTCCAACCAAATTGATAAAATATTAAGCAAAACTACAATGTTGGCAAG
This sequence comes from uncultured Chitinophagaceae bacterium, assembly GCA_964615145.1. Taxonomy (GTDB): domain Bacteria; phylum Bacteroidota; class Bacteroidia; order Chitinophagales; family Chitinophagaceae; genus CAIVPM01. The sequence continues at coordinate 4,385 of CAZTOP010000064.1, forward strand.
TGGCGGCTGTGGCCAAGCTTACAGAACAACTACAAATCCAAAAATTGCAACTGGCGATGGTGTGGCAATGGTTTATAGAGCCAAAGGCAGAATTGAAAATATGGAATTTATTCAATTTCATCCAACAGCATTATACGAACCAGGTATTTCTCCTTCATTTTTAATTACTGAAGCTGTGCGTGGCGATGGTGCTATATTAAGAAATAAAGAAGGCGAGGCTTTTATGGAAAAATACGATGAAAGAAAAGATCTAGCTCCCAGAGATATTGTAGCAAGAGCTATAGACAATGAAATGAAAAAAGCAGGAACAGAATGTGTTTATTTAGATTGCAGACATTTTGATAAAGAAAAATTCATTCATCATTTTCCCAATATTTATGAAAAATGTTTAAGCATTGGTATTGATGTGATGGAGCATTTAATTCCAGTAGCACCTGCTGCACATTATAGTTGTGGCGGTATTCAAACAAATGAATTTGCTCAAACATCTATTCAAAATTTATATGCTTGTGGCGAATGTGCCAGCACAGGTTTACACGGTGCTAATCGATTAGCAAGTAATAGCCTTTTAGAAGCAATGGTATTTGCACATAGAGCTTTTTTGGACATAGTATCAAAAAGTCATCAAACTAAAGGGCAAGAAAACCAATTTAAAGAAACCGTTCCCGATTGGAATGCTATTGGCACAAGTGAGCCAAGGGAAATGATATTAATTACTCAAAGTTTAAAAGAGTTGCAATCAATTATGAGTGATTATGTAGGTATTGTAAGAACTGATGTTCGTTTAGAAAGAGCTATGAAACGCTTGGATTTATTATTTACTGAAACAGAAGAATTATACAAGACTACTAAAGTATCGCCACAGTTATGCGAGCTAAGAAATCTAATTTCTGTAGGATATTTAATAGTTAAAGGGGCAGAATTTAGAAAAGAAAGTAGAGGCTTGCATTTTAATACAGATCATCCAACAAAGAGCAATTTATTGCAAGATATTGTTCTTTAAGAGTGGTTTTAATAATATTTTAGTCGTATTTATAATTTTTTTGAATATTTATTTTGTTACATATACTCATACCTATATTTTTGCATCCCAATCACGAAAATGATTGTACGGATTGGGTTATTGTGTAATGGTAGCACTACAGTTTTTGGTTCTGTCTGTCTAGGTTCGAATCCTGGTAACCCAACAAAAAAGCCTCGAAGAAATTTCGAGGCTTTTTTTATAATGCATTTTAATTCGATTAATGCTTTTTCTCAGTGCTAGTAGCTGCAGCCTTTGCCACGTCGGTAACTACATCCTTAACTTCTATGTCAAATATTAAATTTGAGTTTGCAGGTATTTCTTGATTTTCTCTATCGCCGTATGCAAGCACAGAAGGTATTAACAATCTTCCTTTTCCTCCTTTTCCAAAATATCTCATAGCATCTTCAAAGCCTGGAATTGTATTGTGCATACCAACAGCAACATCAATAGGGTCAGTGTGTTTAGCTCCTATGCCCATATTAGCATCAAACACTTTTCCGTTAATTAAATAACCTTTGTACATAAGCATAGCGTGCTTGCCACTATCTGCTTTAATACCTGTGCCTTCATTTTGAACTTCAACCAAAACACCTAAAGGAGATTGAACAAACTTTATATTGTTTTTCGCAGCATAATCTTTTAACTCCTTTGTTTGCTTTTCCATTAATATTTTGTTTTTTGCTTCCTTTTCTTTCATCTCTTTTGCCATTGCAACGGACTGACGTGCTTCTTCTTTTTTAACTTCTGCTTGATAATCTGGCTGAGTTAAAGAATCATTTGCAAATACTTTTAATATTTCCACTTTGCCCTTAATAGAACCCCCTTTTTTTAATAGTTTATCGTAATCAGGAATTTGACCCATATTTTTCAAAGAGTCTATACTCATTACAAAATCTACTTTATCTCCAACCGATAATTTAGTAATAATTTCCGTAAAATTGTGTTTTGGTAAACGAGCTGTATCTACAGGCATATATCCAGGCATTTTACCATAATTGCTGTTAAGAATAGTGTCTTTACTACCTTGCTTAATTTTATATTCTATATAAAACTTCACTACTTGTCCTTGCTTAATCTTTTCTTTCCCATTACCATGAGTAATTTTATAAGCAAGTCCTGATGCGGTTTTTTCGTAATTACTATTGCAAGATGATAGCACAAATGTTGTAACCAAAATTGCCACAACTAGTTTAATTTTTGTTAAGTTCTGTTTCATATTGTTTTATAACAGTTAAAAAATGATTGTATGTTGTTTCTAAGGAATCTTTACTGCCACCACCAGCAGCCATAATATGCCCACCACCATTAAAATGTTTACGAGCAAATTCATTTACATTAAATCCGCCTTTGCTTCTAAAACTCCATTTCCTTTCTTCTTCTCTATCAATAACTATAGCAGCAAGCTTAATACCAGTAATACTTTGCATATAATTTACAAGACCCTCAGTATCTCCGGTTTTAATATCATATTTTTTTAAATCTGCTTTAGGAATACACATCACAGCTGTATTGTATTGATACAAAACCTCCATTCTATTCAATAATGCGTTGCCAATAAACCTTAGTCTATTTTCAAGAAAATTATCAAACATATTATCGTGAATAGCAGTATGATTTAACCCTAGATCTAAAAAGAATGCTATCATTCTATGAACAGATGCTGTGGTAGATGCGAACCGAAAAGAGCCTGTATCTGTCATAGTGCCTGTATATAGGCAAGTAGCAATATCTATATTAATTTTTTGTTGATAGCCTGCATCTACAATAAAATCGTACACCATTTCGCAAGTGCTACTTTTCGAAGTATTACTTACACCATAATTGAATGCATCTTCTTGTGGTTGTTGGTGATGATCAATCAATACTTTTATGCAACTTGCTTGTTCAATACTTGGTTGCAAATGTTTAATGCGTGAGAGTGTATTAAAATCCAAGCAAAAAATTATATCGGCAGCAGCTACTAATTCTTTCGACTTATGCTGATACATTTCAAAATCTATGACATTATTTGCACCTGGCATCCAAGTTAAAAAACTTGCCCAGTTTGTAGGAGAGATAACAGTAACTCGATGTCCTAATAAAGTTAAAAAGTGATACAATCCTAAGGAAGACCCCATTGCATCTCCATCTGGTTTTTGATGTGTAGTAATTACTACATTTTTGGGGGTGTTCAAAAGGGGAAAAAAATCTTCTATCGGCTGCATAAATTGCGGCAAATGTATGGGAAAACTATTGGAGATAAGGCTATGGGTTATAAATGATAAATAATCGACTTGTTGCTGTTTTAATATTTAGTTACTATCTGTTCATACTAGCCAAAAACTCATCATTGTTTTTTGTGCCACGCATACGTTTTTGTAATTCGTTCATTGCTTCATCGGTATTCATATCATTTAAAAAAAGCCTTAGTATATTCATGCGGGCTAGCACTTCTTTGTCTAACAACAAGTCATCACGCCTTGTTGAAGAGCCCACCAAATCTATAGCAGGAAAAATACGCTTGTTTGCCAACCTTCTATCAAGCAATAATTCCATATTACCAGTTCCTTTAAATTCTTCAAAAATTACCTCATCCATTTTACTACCAGTTTCAATAAGAGCTGTAGCTAATATGGTTAAGCTACCACCAAACTCTATTTTACGTGCAGCACCAAAAAATTGTTTTGGTTTTTGCATTGCATTAGCTTCTACGCCACCACTTAATACTTTACCACTACTTGGTGCAACTGTATTATAAGCACGTGCCAAACGAGTTATACTATCTAAAAGTATCACAACATCGTGTCCACACTCAACTAAACGCTTTGCTTTTTGCAATGCAATACTGCTGACTTTTACGTGTTTATCTGCTGGTTCATCAAATGTGCTTGCCAATACCTCAGCACGAACACTACGTTCCATATCTGTTACTTCCTCTGGTCTTTCATCAATTAAAACTACCATTAAATAACATTCAGGATGATTTGCTGCAATTGCATTTGCCACTTCTTTTAGTAGCATTGTTTTACCAACTTTTGGCTGTGCAACAATTAACCCACGTTGCCCTTTGCCGATTGGAGTAAACAAGTCCATTATACGAGTACTGTAATTAGTTGGGCTTGTAAATAAATTTAATTTTTCGAAAGGAAATAGTGGCGTTAAATAATCAAATGGAACCCTATCTCTTACGTCGTCGGGTTTTTTACCATTAATTAAATCTACTTTTAATAAAGCAAAATATTTTTCTCCTTCTTTTGGCGGACGTACAGAACCATTAACGGTGTCTCCGGTTTTTAAACCAAATAACTTAATTTGGGATGGTGATACATAAATATCATCTGGAGAACTTAAATAATTATAGTCAGATGAACGTAAAAAGCCATATCCGTCAGGCATCATTTCCAAAACACCTTCACTAGTTATTATTCCTTCGAATTCTATATTAAAAGATTGTTGTCGATTGTTTCTTCTTTGTTGAAATGACGACTGAGATGGTGCTTCTTCTTGTTCTGTATCACCAGTATCTTCACCCTCTTGATCTATTTGCTGTTCTGGCTCTTCTGTTGCAGCTAATAAAGCAGAGGCTAGGTTGTTTATTAATGTATCATCTACATTAATATTTGCCTTGCTACTTTCTTCATTTGAATTATTTGTATCTCGAGACTTATGAATCTTTATAACCTCTTTAGGCTTTCGCTTGCGTTTTTGAATGTCAGCATTTGTTTCTACCTCCTTTTTCTCTGTGAGAGCTTCATTAGAAGGTGTATTCATAACTTCGGCTTCTTCTGTAATATTTGCAGTTGTTGCTTTAACAGTTGCAGTTTTTTTTGTTCTAGTTTTTTTTGCAACTGTTTCTTTTGTTTCAGATGAAGCAATGGCTTGCTTATCTAGTATTTTATATATTAAGTCTTGTTTTTCAAGTTTTTTTGAATCGGAAATTTTTAACTGTTCTGCTAAGTCAAATAACTCAGGCATTAGCATATCGTTTAATTGTAAAATATCGTACATAATTGTTTTTTGAGTAAACGGGGATTGTTGTCCAAAAAAATAAATTCTTGATTAGGGATAAAACTCTGTAGAAAATCAATTTGCGAAGGATTATTCTGACTGAAATTGATTTATTTGCTTTGCAATATTAAAGTAGTTTTTGATATTGCAGTATATTTTTTTTGAAAGTACTTATCGTTAGAAACAATTTAATAACTTAAACACCGCCTTAAACCCTTACTTTTGCCGCCAAATTTCGGTTAATTGGTTTGTACGTTGATTAGTTACTTGGTGAAATATCCTCACTCACAATGTTCTATTTTTCCAAATACTAATTAATCAATAAACTAATAACTAAATAAATAAGCAAAAAATGAACATTCGGAACATTGCAATTATTGCACACGTTGACCACGGTAAAACTACTTTAGTTGACAAAATTCTTCATACTACAAAAGTATTCAGAGAAAATCAAGAAACAGGCGATTTAATTATGGATAGCAATGACCTTGAAAGAGAAAGAGGCATTACTATTTTTTCAAAAAATGCTGCTGTTACTTATAAAGATGTAAAAATTAACGTAATTGATACCCCAGGTCACGCCGATTTTGGTGGCGAGGTTGAACGTGTGTTAAAAATGGCTGATGGAGTTATTTTATTGGTAGACGCTTTTGAAGGACCAATGCCTCAAACTCGTTTTGTTTTACAAAAAGCACTACAATTAAACTTAAAACCAATTGTAGTAATAAATAAAGTTGATAAACCAAACTGTCGCCCTGATGAAGTTCACGATGCAGTTTTTGAATTATTCTTTAACCTAGATGCAACTGAGGAGCAACTTGATTTTCCTACCTTCTATGGTAGTGGTAAAAATGGTTGGTTCAATAGCGAGAATGTACAATGTGAAGATATCACTCCTTTAATGGATGGTATCATTAAATATGTACCATTACCAAAAGTTAACGAAGGAACTTTGCAAATGCAAATTACTTCTTTGGATTACTCTTCTTTCCTTGGAAGAATTGCCATTGGAAAAGTAACTCGTGGCTCTATCAAAGAAGGACAACCCATTGCTTTAATGCAAGCAGATGGCACTGTTAAAAAAACCAAAGTACGCGAACTATATGTTTTTGAAGGAATGGGAAAACGTAAAGTAACAGAAGTTCTTTCAGGTGATTTATGTGCAGTTGTTGGACTAGAAGACTTTGGAATTGGTGACACAATTTCTGACGCTGAAAATCAAGAAGCATTACCAATTATTAGTGTTGATGAGCCAACAATGAGTATGACTTTCAGCATTAACAACTCTCCTTTCTTTGGTAAAGATGGAAAATTTGTTACTTCTCGTCATTTACGTGATAGATTGATGAAAGAGACTGAAAAGAACTTAGCTTTAAGAGTTGAAGATACAGATAGTGCTGATAGCTTTAATGTATTTGGAAGGGGTATTCTTCACTTAGGAGTATTAGTTGAAACAATGCGTAGAGAAGGTTATGAATTAACTGTCGGTAATCCACAGGTTTTGGTTAAACAAATTGATGGTAAAAAACACGAGCCTTATGAGGTGTTGGTTGTTGATGTACCAAGTGAGTTTAGTGGTAAAGTTATTGACCTAGTTACTCAACGTAAAGGCGAAATGTTGGTGATGGAAAGTAAAGGTGAGATGCAACATTTAGAATTTGATATTCCATCAAGAGGGTTAATAGGTTTACGTTCTCAAATGCTTACAGGTACTGCAGGAGAAGCTGTAATGGCACATCGTTTTGCCGAATACAAACCTTGGAAAGGACCAATTCCTGGTAGAAGTAATGGTGTACTAATTGCAAAATTTGGTGGTGTTACAACAGCTTATTCTATTGATAAATTACAAGATAGAGGAACATTTTTTATAGACCCAAGAGAAGAAGTTTATGCAGGGCAAATTATCGCTGAGCACATTAAACCGGGAGATTTGAATGTAAATGCTGTTGAAGAAAAAAAGCTAACAAATCACCGTGCAAGTGGCAGTGATGATAGTGTTAGAATTACACCCAAAACTCAGCTTACCTTAGAAGAATGTATGGAATATATTCAGCAAGATGAGTGTATTGAAGTAACCCCAAAAAACATTCGTATGCGTAAAACATTACTGAATGAGGATGATAGAAAAAAAGCAGGCAAGGCAATGGAAAGTGCAGCTGTTTCTGGATAAAGTTTAAAAATTCTTATTACCACAGATTTACAGATTTTAAACTGTGTTTCTGTGGTTTTATTTTTTGGAGTCAACCAATTCTATTTCAGACAGATTATTTATAAATAATTACAAAAACAAAATGAAACATATTTTTTGTTTATTGATTCTATCGATAGTTACGTTTTCTTGCTCAAATAAAGACCAGCAAGTACAAAAACTTGACAAAAAGGGTTATAAAGAAAAAAAGGAAAGTTTGCTCGACAATGAAAAAAGTGCCCCAAAAGAATTTTTATCGATAACTGGCACTGATCATAGAAATTTTTGGGGCAAAACAGTTTATGAAGGGGTTATACACAATACAGCTAAAGTATGTGCTTATAAAAATATCAGAGTTAAATTGCTTTATTATAAAACAGACGGAACTTTGGTAACCAATCATGAAGAGCAATTTGATGAAATAGTTAAGCCGGGTAATGAAATTGAGTTTAAGGCAAAGTATAAAACACCCCGAGGTACAGATAGTGTTGCAGCAAGTATTATGAGTGCTGTAGCTATTGGAGAAAACTAATTTGCTGGCCCCGTAGTTCAATGGATAGAATAGAAGTTTCCTAAACTTTAGATCCAAGTTCGATTCTTGGCGAGGCTACTAAAACCACTCTAATTTGAGTGGTTTTTATTTTGCCTGTAAAAACTTGTACTTGATTTATTGAAGCTTTAAAAAAAATTGATTCACAAAACAAATACTATTGTTTTGAACTAACCATAAATGCAGTTGAACAATTAATCAACCAGTTTCCACCTGTGTCTTTTTTAAAATTAATAGTGCATACTTTCTTATAATTGTAAGCATTTCATTTTAACAAAATAGCTTCACTTTAAAATCAATTAATTTCCGTAAACGCTTAAAAATTTAATTCTCATAATTTTTAGCTGTTCCCAAGTGTAATTATTATCGCTTAATTCTTTTTGAGCAACATCCAATGAAGATGTGTCGCAACTTTTAAAATATTCTATTATATCTTCTTGGTCATATTCGTCTAACCAATCATCAATAGCATAATCTAAACCTAGTTTGGTACCACTAGCTGCAATAGTTTCCATCTCTTCTAAAAGCTCTGCTAAATCAAGTCCTTTGTTTTTAGCAATAGTTTCTAATGGTATTTTTTTATCGATATTTTGAATAATATAAATTTTGTTGCTACTCTTATTGGCAACACTTTTCATTATAAAATCATCCGGCTTTTCAATATCATTTTCTTCTACATACTGAGCAATTAATTCTACAAATGGTTTGCCATATTTTAAAGCTTTCCCTTTGCTTACACCTTGACATTTTTCAAGCTCTTCAAGTGTTGTAGGGTAATGTGTGCTCATATCTTGCAAAGAGTTTTCCAAGAAAATGACAAATGGAGGTAATCCTTTTTGTTTAGCGACTTTTAATCTTAAATCCATTAAAAGTTCAAAAAGCTGCTCGTCGGATACTGTACCTGCTTCTTGACTATTTCCTCCTTCACTATCATCATCATCATCGTCTTCATCTGCAAAAACAGCATTAATTACAATTTTAAAAGATGTTGGTTTTTTTAACCATTGTTGCCCCTTTTCAGTAAATTTTATTAATCCATATTCTTCAATGTCTTTCTTAATCAAATCCTCCAATAGCATTTGTCTTATAAGACTATTCCAATAATGCATTTCTTGGTTATCTTTTCCTATTCCAAACTCAGCTAATTTTTCATGGCGAAACATTGTAACCTGTGGCGTTAATCTACCAATAATTACATTTACCATATATTCTGCAGGAAATCTTTCATCTAATGCCTTAATTACTTTCATTACTTTAACCACATTATCCTTAGACTCAATTTTTTCTTTAGGATTTTTACAGTTATCGCATTGACCACAATTTTTATCGCCCCACTCCTCACCAAAGTAATGGAGTAAAATTTTCCTTCTGCAAACACTGCTTTCGCAATATGCTACAGTTTCGTTAATAAGTTGTGTGGTAACTTCTCTTTCGCTTAAAGGTTTGTCTCTCATTAAATGTTCTAGTTTATGAACATCTTTATGAGAGTAATACAAAATGCAGTTTCCTTCTAACCCATCTCTTCCTGCCCTACCTGTTTCTTGGTAATAGTTTTCAATTGATTTAGGAATATTATAATGAATTACAAACCTAATGTCTGGCTTATCTATACCCATTCCAAAGGCAATAGTAGCCACTATTACTTGCACATTTTCATTTAAAAAGGCATCTTGCCTTTCGGCTCTTAGCTTTTGATCTAATCCTGCATGATAAGCAACGGCTTTAATGTTATTAGCTACTAATACTTCAGCAAGTTCCTCTGTAGTTCTACGATTGAGTGTATAAATAATTCCACTTTTACCCTTATGTTGAGAAATGAATTTAGTAATGTGTTTTATGGTTTGTTCTTTCTTTAATTTAGGTTGTATTTCATAATAAAGATTAGATCTATTAAAAGAAGAAATAAAAACATTAGGCCTGCGTAAACCTAAGTTTTTTACAATATCGCTCTGTACCTTTGGTGTTGCAGTGGCAGTAAGTGCTACAACAGGAATTTTTGGAGCAATCATGTCCATCATTTCTCTAAGTCTTCGGTATTCAGGTCTAAAGTCGTGCCCCCATTCACTAATACAATGTGCTTCGTCTACAGCAAAAAAGGAAATGTTTAAATCAGCAAAAAAATCTAAATTTTCTTGTTTGGTAAGTGTTTCAGGAGCTACATAAAGCAATTTGGTGTTACCATTTGTAAGGTCCTCTTTAACAGCTTTTATTTGAGTTTTATTTAATGATGAATTTAAAAAGTGTGCTACATCATCTTGTTCGCTATACCCTCTTATTAAATCTACTTGGTTTTTCATTAAAGCGATTAATGGGGATACAATAATTGCAACACCTGGAGTAATCATTGCCGGTAATTGATAACACAGGCTTTTACCACCACCAGTAGGCATTATTACAAAAGTATCATGCCCACTTAAAAGACTATTAATTGCTTCCTCTTGTCTGCCTTTAAATTCATTAAATCCGAAATATTTTTTTAACCCTTCGTAAATTCCCATAACTGGAACTAATGGCTGTATATTTTGCAGGGCTGCCTCATTGAGTTTTGGGGTGCTTCTTTTTGTAGGTTTTTTTGCAGGTGCACGTTTTGTTGTAGTTGTCATTTCAATCTATCAATTTATATAGGGCTAATTATTTTGCTAATAAAAATTTAAGGTAAGGCTTTTTTTTAATTTAAAAATATTTGTTTAAACAAATATGTAAAAGACCCATTTACCAGAATATTTACAGGTAACCGAAGGTAATGCAAAGAATCTTTTTGAACAAGTGAAATTATTACAGATTTTGTTTTTTTAACATAACTCAAAGTTTTACTTCTGTCACAACCTTATTTTTGCTGTGTTATGCAAGATAAAATAATTAATGCAGCAATTAAAACTATAGAAATTGAGGCAGAGTCTATAAACGGATTACTACCTTTTATTAATAAAGAATTTGTAAAAGCAGTACAAACTATTCACGAGTCAAAGGGTAGAGTTGTGATAAGTGGTATTGGAAAAAGTGCAATAGTTGGACAAAAAATTGTATCTACATTTAACTCAACAGGCACACCAGCTACATTTATGCATGCTGCTGATGCTATACATGGAGATTTAGGTATGGTACAGGAAGATGATGTGGTTATTATTATTAGCAAAAGTGGGGAAAGCCCAGAAATAAAAGTTTTGCTTCCATTAATAAAAAATTTTGGCAATACAATTATTGCAATAACTGGTAATATCAATGGTTTTTTGAGTCTAAATGCAAACATAGTCATTAACTCCTCTGTAAGTCAAGAGGCTTGTCCTAACAATCTTGCACCTACAACAAGTACAACTGCACAAATGGTAATGGGTGATGCATTAGCTGTATCACTAATGGAGTTAAAAGGATTTAACACAAAAGATTTTGCCAAATATCATCCAGGTGGAAATTTGGGTAAAAGATTGTATTTAAGAGTGGATGATTTATTTGATAAAAATTTATCTCCTAAAGTATTTTTGGATGCTGCATTAAACCAAATTATTGTAGAAATAACTAGTAAAAGATTAGGAGCAACTGCTGTTGTTGATTCAGATAATATATTACAAGGAATTATAACTGATGGCGATTTAAGAAGAATGCTTGAGAAAAATAAATTTGACAATAATATAACTGCATCTGAAATTTTTTCTAAAAATGCAAAATTTATTGAACCTGAAAAACTTGCTATTGAAGCTTTAGAAATGATGCGTAAATTTGATATTAGTCAACTTGTAGTTTGCAAAAACAAAATTTATCTTGGTATTTTGCATTTACACGATTTAGTTAAAGAAGGAATTGTATAAGAAGTCTATACAAAACAAATGAGGCTGTTAAAAATCGGCAATGTGGTAAAAAACAGTTGGTTTTTGGGTTAAAATAATTTCGATTT
>CAZTOP010000065.1:0-15985 GCA_964615145.1 uncultured Chitinophagaceae bacterium
AAATCGAAATTATTTTAACCCAAAAACCAACTGTTTTTTACCACATTGCCGATTTGAGTATTAATTACAAATTACCAACCCTTATTTTTTCTTCTACAAACTCTTTCCATATTTCTTTAACAACATCTGCAGCAGGCATTATTTGCTTAATCATACTGCTTACCTGCCCAACTTCTAATTCTCCTTCATCAAGTTTACCCTCAAACATTCCTTTTTTGGCTCTGCCTCTTCCAAGTAATTCATTTAATTCTTCGGCACTTGCACCTCTACTTTCTGCGTCTTTTATTTCATCGGCAAAATGGTTTTTAAGTAATCTTACTGGAACTGTTTTTTTCATACTTAACATTGTATCGCCTTCTTTTGATTGAAGTATAGCTTCTTTAAAGCTTTGATGAGATGAAGCTTCGGGAGTACAAATAAATCTACTGCCAACTTGAACACCATCTGCCCCAAGAACCATTGCTGCAAGCATTTGTTTGCCTGTGGCTATGCCACCTGCTGCAACTAAAGGAATAGAAATAGCATCTCTAACTTGTGGAATTAAAACCATTGTAGTTGTCTCTTCTCTCCCATTATGCCCACCTGCTTCAAAACCCTCAGCAACCACAGCATCGCAACCAGCTGCTTGTGCTTTTACTGCAAATGCACTACTACTAACAACATGTATCACTTTAATACCTTCATCTTGCAAAGTTTTAGTCCAAATTTTGGGATTTCCAGCACTACTAATAACAATGGGTACTTTTTGTTCAATAATGATTTGAATATGCTTATCTATATCGGGATATAATAAAGGTATGTTTACTCCGAAAGGCTTGTGGGTTGCTGCCTTGCATTTTATTATGTGCTCTTTTAAAACATCTGGATACATACTACCACTTCCAATAATTCCTAATCCTCCTGCATTACTAACAGCAGATGCTAAACGCCACCCACTTGCCCAAATCATTCCTGCTTGAATAATTGGATATTGAATATTGAATAGTTTTGTAATACTATTTTGATATGTCATAAATAATCTTTTAACAAAAATAAGGTTGCATTGATTTATAGTGTGTATCGTGAATAATTAATAATTTGTGTTGCTGGGATAACCTTTTTGTAAAAATAATTTGAAGTTTTGTAACCAGTTTTAAAAATGCTTATTTATGAAAATTAATTTACAACCTAATCATCTTAAAAATGAGTTTATATATTTGGTACCATTAAAAGAAAATGATTTTGAAATACTATTTTCAATTGCTAACGATCCATTAATTTGGGAACAACACCCGCAAAAAAACAGGTATAAAAAAGAAGTGTTTATAGATTATTTCGATAGTGCTATAGCATCTAATGGAGCCTTTTTGGTGTATGATGTTTTAACTAACAATCTCATTGGTAGTAGTAGGTTTTACAACTATAAAGCTATAAACAAATCTATTTTCATCGGATTTACATTTATCATTAAATCGTATTGGGGCACTCCATATAATCATGCACTAAAAAAATTAATGCTTGATTATTCATTTAAATTTGTCAATGATGTTTTTTTTGATATTGGAATTAATAATATTCGTTCACAAAAAGCAATTGAAAAATTAGGTGCTATTAAGATAAACAGTGGAAACGTAGAATTTACAGATGATTTACTTATCAAAAACTATTTATATAAAATTTCAAAACTAGATTGGATAAAAGCCAATCAGTTATTTGAATAATTTAAACTTAATTTATCAGGATTTCCTTTTCACCAACAACTAATGTCCCTTGCGAGTAATTTTCATTATGTTGCGTAGCGTCTAGTCCTTCATCTTCTTCCTCTTCACTCACTCTGATAGGTAGAATATAGTTAATAAATTTGAATATAAAATATGATACGATAAAGCTATAACTAACAGCTATAAGCATTCCCTTACATTGAGTGATAAAAAAACTAACATTTCCATAAAAAAGACCATCTGCTCCTGCACCATTAATTGCTTTTGATGCAAAGACACCTGTCATCAGCATACCAACAATTCCACCAACGCCATGACAAGGAAAAACATCTAAAGTATCATCTAAAGTAGTTTTTGATTTTATTTGAACTGCAATATTTGAAACCAATGCTGTAAAAAATCCTATAAAAATACTGTGTGGAATACTTACAAATCCTGCACCAGGTGTAATAGCAACTAAGCCTACAACAGCACCAATACAAAAACCAAGTACAGAAGGTTTTTTGCCTTTTAGCACATCAAAAAACATCCAACTTAAGCCTGCAGCTGCTGCAGCAGTGTTAGTTGTTGCAAATGAGGAAATAGCTATCGTGTTTGCAGCTAAAGCTGAGCCAGCATTGAAACCAAACCATCCAAACCAAAGCAACCCTGTACCAATAAGAACATAAGGAATATTTGCTGGGGGAATTTCTTTATGCTCTAGATGCGATTTTCTTCTTTTTAAAACCATTGCACCCGCCAAAGCTGCACAACCAGCAGAAATATGCACAACAGTTCCTCCTGCGAAATCTAAACAACCCATTTTAGCTAAAAATCCATTAGGATGCCAACTCCAATGAGCCAATGGTGCATAGACTAAGAGTGTGAATAAAACTATAAATAAAGTATAAGATGCGAATTTAATTCTTTCAGCAACAGCTCCAACAACCAAGCCTGGAGTAATTATTGCAAACATTAACTGAAATAAAGAAAATAATAATAAGGGAATTGTAGGTGCACCAACCCAAGGTTTGTTACCAATTACATCTTTAAAAAAGAAATGGGTTGATGGATTGCCGATAATACCATAGATAGAATCACCAAAACAAAGGCTATAACCCACAATAACCCATAACACACTTACAACTCCAGCTGCTACAACACTTTTTATCATTGTAGAAAGTACATTTTTTCTATGCACCATTCCTCCATAAAAAAAAGCTAGACCAGTTGTCATTAAAAAAACAAATGCTGTTGAAATTGCCATCCAAACTACATCGGCTGCATTATAATTATTGTTATCTAAAACTGTTTTTGATTTTCCAAAAAACAATGATGCTATAGCAATAACAATTAATAAAATAAATGGTACTAATTTGAATTTAAGTTGTTTCATAATTACTCTGCTAGGTTTTAAACAAAAGCCCTCGATTGCTCGAAGGCTATGCTTTATGTTGATTGCTTGCTAAAATATTTATTTCAGGAACAATAGTTCTCGGTATTTAGGCAAAGTCCAATACTCATCATCTACTAAATTTTCTAATTTATCAACATTATAACGTATTTCATCAAAAAAAGCTTCTTTAACTGAAGTGCAGTAAGCTATTGCCTTTTCTCGTGTGTCTTCAATGTTGTTAGCCACTTTTCTAGCTTCTACTAAATCGTGACATTTTGTATAAATGATTTGTAAATGACCACTGATTTGTGTAAGAATATCTAATTGAATTTTGTAAGATGATTCTGGTAATCCTGCAGCTTTTAATCCATTTACGTTTTCTAATAATTTGTTTTGATATTTTACTGCAGCGGGAATAATATGGTTTAATGCTAAATCACCCATAATTCTAGCTTCAATTTGTACTTTCTTAATATACTTCTCCAGTTCAATTTCGTGTCTAGCTTCAAGTTCAGAGTGTGTATATACTTTGTTTCCTTCATACAATTTGAATGCCTTTTCAGTAATCATTGCATCTAATGCCAATGGTGTAGTTGGCACATTAGGCAAACCACGTCTTTCCGCTTCTTTATGCCAAGCATCACTGTATCCATCTCCTTCAAACAATACTTTCTTACTTTCAACTATATATTTTTGAATAATTTGGATAATAGCAATTTCTTTTTTCTCTCCTTTTGCAATTAGTGCATCAACCTCGCTTTTAAACGTTTTTAAAGTTTCTGCCATTGCAACATTTAAAACTGTCATTGGACTACTACAATTTGCAGATGAGCCCACTGCTCTAAACTCAAATTTGTTTCCAGTAAATGCGAATGGAGAAGTTCGATTTCTATCGGTGTTGTCTAATAAAAGTTCTGGAATGCTTCTGTGTATATCTAATTTTAAAATAGCTTCATCTTGTTCATCAAATTTATCTCCTACTCTGGTTTCAATATCTTCCAAAACCTTAGCAAGATATTTACCAACAAATACAGAAATAATAGCTGGTGGGGCTTCATTGGCACCTAAACGATGATCATTACTAGCACTAGCAATTGAAGCTCTCAACAAATCTGCATAATCGTGAACAGCTTTAATTGTATTAACAAAAAAAGTTAAGAACATTAAGTTTGTTTTTGGCGTTTTTCCAGGACTTAATAAATTAACTCCAGTATCAGTAGCCATACTCCAGTTATTGTGTTTACCACTTCCATTAATGCCAGCAAATGGTTTTTCGTGCATTAATACTTTAAGTTTATGCCTACGTGCCACTCGCTCCATAATATCCATCAATAAAGCATTGTGGTCAACCGCTACACTTACTTCCTCAAAAATTGGAGCACACTCAAATTGAGCCGGTGCAACTTCGTTATGACGAGTTCTTAAAGGAATACCAAGCTTGTAACACTCTGTTTCAAAGTCACGCATAAAAGCATAACTTCTTTCAGGAATTGAACCAAAATAATGGTCTTCGAGTTGTTGGCCTTTTGCAGGAGAGGCACCAAAAACAGTGCGACCACATTGAACCAAATCTGGACGAGCATTTGCTAATCCTTCATCAATAATAAAATATTCTTGCTCCCAACCTAATGTTGCAGTTACTTTAGTTACATTCTTATCAAAGTAATTACAAACATCAACTGCTGCATTATTCATTGCTTCAACAGCTTTTAACAGTGGGGCTTTATAATCTAAACTTTCGCCGGTATATGAAATGAATATTGTAGGAATGCAAAGTGTTTTGCCTTGACCAATTTCCATAATAAATGCAGGAGAAGATGGGTCCCACGCTGTGTAACCACGAGCTTCGAAAGTTGCTCTTAAACCACCACTTGGAAAACTAGATGCATCAGGTTCTTGTTGAATTAATGCTCCTCCGTCAAATTCTTCAATTGCAGTTCCATCACTTTTGATTGTAAAAAAACTATCATGTTTTTCGGCAGTTGTACCTGTTAATGGTTGAAACCAGTGTGTAAAATGAGTTACACCTTTACTTTCTGCCCAAGCCTTTAGTCCATTTGCTATTTGACTTGCAACAGAACGCTCAATTTTTTTTCCTCCTTTAATACTTGTAACCAAACTTTTATATGCTTCATCGCTTAAATATTGGCGTGCTACAGTTTGTGTAAATACATTTTCATTAAAAATTGCAGTAATTTTTGCAGTTCCAGAACCAACTACGTCTTTGGGTTCAGTTAATAAATCGGCAATAGCTTTAAATCGTAATGACATAATGTTTTTTTTGCAAAAAAAGAGTTATTCGGCTAAAAAATAAAATTTTCTATAAAAAATATACATATATAATTTTTAATTATATGATAATATTTTAAAAAACTTCAAAACAAAAAAAATAAAAAAAATATTTTCAATTACTTTTGGACACGAACTAAAATGATCATATGCCTGAGAAGAAGTGGTACGTCCTTTACTCTAAACCAAGATGGGAAAAGAAAATTGATGCTGCTTTAATTAGAAAAGGAATTGAAAGCTGGTGTCCGTTAAGTAAAATTGAAAAACAATGGTCAGATAGAAAAAAAATTATTGAAGAGCCTCTATTTAAATCGTATGTATTTATTAAAATAAACCAGGCCGATAAAGCCGAGGTATTAACCACACCAGGTGTTTTAAACTTTGTATATTACTTAGGCAAAGCAGCAATTATTAAAGATGAAGAAATAGAGCTAATAAAAAGATATTTATCTGATAAAAATGCAAAAATTGAACTGGTATCAACCACAAAATTTAAAGAAAATACAAAAGTAAAAATTTCACAAGGCGTATTTTTAGACTCATTTGGAACCGTTGTAAAGGAAAGTAATAAAAAAATTTATGTTCAAATAGAAAGTTTAGGGCAAGTAATGATTGTTGAATTTAAATCAAACTATTTAATTTCAGTATAACTAAACCAATTCATTACAAATTTTATATTGATTTTATGTTTAACCTTTTTGCAAAAAAAAATGACAGCAGTCTTAATCTTTCTTTTTTAGAAACCGATATGCACTCTCATTTACTACCAGATCTTGATGACGGATTGCAAACAATGGAACAAACTATTGAATTTGTTAAAGAAATGGAGCAACTTGGTTACAAAAAACTAATATGCACCCCACATATTTTACCAGATGTTCACAATAACTCTCCTGAAACTATACTACCGAGACTAGAAGAAGTAAGAAAAGCATTAAGAGAAAATAAAATTGATGTGGAAATTGACGCAGCTGCAGAGTACATGGTTGGACTAGAATTTCAAGAATCTATTCAAAGAGGAGACAAATTATTAACGTTTGGGAAAAATTACATTTTGATAGAAATGTCTTATGCAGCCCCCTCACAAAATATTAATGAAGTAATTTTTGATCTAAAAATCAGAGGATACAAACCTATTCTAGCACATCCAGAAAGATACAATTACTACTTAGGCAACAATGACATTTATGAAGAATTTCTTGGAAGAGGCTGTCTTCTACAGCTAAACTTATTGTCTTTAACAGGTTTTTATGGCAAGCCAGTTCAAAAAGCTGCTGAGCATTTAGTAAAAAATAAACTAATTTCTTTCATTGGCTCCGACATGCACCACTTAGGTCACTTAAATATGACAAAACAAATTGCCACATCGACAAAGTTCCATAAAATGGTTTTGGATTTAGACCTGAAAAACAAGCTATTATAATTATTAGCGTTTTCCAAAAAGCATACTTCCAATTCTTACCATATTACTACCTTCATCAATAGCAATTTCAAAGTCTTGGCTCATTCCCATTGAAATAACCTTTAATTCAGCGTATTTATTTGCAATAGATTTTAATTGTTTAAATTCATCCCTCACTTTCTGCAAATCACTTGAAAAACTAGCCATTCCCATAACTCCAATTATTTCAACGTTTTTAAAAATACCCTGTTTGTATAAAGTCATTATTTCATCTAACTCAGCTTCAGATAATCCATATTTAGTTTCTTCAGTTGCAATAAATATTTGAATTAAACATTTAACACAAATATTATTTATTAAACATTGTTTATCAATTTCTTTTAATAATTTTAAACTATCTACACTTTGAATTAAATATACAAATTTTACAATCTGCTTTACCTTATTCGTTTGTAAATGTCCAATAAAATGCCATCGAATGTCCTTGTCAATCTTATGCACCTTATCGAGTAGTTCTTGCACATAATTTTCCCCAAAATCCCTTTGACCGAGGTCATACATCTCCAATATGTCCTCAATTGGTTTTAATTTAGAAACAGCAACCAATTGAACATTATTTTTTACAAATTTTGAAGACAATTCATTATATATCTTTTTATTACAAGCCATACTTATTTATTTCTTCTATGTTTTAAAATTAGATATTCTAGTAATAAGCAGTCATTAAAAGCCGATGAATACCACTTAAATTGTGTTATAGAACTCAATTTTTGAGAAACCGTTTTTATAGAATTGTTTAAATGCCCAAATAAATGCCCTGTATAATACACAAAATCAGTGTTGTATGTACCACCAACTACGTCATCATAAGATAATTCATAATCTGGGACCGAGGCATTCATTTTATACAATGTATTTAATAATAGTATTTTATACATCATTCCATTGGTATTTTTGAATGATGTATTTATTTTTTTTATAATTTCTGGTTTTAAATTCTCCCATGCTTTAGTATTGCCTGATGTGTACAACCTGCCAAGATGATAATACAATACTGAAGGGTAAGAATAATATGGAGAAATATAACTATAATATTCATTTACATAATTATTACAAATCATATCCATTAATAAATTGTAAGTAGTAGAATCAGTATTTCTCCAATTCAATTTATATTTATTTACAAAACTTAGAATATTACAATGAACTCCAAAATCAAAATCGACTGGCATTTTTTTACCATACCAAGTTGAATAAGCTTGTAAGTTTCGATATTTCTTAAATGTATTTTTTATAGTTGCATAATATCCATTGGCGAATTGTTGCATCAAAAAATGTGATTTTTCTGCGGTAGAATCATCAATTTCCAAAACAGATAAAATGATGCTTGTATCATCTAAGTCATCTGCTAAAGCTAGAGATTTCTTGAATTTATTCAGTATTTTATCATTCGGAAAAAAATCATTTCCATTATCAGTTCTCCAAAAATTATACGTTAATCGTCCACTAATATTTTGGTAATGTGCAAATGCTTTTTTAGTTCTGTTAATAATTGTATCGGCAACAACTTTTTCATTGCTATTTAAGTATGGTTTTAGTTCTTGCAGGGTGTAAGCAATAAGTGCAGTAAAAAAAATATTATTATCAGGTTTTAATGTATTGTTGTTACCTCTTTGTCTAAAACTTGTAAAACTTCCTTCAACAAAAAAATCGGTCTGATTAATTTGTTTATCCAACAATTTTTGAAAAAGAATTGGAATAAAAGTGCTGTCGTTGGCACAACAAGTTGATGAGAAAATAAAAAAACAAATAAGTAGAACACAAAATCGCATTCAGCAAAATTAATGTTAAAGATAAATGCACACCACTTTTCAACATATCAACATAATATTAACCCCAATTTATTAACTATAAGTTAATAGACCCATTCAAACCCTATTTTTGTTTTATGATGATACCTCAATTTGTTTGGCAAATATTTTTTTATAGTTTTTGTTTGGTAACAGCAATACAAGTAATATACTATTTGTATTTTTTTTGCCGCCTGGCTTTTTACAAAGAAAAACCCAAAACCACTATCAATCAACACCCTGTTTCGGTAATTATTTGTGCAAAAAACGAAGCTGCAAATCTTGCTAAAAACCTACCAGGCATACTAGTACAAAACTATAGAACCACACACGAAATTATTGTTGTGAACGATAATTCAGAAGATGAAAGCAGATACATTATTGATGAATATAAAAAAGATTTTAAAAACCTTACAATGATTGAACTTGTGCAAGAGGCAAAGCATATCATTGGAAAAAAATTTCCATTAAGTATGGGTATTAAGAGTAGTAAATATGAAACTCTTTTACTTACCGATGCTGATTGTGTGCCAGCCAGCGAAAATTGGGTCTCTAAAATGCAGGATGGTTACAGAGATGGAATAGAAATTGTTTTTGGTTATGGTGCTTACATAAAATCGCCAGGCATTTTAAATAAACTTATCAGATTTGAGACTTTTCATACTGCATTACAATATTTTTCATACTCACTAGCAGGGTTGCCTTATATGGGTGTAGGTAGAAATTTAAGCTATAAAAAAGATTTATTTATCAGAAATAAAGGCTTTTCATCAATGAATCATTTACCCAGTGGCGATGATGATTTGTTTATAAACCAAGTAGCTAGCAAAAAAAATACTGCAATTGTTATAGATTCAGATGCTCATACTTTAAGTGAACCTAAAACAACATTTAATGAATGGATGAAACAAAAGAACAGACATTATACAACAGCAAAATTTTATAGTAGTAAACACAAAATTTTACTGGGACTCTATTCTGCGAGTTTTTTCTTATTCTACCCGCTTTTTATTATTAGTGTAATTTTCTTTAGTTGGTGGATCTCCTTATCAGTTTTTGGAGTTCGCTTTTTGTTACAAGCATTTGTTTACTCAAAAACAATGAAAAAACTTAATGAAAAGGATTTACTACCTTGGTTTTTCTTTTTAGATTTGTGGATGTTTGTTTATCAGGCATTATTTATTCCTGCATTATTTAAAAAGCCCCAACCCAATTGGAATTAGATAATAGCAAATATTTTCCTATCATCAATAATTCTAAATAAATTGGGGGTATGTGAGTTTAAATAAGTATCAATCTCTAAAAAAGTAATATCTTCTTTATTAAAACAATATCTTCTCCATTGATATTAAAAGATTGAAACTTTTCTGTTGCACTATCTGGAATAATAAAATTCCATTGATTATTTTTTCTATCTGGCGGCTTAGGATTATTAAAAAAGTGTCCTGTATAAATGGTTCCATCTTTCATTGTTATAACCATTCTTTCGTTGTGTGCCGTTAATCTATTGGCAAATATTGCAATATCTTCTAAGTTCATTTTTTTAGGGTTAGTGCCGTAAATGTACCCTATATAAAATCATTTGTAGTATTAATTATACTTACAATTATAATTTCCTATAAACCATTATAATGATTTGTATTATTAAGTATGAAAGTTAATAAAACAACTTGAAGACATTTATAAATTTTGAAAATAATATGACTTGAATAAACCTTTATTATGACTATAATACCAAATATTAACTCATTAAATAAAATTAACCTTTAGCTTATTGAATTTTTGCAGCAAGATGAATAATTTTTGAAAATATTGTAATTAAACAAGTTATGTTTCCATTAAAAAAAATTAAAATGTACTTTTTTTTTGAATAAGCAGCGAAATACTTACTTTTATTGTCATAATAAAAATAAAACTAATTGATTATGAAAAAAGTTTACATCATAACTGCACTAGCCTGTTTTTTTATTTTGGCATCTCAGTTAAAAGCCCAAATGAATTATACTGTTTCTTACCCAACAATGACTTATTCAGCTATTACTGGAACATCGCCAACTTTAACATTAGCCTACCCACCAACTCTTGCAGCAATAGATGGTGCAAGTCAATATGACGAAGGTGCAGCTAATAACATTATACTTCCATTCCCATTTATTTTTAATTGCGTTCCTTACTCAATTTGTCATATTAGTACAAATGGTTTTATTTCTCTAGGGGCCCCACTTGATACATTAAATGCTTATTGGAACAATGATTTAAAAGCAGGTCCATTAAATTACTCTGATAATACAATGGATAAATCTATATTTTCAAGACCATTAATTGCTCCGCTTTGGGATGATTTAGACCTAACCGCAAATACCAATATAGTTTATAATACTACCGGGACTGCACCAAATAGAATTTTCACTGTACAATGGAGCAATGTTCGCTGGAGTTGGCAAGCAGCATTTGCATCTATAAACTTTCAAGTAAAATTATATGAAACTACTAATGAAATTATATTTCATTATAGAAATATTACTCCTGGAACATTATCCACCACTGCAAGTGCATCAGTAGGTTTAGCAAGTTGCTCACATGGGGTTGGCAATTTTTTAAGTCTTAGCAATCTTAGTAATTTGGCTACAATAAGTAATTCAAACTCTACAAATACAATTAATTCCAAACCAGCTTCAAACTTTGCTGTTAAGTTTACGCCTACTCAATGTTCTCAAATCCTCAATAGTGGTAAATGTCACAGTAAACCATTGATTTATGGACAAACTTTCTATGATTACAATAGTAATGGAGTTCAAGATATAGGTGAAAATTTTTGCTCTAATGTTAAAATTACATTATCAAATGGCAACAGTACATTCTCTAGCAAAAATGGTTATTTCTATTTATTCGCAGATAGTTTGGGATCTTATACACTGTCTGTTGACACACTAAATGTCTACAAACCTTTTCCTCAATATCTAAGCTATAACATCAGCACATACGATACAATCCTTCATACTTTAGCTGCTTTGCAGCCCTTTGTAACCAAAGATTCAATGAAACTAAATATAACACCTCTAATGTGGCGTCCAAGACCTGGATTTAGTTACCCATATTATATTAGCTATCAAAATATTGGAACAACTTCCATCAGTCCAACACTAAATTTTGATTACAATGGTTCAAAACTAATTTTAGATAGTTTTACTAACACAAGTATCTTAAGTTCATTAAACAACTTAAAGCTTGATATAAATAATATACAACCAGGACAAACTGGATATTTTATTGCATATTTCAGAGTTAAACCAACTGTTCCACTTGGCGATAGTATTGTTGTAGATGCTAATTTAACATACACTACTAATGTTAGACTAGCAGCATTGGTTGGTGGTTCTTACGACCCTAATGATAAAGCTGCAACACCAGTATTAACGCCAACCCAAGTTGCACTAGGGAAAGATATTGACTATACCATTCGATTTCAAAATACAGGAACCGATACTGCATTTACAGTAATCATTGATGATACTTTGAGTAACGATTTATTGGCAAATACTTTAGTATTAGTAGGCAGCTCACACAATTGTAAAACTACAGTTGAAAAAAATGTCGTTCATTTTGAATTTTTCAATATCCTGTTACCCGATAGTAATATCAATGAAACAGGAAGTCACGGTTTTGTTAGCTTTAAAATAAAACCTAAACCTACTTTAACCAATGGTAGTTCTGTTAGTAATAAGGCATTTATTTATTTTGATTATAACGCCCCTGTTATTACTAATACCGCCATTACACAAATTAATACAAGTGGTATTGTTACTCCTGTAAAATTTACAAGTTATGATTTAAAGATGATGAACGATAGAGCCATTAATAATATTTGGGTAACAGCATCTGAAATAAATACATCATATTTTAACATACAACGCAGTTTTGATGGAATAAGTTTTGAAACTGTTGGAAAAACTATTGCAAAGGGCAAAGGAACTTATAGCTACACAGATTTATTGACTAATAATAATTTGCCCAAATCAATTTACTATAGAATTCAAGTTATAGACAATGATGGCAAATATCAGTTTAGCGAAATAAAACTTGTTAATTTAAACTCAAATTCTATAAAAGGAATTAGTATTTATCCAAATCCGGCCAAGGAAACAATAACAATTATTTGTAATGATGCTAAGGAGTTTTTTATAATTGATTTTTTGGGTAAAGAAATAATTAAGAAAAAAACATTTAACAACTCAAGTGCAATTGTTAATGTTCAAAACTTAACAAAAGGGGTCTATATAGTTAAAGTAATAACTTCTAGTGGTGAAATAAAAACAGAAAAACTAATTATAGAATAACTAGTTTCATTACTATTCTCTTATATCAATGCCCATTTATATTTAAAATGGGCATTGTTGTATAGCCAAATACAAAGCAGTTCCAAAAATACAACCACTTACAAAAAGCAAGTATTCTCTTCGGTTTATTTTTAAAAAGTTTAAACAAATAAAACCAACAAACAACATCAGTAATACAAATAAACATTGAGCCAATTCAATTCCAATATTAGCAGCTAATAGTTTTAAAATTAATCCACTACCATTACCAATTATACTTTTAAGATCGTTGCTAAAACCCAAACCGTGAATGAAACCAAAAAATAATGCAAACCAATAAATCAGTGGAAACTTATTGCTAAAGCTGAACTTTTTTACAAATAAATTGCTAAAAGCAGTTACAACAATTGTTAATGGTATTAAAAATTCAATCCATTTACCTGAAAAATGTATTATATCGAGCACAGCTAAGCCCAATGTAATAGTATGTCCAATTGTAAAAGCGGTAATTAAAATAAGCAGTTTTTTCCAGTCAGAAAATTGATATCTTGAGCTTAAAGCAATAATAAAAAGTATATGGTCGGTGGCTCCCCAATTGGCAATATGATTGAACCCTAACTGAAAATAAATAGAAAAATTATTCATTAATAAAAGTGATTGGTTTAACAAGATTAGGGAAATATGTATAAAACAAAAAAGCCGATAGTTGTTTGCTATCAGCTTTTTTAATTTTTATAAGTTTTATAAATTTCCTCTTAAATCTTGCTCTCTTTCTAAAGATTCAAACAAAGCCTTAAAGTTTCCTTTACCAAAACTTTTTGCTCCTTTACGTTGAATGATTTCGAAAAACAATGTTGGTCTGTCTTCTAAAGGTTTGGTAAATATTTGCAATAAATACCCCTCGTCATCTCTATCTATCAAAATACCTAATTCTCTTAAAGGTTTTAAATCTTCATCAATAGTTCCTACCCTATCTAAAACAGTATCATAATAACTACCTGGAATATTTAAAAATTCAATACCTCTGCTTTTTAAATCAGTTACAGTTTCTATAATGTTTTTTGTAGCAATAGCAACGTGTTGCACCCCTTCGCCATTATAAAAATCAAGATATTCTTCTACCTGTGATTTCTTTTTACCCTCTGCAGGTTCATTAATCGGAAACTTAACATAGCCATTTCCGTTGCTCATTACCTTGCTCATTAAAGCACTATATTCAGTAGAAATATCTTTATCATCAAAACTTAAAATATTTCTAAAGCCCATTACATCCTCGTAAAACTTTACCCAAGGATTCATTTGGTTCCAACCTACATTGCCCACACAATGGTCAACATACTGCAAACCTGTTGATGCTGGATTGTAGCTTGATTCCCACTTTCTAAATCCTGGCATAAACACACCATTATAATTTTTTCTTTCAATGAAAAGGTGAACAGTATCGCCATAAGTATGTATGCCACTCATTACAACTTCTCCATCATCATCTTTTAAAGTTGTAGGCTCCATATAGGATTTACCACCACGTTGTGTAGTTTGCTCCCAAGCATCAGTTGCATCATCAACTCGTAACGATAAAAACTTAACACCATCGCCGTGTTTGTAAATATGGTCGGCAATTTCATTATTTATTTTTAAGGGGGTAGTTAAAACAAAAGTTAATTTGTTTTGTCTAATCACATAACTGGCTTTGTCTTTAACACCTGTTTCAGGTCCGGCATAAGCAAGACTTTGAAAACCAAAAGCAGTTTTATAAAAGTGTGCAGCCTGCTTGGCATTGCCTACATAAAACTCTACATAATCTGTTCCTTGTAAAGGTAAAAAATCAACTTGTTTTTCTGTTGTTGTTTTGGGGGTAGCTATCGTTTGCATATAGTGTAATTGTATTTGGCAAAATTAAGTATAATGGGTTTCTGTAGCAGACACAATTTTTAATTTGTGATACTAATACAAAAAAAGTTCAAGCACTATATAATAGCATAGCAGCTCATTAACAATAATTTGCGAAAAAAAATTTTTTAATTTCAACATGGTTTTTTATATATTTGGTTATCAATAAAAAAAAATTATCCGGTGTTGTTAAACCTTCTTAATACCGTATTTCCATTCAATCGAACATCGAATAATTTTTTATTCCATTCCTTCATAAAAAATATTTGTTTCCCAGCTGGTAATAGTGGTGTCCCTGGCATTATTAGGGTACTCCCAATTGTTTATAGGGGCTTCCCGAAAGTTTACAGGGAAGCCCCTGGCGGTTTCTGGGGCTTCCCAATTATCTCTGGTGAGTTCCTAATTTTATGTAGGGGCTCCCCGGGCAGCAGCAGGGGCTTCCCAATAAGTAGCAGGTACATCCCTACCCATTTTTGGGAAGCTTTTTTTATATTTTTCTCATTCCATATTTTTTATAAAAATTTAAAAATCAAAAAATTAATTATATGCCTACCGATTATATCCCAAGCCGCGAAGCCAATAAAGTAATATGGCTTTTAAATATTGAAAATAAAATAGATGATTTTTTAACCGAACTGGGTATTACCGCTGCCGAAGCCGCAGCAATAAAAACCAAATGCAGCGAAATAAGAACTCAAATTAGTGCTTACGAAGCAGCCCGAACCAGTGCAAAACAGGTTAAGGAAAATAAAGACCTTATTATTAAAACCAATGAAGCTGTGTTAAGAAACGCCATTCAGACCTGGAAACTCAAAAGCAGTTTTTCCGATGCTGTTGCCCAGGCATTGGGGCTTATTGCAAGCCAATCCCGAATGGATAATGATGATTATAAAACACAATTAACAGCAAAAGTGTTTCCGGGCAGAGTAAGTATTGAGTTTACAAAAAAAGGAGTAGATGGTGTTAATATTTATGCTCGCCTAAAGGGACAATCTAGTTTTAGCAAACTGGCATTCGATAGCCACAGTCCCTACGAAGATAACCGTCCTTTAAGCACTGCCGGAACCCCCGAAGCCCGAGAATATATGGCAATGGGTGTAATAAACGATGAAGAAATAGGGCAGCCAAGCGATATTATTGAAGTAGTATTTGGCGGATGATAA
>CAZTOP010000066.1:0-15221 GCA_964615145.1 uncultured Chitinophagaceae bacterium
TGAAGTGCAGACCTTGCCGACTTTTGAGAGCATATTTTTGCCTCTCGCTGGACAATTGGTTAAAACTTCAACTTTCATTTCCTTGCTTCAAAAAAGAAAAGAAAAAAGAAAAATTCCAATCAACTTCTTGCAGCGTTAGATAGGGTTAAACGCTACAGAAAAATAAAGCAATGTGTTGTTGTAGCATAGCAAAAAAGCAAGTGCCTGACTGAAAGAAACGAACAAATGGCAAGTGGCTTTGGTAAATTTGCGAAGCCACCAAAGCCAATGTAGCAAGGGCTTGTGAGAGATTGAAGAAAGGCTGTTGCTGCGTGGTGTTGCAATGGGCTGAAATGAATGTAACTGAAATGAGTGGAAGGTAGTGTAGAGAATGAAACGTAGTGAAGTGAATGCAACGCTGTAACGTAATGGAAGTGTAATGAATGAAGCTGATTGCATCACAAGGCTTGAAGTATAGCTGCTTTATTTTACTGGCAAATGAAAATGGGTCGGGTGGGTAGCAGAGCCAAATGCTGAAAATTTGTTACAAAAGTTCAATTAAAAAACTGCTGCTCGTTAATCAATGGGTGGGTTAGCAGAGCAAAGAAAAAAACGGCTGCATTTACTTAAAATGCTTGTGTTGGCTACTTAACATAAAGTGATTATGTGATTTTTTTTGTTTAGCATACTTGTATGAGGGTTGGTAAAAAAATTACATAATGGCACTTTATGTTTAAGTATGCTTCTGACAATTTTTGTACTGCAATAAAGGAATGGTGGTGGTGGTTGGAATGACTGTCTTTTTTATGCATTGCTTGTGTGAAAGGCTTGGCTCTTTGCAAACGAGGAACGAGGCTTGCAATGTGCCAAATAGCATAGCTGCATTGCAATAAAAAAAGTATTGCAGTTAAAAATTGGCAGCAACACAAAATGCAGTATTGGTAAGGCTTGTAGCGTAGGGACTGCATAAGCCGTTTTTTTTCTTGAAGCGTGGATGGGTGGGTTATCTTTCCATTTCCTATTTGATTGAATCAATCTTTATAATCGCCGTCCAAAAAACTGTTTTTGGTACTTATGTAAGTAGATTGACTTTTGTGTTTTTTATTCATTTTTTCAGAAGCAGACCTTAATGCAAAAGATTCAAAATTCCTTCCATCTGTTTGTTCTTTTCCTGCACTATCAATAAGCAAATATGACTTTATTTCATCTGTAGAAATATCACTTGCTGAAGCAATTTTTTCTGCATCAAAAAAAACATTGTTAACAATGTATAACTCGTATTCGAGAACTGAATTTGCATCATTATTTGAGAGATTAGCAATTTTATTATCATAAAAAAGGCGGGCTTCTACTTTACTGGTGTATAAATTCTGGTTAGCAAATTCAAATTCATTGTTGGAAAAAATGGCTTTACTTGTTTTGTCTTTTTTAAG
The DNA here is from genome assembly GCA_964615145.1 of uncultured Chitinophagaceae bacterium. Classification (GTDB taxonomy): domain Bacteria; phylum Bacteroidota; class Bacteroidia; order Chitinophagales; family Chitinophagaceae; genus CAIVPM01. The sequence goes on from CAZTOP010000066.1 coordinate 1,413, forward strand.
CTCCTTTACGATATAGTAGTGTTGCAACTTATTTTTTATTTGAGGGTCTATTTCTAATTTGAATCTCTCAATTTCAACAGGCATTAGAGGAACCTGAGTTTCGTTTTCTTCTAAAACATCATTATCTGGAAGAATAAAATTTGTGATTGGAATTTCATTTACTGTATTTGTAACCTTTGCATTTAGTTCATTTATTTTTTCTTTTAGTATCTTATTCTCTTTGCTAAGATTTATAAATTTGCTATTGACTTTGTATAACACAACAATTGAAAAAACAAGTAATCCAAGTATAATAAAAATTAAGTAGTACATCTATAAAATTGTATTTTTTTTACATAATCTTGTGAAATAAAGAACAGTTTTTCTTCAAATTGAAACCCTATATTAGCCAATAAAGTCATAGCGATTTTCAGTAGGGTTGTATTGTATTTCTAAATCAGTACCATCCAGGCAACTATTTGAATAAACCTGTCGGCTTATGTTGCACTTTTTTCGGACTTTTTGTTGTTACTTCTAATGTTTCTATTTTAAAAATTTCCATTTCTAATTCAGTATTCGTCATTTTCTTTTTGTCACTTCTTGCAATTTTAATTTTATCTGCTAATTCAGTAAGTGAAACTTGAGTTTGTTGTTTTAGTATGTCTAAAATGAAGTTTTCAATATTGAATTTTTGTTGAATAATAAAGCTGTCTTCCTTTGCTGGAATTTCAATTATTAGATTTTCAATAATTGTTTCAACTCCATTTGTTTGTGTTACGAAATTTGCAGTTTCGACTACTTCGTTTACTCCACTTTGAAAAATGATTTTATTTCCATCTGTTTCTAAGTTTTCAATTACCGTATTCTTTTTGCTTATTTCAATTTCTGTTGTCAGTTCTTCTACATTTAGAACTTCGATAATTTCAGATTGCGTATTGTTTTCGATATTAACAACTGGTTTGTAGTTTTTGAAGAATGACAGATTTAGTTTGTCATAATACAAATCGTATATTTTTTTGTAACCGAAGAATGACCCTAAAAGTATTACTGCTGCTTTAAAATCATCTCCAAACTGTTTTAAATATTCTAAATATGATCTTGTGAAATATTTTGATTGTGTAAGATTATCACAGTTTCTTAAATCGTCTTTAAGCATTAAATATAATGGTGCTACAATATGAAATTTCAAACCATCAAAATTTGTATTTGTGATATAGGATTGAGATTTTTCTGAACTCTCTAATTCAGAAATAATTATGGGTGTTTTACTGTCTTCTTTTATTGATTTCAGCAATGTGTAAAGTTTGCTGTTTTCAAAATTCGATAGTTTTGAATATGCAAAAACTTGACCAGCATCAAAAAAATATCCAAGAGTTGAATTTGGGAAATATTCATATCTATCGTATGCAATTAGAATTGACCAAATATTCGCATTTTGTATTTGAAAGGATTTTACTCCTTCTTTTCTAAACTCAATACCTTTATAAATATGTTCAACTCCTATTTTATGTGTAATTAAGTCGCTTGAACTTTCTAAATCAAAAATTGTCCAAAGAGCTGAAATTGACATTTCAATTTCATTGTTCTGAATATTTGAAATAATCGCTGGAATTAGGTTTTCAAATATTGGTTCTTCAAGTTTAATTCTTGAATCTATTCGCTCTTGTATTGATTGTTTTGCCTGTCTTGATAATGGATAAATTGATTTTAAGTCGGTAATATGAAATTTTCGGATTGTGTTTTGGTTCTCTATTTCTTGACATAAATGAATAATTAAATATTCTTCGTCATATTCAAATGGCGTTTTGTTTTTAAAATGTGAAACTAAATTTGACTTGGTTTCAGTAGAACCTATTTCAGTAAATGGCAACAATTCGGATGCAGAAACATACATATAGCCAAATCTATAAAATTGGGCAAATTCATATCTATTTACTATTGATATATAATTAGTCATTAATTCCATTTGTTAAAAGTCAAAATCATCACTTTGACTGGTACTGTTTGAATTGTTATTTAATTGATTTATTGAAATTTCAGTACAACCACTTTTAAATTTATCAACCAAATTATGAGTGTAGCCAAAATATGACAAATACAAATTCTTTCTACTTCTTGTAATAGCTACCATAAATAAAGTTTCTTCATTGTTGGGTGTAATGTATAAGCTGTTATTTAAAAAGGGTAAAAACACATTGTCAAAATCTAACCCCTTGGCACTATGATACGTCATTATAATAGTATGCTTACTATTCTCTGCATTTTTTAAAGAACCGTAGCCACTCCCAACAAATTGTGCCTTAATATTAGAATTTATTAGCTGAGTATTTAAACTATTGTAATCTGGTTTGTTCCACCTGTCTTTCGGAATTGAAACAAGATTTTTATTGTTTACCTTATATAGTAATTCAATAAATCTTTCAATTGCTTTATGTGTAGGCAATAAAATAACAGAAGATTCGCCAACAGCTGTTCCTTTTTGTGATTCCTTAAAAACATATTCAATTTCTTCTTGTTCACTATTTGCTTCACATAAACGAATATTTACATCAACTTTTGTGGTATCTCTTGCAGCACCAAAAATATTCATATTGGGTAATATTTTTTGAACAGCTGAAATGATACTTCTTGTTAATCGGTGAATCATATTCAATGAGAATGCTCTTGCGTTTATGATGTCTCCAATTTGAGCTGGGTTTACAGTTGGCTCTTGCCATTTGGGATCTGTACTGAAAATTGACTGATTAGAGTCTCCTGCTACAATTATTTTCTTAGCTCTGTTTTTCATTGCATACAAAACTTTTGCTGGCAAATCTTGTACTTCATCACACAAAATATAATCATAATTTGAAGTATTTTTATCAACAAATTCGTAATAAGTCATAACGGGAATTGTTTCAGAAAGACCAATTTCTTTCATTCCTGTTCTAAACATATCAATTAAAGAATGTGTATAGAGAACAACTGCTGCTGTTGCATTTGGTTCTTTTTTTAGTATATCTTTAAGTGAATGAACAAGTAAAACGGACTTTCCGCTACCTGCAAAACCTTTTACCCAAATGTTACCTGATTTTTTAGATTCATTGTTTACGAAATCTTTTTGTTCAGGGTCAAGTTGGTCTTCTCTAATCATCCAAGCCATTGTATATTTTTTAAAATGTTATTGTTTAATCAACCCTTCTTCGATGTTAGTTTTTGTCAAGTTATCAGTATTATATAATTCTTCGCCTTTGAATGTTGGTTTTGATTGTCTTACTTGTTGTGCAAAATCTCTCATTCCTAATTCATCGGCAGCCGATGAAAGCCAACTATAATCACTTTCAGACATTGAATTTGTATCGTATTTCTTTTTCCAAGTGTCAAAAGCTTTTTTAATCATTTCATTGCCTTTTTCATCTTTTTCCTTCTTTAATAATTTGCCAAGTTCATAAAGAGAATGAGGTTTATTAGGTTCAAGTTGCAATGATTCTTCAAGGATTTCTTTAAATTTTTCTTTGTTTTTGCTTTTTAATGAGTGAGCAAAATTAAAAGCAATTGTCGCATTTTTATTGTTTTCAAATGCTAATTCGTAAAACTCTAATGCCTTTTCAGTATATCCTGCACTTGAATATAAAACTCCAATTTGATTGTAATTTGAAACACTCGGATATAATTCGTTTAACAATTCTAATGTTTCAGCTGCTCTAAAATCGTTGCCAATTTGTTCATACGCTTTATACAAATTTGTTAAGCCTTGTTTTGTGGGTTTGCCATTGTTTTGTTCGGCTTCAATATTTGCTTGTCTTTCAGCCTTTAAAACAATACGCTCTTCGGTTGTTAAATCCTTATTTGCAAAAGGATTAATGGCTTCAACAAATACAGATTTTCCAACTGCTGATGCTCGGGCAAGTAATAATTTGTCAGCGTTGATTTCTAACTCCAAACGAACTGGTGTATTCTTTTTAAAGCCCGAAGGGTCTTCACAAACTATTTTAATATTGTATAAAAGTTTGTTTTTATTGCCTAAACAAATTGGTAATTCAATTGCTTGTTGCCCATCTTTTGTCGTAACTAAATCATCAATTATTATAAGTTCGCAAGGGATATGAGTTCCTGCTCTCAAAATTACTTTTGCACTTTCATCCTTTGTAATTACTATAAAAGGTTCACTTGTAATTGGTTGAATAATATTTTTATTAAATCCATTATAAATTAAAGAATGAATTGCAGCACCCGCAGAAACGTGAGTTTGTAAGTCGGTTGGGATTAATAAATCTGAATCTGTAAAATATTCTTTTAAAGCATTTTGAACATAAGGGTTTTTACAACTTCCACCTATGAATAACACATAATCTATTTCAGACTTTGTTAAATTAGCTTTTTTCAAAGCTGTATGAATTGGACTAAAAACACTCACAAAATCATTTTGCCCTTCACTTCCTTTTTTTGGTATCAAAGAATTGGTTTTAAGAAACGTCTTCATTGATTCGCTAAATTCTTGATATGTTAGTTTAGGTTCTGTAAGTTTCAATAAACCTTTTTTAGAATCTATTTCTATCGAATAGCCCAATGAAACATTGTCTTTTGCTATTGCCATTGTTGGCAATAGTTTATTGTCCATTTTTAACGCAACTGTATCGCAAATCAATATTTTTAATTGTTCTGCTGCTTTTAAAAGTTGGGTAATAATTCTGTTTTTTTCTGGGGTTTTAAAATCTCCTTTTTTAAATTTGTTTTGACTCAATAATTGTGGGAATAGATATTCTAACGCAATATATCTGTCTAAGTCATCTCCTCCAATTTTTTCAAATTTTGAAATTGATAAGTTTTTAGAATAAACACCATTTAAGTCTTTCCCTAACTCAATAACTGAAATATCACAAGTCCCAGCTCCAAAGTCAAAAACTAAAACCTTCGGATTTGCTCCATCAGGGATTCTTAAGGGATTGTTTTCAATATTTGACTTTTGAACAAAACTTAAAAATGCTGCATTAGGCTCATCAATTAATGCTTGTTTATTTATTGCCATTCCATTTTGTTCAAGTGCTTGAACAAGTTCTTTTCTTTGATTTGCTTCAAATGAGGCAGGAATACTCACTGCATATTGCAAATTTGTCGGTAAATTTTCAGCTATTACAATTCTGTCAATTTCTCTTTTTATATATTGGAAAAAGACTATTGTGGCATCTTTTGGATTCAAAATTTTGAATTTACTATTTCTATCAAGTTCGCTATTGTAATATTTAGAACCTAAGTCTTCGCCTAATTCCATTTTAAAAGAATACCAAACATTTACACCTTTTTTCAATTGGTGTTTTAGGTCTGCTGCTCCTTGTCCAACTAATATCAATTTGTTATACAATGCTATTACTGTCGGCACTTTTTCAGATGACATAGGTGTGCCATCATATTGTTTTTGATTTAGCCAAAGCGTTTTGGTTTTTATATCTTTAGTTTCTTTGTCTAAATGTGAAACAGAAACGACTGTCGTAGAAGTACCAAAGTCAATACCTATGAAAGTTGTATTAAAAATGTCAGCCTGTTGTTTTGAAAGTTGTCCACTTTTAACTGCTGGAAATAAGCTGTTTATTGTAATATCTGTCGCCATTAATGTTGTTTTTCGTATTTCACGTAAAGAATGCGTAGAAGTAAAGAATGTGCTTTGTAATAAGACTATCTGATAAAAAACAGATGTTTTACAAAGTGCGTTAGTTACTTTTCGTTTATTGTTAGCATTATTTCTTCAAAACTTTCAATCCCTGATTTTAAATTTTCGATGATGTCGTTAGCTAATAAATCTGGGTCAGGTAAGTTGTCCAAGTCTGTTAGGCTTTTATCTTTTATCCAGGAAATGTCTAAACTGGTTTTATCACGTTCAATAATCTCTTGGTAAGTGAACTTTCTCCAACGACCTTCAGAGTTTGTGTCTGCGTTGTAGGTTTCTTTTCGTTTGTTGATATTGCCTGCATTGTAACAAGCTATAAAGTCGCTAAGGTCATCCAGTTTTAATGGATTTTTCTTTAGCGTAAAATGTATGTTTGTTCTAAAGTCATAAAACCAAATCTCTTTTGTATGTGGCTCTTTTGCAGCAGGTTTATTGTCAAAAAACAATACGTTTGCTTTTACGCCTTGTTTATAAAAAATACCAGTTGGTAAACGTAAAATGGTGTGAAGGTTTGTTGTTTCTAATAACTTCTTTCTTATGGTTTCACCAGCACCTCCTTCAAACAAAACATTATCAGGCAATACAACCGCTGCTCTTCCATCTGACTTTAGCATTGTACGAATATGCTGAACAAAATTCAACTGTTTGTTGCTTGTGGTTACCCAAAAATCTTGACGATTATAGGTTAAATCTTCGCTGTCTTGTTCGCCTTCATCATTAGTGAAAGTCATACTGCTTTTTTTGCCAAATGGCGGATTGGCTAAAATATAATCTACTCTTAAACCACTATCTGAAACTAAAGCATCAGCTGGGGATATGAAAGTTTCACTGGTAAAGTCGCCAATGTTATGCAAAAACAAGTTCATTAATGCTTGTTTCCTTGTTAGTGCTACAATTTCATTTCCAAAAAAAGTTTTTAGTTTTAAATATTCTTTTTGTTCTCTGTTAAGCGTATAGTTTTTGGGGTTAGCAATATAATCGTAAGCTGCTAAAAAGAAGCCACCTGTGCCACAAGCTGGGTCGGCAATGGTTTTCATTGGTTGGGGCTGAACACATTCTACAATTGCACGAATTAATGCTCTTGGTGTAAAATATTGACCTGCACCACTTTTTGTATCTTCTGCGTTCTTTTCTAAAAGCCCTTCGTATATTTTTCCTTTAATATCTGCACCCATTGTACTCCATTGCTCTTTGTCTATCATATCAATGAGTTTGTAGAGCTTAGCTGGGTCTTGAATTTTGTTTTGGCTTTTTATGTATATCTGCCCAATCATTCCTTTTTCGGAAGCCAAAGACCTTAGCATTGCTGTATAAAACCCTTCCAAGGCTGCACCTCTTTTGGACTTAAGATTTTCCCAGGTACATTGTTCACTTGTTAATACTTCGGCATCTTTTTCATCTTTTAAGTGTGGAAACTTAAAATCTCTGTTGTATGGTGGTTTGCTAAATTCGTCTGCCATTTTTAAGAATAGCAAATAGGTTAACTGCTCCAAATAGTCGCCATAGCTTACACCATCATCTTTAAGTATGGTACAAAAGCTCCATACTTTACTTATTATGCTTGATGTATTGTTGCTTTCGTTTGTCATTTATATTTTTATTTTTACTCTGTAAAGTATGTCATTGTTCTTAACCAAATTATGCATTATTTTAATTTAGCTTTCATCTTGTTTGTAAGAAAATAGCCCCCTGTTTTTGGTGCACCTTTAAATTCAATTATTTCAACCTCTTTGGCTGTTCTTAAGTATCGTTCTATTGCTGGTTTTGATTTACCTCTTTTGGTTGCAATATCCATAGTATTAACACCTTCTTTTTCTTTAACAAGATGTGTAATCTTTATTATTTCGGTTTTTACACCATCACTTACACCATCAATTACACCATCGTTTACACCATCATTTAAAAGACTGTTTACACCATCACTTACACCATCACTTACACCATCACTTACACCATCATTTACACCATCATTTTTAGTAGGCTCTTTTTTAACGGATAAAGCTTTTGGACCATTAAAAGTAAGTGTTACTCCATCAGTGTTATCTTTCCATATAGGCTCTTTTAGCCCTTCTTGTTTGCATAGTTCAACAACTCTTATAGTTCCTCTACCAAGTTTATCAATGAGACCTTTTAGAAAAACAATATGTGCAATATCAGGATTGACAGGATGTGAACGATGTGTTTTTTTTAATTCACTTACTTTTAAATCATCGGGCAGGTGACCACTATTTGAAATAACAAAACTATCGGGATAAATGCTTATAGCTACGCTGCTTGAATGGCTACTATAATCTCTATGCATTAAGGCATTAATTACGCCTTCTTGCAAAGCTTTAGGTGGAAATTTGAAATCAATTCGTTTCCATTGGTTATTATCAAAAACACTACGAACACCAAGGTTTTCAATATAGCGTTCTAATTTATCTTGAATTGCAAATAAGTTGCCGTCAAAAACCTCATTTCTCAATAAAGCATTATCGTTTTTACCTTCTGCATATTCAGTTAAATGCACCCTCACCTGTGGTAAATACTTTGCTGGTGTTTTGGCAAAAAGTACAACGCAAGCATTGGTAAAAGAACCATTTTGATACAATCCATAATTCGAAAGAAAATCCAACATATCATCGCCTTCAAAACTGCTGCGATGGTTTTCTCGTGATTCTGTAATTGTTTTTTGAATTAGTTTTTTATCTAAATCTTCTACATCAACACCCAAGGCTGCCTGCCTTTCCCAATGTAGTTCGGATTTTTGGCGACCGTGAATCATTGCTGCAATTTCTTGTGAACTTGCTTTTACTGTAGCCGCTCCTTGACGATAGTAAATACTGCCATCGAATAAATAAGGTTGCTTAGAGCCACTGTACACTTTAAGCATTATTAAATCTTTGCCCTCGAAAGGCTCTACGGATATTGTGATAGGTGCTTCTGGTATAAGGGCATTTAATAAATATACTTTTAAATCTTCAACAGCTTTGGCTGCATTGGCAATGTGTTTTGGGATTTTATTTTCAGAAAGACCCACCAAAACACGCCCACCTTTGCCGTTTAAAAAACTGCAAAGCACTTTGGCGATTTCATCTTTACGAACAGACTCCTTGAATTCAAGCTGTTCGCTTTCGTCCTGTTTTAATAGGTCTTTTATGAGTTGTTCTTCATTCATATTTTGCTCTTTTTAAATTCTTCTAATTCTATGATGCGTTGCTCCATATTTCCAAATTGGGTTTCAAGAAATTCGTGAATGTCTGTTGTTTTAAAAAAGGGTTGAGCCCAATGTGATTTTCGTTTATCTGATGCAATATGATTTTGAATGGCTTCGTTATACATATGAATTACATCTGCTCTATCCATTACATCTGTTTTCTTATAAGTAAATTGCCTATTACGTCTTCTACCTCTAAACATATATTGCTTAAGAATGTCACGTGCAAAAGTTACATAGTGATGAGCAATAAACCACCTTGGTATGTCTAATTCAATAGCTTTAGAAAATTCTTTGTGAGTGATACCAGAACCATATCTTGGGAAAATGATACCCAAAAACAAATCGCATTTTTCAACAGCCTGTAGGCAAGCTTCCACATTTGATACACCAATAGGTACATAGACTGTACCTGCCATCGACATTACAACATTATATCCATAGCCTTTAAGAATTGCACCAATTTGCTCTAAGTCAGATTGTGCACCATACACAGTAGAAGAAACCATAATAGTTAGTTGCTTCTTTGTTGCAGCAGCAGCAGCTTTTTTTACTACTGCTTTTTTTGCAATCCGTTTCTTTTTAGCTGGTATAATTATTTGCTTAGCCATTCACTAATTTTACTTTTTTCAATCTTACTTTTTTCTCTTTCACTTTTTTAACAGGTTCATTTTTTTCTTTTTCTGCTTTTATTCTTTGCAACAATACACTGGCAGGTTCATCATTTGGGTCTTGAGCTACCAACTTACCTTCAAAGGCTTTTTTTAAAATGCTTTGGCGAAGTGCTTGGGCTTGCAACAAACTATTGGTAATGCTTTCTTCGATTTTGTCGCAAACGGATAGGCGACTTTCGATTTCTTGAACGATAAGTGTTTGTTCGGATAAAGTTGGGGGGAAAGGGACTTCAATAGATAAAAAAACATTTTGAGTTAAATTCAATCCACTATCACTTCCACCACTTTTACATTTATCGATGATATTCAGAAAACGTTGCGTATTCAGAACTTGAACAAGATAACTTGGCTCAACTTTTACTAAATCGGGCTTAATTCGATATGCTTTATCGCAATTCAATAATTTAGGTCTAACATTTTTAACTAAACAGCATACACCAACTCGAATTCTTGGACCTGCTCGTGTAATAAGAATATCATTTTCTACTAATTCGTGTTGAGTTCTTGGAACTAAACTTACAGGTAGGATTTTGTTTTCATTATCCCAAAATTTACCGTGCTGGATTGCAGTCGTTTTAATAACGGCCCATTCATTTATATTTTTTGAACTTCCATTTTCACATTTTGGACTCCAACCTTGGTCAAGTTTTTTTGTAACATCTCCAATACTCTTCCATTTCCATTTCTTTGGTAATTCTCCATCTTTCACATTCTTATTCGTCAACCTTCCTTCAAACGCCCATTTAAGCACAGCTTGGCGATATACTTTGAGTTGTGCTTGTGCAGTTTTTATACTTTCTATGCCTCTATCTAAACTACTAAACAATTCTTCTATTTTGGCTACAATGCGATGCTGCTCGGCAATGGGTGGAAGTGGAATGTTTTGTTTAGCACCAACTGAAATCCAATATCGTTTATGGGTATCAACATTCATTCGCAAAGTTTCCATAAAGTAGTACACAAAATTCATATTCACTTCAGAATGGGTTGCAACTAAAATTTTCATTGCTGAAGATTTTACTTTAAATGGAAAGTTTACCCATTTTATTGCCGTTGTAAAATCATCAAAAATTATAGTAGGTAAATTATTGAATATTCCTTCTGTTTCATTGGTGTGTCCTAAGATAAAACTCTTGCCAGCTGTTAATACAGGGGTTTTATAACTATCATTATAATTCGTGGTTTCAACAATATAATCTGTTGGTTGAATGTAGTCCAACAAATCTTCTAAGATGGCATTTGTCCAGCCTTTTGGTAATTCTTTTATTTCACTCATTATGCTGCCAATGCTTCGTTAAGTTCGTTAATAATGGTTTCCATTTCATCGCCAAAAAGTTGCCACATTTTGCCTTTGCCACCTTTGGCATCAAATGGGGTATAATCTAAATCATCGGTGTCTACGTGAACAGATGTGGCAATTTGTTCTTTAAGCATTTGCAGCCAATCCATTTGTTCTTTTGTAAATCGGTTGTGTTGTCCTGCATTCTTTTTCAAAATCCATTGTTGAAAATTTCGGTCAACAATTTTATCGTAAGGCGTTAAGGTTGCATCTATGCCTGCTACTTTGCGTATGAGTGAAACCAATGCCACCATTTCATTTTTGGGTTGTCCAACTACAGTTTCTAATTGCTCATAAGCACGCCACACATTGGTAGGTGCAAGGGTAGGTTTGTGTTGCAGTATAGTTTCAACAAGCCCTTGTATCATATTAAAAGTAAGCTCTCTTCGCCTATATGGCTGTCCATAAAATATTTGCAGGGCAATTAATTCGTCTTTATGGCTTTCTATCCATTGTTTAAAATCGGTAACAATTTCGTTGGCTTTTTCTTTATTGTCTTTTAACCAACCAACATTTATAACTTCATCGGGGTTTATTAAATCTATTTTTTGTTCGTGAGCTTTGCGAACATTATCAATGAATTCGTTTAGTTCTCCAGTAAAAACTTTTGCTGCTTGGTTTCGCAATTGTTCTAACTGTAGGTCAATAGCTGCTTGTATTTCAATTGGTGCTTCGCCCAATTTTTCGTTCTTTATACTTTGTTCAATGTCTTCAACAGTATCGGGGTTGTAGGCATTTAATAAATTTTTTACTATATCTGTTAAACTAATGCCACCAGATTTTTCTTCAAATTGCCTTTTCTCTTTTTCGGTAATTTGCTTATCTAAACGGGTAAGCCTATTGGCTAATGATGTAAATAATTCTTCGTCTCTTGCACCTACTGTTACTGCACCTAATAAATCTTTTAAAGGAACACCTGGCTTTTTCTCTAAAGGACAACTATCGGTTTTTAAACTTTTGGTTACACCAATAGCATCTACAATTACAAAATGGTCTTTGGTTAGTTTGGCACAGGGCGACACTTTTTTTAGGTCATCGAAATTGATAACCCTTGTACCACGCCCTTTCATTTGCTCGAAATAGTTACGGCTTTTTACATCACGCATAAAAAGCAAGCATTCCAAAGGTTTTACATCTGTGCCTGTTGCAATCATATCTACTGTAACGGCAATGCGTGGGTAGTAATCGTTTCTAAATTGGGTTAATACTGATTTTGGGTCTTCGGTGGCTTTGTAAGTTATTTTTTTACAAAATCTATTTTCTTCGCCAAACTCTTCTCTTACTTCTCTAATAATATCGTCTGCGTGGCTATCTGTTTTTGCAAAAATGAGGGTTTTAGGCACTTCAAAAGTTCCATCTTTATCGTATCTATCGGCAAACATTTCGGGTAAATGCTCTTTAAATGTTTTTATAACCGTTCTAATTTGGTTGGGATTTACAATGTCTTTATCAAGCTGCTTTGCAGTATATGCTTCGTCTTCATCTTGCAGTTCTAAACGTTTTTTTCTGCTTAGCTTTTCTCTTGTTTCAATATAAGCTCCCTTCCAAAGCGTAGCACCTTTTTGTGTTATTTTGGTATCAATTAAATACACATCGTAACCCACATTTACCCCATCAGCAACAGCCATTTCGTGAGAATATTCTGATACTACATTTTGCTTAAAATAAGCAGTAGTTCTTGCATCTGGTGTAGCTGTTAAGCCTACTTGAAAAGCATCAAAATAATCTAATACCTGCATCCATAAATTGTAAATACTTCTATGACATTCGTCTATCACAATAAAGTCAAAAAATTCAATCGGTAATTTTGCATTATATTCAACTGGTGGCACTTGCTTGGGTTGCCATTTTTCATTTGGGTTTTCTTCTTCGGCACTTTCATCTAAATCTTGCCCTTTTAAAACAGCATACAAGCGTTGAATTGTGCTGATATAAACGTGATTGTCATCTGGAATATGTTTTGATTTTAGGCGATGCACACCATATAGTTCGGTAAAAGTTCTGTTATCGTCATTGGGCAAATAGTTTCTAAACTCTTGCTCTGCTTGTTCTCCAAGGTTTTTAGTATCTACCAAAAATAAAATGCGATTTACTACATTGTTGTTATTGCTATCTGTTAGTTTGAGTAAACGATATATAGAAGTAATAGCTGTAAAGGTTTTACCTGAACCAGTAGCCATTTGTATTAACGCTCTTGGTTTGTTTTCTTTAAATGATTTTTCGAGGTTGGTGATAGCATTAATTTGGCAGTCTCGCAAACCATCTTGGGGTAACTTATTAAAGTCTTGTAAAGCAGCTCGAACTGATTTAGTTTTTTTTGACCAAGTATTTAAAGTTTCGGGACGATGAAAACTGAAAATGTTTCTTGCTCTTGGTTTGGGGTCTCTAAAGTCTGTGAATGTTGTAACTTCTCCAGTGCTTACATACACAAACATTAATTTTTCATTTTTGAGATATTTTAGTTTGGCAGCAGCATAGTCTTCGGCTTGGTCTTCGTGAACTGTTAATTTATGCCCTTCTTCATCACGTTTTGCCTCAATAATACCAAGCGGTTTGCCCTCTACAAATAAGACATAATCTGCTGGACCAACATCGGTTAAATATTCACGAACAGCCACACCAATACCTGCATTCAAGTTAATACTTGATTTGCTTTGAACCAACCAGCCACAGGCAACAAGTTGCTTGTCGATATGGTCTCTTGCTATTTCTTCTGGGTTTTGATTTGGCATTAATTTCTATATTGATTTTTCTCTCCTTCTTATCCAATTGCGAACACATTGTATTCGCAATTGTAAAAATGTGACAGGTTGATTATGATACAAAAATAGTTGCTAATATAGTTGGTAAAATTAAAGGGAAAGCAATTTGGTGTAAAATAATAAATTTATATATGGGGTAACGTGGATAAGCAAAAAATGATAGAAAGATTTTTTGTTTAGTTGTCATTATTGAAAACTGTTTTAAGTGGCTG
>CAZTOP010000067.1:0-14732 GCA_964615145.1 uncultured Chitinophagaceae bacterium
TATTACTACTTCGTTGCACAGTAAAAAAGTTGTTATTGGTTTCTGTAGCTGTTTGCCACTGCAGCAAAACTTTGTTTTTTTGTGGGGTGGCTGTGAAGGAAGTGAGGTGAATAGGCAGAAAAGTATCTTTTGTTACAGACACATCATCAATAAAGTAATAGGAAGCTTGGCTATTTGAATTGGAGTTAGATGCTGGTATTAAAGTAATATTTGCGTCGTTAACAAAACATCCAATTGTTAGAAATCGTTCTCCACCATTTGCAATAAAAGAACCCGAAACTTTGTACCATATTTTTTGAGTACTGGTGAATATTGTATTTTGAATTTGTGGAGTTACAATTATTGGATTTTTATTATTATAATAAAACTTTGAGTTAGTAAAATATGCTCCCAACTCTTGAACCCCATTGTATGATTGCGATTCTAACCTTGCATAAAAAGATACGTTGTACTTTATTCCAGCAACAAGTGGTTGGCTTAATGAATCTGTAATATATTCTCTGTAAGAAATTGTTGGTGTAGGTAGTCCAAATAGTCCATAACAAACAATTCCAGCAAAACCCTTTCCTGAATTTGCTGACACTTTTATTGGATAAGGAGGAGAGTTAAAGCATCCCAAATAAAAAAAATCAGAACTTGCATTATTTGGTATAGTCCAAATGGCAACGTAATTCATAAAGCAACTAAGTCCATTAGGGCATTGTAGTGTATCTTCAAAACCTGGGTTCTGTGCTAAATTTTGTGAGAAAGTATTGGTTGAAAAGAAAGGTGTTAAACAGATTATCAGTATAATTACTTTAAAGTTCTTTAGAAGTATTTTTTCCATTGCAGAAAAATTGTGTAGTAAAAGTAAAGCAAAAGAATTTTATTATGCAACCTTGCGAAGCTTGTTTTTTATGTTTTGGGCAAATACAAAGCTATTTTGTAATGCTACAACTATCCTTGTAACTGGTTACAAGGATAGTTGCAACAGTGCAAACAAGCTCGTAAGCATTGCAAAAGGTGTTTGCAGCAATACAAAGTGCTTTTGCAAGTTGCTCCAACTGCTGGGAGGCTTTGAAAAATTGGGTTGCAAACAGCCGAGCCAAGCTATAAAAACTTGACTCAGTATTTCATCCTTCGTCCTTCTTTCGTTCATCCTTCGCTGTTACTCCCTAGTAACGCCCTATATAAGCCCTACCTAAGTCCTACTTAAGCCCTATAAACCCTTATTAAAACAAAAACGAGCCAAGCTATAAAAACTTGACTCGTTAAAGTATATCATTCAAAATCCCTATGCCTCCTTCCCATGGCATTGCTTAAACTTCTTTCCACTACCACAAGGGCAAGGGTCATTTCTTCCTGCAATTTTTTCTACACGAATGGGTTCGTGTTTTACTGGTGTTGGGTCAATATAATCATTGTCATTTCCAGCAGCATCAACACTTTCGTGCTGTGTACGCATTTTACTTAAATCTGTTTTTTGTTGATGCCCTTCCTGTAATTGTTGGTTACTATCTTCTAGAGGAATACTGGCGTGGCAAAGAAATTGAACAATTTCTTTATTCACTTCTCCATCCATTGTTTTAAACAAATTAAATGCCTCTACCTTATAAATTACCAATGGGTCTTTTTGTTCATAGCTTGCAGTTTGCACACTATGTTTAAGGTCGTCCATTTTGCGTAAATGTTCTTTCCAGGCATCATCAATTAAACCTAATGTTACTGTTCTTTCTAAAGCATTCAACAGCTCAACACCATTGGTATCAAGTGTTTTTTGCATTGCACCTAAAATCTGCATTCCTTTTTTTCCATCGGTAAAAGGTACAATTACATTTTCAATGCGTGTGCCTTGTTGTGTGCGTATGTTTTGAAATACAGGAACAGCTTGTGCTGCCATAGCAGCTTTGCGTTGTTGGTAACGTGCAATAGCCTCGTTATATAATTTTTCTGCAAGGGTTTGCTCACTTGCCTTTGTAAATTCTTCTTCAGTGATATTGGTTTCAATACCAAAGTTTACAATAGCAGCCAGTTTAAACCCTTCATAATCGTGCATTCCTTTATAACCTGCAATTAAACCTTCGGCAACACTATAAAAGGCATTATCTAAGTCAAGTGCTAACCTGTCTCCAAATAAAGCGTGGCTACGTTTTGTGTAAATAACAGTACGTTGCTTGTTCATTACATCATCATATTCCAACAATCTTTTTCTAATACCAAAGTTATTTTCTTCCACTTTCTTTTGAGCACGTTCAATGCTGTTGGTAATCATACTATGTTGTATTACTTCGCCTTCTTTATAACCAGCAAAGTCCATTACCTTGGCAATACGTTCACTACCAAACATACGCATCAAATCATCTTCTAATGCAACAAAGAATTGTGAAGAACCAGGATCGCCCTGACGACCAGCACGACCACGTAACTGCCTGTCAACCCTTCTGCTTTCGTGACGCTCTGTACCAATAATAGCAAGCCCTCCAGCCTCCTTAACACCTGGCCCAAGCTTAATATCTGTACCACGTCCAGCCATATTGGTTGCAATAGTTATAGCTCCGGCCAATCCAGCCTCTGCCACAACCTGTGCTTCTTTTGAGTGTTGCTTTGCATTTAATACATTGTGTGGAACTTGTTTTTGACGCAACATTCTACTTAACAACTCACTCACTTCAACAGAAGTTGTACCGACTAACACCGGTCTGCCAGCCTCTCTTTGTTTAACAACTTCTTCTATTACTGCACCAAATTTTTCACGCTTGGTTTTAAATATTAAATCTTGTTCATCTTTTCTAATAACAGGAATATTAGTTGGTATTGAAACCACATCTAGTTTATAGATGCTCCACAACTCAGCTGCTTCGGTTTCGGCAGTACCTGTCATACCACAAAGTTTGTGATACATTCTAAAGTAGTTTTGTAGAGTAACTGTTGCATAGGTTTGTGTGGTGGCTTCAATATTCACACCTTCTTTAGCTTCAATGGCTTGGTGTAAACCATCACTATACCTTCTGCCATCTAAAATACGACCTGTTTGCTCATCTACAATTTTCACCTCTCCCTCCATTACTACATACTCTACATCTTTATCAAACATCGTGTATGCCTTTAGTAACTGTTGCACCGTGTGAATCCTATCAACTTTAGATGAATAATCATTAATGATAGCTTCTTTTTGATGCAATTTTTCTTCTGAACTCAAATCTGATTTCTCCACTGTACCTAATGAAGTGGCAATATCTGGAATAATAAAGAAATTAGGATCCTCTCCTGCACCAGTAATCAGATTCAAGCCTTTTTCCGTAAGCTCTACACTATTTTGCTTTTCATCTATATAAAAATAAAGTTCTTCATCGGCTTTTGGCATTTCTTTTTGCTGGTCTGCCAAATAGTAGTTTTCTGTTTTCTGAAGTTTAACACGCATACCCGGCTCACTTAAGAACTTGATTAATGCTGAGGTTTTTGGTAAGCCTCTGTGTGCTCTGAACAATGCTAGTCCACCATCTTTAGGATCATCATTGCCTTCGGCAATTTTCTTTTTAGCCTCAGTTAAAAAACCATTCACAGCACGTTTTTGTGCTTCAACCAATTTCTCTATCCTTGGTTTTAGTTCAAAGAATTGCTCAACATTATCTTGCTTACCAATTGGACCACTAATAATTAAAGGAGTTCTGGCATCATCAATCAATACGCTATCTACTTCATCCACCATAGCAAAGTGGTGCTTGCGTTGTACCATTTCTTCAGGACTATGCACCATATTGTCACGCAAATAGTCAAAGCCAAATTCGTTATTAGTACCGTAGGTAATATCTGCTAAATATGCCTTACGTCTTTCTTCACTGTTGGGCTGATGTTTATCAATACAGTCAACTGTTAATCCTAACCATTCAAATATGGTTCCATTCCACTCACCATCACGACGAGCCAGATAATCATTTACAGTAACAATATGCACCCCTTCACCAGCTAAAGCATTTAGATAAGCAGGTAAGGTAGATACCAAAGTTTTACCTTCACCTGTGCTCATCTCTGCAATCTTTCCACTATGTAGCACAGCACCACCAATTAACTGCACATCGTAATGAACCATGTTCCAGGTTACTTGTCCACCTGCTGCAGTCCAAGTGTTTTTAAAAATGGCTTTATCATTTTCTATTCTGATATAATCTTTCTTTACGCTTAAGTCTCTGTCAAGCTGTGTAGCAGTGGCAACAATTTCAGCATTTTCTTTAAATCGTCTTGAGGTTTCCTTCACTACAGCAAAAGCTTCTGGAAGTATTTTATCCAGTGCTTCTTCAATTTTAGCATCTCTGTCCTTGTTTAATTTATCCACTTCCTGATAAATCAAATCCTTGTTATGAAAATCGCTTGCCTGTAAGGCTTCGGCAGCATTTCTCTTCTCGGCTATTTGAGCATCTATATCCTTTAAGTGTTCAGCAATACGTTGTTTAAACTCGACTGTTTTATAACGCAATGCATCATTATCAATAGTTTGGTATTGCTGGTAAAAGCTATTTACTTTTTCTACTAATGGTTTTATTTTAGCAACATCTTTTTCGCTTTTATTACCACCAATTAATTTGCTTATAAATTTTAACATATTATAATTATTTGCCACAAAGGCACTAAGGCACAATGTATATTTATTATTATTTCTTTTTTGCCACGCTGTATTGTTGAACTAAGTATTTTTCTTTGTGGCTTTGTGGCTGCCCAAACTCAAATAAAGTGCTACAAATATTTATTAGCCACTATGTCAGCATTTCATTATTAAAGTTGCCAAAAATAGCAGATTTAACCTTAAATATTATTGAGAGGTAATAAGATTTTCTGTAATAATTGGAAACTTGTAAATTTTTAATTTCAACTACTGTGGTCAGCAACAATAACCCATTCTCCACCAATTTTTTTAATAAGTAAAGTGTAATAGCCGCTTACATCGCCAACTGTTCTCTTTAAATACCATTTACCTACTACAAAATAATATTTGCTTGAAAGTTTTTTTAAACTCAGTACGGTGCTGGTAAATTTTCCCATTCTTGCTGTATCCGGATAACCTTTTTTATAATTTTCAAGTGTAGTTGCATACCCATATTTAGGACCATTTTTGCCAATAAATAGTAAACTATCATTTTGCCAGTAGCCTTTCATAAATGCCTCTAAATTACCCTTATTCCATTCTTTTTCCTGTGCTTGCAGCATTTTTAATATCGCAATTTCATTTTTAGATTGAGAAAAAACAGAGATGCGTAACAGCATTAACACAGCTAATAGGTATAATTTCATATTCAATAGTTAATGCTGCTAAAATAGGCATACTGCATTAACTATTATTAACAAAGGTTGTTTTATAAAAACTGTTTTGAATATAGTATTATATACCAGCAATAAAATTGTTGTATTGGTTCCGTTCTTTGTTTCTTTGTGTTAAATTAGTACCTTTTTAAGTCTATCCTTATCACTTCAGGCTTTTTTATGCCACTTCATTCAAACAAGACGGCACACCCAGTTTATCAAAGATGGTCTTTACCTGTGCCACATTGTAGTATCTGCCCTGCTTTTTGCCTATGGCTTCGCTAAAGGGTATCAACCACTTTTTAAGCGTTTTATCGCATACGCCATAAATGCCTGCTAGTTCTTTGGTGCTGTATGGTTTTATTTCTATTGCGGTGGTAATGGTTTGCATGGTGTTTCATTTTCATTGGTATCATTAAAATACATACTGCTCTAAGTAATCCTCGGTACTCAGGCAAAGCAGGGTTGCAATTTGCTGTGTGTTCAGTAGCAAATTCTTTTGCAAAGTGTTTGCCCATTGCCTTAGCAGCATTGGTTGTTCGGGTTCAATATCCAATTCCATAGGTTCGCGGCGGCGGATATTTAAACTGTTGAATTGCTGTAGCAGATACCTTTTTTGGTTGGGGGTTAGATAACCCAGGTCATCGGCACGATAGAGCAGCGAAATCATGCTTACTTTCCATTTTGTTTTTAGCTGTGCCAGTACAGGTATGGTAATGCCCTGCTCAAAATCTGGACGAATGTCGGCTTCAGGCATTAGTAGCTCGGCAGCGAATAGGTTGGCTTCGTGACTGATATCCTGGTCGATTGACACCGGCACAAAACTGTGCATCACCAGCTGCCCCAGTTCATAAGCCAATGAGAAACGCTGCCTGTCGGCCAGCAAAGAACTGTTTGTAAATATGATGGGTTGTTTGTCATCAGTCAACATTGTTCGGCTATCGATTCTGGGGGTGTTGAAATCAAATTGTGCTATTAATATCCCATGGCTTTCTATTAACCGGGTAAGGTTGTTTATAGCTCCTGCACCTACTTGCCATTGCTGGCGTAGCTGCTTTGCTGCATTTTGGGGTGAATTTTGCTCATTTATGGGCATTTTTGGCAAAAAAGGAGCTGTTTTATGCAATAAATGGGCTAATTGCTGCACTTGTAGCCTGATAATATTGGCTTTGGCATTTACTGGATTCAGCAATTTTTGAGCAACGACTTCTCGTTTTCGATAGCTGAGGTTTTCGGGCGAAATTTGTCCTTTTTGGGTGAAAAATGGCAGTGGATAGCCCGTTAGGGTGGCAATTTTGTGCAAATTATCGTCATTTATGCCTATTTCTGCTCTTTCGATTTTGCTGAGGTTGGTGGCACTCATACCTATTGCTTCGGCTAGCTGTGCCTGACTTAATCCGCGAGATTCACGGGCTAAAATAAGCATTGCTGTGTTAATAACTGTTTCCATCAATATCTACCATTTGTTTAACAAATGTAAAGCGTATTTGTAAAATTACAAAATAAATGTCAATTACTAAATATATTGACTATTGTTTTTTTGTATTAAAGTCGGCTTTACCTCGGCTTCAGGTGGGAGTTCCCTCGGGGTTACCGGCAAGTAGTAGTTAGCCATTAGCAGTTTGCAGCCTTAATGTTTATTTTGCCATTACTAAACCCAAAGCAATCTCTCGCTTCAAATAGCGATAACTTCTATTCCACTTTTGTCGTGATACAAAAGTTAAGTAAAAAATCTTTGCATTTTACCATTGCGGGTGTTATTCGCCTGCAACTTTGTATAGGGCATTTATTTGTTGGTGAAGAACACAAAAAAGGCGAAAAAGTATTTTTATCCCGATACTCACTCATTTTAAAACGCCTGTAAAACGGCCCAGCTACTTTCGAAGAAATCGAAAGATTTCTCAAAAAAGAATCGGAATATCAGGACAAACAATTCGTGATATCAAAGCGAATATTTCAGCGTGATATTAAATACATTTACGGGCAGCTAAATTTCGAAATTGTTAACGAAAGAAAAGAGGATAAAAGATATTATATTCGAAAAAGTCCCGAAGAAAAACAAAATAGTCTCCGCTTATTAGAAAGTTATAAAATTATCAACGCAATTAATGCCACACAACAATATACTAATTGCCTATTCTGGGAAAGCAGAAAACCGAGAGGGATCGAACATTTTAGCGGGATTTATATGCGATTCAAAATAAGAAAATTACCAAGTTTGAACATTACAAATATTGGGATGAAACAATAAAATATCGAACCGTGCATCCGCTGGCATTAAAGAGTCACAAGGCGGATGGTATTTATTGGCAGTTGATACGAAGGATGCTCAATTAAAAACTTTTGGATTAGACAGAATAAATGGGCTGGAAGTTTTAAAGAAAAATATGGCTACAATATTTCGGAAATATTCAATAACCATTTTGGTATAATCAACGATACATCTAAGCCTGTAGAAAAAAAGGTGCTTTTACAATTCGATTCGGAACAAGGACAATATGTAAAAAGCTATCCATTGCATTCTTCAGAAATCGTGAAAGACGAAAATAAAAAAAATAATTATTGAACTTACTATCGCAATTACTTATAATTTTATTATGGAGATTTTACGTTTGGGAAATGAAGTAAAAGTATTGCATCCATTATCGCAAATTGAGCAAATTAAATCAATGCATAAAAAGCATTTGAGCAGTATCAGTAGAATTAGTTATCTAGTATTTTCCGAGAATTATTTGAAAAGTATAATACTAGTATTGTTGTTGAATTAAGACATTTTAAAAATTATATCACTTTATCTTAAGAATGTTTTTTCAGTCTATTGATAAAGTAATTGAATAAACTAAAAATATATTTTGTTTGTATTATATAAACCCTTATTTTTGCTTTGCAATTGATTAAAAAATCTACTGTTTAATCAGATTGAAATTTTACATTTTCTCAATGAGGGTTCAACTATTTTCTGTGCGATACTCTTGTTAAATTAATTTTATTGTGATTCCTACTTGGGTCTATTTTATATAGCCAAGATAGGTTTTTTGTGTTTTATGCTTAATGGTTCTGCCAAATGGCTTTCCTATGCCCAAAATTGTTTAAAAATGCGAAAAACAAACTAAATGTTTATTATGAAAACGTCAAACTTAATTGTTGAGCAATTACTGAATTGCTGCACAAATATTTTCAACAAAACTTACAATGAAAAAATTGATAGTTCACTATTGAATGATATTTCTGAATATACAATGCCAGTAATGGAGTTTTACAATATTGAACAAGAAGAGGCTGCAATAATGGCTATTCTTATACAAAATACTTTACTTGATAATGAAAATTCTATAAAACAATTGATAAGTCATTTCAGAGATGATATAACCATTATTCCACACCTAAATAGTTGTATTGATGAATTATGTAACAAGAATTTATTATTTGTAATAAACAGAAAAAAATACAGAAAAGGTGAACTTTCTATACTAAAAAAAGTTTCTGTAAATAACAAAGCTATTGAAGCTCTATTAGTTGCTGATGCTAGTTTATTGATACCTAAAAAAGACAGTTCATTCTTTGACATACTAGAGGAAGTAAATGAACTACAAGTTTTGAAAAACAATGAACTGTTAAGTACTGAATTATTGCTAAACCAAGTTAGCAATCAAATTCAAGCAAATAATGGACTACAGCAAATAAAATGGCTAACCCAAATGGGGTTATCTACAGATGATATGTTCATATTTTTTATTGCTTGTTATAGATATTATAACTGTAACGATAATGAATTTTTTATGTATTGCATTTTAGATGAATTGTACGACGATACCATTAATAAACGTGAATATAAAAAGGGGTTAAAAAACCAAACAAACGAGTTAATTGCAAACAAATTAATTGAACCCGAAAATGATTGGATGAATGAAGCCCACGCATTCAAATTAACTAGCTACGCAAAAAATGTAATTTGTGAGTTAGATATTGATAATTCTGATTTTAATTATCATCCAACAACTGGAAATATTATTAAGCACGAAACTTTAAATGAAGAACAATTATTCTATAACAGTGTTGAAGCTAATCAAATTAGTCTAATACAAAATGCTTTAATGGAAAATAACTTCAAAACTGTTTGTTCAAAGCTAGAAAAAAATAACCTTAAAGCTGGGCTTACCATATTGCTATATGGATTTGCGGGCACAGGCAAAACTTCTACAGTTATGCAAATAGCTAAAAAAAGCGAGAGAAATATTTTTATCATAGAAGTAAATAAAATCAAAGGAATGTATGTTGGTGAAACAGAAAAAAATATTAAAGAAGTATTTAATGAATATAGAAAGCTATGCAAAATGTTTGATAAAGCCCCTATACTATTGTTTAATGAGGCTGATTCGATAATAAGTAAAAGAATTGATGTGCAACGCAGTATTGACCAAATGAACAATTCAATGCAAAACATTTTGCTTCAAGAGCTAGAAATTTTTGAAGGAATATTTATGGCAACCACCAATTTAACTAACAATTTAGACACTGCTTTTGACAGAAGATTTCTGTATAAAATTGAATATAAAAAGCCACAAGCAGAAGTTAGATATAAAATATTAAAAAATAATTTTTGTGATATTAACGACGATTTATTGCAAACAATTAATACAAAATATGCTTTTACAGGTGGACAAATAATGAATTTGAAAAAGAAATTATTAATACAAAACTTATTAGAGGCAAAGGATTACAAGGATATAATATTACCCGCTTGCGAACAAGAAATAGGTATAAATAATGGCAGCACAAAAACCACAATTGGTTTTATAAAATAAATTTAATTCATCAACAACTAAAACAAAATATTATGGAAATAACAGCCTATACTGCAAAAAATGTACTAGAAAATTTTATATGGCTTTTACATTTTGAGCCAAATATAAAAAAGTGGAACGTAGATGATTTAAAGCATCATAAGCCAGCATTAGTAAGGTTTAATATGTTAGAAATTGCAGCTGATTTATTTGATTATGGTTCTGCACAAAACCTTGCAACAGGAAAATTTATTAGCAATAAATTACATCTATACAAACAACACTTTTTAGAAGCCACAATGCCAAACTCCTTAGGTTGGGAAATAAATCAAAACTCTGCTGGAGAGTTAGGCTACTATGCTCTTTATACAGGCTTATTACATTTTAAAATAAAACTTGACAGTCTGCTAAATTTTAATAAAAACTACGAAGGTCAAAGTGGTTTTGAAATAGCACTTTTACAGAAGTACACAAGCAATGTTTTAAATATGTTTAGCGACCCCAATGCTAATGGTATTTGTCTGGTACTTACTGCCATTATTGACCCTTTGCAAAAATCATATACACTAAGCACGCTCATTAAAGAACATAATTTCCCAGATGTAGATTTAAAGGCTTTAGATTATGAATGGGTTTAAAATTGTAAGAATAAATATTAATAAATAATACAATTAATTAAAAATAAAATAATGGAACTTTTAATATTCGGGTTATTACTATATGGAATACTGGGTTTAGGAACAATGTTACTACTTTTTAATATTTATAATCGTATAAATCAACTGAAACTAACTTGGATAAATGCCGATATCAACAAAAAGAGATATAGAATATTCCTATATATAATCTCTACTATCATAATGGCAGCATTAGGGCTTATAACAGCTATTGGTATTGCACTAATGCTTAATATGATGAAATCTGTGAAGAAATAAATTAGAAATTAATGTCAAAAAATAGCAAATAGAATTTGAAAAAGCATAATTTATATACAAAAATTAAAGTAAAATGAATAGTACTTATACAAAATCGCTTGGGCATATATTGGAGTATGAAGATATAATTGACTTTGATGATTTAAAGCAAAAATTGGATGATAATGGATATTTTGGCAGGCATAAAATCATACAAACAAATGATAATAAAAACAATAGAATAAAATTTAACATAGAAGTAAATTTAATTGATAGCTCAATGAATTATACATGGCCTTATAATAATTTTTATATTCTTAATTATGGTTTAGAGAAACATATAAATAGAACACCAAATTATGTTATGAGTAGAATACTTAGGTGTATTTTAGACAACGGATTATTACAACCAGTTACAATATGTTGTAAAGTGTCAACAAATTATAAAAATTATATAAAAAATATGAATTTAATTGATAAACATAGATTAATACATAGGGGTCAATGTTTATTAAAAAGTCATATTGATATAACTGAATTTATGGATAATGTAATAAACGGTTAGATTTCTGAATTAGTAATTAATTATAATTTTAAGCAGTAGCATACTCAAATGATTTAGGTTTTGATTTTTATCATATTTACCCCAAAATATAACTACGTCTTAAATGAATAGAATACTAATATCAATATCTGCAATACTATAATTTGATTAATGGCTCTATATAAAGAGTGTGAAATATTGAAATATAAATTAAATCTAAATTTCAATTTTATGTCGGAATTTTTTTGTGATCGGATAGCACTAAATCTTCAGATAATTCGCCAAAATCCTTTCAAAAATTTGATTGGAATTAATTTTATAAATCAAGAACTGAAAGAAATGTATAAAGGAACTGAGGATAAAATACAATCTATTGTAAACAACTTAAATTACCATAAGCTAGCTAATTTTAAATGTGATTTTCCTTCAGAATTTTTAAGGTTCTATAATGAAAATGCCAATAAGTTTACATCTAAGAATCTAGAAGATAAGAACAAAATTTCTTGGTACAAAACTCTACAAATATTCAAAAACCAAACTGCTGATTTTGTTCGAAGCTTAACTGAAAAAGAAGAATTACAAGCTGTCATTGAAGAAATTAATAGATTGGAAAATGGCAATTCTTTTGTTTCAAATATTGTTTATCAATTAAACATTGTAGTTAATATTCTTTACAATGAATTTATTAAAGAAATTGAGACATTTATTTCACACGTCCTTTCGGAAAGGTATCTAAATGAATACAAGACTATTTGGATTAAAACATATCGTGAATTCGGAAGAAATTCAGATTTTACAGATAGTATTAGTACGGTTTATACTAATCATCTAAAGCAAATTTCAAGCGAGTTGAATAATAAAATAAAATTCGCTTGGCACACAAAAGTGATTGTACCAATTGTTATTTTTCTTCAAAATACAGCTGTTACGCAAATTAGTAATGAACAACAACACCCTGACATAATATTTGACAACATTATATTCGTTGCAATAGTTTTCATTATTACCTATTTTATGAGTAATTGTAATACATTAACTAATTACAAAGAACTTGCGAGTTTTATGTATAGTAGTATTGATGATTTGGATACAAAACTCAAAAAAATACAATTTAGTTCATTTATGAAGTTTATTAAAAGCTTGAATTTATTAGAATTTGAGAAAAAAAATGGAGAGCCACATATAAAACTAAAAGCTCAATTTTACTTATAAATATTTTTCCTGTTTTCCGCACTTTTTAGAAACATCCGCTGAAAGACTTGAATTTACAGAGTGTGTTTTGTAAAATGGGTGTCCCGTTAGTATTTTTTGGGTATGTTTTTGCGAAAAAAGTCAAATAAATCGGGAAGCGTATCAGTACAAATAATTTTTACCTTTACAGGTGTTATTCTCCTGCAACTTTATATATGGCATTTATTTGTTGGTAAAGAACACGAAAAAGGCGAAAAAATCAAGGACACCACGATTCCTCCGAACGTTTACCTTAGCTAACGAACTTTTTATGCGAGACTACCGAGCACTATTCATCATTTCGAGGCTAGGGTCGAGAAATCTCTATACCGTTTGTCATTGCGAGGCACGAAGCAATCTCAACTTTATTACATAACAACAAAGCCCCGCACTTATTGCGAGGCTTTGGGTTGCTTATTTGTGGTTACTAACTATTTCAATAAATCCTGCATACCAAATGCAGTTAAAAAGTTATCATATTGCTCTTTTACAGCTTTGTTAGCAGTTTCTGTAAATGCTCCTGTAGCAGGGTCAACCACAGTACGTAATGGTCTTTGACCTTTTGGTGTTTCAATCAGTTTTACCACGGCATCGGCTACCATTTGTGGGTTAGGTTTTACTGCCTCAAACAACTGCCCCATTCCTTCTCCAATTTTGGCAGGTATATTAGCCAGTTCGCCATAACCAGCCACTACGCTATCATCATTACCCGTTTTTGTTTTACCAAAAATATCGGTTGGAAAAGCACCCGGCTGAATGATTGCCACATCAACACCTAATGGTCTAACTTCATAATGCAATCCTTCGCTTAAACCTTCAATGGCAAATTTTGCAGCGTTATACACCGTCATAAAAGGAGCAGAAAATCTACCTAAGCCGCTGGAGATATTGACTATCAATCCCTCACCCTGGTTTCTCATTGTTGGCAATGCAGCTTTAGTGGTTCTCCAGGTAGATTTTACGTGCACATCCAGCATTTCTTCTAAGTTTTCCACTGTGTAGCTTTCTGCCAAGCCACCACCAAAATAACCAGCATTGTTTACCACTACATCAATTCTTCCTTCTTTGTCAATAATGCTTTTAATGGCATTGTTTACCGAATCGGTATTGGTAATTTCTACATCCATCACTGTTACGTTAGGTACTTTACCCAACTCAATGGCTTTGGCTTCGTTTTTACCTTTAGTATCTCTCATTGTGGCATACACTGTGTGTCCTAATGCTGCTACAGAGTTTGCGGTTAGCCAACCAAAACCGCTATTGGTTCCTGTAATTAATACTACTTTTTTCATTGTTTATTTTTTAATTGTTACACAAAGTAACATTCATTAGTGTATATTTGTAACTATTAACATTAAGATAATACAAAAAACTAGTTACTCTATGGTAACTATAGCTTATAACTATAATAAAATATTTTGGTATGAAAGCAGATAATCCTAACAAATGCCCTTTAACAGCAGCATTGCATATTATTGGTGGTAAGTGGAAACCACTGATTATTTATACACTTGATAAAACCCCCAAACGCTTTGGGCAATTAGATGCTATGATACCCAATATATCCCGAAAGGTGTTAACCACTCAGTTGGAGGAATTGCTGACACACGGAATAGTGGAGCGTCACTCCTACGCCGAAGCACCACCACGTGTTGAGTATAGCCTTACCAAAAAAGGCAAACGCCTGATACCTATTTTAAACCAGTTGTGTAAGTGGGGTTGTAATGTGTTGGAAGAAGAAGACTTGTTGGCTGCTGCCAGTTAGTTTTTAATTATTGCGAGGCACAAAACAATCTTTCTTATCTCCGTCATTTCGAAAGTTATTACCTGAGAAATTTTATTTTACCACAGAGGCACAGAGAAAACAGAGATTAAATTCCCCTCTCATAGAGGGGTGAAGGGTTGGTTCTTTCGTCATTGCGAGGCACGAAGCCTGCCCGATGTTCAGGCGGGCAATCTCTTTATTTTAACTTTTGCCTCATAGCC
>CAZTOP010000068.1:0-14482 GCA_964615145.1 uncultured Chitinophagaceae bacterium
TTTGTTGTAATCTAAAGCCCAAGTTCCATCTGCTAAATAAACTAAGTCGGTTAATTTATTGTTTACATACACATAAATATCGCCTTCGTAATTATCTTTAACAGGAACGGTAACATTAGTTGTACTGTTTGCATTTACAGTGAATGCAACCTGACGAGTAGTTACAGCTGCATTTTCATTAGCTTTTTCGTGTAGCTCAAAGTAACCGCTTGTAGCTGTGGTATTGTTATTTACTGTTAGCGTTAAGTCTGTACCTTTTCTGCTGCCCTTGCTAATGTATGCTTTTGGTAAATCGGCATTGGTTACTGCATTTACTGTTCCATTAGCTTGTAGCTTAGTTACAATATCTGTTGCCATTGCTGTTACCATTTCGTAACTTACTGCCCATAATTGGAAGTTGTATAACTTCTCATCTTTTTGGTAGCTATCGGTAAACCAATTGCTTTGTAAGCTAATGGTATTTTGACCAGCTCTTGTACCTGCACTTAGGTTCATTGCATACTCTGTTTCGCCAGTGCGTTGTTTTACTTTGTAAGCCATTAAATTAAATCCATTGACTGTGATATTTTTCACTTCTTGTAATTCAGCACCTTTTAATCTATCGCAAATGGGTTTAGTATGGCTATAAATATCACCTAAAGTTTTTGTTCCAAATGCTACTGCTTTGGTATTATTGCCTTTGGTATAATCTACTGCTAATACTTCTACTGCATTTGTAAAGTTTACTAAATCTGTAGGTGTGCTTACATAAGCAGCATCTGTATTTACTACTGTTGATGGTATTAAAGAACCTAAAGTTAAATCATTAGCACCATTTACTATTGCACCACTGTTGTTGAACTTGATGGCATTTGTAATACCATTCACTTCTGCAATACTGTTGATTGCATTGCCATATAATCTAGTTGCAATTACATCGCCAAGTGTTTTAGATTCTACACCACCACCACCACCAGAAGTAACTGAACAGTTGCTTACATTTATGTCGTAAGTCAAACTATCTGCACAAGCACTAGGTGTTGGTTTCGTTACTAGTAATTTAACTGTATAAGCCCCGGGTGCAGCATATTTATGTGTAGCAGGATTACCTGTGCCAGTTGCTCCATCACCAAAGCTCCAAGAATATGTTGCTCCTGATGTTGGATTGCTTACATTGAATTGTAAAGTGCTATCGCAATTGCTAGTAGCATTTTGACTCCACCAGCTAGCATTACAAGGTGCTGGAGTAACGCCACTTCCACCACCAGTACTACCAGTGCTAGTTCCTGTTGTAGTACATTTGTTAATGATATCTACTGGGAATATGATACTGTCTTTACAACCATAGTTAGTGGTAATTACTAACTTAACATTGTAAACGCCAGCCGATGCAAAAGTTGCTACTGGATTGCTTTGTGTGCTAGTTGCTCCATTGCCAAAATCCCAGAAGAAACCTGCAATCCAACCCATACTTACAGTTGAGGTACTGTTGAAATCATAAGTTAAACAATTTCCATTGTATTGCCAATCGTAATTAACAACTGGTTTTGGACCAACATATAACTGACGAACACTAGCTTCATATCTACATCCACAAAAACTATTTTCTACTACAGTTAATTTTACATCATACTCACCAGCAGTTGCATAATGGTGTGTTGGATTAGCTAATGTACTTGTTGTTCCATCACCAAAATCCCAACTGTAAAAATATTTACCACCTGTTCTATTAATGTTTGCAGAAAATGCAAATGAGTTCCCATCAACACAATCGTATGTTTTATTAATTACAATATCTACTTTAAATCCATTACAATCACAATAATATCCTGCATCAATTGTTGGGTTATCTTTATCAATACCACCTAATAATGGTTCTAATGAAACTACACCACTAAAGCCTAAACTATTAGCATCATTATTGCCATCTGTAGTTGGTGCTTGATTACTGATTGGTGTTAAGTAATAACTACCTTCAGATACAGGGAATTGAACCTTATAATTTCCTTTTACTATATTGTAGAAAGTGTACCAACCCGATTTACCTGTGCTATCATTTGCAGTAATTGTACTGTCAATTTTTGTGTAAACACCTGGAGCTGTTTCTTTATATAAATAAACTTTAAAATCGTTAAGTCCATTAGCTGCTGGTTCATCTTGCAAACCATTTTTATTAGCATCATACCAAACATAATTACCTAAAGTCCCAATAGGCACAAAACCTGCATCTATTGTTGGATTATTAACATCCAATGGATTGCTTGAGTTGGTTATGATAGTTACAATAGGACTTTTTCCTGTTAACTTATTTGCATCACTATTACCATCTGTTTGTGGTGTAGTAGTTTGCTTGGTTAAAGGGAATCCTGCATTTGTAGTTGGAAATTGTACTTGATAGTTGCCACTGTTCAAATCAGGGAAGTTATAATAACCAGGGTTACCACTACCATCATTTGCTGTAGTTGTGCTATCAATTTTATTGCCACTACCATCTAATAAATAAACTTTTACACCATTAATTCCATTGTATGATGGTTCATTTTGTGTACCATCTCCATCTACATCATACCAAACATAATTTCCTAAGCTACCAATGTTAGTTCTATAACCAGCATCAATAGTTGGATTATTTACATCTAAAGGATTGCCACTAGCTGTATTAAGTACTACGCTACCAGATTTGCCTGTTACTTTATTAGCATCATTATTACCATCTACTTGCATAGATTGATTTGTAACATCACTAATTGGATAATTGCCAACATTTGTAGGAAATTGAACAGAATATGTACCACTTAATAAATCTGGGAAATTGTAATAACCAGGATTACCGCTTCCATCATTTGTGGTAATTGTGCTATCAATTCTAGTTCCTGCACCATTTAATAAATAAACTTTTACGCCATTTACACCATTACTTGATGGCTCATTTTGTATGCCATCATTGTTATAATCTAACCAAACATAATTTCCTAAGCTGCCAATATTTCTTCTGTAACCTGCATCAATTGTAGGGTTATCTCTATCTAAACCTGTTAATGTAACATCAATTGCAACAACACCACTGAAGCCTGTTGTTTTATTTGCATCGTTATTACCATCAACTTGCATCGCTTGGTTTGTAACATCACTAATTGGATAATTACCAACCATTGTAGGGAACTGTACTTTATAATTAGCAGTAAATAAATCTATAAAATTATAATAACCAGGGTTACCACTACCATCATTTACAGTTGTTGTGCTATCAAATTTTGTATATACACCAGAACCTGGTGTTGTTTCTTTATATAAATAAACTTTTACGCCATTTACACCATTACTTGATGGCTCATCTTGTAAGCCATTATTATTATCGTCATACCAAACATAGTTACCTAATGTTCCAATATTTATTCTATAACCAGCATCAATTGTTGGATTATCTTTATTTAAACCACCTGCACCAACATTAATTGTAACGACCCCACTATAACCAGTAGTTTTATTTGCGTCATTATTACCATCAGTTTGCATTGCTTGATTCGTAACAGAACTAATAGGATGTATTCCAACCATTGTAGGAAATAATACTTTGTAGTTACCATTATCTAAATAATAGAAAGTGTACCAACCTGATTTACCTGTACTATCATTACTTGTAATTGTGCTATCCACTTTAACATATACACCACTACCATTTGCTTTATATAAATAAACTTTCACTCCATTTACACCGTTTGCTATTGGCTCGTCTTGAATGCCATTATTATTATCATCTATCCAAACATAATTACCTAAAGAGCCTAATATTTTATAACCTGCGTCTATAGTAGGATTGTGTTTTGGAATTCCGTGAGAGAAAATATCCATTACTATAGCATTGGTTAATCCTGTAGTAGAACTTGGATCACTATTACCATTGACACCAGCAGCAGTATTTTGCGTTGTAATGCCATAAAGACCAATGGTTGTAGGGAATCCAACCTTATAATTACCACTTGTTAAAATTGAGTAATTATAATATCCAGGATTGCCACTTGCGTCATTTATTGTTGTAGTACTATCTATTTTTATATATGTACCACTACCGTTATCTTTATATAAATACACTTTAACACCATTAATGCCTCTGTTAGCTGCCTCATCTTGCAAACCATTTCTATTGTCATCGTACCAAACATAGTTACCTAAACTACCAATTGGATAATAACCAGCATCAATTGTCATATTGTCTTTATCTACACCAGTTCCTGTTTCATCTATATGCACAACACCACTAAAACCTGTTGTTGTATTTGCATCACTATTACCATCAACTTGTGAAGCTTGATTTACTGGAGTAGTTAAATAATAACCATCTAAAGGAGAAGTTTGAAATTGTACTTTATAATCGCCAGTATTTAAATAAGGAAATAAATAATAACCAGGATTACCATTAAAATGATTACCTGTAATACTGCTATCTACTTTTACAAAAGTTCCAAATCCATCATCTTTATATAAATAAACTTTAATGCCATTTAATCCATCGCTTGCAGCTTCATCTTGCAATCCATTTTTATTTCTATCAATCCATACATAATTGCCTAAGCTACCAATTGGGTTAATACAATCTGCTACCATTCCAACTTGGTTTGGTGTTGCAGGTAATAATTGTACATTATTGTCTGCACGACTTACCTGATAGTTTACAGAGTTGTTCATAATATTTCCAAAAGGAACACCAAATGGAGCTTTCATTGTCCAGCTAATTTCTATACTATCTAATACAGGAAGATTTGCACTACGTGATAATTTAATACCTTTAATAGTAGTTAAATCCATTGGAGGAACTGTTGACCAAACTGGCGTGTTACAACCTGGTGGATTTATTGGAGGAGTTAAATCACTACTACAAGGATTAGTTGTTGTAGTATAGTATATTGTTGATAAAGTATCAGAAACAGAAGCAGGAGCAGTCATATTAGCAAAGTAGTTACTACCTCTAACATCTCCAATAAATGGAAATGCATCAATCATAACAAAGTCTTTGGCAACAACATTACCTTGATTAATCACTGTTATTTTGTAGTCAACGTGCCCACCAGGTAAAGTATGAGCCACTTCAGGATAATAAACAAATCCTGTTGTGCCACAAGAGCCACTTTGACCTTTTTTAACCTTTAATGCTACTGCACTTATTACAGTAAGGTTAACATAATCTGTAAGTCCAGCAAAGGGATCCAAAGTAGAAGACGTAGAAACTCTTAAACGATTAGATATAGTTCCTGGAGGGGTTCCTGGTACGACTTCAGCTTGAAATTTAATGTATTGATCAATAATTGGCGTAATAGTACCTATACTATAAGTTAATACAGTTCTTCCTCCAGAAATTGATGTTACAGTTGGTGTAAAAGGAACCCAAGCTGTGCCATTATAATATTGTGAAGTTCCTGTTTGATATATTAATCGATTGTCTAAAGTATCTGTAATTACTACATCATTAGCAGGCTGTGTTCCACCCAAATAAAATCTTCCTTGATATTCTACAATATCACTCGCTCTATAAGTACCATCTCCTCCATTAATTCCTTTTGTAGGTGGGTAAAATACAGGTCTTGGGCTTAATATTTCTGCTCTATCGCCACAGTTTCCATAAGCAGTTGAGGCACCACCATAATAATAAGCACCATCTGAGTTATTATAAATTACAGTTCCATCGTCTCCAATATTACTTGGATTGTAAGTCGCACCTTCTACAATTGGCTGTCCATTCTTTTTGCCTTGAGCAGCAGTGCGTACATTACCATAGTAACTTAAATTTTGTTTTCCTCCAATTGGTAAATTAGAACCTCCAAAACTTCTTATAGAAAAACTTACATCTGTGATATACTCACCTGGTGGTAAAGTAACAAGATGTGCAACAGGAGTAACTCCATTGGCAATATCTAAAGAATAATAAGTACCTTGTACAATATATCCATTCAAGTTTGTTTTATATCTTACTACAATTTCAGCTTGTGCTGCAGAATCCAATCCATCATAAACAGGGTTTACTCGAATAGTATTAAAATCAACTGCCTCGTCTATATGGTATGTTAATAATATACTATCTAACTCTGTATTACCACTATTATACCATCCATTTGCAAATGTATTATTTGATGTTCCAGAAATCACGTGATGATCTAACCACCAAGCAGTAGCAGCACTTATGCCGCCACCAGTACAAGCAGCACTTGTTATTGGCGATTGTACACTAAAAGTTTTAATACCAGTAGCGGTTTGTGGAATTTGGGTACCAATTGGCAAGCCATTTACTGTCCCTTCTAATGTTGCACTATTAGTAACTGATGAACCTACACTATATGTTGGACTGGTATATTGTACACTTAAATATGCACCACCACTATACCCAGCAGCTAAAGATGAAGGCCAAGTCCACTCAACAACAGTTTTGCCACCTGCAATACTATAAGTTGTAGGAGCATTAGAACCATTAAAAGCTGTAGCATTCATAAACACAACACCAGCAGCTAAAGTATCTCTTAAGACAGGACTATTTAAAATCAAACTTCCACTTGAACCACCATTTGAAGCAGTCAATCTGTAAATGGTTAAATTATCAATAGCTCCTCCTGCACTCAGCGACTTTCCAACTGAAGGGGTATTGGTAGCTAATGCAGTAACATTAGTAGCATTACTAGACACAGGACCCGTTCCACCACCTTGTGAAACAGAGTTTACATTATTATCTGCATCCATTGTAGTTACAATATCTGGAGTATATCCATTTGGCGTAATTCCATTAATATATCTCATTTTAATTTGTAGCTGGCCTGTACTTCCTGCATAAAACGGGTCAACGTAAGTAACGTGTAGTGTTCTTGTAGAAGTATTATAGCTTACAGAAGCCACTTGGCTTGGATCAAAAATTACTGAATTGCTTAATGTAGTTGAATCTGTAAGTTGCAATAAATCTGGTAAAGCAACATCTGCAACTACTCCATGCCCCACATCAGTTAAACTACTAATACTGTAATTTAATGTATAAATAAATTGATTGCCACTTTGGATAGATGGGACATTTGAAGACCCTGCTAAATTAAGTTCAACTTGAGAAAAAGTAATGGAACTTAATAAAACACAAATAGTAAGCATTAATAGCTTACTATTTTTTACTAATGATTTTGACAGATTTAATGCCTGTTGAATTGTTGTATAAACTTTTTTCATAATATAAATTTAATGTTTGATTGAATGAATGTTTATAAACAATCTTTTATGGTGAAAAATATTACTTGTGATGTTTTATCAAACCCTAAAACTACTTTACAGCTAGAGGAATTATCTTTAAGGTTATATACCCAGAAGCCTCCTTCTGTAATAACATCTGGAACTCCCATTATATTTTGAATATCAGATTTCAAACTTGGAGAAACACCCATTTTTTCAGCTTGCTGAGTTGATACAGCCTCTCTAACAAGTATTAAAGTCTGAATTTTTTTAAATGCATTAAGTCTATCACTTCCCTTAAGAGCAATAAATTGTTGTGCATTTACTTTGTCTTTAGCTGTAATAACTGGCCCACCCCAATCATTTGTGTTTGCAGCAAATACATTAGCAGAAATTGCTAGTATTATTGTAAGCATTAGTGTAGCTTTTTTCATTGTTGTAATTGTTTAATGTTTGAATACTAAAATGATTATTAGAAATAGTTTCTAATAATTGCCTTCAAACGGTATTGGGATTTATGTTTTGCTTTACATTGATATTGTACAACGTAAACTTTTTCTAGTTTTGACAATGTAAAACTGACGAAATAAATTTTATTGTACTACCCCTTAAATAAGGGTATTAGGTACAATGAATACAAAACCAATTGCTTGT
Source organism: uncultured Chitinophagaceae bacterium (assembly GCA_964615145.1). Classification (GTDB taxonomy): domain Bacteria; phylum Bacteroidota; class Bacteroidia; order Chitinophagales; family Chitinophagaceae; genus CAIVPM01. Next base: position 7,831 of record CAZTOP010000068.1, read on the forward strand.
GGCAATATAGCTTATTAATTTTAATGAATGGGGGATTAAGCTTGATAGCTTTTTATGGGATATTTGAAACTAAGTGTGGGAACACTGAGATAACATAAACGAGAATCTTGTTTGTTTATTGTGTGGTACTAAAAATAAATATTTCGTCAGATTTTCTATTGTTGTGTCATCATCAACCGAAATATTAGACCTCTTCGACAATTAAAATAAGTTTCGTCATTTCGATGGGTTCTTGCCCGAGAAATCTCATAAAAAGCAGATATTAGATTTCTCCTATCGTCGAAATGATGTGTAGATTGAGTTATAAATCAATTATCGAAGAGGTCTATTATATATATGCGTAGCAATCAACAATAAATACTAGTGATGATATATGTTACCCATTGGGTTTATCTGTTTTTTTGCAAACCCTATTGCAGTAAGTAAATAACAAAAAAGGCAACCTTATTAAGGCTGCCTTTTTATTATTTATAAAAAAGTTTTATTTATGCTTCTGTTGGAAAATCAGCTCCTTCAGTTGTAGCTGCCCAAGTATCAAAATCATTTTTTAAAACATCTAATTTTAATCTTGCATTCTTCAAAGCTGCAGCTCCTAATAATAATCTTAATGGAGGGTTTTCAACTTCAGTAACTTTTACAATAGCTTTTGCAGCTCTAGCAGGGTCGCCAGGTTGGTTACCACTGTACCCCCTGATATTATTTTTGTTTTGATGTGCACTTGGTGCGTAATCTTCTATTTCAATTTTTGTGTTGTTGGCAGAACGACCGGCCCAATCTGTTCTAAATCCACTAGGACAAATAACTGTTACTTTAATGCCTAGATGTGCCACTTCTTTTGACAAAGCTTCTGATAAACCATCGACAGCATATTTTGTAGCATTATAATAACCAATTCCAGGGAATGAAACTAACCCACCTACAGATGCAATGTTTATAACATGTCCGCTTCTTTGCTTACGCATTGTTGGTAATACTGCGTTTGTCATATCGCCTAAACCAAAAACATTAATATCAAACATTCTTCTTACATCTGCATCATCACTTTCCTCAATGGCTCCAAAATAGCCAATGCCAGCATTGTTTACTAGTACATCAATTTTTCCAAACTTTTCTAACGCAGCAGCAACAGATGCATTTATTTCTGTTTTACTAGTAACATCTAATTTAACAGCAATTGCATTATTTGGATATTGAGCTACTAAATCTTCAATATCAGAAATTTTTCTGGCAGTTACTACAACATTATGACCTAATGATAATACCTCTTGGGCTAATGCTCTACCAAATCCAGTTGAACAGCCTGTTATAAACCATACTTTATTCATTTTTCTTAATTTAGTATGCGAAGTTGCAGATAATTTTTGTTTGTATTCTTTTTGATTAACAAAAAACAAGGATGTATTTATGAATACGATTGTTTTTAACTTAGCAAGTTAACAAAACATTATTTTATTGATAGCGTATTATTCTTTAAAAAAAATTTATAAACAACCATCATTGTCAATAATAGTGGAGCAAATGCAATATTAAATTGCTGAGGTAAAACAAACCAAGTAGCCAATAATAACCATGACAGAATGTAGACAATTTTAAAATATTGTTGAATAATTGTTTTTCTTTTCAGTAAAAAAATAGCAACAGTATTTGTTGGCAAAGCCCACAATAAATTATAATTATTTGAACAAGTTATATGGTCGGTTGCCAACCACATAAACAATAATAAAAAACCCACCAATCCGGTTACTAATAAAAGCAAAATAGATGTGTAGTGAATTATTTTTTTTGCAGCGTTATTTTTTAGAAAAGAGAGTAACAGTATTACTAAAAACAAAAAGCAAAAAACTATCAGAGGTAAATAATTATTCTTTGAAACACCGACAGCATTATAGGCTTCATAAACTTTTTTATCTTGAATTAATTGATTTTTAGCATTACTACTATCTAATGCAAACATCAAATAATCTGGTAAGAAATTACTTTGTTCTACTGTTACAGGTTTATCTATTTTGCTTCCTAATAAAAGATCTATGCCTAACTTGCTCCAGCACATGCCACTACTGTCTAAATAAATATATAGCATATTTCTAAAAGTAGTTCCCTTAGGTACTAATTGCACTTGCGAAAAAGAGCTTCTGCCCTTAATAATATCTCGGGCTCTTGTAGTGCAGTTGTCAAATAAAAAATCGTATTTATAATATTTATTTTTTCCAGAAAGATTTGCTTGTAATGCCTTATAAATATCTTTTTTTTGCTCCGATGTAAGTAATAGTATTTGCTCTGTTATGGTTCTTTTTTCTTGTTGGTAGGTGTAAAAAAAGTCGTTGGCTTGCTCAACAGATAAAAAATAATCTAATTTTCCTCTTACAAATTTTAGTAAAAAATTAGGATCATTAAAATCAAAAGTTCCATAATTATAAAACAAATCTGAACCATTTGTTGAATCGAATACTCTGATAGCTGTATGGCCAAATATTGAATACAACTCATTTCCGGGAGCACATGTAATTAAACTTATTTGCAAACGAACAGTAGAATCTGGTTGAGAGAAATTTGTTTTAAATGCCACAAGAAAACACAACAAGAAAAATATTTTACGCATTATTTTTTATTTTTTTGAGAAACACCTACCAACAAAATTAATGGTGCTACTATTCTACTTAAACTTGTGTTATGCAAAGTCGAAATAAATATATTTAAACACTTTTGAATAAATCCTTTAAATACATTTTTACTGGCAGCATAAAACCCTGTTTTGATTATAAGGTTAAATCCATTGCTTGTATAAATATTTTTGTACTCATTCATTTGCATTATTCTTTCTGTATAATTTCCTGTTATTGGATCACAAGTATTATGTTTATTTTTTAATTGTTTAGGAATTGTTTTGTTTTCAATGTAGTAATTAACGTGCTTAATAATGTCGTCTTTTCTAAACCCTCTTGTAACTTTAGCAAGTTGAATTATTTCCTCATTCTGCAAAGTTGGGAAAGCTTTTGAAATAATCATCTGCCTTATGTTAAGGTATGCTAACCCTGCATACTCGTCTTTTGCTGTTGCTTCTAAAATATTGCTGCTTATATATTCATCCTGATACATCAGTCGATACAAAGCCATTCTTTTAAAATAATTTTCATACACAGATGCAGTTGTAAATGCTGTAATCATATTGGTGTTAATGCGATGAATATTTGCAAAAAAGGTATCCAAATTATAAATATGTTCAATTACATCGGTGCCTACAATTATGTCTAAGTTAATATTAATGCATTGATTAAACAATTCGTCTTCGTTAGAAGCAAAAACATCATCTAAATAAATACCTACTTCATTTGCCAAAATTTTAGTTGCATTTACAAAATCAATATTAAAATCGCAGGCATATACTTTTTTAAAACCACAATGTTTGGCATAAATAGCAAATAGTCCATTACCGCATCCAAAATCTAACAAAGATATTTCTGAAATGCCTTTTTGTGTTTGCTGTAAAGCTGCTTCCAAAATCCAGCTAAAAATTTTTAAATAATAATCTTGTTGCTCTAATATTTTTTTTAAATAACCCAAAACCAATTCGTTTTTAGAAATACGACCAACTTTTACAAATGCTAACTTTTGTTTAAATGTGTTTTCTAATAAGTAAAAAGGTTGCTGCATTATAAAATTGATAATTGCTTTATTTAGGTTACAATAATAACACAATGGTTGTTGAAAAATAAAAACAATATGCACCTCAAAAGTTTCTTATTAATTATTAAAGTTTAATAAGCATCTCTATAATAAATTCAATACATTACTTTCGTGAGTATGGCGTTATTACAAGTAAAAGGTATTAGCAAAATAGAAAAAGAAAAACTAGTGGTTGATGATATTAGTTTTTATGTACAACCACAACAAAAAATTGCTATTGCAGGTGCTACAGGTTCGGGTAAAACAACTTTACTAAAAATAGTTGCGGGACTTATTGAACCCAATACAGGAGAAGTCTTTTTTAATGGGAAAAAAGTGCTTGGACCCAATGAACAACTGATTGCTGGACATCCTAAAATTGCATATTTAAGTCAGCATTTTGAATTACTCAACAACTATCGTGTAGATACTTTACTTGAAAGGTCTAATCAGTTTTCGAATGAAGATGCTGATGAAATATATATCATTTGCAAAATTGAACATTTGCTTAAACGCAAAACAAATGAGTTATCTGGTGGCGAAAAACAACGTATTGCGTTAGCATTACAACTTATTAAAAATCCACAATTATTAATTTTAGATGAGCCCTTCTCAAATCTCGATTTTATCCACAAAAGCATTATTAAAAAAGTAATTGAAGATGCATATTTTTCCTTTCAATTTTCTTGCATTTTAGTTTCTCATGAAGCATCAGATATTCTTTCCTGGTCCGATGATATTTTTATTATGCAAAATGGAAAAATTGTTCAACAAGACAATCCACAAAACATCTACTATCATCCAATAAATGAATATTGTGCTGGATTATTGGGTAGTTACAATGTTGTAGATTTACATAGCAAATTATACACACTTAATAACAACAATACTATTTTAAGACCAGAACGAATTTGTATAGAATCCAATGCCAACAAAGGGTTAGAAGCTTATGTACAGCATATTGTTTTTTGGGGAAGTTATTATACAATTGATGTGGTTATAAACAATCAAACACTTACCATAAAAACATTACAATGTAATGTATCTATTGGTGAAAAAATTTACATTAGCATTGCAAACAACAATAAATAATATGACTTTTAACGATTTAAATATAAGCACTCCACTACTTAAGGCTTTGAATGAATTGGGATATACAAACCCCACTACAATTCAGCATAAAGTTTTTCCTGTTGCAATGTCTGGCAGAGATGTTTGTGGCATTGCTCAAACTGGTACTGGAAAAACATTTTCATACTTATTGCCTTGTTTAAAACAATGGAAATTTACCAAAGATAAATCGCCACAAATACTCATTGTTGTTCCAACAAGAGAACTTGTAACACAAGTAGTAGATGCAGCAAAATCTTTAACAAGGTATATGAGTGTTATTATTGTTGGTGTTTATGGTGGTGTAAGTATTAATACCCAAACCTTAGAATTAGAAAAAGGTGTTGATGTATTAGTTGCTACACCAGGAAGGTTATATGATTTAGCAATGAATGGTGCTTTTAAAACAAAAACAATAAAAAAAGTAGTGATCGATGAGGTTGATGAAATGCTCAATCTTGGTTTTAGAACACAATTAAAAAACATATTGGATTTATTGCCTCAAAAAAGACAAAATCTTATGTTTTCTGCTACAATTACCGAAGATGTGGAGTTGTTGATGGATGAATATTTTAACCATCCAATAAAAATAGAAGCTGCACCAACAGGCACTCCCTTGGAAAATATTATTCAAACAGGTTATTATGTTCCAAACTTTAATACAAAAGTAAATTTGCTGAAGCTATTGTTAACAGAAGATACTACAATGACCAAAGTACTAGTATTTGCTGCAACAAAAAGTTTGGCAGATGAATTATATGAACAATTAGAACCAAATTTTATTGGTGTTATTGGCGTTATCCATTCCAATAAAGAACAAAATCACAGATTTAATACAGTTAAACAATTTCAAGAAGGAAACTACCGACTTATTATAGCTACTGATATTGTAGCAAGAGGTATTGACATTGCAGAAGTAACACACGTTATTAATTTTGATACACCTGATGTTCCCGAAAATTATATTCACAGAATTGGCAGAACGGGTAGATATGATAAAAAAGGAATTGCCATTACATTCATTACTGAAAATGAAAAAACAGAACAAGGGGCTATTGAAACATTAATGAAATACAAAATTCCAATACTGCCATTACCAAAACATCTCGAAATTTCTGATGTGCTTACCGAAGATGAAAAACCAAAGGTACACATGAAAATTGTGCAGTTCAAAGTGCCTAAAAAAGAAGATGTTGGTCCAGCTTTTCACGAAAAGTCTGCAAAAAATCAAAAGGTAAATTTTATTGTTAGAAAAAAGGATAGAATGATGAAAAAATATGGCAAACCCATTACTCGTGGACAGAAGAAAAAATAGGTTTTAGTTCAAACTACTATCTTCGCCGTTATTATGAGAAAAATTGAAGGGTACAGAAAATTACTAGATGTAACAAAAAATACAGAACTAAAAGAGTTAAAGTCTGTATACAGAAATTTAATGAAGGATTGTCATCCAGACAAGTTTCAAGATAACGAAGCAGAAAAATTAGCAGCAGAGGAAAGAAGTAAAAAAATTATTGAAGCATACCACTTTTTAGTAAGTATTGCTCCCGAAACCATTGAAGCAGGCATGGAGCAATACACCCAAACTATTACAGTTGCTAGTATTGATGACTTTGAATATAAAAATGAAAAATTAAGTATTACTTTTTCAGATGGTAATAGCTACGAGTATTTTGGTGTGCCAAAAGCCACTTATGTAAAGTTGGTAAATGCACCATCGCAAGCAAGATTTGCACGCCGACACATTTGCAATTCATTTACATATAGAAGCGTTAATAAATTAGTAACTGCATAGTAAAAGTATTTTTTAAATATTAAAAAAAGGGACAATGTGGTAAAAAACAGTTGGTAAAATTGGCTGTAAATTAATACCATAAAG
>CAZTOP010000069.1:0-13621 GCA_964615145.1 uncultured Chitinophagaceae bacterium
GTTTAGGAATTTTTCCACAACAAGAACCACATGACTGTGAATATGAAGCTTCACCCAAGAATCGTTAATACCGCAATTATTAGTATAGTTTTTATACTATTTTTATCTTTTAGTAATACTTCTAAGGCTCAAGATGGAAAGGCATTGTTTATGAAAAACTGTGCTAGTTGCCATGCATTAGATAAAAAACTTACAGGTCCGGCACTACTAGGTGTTGAAGACAGATGGAAAGGAAATCGTAAAAATTTAACTGCGTGGATTAAAAATACGCAGAACTATATGAAATCTGGTGATCCTTATGCCATTGCTTTATACAACGAATATAACAAAAGTGCCATGAACGTTTTTGATGGCGTTATTGACGATAAGGAAATTGGTGCTATTTTGGATTACATTAAAAATTGGAAACCTGCCGGTCCAGTTGTTACTGAAGGCGGTGCCGAAAAGCCAGAATCAGATAATTCACTTCTTTTTGGCATACTTACTTTAATATTAGCAGTTGTTGCATTTACATTAATGCAAGTAAATAGCAATCTTAAAAAATTATCAGATGAAAAATCTGGTTTTGATACACCTGAGCCAGTAGCTTTCTGGAAAAATAGAACATATATCGCTTTTGTTGTTATTATACTTGTATTAATTGGCGGTTATTTAACTACCAAGGGTGCAATTGGTTTAGGTAGAAATAAAGATTATGTTCCTAGTCAACCAATTTTCTACTCTCATAAAGTGCATGCGGGTGTTAATCAGGTAAACTGTTTATATTGCCACGGTGGTGCACAAGATGGAAAGCATGCCAATATACCTTCTGTAAATGTTTGTATGAATTGTCACCAAGCAATTAATGAATATAAAGGTACGGCCAAGCTTTATACGGAAGAAGGTGAGGAGGTAAATGGAACTGCCGAAATTCAAAAATTATATAAATACGCAAACTTTACACCAGGCAAACCTTGGGATGCATCAACAGCAAAAGCAATTCCTTGGAAAAAAATACACAATTTGCCTGACCACGTCTATTTCAACCATAGTCAGCATATTAAAGCAGGTAAGGTTCAATGTCAAACTTGCCATGGTGAAATTACGAAAATGGATGAAGTGAAACAGTTTTCAGATTTAAGTATGGGTTGGTGTATTAACTGCCACAGAGAAACAAAAGTTCAATTTAAAGAGAATGGTTTTTATAGTATCTATCAAAAATATCACGATGATTTAAAGAGTGGTAAATTAGATAGTACCAAAGGAATTACTGTTGAAAAAATTGGTGGTACTGAGTGTCAAAAATGTCACTATTAAAAATAAAATTAGCTAATTAGCCAATAAGCTAATATGCTGATGGTTGGATATAAAATAGATTAGAATACAAGAAATTAAAAAATAAATGTAGTGTTGAAGTGTTTTAAATAGCACATTAGCACATTAGCATATTAGCACATTTTTTATGAGTAAACATTGGCAAAGTTTTGGGGAGTTAAATAACACAGAGGCTTATCAAAAGTCTTTAAAAGATGAGTTTAAAGAAGAACTTCCATTTGAATCAGATGGTGGTTTAATGAGCACTCAGGCTCCTCGTAGAGATTTCTTAAAATATTTAGGATTTTCAACGGCTGCTGCTGCATTAGCTGCAAGTTGTGAAGTTCCTGTAAAAAAATCAATTCCTTTTGCAAATCGTCCAGAAGATATTGTGCCTGGCGTTTCAAATTACTATGCCACAACTTATGTTAATGGTGGAGACGCTGTTAGTGTGTTGGCAAAAGTTAGAGATGGCCGCCCCATAAAAATCGAGGGAAATGATTTAAGTCCTTTAACTGGAGGGGGAACTTCTGCAAGAGTTCAGGCAAGTGTTTTAGATTTATATGATGGAGCTCGTTTACGATTTCCATTAATCAGTGGCAAAGAAGCCACTTTCGAAGCTATAGATAAAGAATTGTCAACTGCTATTAAAGGTTCGGTTGTTATTCTCTCTTCTACCATCAATTCTCCATCATCTCTTGAAGTTATTAAACAATTTTTAGCTAAATATCCTGGAAGTAAGCATGTTCAATACGATGCAGTTTCCTACAGTGGAATTTTAGCTGCTAATAAAATTTGCTACGGCAAACAAATTATTCCTTCTTACAATTTTGACGCTGCTAAAGCTATTGTAAGTATAGGAGCAGATTTTTTAGGAACTTGGATTAGTCCTGTTGTGTATGCTAAACAATATGCAAAAGGTAAAAAATTAAATGCCAAGAATCCTGAAATGAGCCGTCATATTGCATTTGAAACAGTTGCAAGTTTAACTGGTTCTAATGCTGATGAAAGATTTTTACACAGACCAAGTGAAACAAGTGCAGTAGTTTTAGGTTTACTTTCAGCAATTAATGGCGGAACTGCAAATGTGGAAGATAAAAAATTAGCTGCTGGTATAGCAAAAGCTGCTAAAGCTTTAAAAGCTGCAAATGGTGAAGCATTAGTAGTTTGTGGAAGTAATGATGTAAATGTTCAAGTTGTTGTTAATGCTATCAACGAGGCTATTGGAGCCAATGGCAAAACAATAGATTTTGGAACTGCTAACAATGCCAACCAAGGTATGGATACAGACTTTGCAGCATTATTATCAGAAAAAGTAGATACTTTATTGGTAATTGATGCAAACCCAGTTTACTCTTGGGCAGATGCTTCAAAAGTGGCAAGTTGGATGAAGGGTATTGCTACAACAATCAGCTTTAATGCTAAAGAAGATGAAACTTCTCAATTATGCAAGTATCAAATTCCATCGCACCACTATTTAGAATCTTGGGGCGATGCTGAAATAGTAACCAATCACTTTTCTTTCTTACAACCTACCATCAATCCTTTATTTAAAACTCGTCAATGGCAAGATAGTCTACTGAAATGGAGTGGAAGTGCTGTTGATTTTGTTGGCATATTAAAGTCATACTGGACAGTTAAACTAGGTGGAGAAACAGGCTGGAATAAGGCTTTACAAGATGGAGTTTGGTCTGCAACTGCTACACCTTCAGCAACTGTTCCTTTTTCTTCTAGTGCTGTAGATACTGCAAAATCTGCATTAGCATCTGTGCAAGTTGGAAAAGGAATTGAACTTCAATTGTATCAAAAAGTTGCAATAGGTGCTGGAGAGGGAACATCTAATCCTTGGTTAATGGAAATGCCCGACCCTGTAACACGTGCAACTTGGGATAATTATTTAATAATTTCTCCTGCAATGGCCAAAACATTGTTGGGAATTGATCTTACCAAGAATGGTCAAGCAGATTCTTATGAAGTTCAACCAAAGAAAAAAGTAGTTGAAATTACAGTTGGAGGTAAAAAAGTTAGTTTACCTGCCTTAATAATTCCTGGTACACATCCTAATACTGTTGGTATTGCATTGGGTTATGGTAGACACAGCAAAGTAGGAAGAGCTGGAACCGATATAGATAAACCAGTTGGAATTAATGCATTTCAACTAGCAACGTTAAATGGAGGGGTGGTTAATTTAACAGCCTCTGATGTTAAATTAACTGTTACTTCTGAATTATATCCTGTTGCCTTAACTCAAACTCATAATATCTATAATACCGATCAAGGGAACAGGACAGAAGTTATGAAGGAATTAACTCTTGCAGAGTTGAAGCATAATCCTAAAGAAGTGTTAGAAGAAAGAGAAAATGAACTAGCAGCTTACGGTGGATTAGAAAAATTCCGAGAGGATGGAAGTATTTACAAGCCATATGACAAACCTGGTATCAAATGGGGGATGAGTATTGACTTAAATGCTTGTAATGGTTGTGGTGCTTGTGTTGTAGCTTGTACTGCAGAAAATAATGTAAGTGTTGTTGGTAAGGCAGAGGTGTTGCGTTTCCACGATATGCAATGGTTAAGGATTGATCGTTATTATAGTGGTGAAGATGTCGATAATCCAAAAGTGGTGTTCCAACCTTTAATGTGTCAGCATTGTGATAATGCTCCTTGTGAGAATGTTTGTCCTGTAGCTGCAACAAATCACAGTAGTGAAGGATTAAATCAAATGACATACAACAGATGTATTGGTACAAGATATTGTGCTAATAACTGTCCATATAAAGTAAGAAGATTTAATTGGGCTGATTATACAGGTGCTGATAGTTTTGCTAATAATCAGGACGAGTTAAATGATGCTGTTCATTATATGAATGATGATTTAACCAGAATGGTTTTAAATCCTGATGTAACAGTACGTTCGAGAGGTGTAATTGAAAAATGTAGTTTCTGTGTACAACGTCTGCAAGAAGGAAAATTAAAAGCTAAAAAAGAAAGCAGACCATTAGAAACTGGTGGTGATGATAAAAAATGGGATTTAAAAGTTGCTTGTCAACAATCTTGTCCTACAGAAGCCATTGTTTTTGGTAATGTAAATGATAGCAAAAGTGCAGTGTCTGCTCACAGAGAAAGTAATGCAAACAGATTGTTTTACAGTTTAGAACAGTTACACGTAATGCCGAATGTTAGCTATATGGCAAAAGTTAGAAATATCGAAGAAAACCATAAAGCATAAAAGCTTTAGTTTTTGACTTTATAAATAAAATTTAAAAATCAAAAAGTCCTTTAAGGATTTAGCATATATGAGTTTAAAATACGAATCACAGTTAAGGGAACCATTGGTTTACGGTAACAAGACTTATCATCAAGTTACCGAAGATATCATTCGCCCTATTGAAGCTAAACCAAGTAAACTTTGGTATATTGGATTTTATATTGCTGTTGCACTATTATTGTTTGGTGTGTACAGTATTTACAGAGAGGTTACTTATGGTATAGGTCAATGGAATTTAAATAAAACAATTGGATGGGGTTGGGATATTACGAACTTCGTTTGGTGGGTAGGTATTGGTCACGCAGGTACTTTGATTTCAGCAATTTTATTACTATTCAGACAAGGGTGGAGAACTGGTGTAAATAGGGCTGCAGAAGCAATGACTATTTTTGCTGTAATGTGTGCAGGTCAATTTCCAATTTGGCATATGGGTCGTGTTTGGATGGCATTCTTTGTAATGCCTTATCCAAATAGTCGTGGTCCATTATGGGTAAACTTTAACTCGCCATTACTCTGGGACGTATTTGCAATTTCGACATATTTTACAGTATCATTACTATTTTGGTATAGTGGTTTAATTCCAGATTTAGCGACTGTACGTGATAGAGCTAAAACTAAATTACGTAAACATTTGTATGGTATTGGAGCTTTTGGTTGGACTGGAAGTACAAAACATTGGCAACGTCATGAAAGTTTATCTTTAGTGCTTGCAGGATTATCAACTCCATTGGTATTATCAGTACACACTATTGTATCTTTTGACTTCGCAACATCTGTTATCCCGGGTTGGCATACAACAATTTTCCCCCCATATTTCGTAGCTGGTGCTGTTTTCAGTGGATTTGCTATGGTACAATCACTTATGATTATTGTAAGAAAAGTATTTGGTATGGAAGATTATGTAACAATGGGACATATTGAAGCAATGAATAAAGTAATTGTACTTACAGGTTCAATTGTAGGTATTGCATACTTAACAGAATTATTTATGGGTTGGTATAGCCAAAGTAAATATGAAGGTTACACCTTTTGGTACAGTCGTGCAAATTTATTCAGTCCTTATGGTTGGAGTTATTGGGGAATGATGGCTTGTAATGTTTTAAGCCCACAAATCTTCTGGTCAAGAAAAATGAGAAGAAATTTATTTGTAACTTTCTTTATGAGTGTACTCGTAAATGTAGGTATGTGGTTTGAGCGTTTTGTAATTATTGTTACATCTATATATAGAGATTATTTACCTTCTAGTTGGTCTGTTTACTACAGTCCAAGTACTTGGGAAATCGGTTTTTATTTAGGCTCATTTGGTTTGTTCTTTACCTGTTTCTTTCTATTTGCTAAATACATGCCAGTTATTGCAGTTGCAGAAATTAAGTATGTATTGAAAATTTCAGGAGAAAGTTACAAGGATAATATGTCGTCAATTGAGGCAAAAGATGCTGAACAGTTTGGACACGAAATGGCACACGCACATTAATTTTTAGTAATTCTAAAAATTAGCATAAATAAGATTTAAGATTATCTATAAAATTATAGATTCAAAAAAAAGGTATGGCAAAAAAGAAATTTGTAGTTGGATGTTTCGATACAGAGGATACATTGTTTCCTGCAGTTAAAAAAGTTCGTACAGCAGGATATAAAATCCAGGATGTTTACACTCCATTTCCCGTGCATGGTTTAGATCACGCTTTGGGAATGAGGGAAACAAGTTTGCATACAGCAGGATTTATTTATGGTATAACAGGAACAACAACTGCTATTAGTTGCATTAGTTGGATTTTTACAAAAGATTGGCCTTTAGATATTGGAGGCAAACCTCATTTTGCCTTGCCGGCTTGGATTCCAATCATGTTTGAATTAACAGTTTTGTTTGCTGCTGTTGGCATGGTACTTACGTTTTGTTATTTATGCCAATTGGCTCCTTTTGTAAAAAAACATCACTTTCACCCAAGAGCTACAGACGATTTATTTGTAATGGTTATTGAATGTAACGATAAAACAAATACCGCCGAAGCAGAAAGTTTTTTAAATGGTTGTGGTGCTGTTGAAGTAAAAACAGAGATTGCTGAAGATGGTTGGTGGATAGGTAGATATGATAAAGATGAGGTTTTATTTGAAAATAAACTATCAGTTGCGTAATACTGAAAACAATTTATTATTGATTTTTATATTTTATTAATGAAAGGAATTTATATAATAGCAAGTATAGCATTGGTAACAACAACACTTACTAGTTGTAGTGATGATGTTAAACGTACACCTAGCAATATTTATATGCCTGATATGGCTTACAGTAGAGCTTTAGAAACCTATGCAGAAAAAGATTCTTCAATTTTTACCGAAAATGAAGCAGAAAGAGGTCAAGGCAATAAAATATTCTATAATAATCTACCTGTTTCTGGCTCTATTTTTCGTGGAGAGGAAGTGCCTTTTACTATAACAAAAGACAAATTGGGTGATACAACAAACTATACTGCATCAAAATTGATCAAAAGTCCTCTTGATTCATTGGATTCAAAACAATTAGTAGAGGCAGAAAGATTGTACTTAATAAATTGTGGCATTTGTCACGGTAAGAATTTGGATGGAAATGGGCCCTTATATAAGGGTGGCGAAGGCCCATATCCTGCAAAACCAGCTACTTTAGTTGGAGACACTAAATATGAAGCAATGCCCGAAGGTCAAATGTATTACAGCATTGCTTACGGTAGAAATCTAATGGGTAGTTACGCTTCTCAACTTACTAGAAAACAACGCTGGGAAGTAATAGCATACATTAAGCAAAAACAAAAAGAAGCCAAAGCGGCAAGTGCAGCACCTGCTGATGCTACGGCAAAAAAGTAGAAACTTATTTATAATAAAATTATAGCTGAGTTAAAAACAAAAATTAGGAGTAAGTTTATTAATTATTTGCAATATTTTATTTGCAATTTATAATTTAGAAAAGATGTCATCAATAAGAGAACAATTTGAGATTCCTGGAAAAATGAAAACTTGGGCACTTGCCTTAATTGGAATAGGTGTACTCAGTTTCATAATTGGATTATTTACAAAAGGTATGGGGAGTGAACACGAAAAAGCTGTGTTTATAGGTACCATAATGTACAATACTATCTTTTGGACTTTAGTTTGTAATGCAGCTATGTTCTTTATTTGTGTAACTACAATGGCTTGGGCAGGATGGCCTGCTGCCTTTCGTAGAATACCCGAAGCTATTTCTGTAATGGTGCCAATTTTTGGTAGTATCACCTTTGTAGTATTGATGTATGTTGTGTTTACTCATAACCACCATATATACCATTGGACTGATGAAGCAGCGGTTGCTGCTGATCCAATTTTAAAAGGGAAATCAGGCTTTTTAAATATTACATTCTTTACAGTTTGGTCTACATTGGCAATTGGGCTTTGGAGTTTTCTTGGTTACAGAATGCGTCAGCTAAGCAATAAAGCTGATGAAGCTGCTATGGATGGGATAACTGGAGCTGCTTTTATAAAGCAAAATACGGTTCGTGCAGCCACTTTTTTAGTTTGGTTCGGGTTAACAGTAGGTTCTACTATTCCTTGGTTATGGATGATGAGTTTGGATGCACACTGGTATAGTACTATGTATAGTTGGTATAACTTTGCAAGTACTTTTGTAAGTGGTATGGCATTGATTGCATTGTGGGTGGTATATCTTAAAAATAAAGGATATTTAGAATATGCAAATGATGAGCATTTACATGACATCGCAAAATTCATGTTCGCATTTTCAATTTTTTGGACTTACTTATGGTTCAGTCAGTATATGTTAATTTGGTATTCAAATCAACCAGAAGAAACTATCTATTTTAAACATAGAGTACAAGGTCCATATAAGGGAATTTTCTTCTTAAATTTAATTATCAATTTTATATGCCCTTTATTAATACTAATGAAACGTGCAGCTAAAAGGAATTATACCCTAGTAACTTTTATGGCGGTATTAATAATTTTTGGTCATTGGATTGACTATTATCAACAAATTATGGGAAGTATCAGTAAAGAACACGTTACTCTGGGTTGGTTAGATTTTGGAATCTTAAGCTTCTTTGTTGGTGCTATGATATTTGGAGTTAGTAAAGCATTAGCAAGCAAGCCTTTAGTTCCAAAATATCATCCATTTTTAAAAGAGAGTATTATTCATCATACGTAACCCCAACCCTAAAGGGTGTTACACGAGAAGAAACATAAACAAGAATTTTATAAACCCCCCTTCAAGGGATGGGGGAAACAGATTATATTATGCAGATGTTTTTAGTAATAGCAGTTATAGCTTTAATTTTTCTAGTTATTTTTCAAATAGCAAAGGCAGCCGAGTATGTAGGTGTATTAAAGGGAGAAGAACAAACTAAGCGACAAACAAATAAAGTTAATGGCTTTATGATGCTAGGCTTTATGATAGTTGGTTTATTTGGTGTTTGGTATTGCAACAAAGTACTAGCTCCTAAAACACAGTTGCTTAATGGTGGCCCAGCAAGTGAGCAAGGTATTAAAGTAGATAGTATGCTAATGACCACTCTAGCTATTACTGGAATAGTATTTATTTTTACACAAATATTATTATTTTGGTTTGCATATAAGTACCAGGAGAAAGAAGGAAGAAAGGTTTTCTATTTCGCTCACAGCACTAAATTAGAGATTCTTTGGACTGCGGTGCCTGCGATATTTTTAACTGTTCTGGTTGTGATAGGCTTAAGGAACTGGTTTAGTTTTACAAGCGAAGCACCCGCAAATGCTTTACAAGTTGAAGTTACAGGAAAACAGTTCGGATGGATTTTTAGGTATCCTGGAAAAGATGGAGAGTTTGGAAAAAAATATTATAGAATGATTGATGCTGCTGACAATAGTTTAGGTTTAATATGGAAGGATACTATAGTAAACAGAGCTAATGGCGAACCTCAACAACTTAAAGACGATAAATTTACGCATGATGATTTGGTAATGGAACAAACTATGTATGTTATCAAAAATCGTCCGGTTAAGCTAATTATTAATTCTAGAGATGTTATCCATGATGTGGGTTTAACACATTTTAGAATGAAAATGGATGCTGTACCTGGTATGCCAACAACATTATGGTTTACTCCAATTTATACAACTGCTGAAATGAAAGAACGAACTAATAATCCTAACTTTCAATATGAAATAAGTTGCGATCAAATGTGTGGAAATGGTCATTATAGTATGAAAGGAGTTATTGAAGTAGTAACTCAAGCTGAATATGATGCTTGGATAGCAAAACAAAAACCTAAATACCTGAGTGTTTTCGCCCCTGTGGAAGCACCAAAAGCAGACACAGTTACTAAAGCTGCTGTTGCATTAAAATAAAAAATATTAGGATTCTTTGATTTATTAATCAAATATTCCTCTAAAATTATACAAGAGTTTAACGAAATTGATATGAGTACTGAAGCCGTTTTACATAGTCACGATGTACATAGTCACGAAGATCAACATGAACATCATCATCACGAAACGTTTATTAGCAAATACGTTTTTAGTATGGATCACAAAATGATTGCTAAGCAATTCCTAATAACGGGGATGGTTTGGGCGATTGTTGGTGGTTTAATGAGCGTTTTATTCAGATTACAGCTTGGTTATCCAAATGAAAGTTTTCCTTGGTTAGAAGATTTGTTAGGCAAATGGTGGGCCGAAAAGGGACATATCACCCCTCAAGCTTATTATGCCTTGGTTACAACACATGGAACTGTACTTGTTTTTTTTGTGCTAACAGCAGGGCTAAGTGGAACATTTGCTAATTTTCTTATTCCACTTCAGGTTGGTGCAAGAGACATGGCTTCACCTTTCATGAATATGTTAAGTTATTGGTTTTTCTTTTTAGCTGGAATACTAATGATGAGCTCGATTTTTGTTGAAAATGGACCTTTCAGTGGTGGTTGGACTGCATATCCTCCTTTAAGTGCTCTTGGGGATGCTTCTCCTGGTTCTAAATCAGGAATGGATTTATGGTTATTGTCAATGTCATTATTCATTGTCTCTTCTTTGTTGGGTGGACTCAACTACATTGCCACTGTATTAAATATGCGTACAAAAGGTATGAGTATGACCAGACTGCCATTAACTATTTGGGCTTTATTCTTTACGGCTGTACTTGGTGTGTTGTCTTTCCCAGTATTATTATCTGGATGTGTTCTATTAATATTTGATAGAAATTTTGGAACAAGTTTTTATTTATCAGACATTTTTGTAAATGGAGTTGGTGCACTTCCTAATGAAGGTGGAAGTGCTATACTATTCCAACACTTGTTTTGGTTTTTAGGCCACCCAGAAGTTTATATTATTCTATTACCTGCAATGGGAATGGTAAGTGAAATCTTATCTGTAAATAGTAGGAAGCCAATTTTTGGATACATGGCAATGGTTGGCAGTTTATTTGCCATAGCAATTTTGGCTTTTTTAGTTTGGGCACATCATATGTTTGTTACTGGTTTAAATCCATTCTTAGGCTCAGTGTTCGTATTACTTACGTTGTTAATTGCTGTTCCTTCAGCTATTAAAGTATTTAACTGGTTAACAACTCTTTGGAAAGGAAGCATAAGATTTACACCTGCTATGATGTTCGCGATTGGTTTTGTAAGTCTTTTTATTAGTGGTGGTTTAACCGGTATTTGGTTGGGTAACTCTGCATTAGATATTCACTTGCACGACACTTATTTTGTGATAGCACACTTTCACATAGTAATGGGCGTTGCGAGTATGTTTGGAATGTTTGCAGGTATTTATCATTGGTTCCCCAAAATGTATGGTAAATATCTAAACAATACCTTAGGTTATATTCATTTTTGGGCTACTATTATTGGAGCATACCTAATATTTTGGCCAATGCATTATGAAGGATTAGCAGGTATGCCACGTAGATATTATGATTATAGTATTTGGGAGAGTTTTAAACAATTTGCAGAGTTAAATACTTTTATTTCAACTGTTGCTATGATTGTTTTCATGGTTCAGTTATTATTCTTATTTAACTTCTTTTATTCAATATTCAAAGGAAGAAGGGTTACTACTAAAAATCCTTGGGAAAGTAATACCTTGGAATGGACAACACCTATTAATCCAGGACACGGAAACTGGCCAGGAGAAATTCCAGAAGTTCATCGTTGGGCTTATGATTATGGTAAAGATGGCAAAGAGTTCATCTCACAAGATACCCCTCTTGGTCACGATGAGGCTCATCATTAAAAATACTCAAACGCTAAGATTTTTCTTAGCGTTTTTTATTTGGGAAAAATATATAAAAAACAAAAATAATTCTTCACGCTTCATTAGTTCGTGTGTTTCTTTGCACTAATAAAAATGAAAAAATTAAAAGATTATAAAGAACTTTCAAAGTTTACTTTAAGCTTTACAGTTGTATTTACTTGTGTTATTTGTTTTCTATTAGTACCACAAAATGAATACAACTTTAAAATGATAGCGATTTTATTTGTAGCTGGGATGTTAGTATGTAGTAGTGCCAATGCTATAAACCAAGCGGTAGAAAAGGATACGGATGCTCAAATGAAAAGAACAGCCAACAGGCCTGTTGCTGCTGGTAGAATGAGTGTTAATGAAGCAATGACTTTTGCACTCATTTCTGGAATAGTAGGTTGTGCTATGATGTGGTATTTTTTTAACATTACGTCAGCTCTATTATCTGCGTTTAGTCTTTTTTTATATTCTTACATATACACTCCGCTTAAAAAAATTAACTCAGTTTCTGTACTAGTAGGTGCGTTTCCAGGAGCATTCCCTTGTTTAATAGGCTGGGTTGCGGGTTTCTACAGTCAGGAAATTAGTTGGTCTGGGGGGGTAGTATTATTTGCAATACAATTCATATGGCAGTTTCCTCACTTTTGGGCAATTGCTTGGGTAGCTCATCAAGATTACACAAAAGTTGGTTTTAAATTATTACCTAGTAAAGAGGGCCCAACGAAATTTACCGCTATTCAAGCAATAATGTATAGTGTTTTAATGATTCCAATTGGTATATTACCCTTTTTGAACGATATCAAAATTTCAGGAAAGCATCACTTTTTAGTGGGTAATGATATAATCGGAAGTACTGGTATGTGGATATTAATCGCCTCAAACCTATTTATGGTAGTTCAATGTGTTAGATTATATAAGTCTATGGACGTTAAATCGGCTCGTAGGGTAATGTTTAGTAGTTATATTTATTTGCCAATAGTTTATTTGGCACTGCTTTGGGATAAAATTTAAAAAATAGAATTATGGTTACAATAAGTACTCAAAACAACTCAAAATTACATCCGCACAAGTTTCTTATGTGGACTTCAATTGGCAGCATTTGTATGATGTTC
This sequence comes from uncultured Chitinophagaceae bacterium, assembly GCA_964615145.1. Lineage (GTDB taxonomy): Bacteria > Bacteroidota > Bacteroidia > Chitinophagales > Chitinophagaceae > CAIVPM01. The sequence goes on from CAZTOP010000069.1 coordinate 12,904, forward strand.
GCTGGATTAACAAGTGCATATATTGTAAAAAAAAGTCAAGACAATGTTATTAATGTTTCATTACCTACAATTTTTGCAATTAGTACATTAGTAATTATATTGAGCAGTATAACTATGCATCTAGCTGTAAAATCTATAAGGGTTAAAGAAATGCAGCGATATAGAATTTTGCTTGCAATTACTGCAATACTAGGTATTGTGTTCGCAACTCTGCAGGTTTATGGATTTAAAAACATAGACGAACACGGCATAAAACTAATTGGAAAAAATAGCAATCCCGGAGCCTCATTTTTACTAATTATCATTGGGCTGCACGCCATACATATATTGGGTGGTGTAATTGCACTAATCATAATGAATCTTAAAATTTATTTTAGTAAAATAAAAAACTACAGTATAGTTCCAGTAGAGGTAATGGCTACTTATTGGCATTTTGTAGATATTCTGTGGATCTATCTTTTAATATTTTTAATGTATTTTCGTTAATTATTCATTCATATTTATTTTTTTTTAAAATATTTGTTTTTTAGTAGCCAAGTTTGGCTATTTGCCAATATTTTTGCGACCGTAATACACAGCCAAATATGTCAACAACTGCAGTGCAAAACACGAAATGGTGGAATGGAGGGAAAAGCCCTTTTAATTTAGAATATGGTAAAGTAATGATGTGGTACTTTTTAATGAGTGATGCTTTCACATTTGGAGCATTTCTTATTGC
>CAZTOP010000070.1:0-13580 GCA_964615145.1 uncultured Chitinophagaceae bacterium
GTTGTTCTATACTAAAACTGTAGCAGTTAAAATGTCACCATTTGATAATAAAAATGAATTTCAAGTAGTGATAGATATGCCAGAAGGAACAACACTTGAAAGAACACAAGCTGTTACAAAAGACCTTGCAGATTATATTTCTAAACAATCAATGGTGGTGAATTATCAAACCTATATTGGCACATCTGCACCTATTAGTTTTAATGGTTTAGTTAGGCATTATGATTTAAGAAGAAGTGATAATGCTGCTGATATACAAGTGAACTTAGTTGATAAAAAAGATAGAAGCATCCAAAGCCACGGTATAGCAAAAGAAATGCGTGAGCCTTTACAAAAAATAGCCAAGCGTTATAATGCTAATATCAAGATTGTCGAAGTGCCGCCAGGTCCACCAGTATTATCAACATTGGTTGCTGAAATATATGGTCCAAAATATGAGGAGCAAATAAAAATAGCTGAACAAGTAAAACATTTATTTAGTAAAACAAAAGATGTTGTTGATGCTGATTGGATGGTTGAAGACAATCAACCTGAATATCATATTACTGTTGATAAAGAAAAAGCAATGAGATATGGTGTAGCAACAGCACAGGTTTCAGCTACTGTAAATGCTGCTTTGTCGGGTATGAGTGCGGGCAATGTATATCAACCTAATGCTTATAATCAAACAGCTATTAAGTTGCAATTAAATGATGCAGATAAAACAAATATTGATGATGTTTTGAATTTAAAAGTAATTAGTGCAAATGGAAATGCTGTTCCCGTGAGAGATATTGTAGTAGTGAATCAACAAGTGAAACAAAAAAGCATTTTTAGAAAAAACCAAAAAGAAGTAGTGTATGTTTTAGCTGATATGGCAGGTAGTTTAGAAAGTCCTTCTTATGCCATATCAAATATTTCTGATAGTTTAAAAACTATTAAAATGCCAAAAGGGTTTACGCTAAAAGAAGAATATACACACCAGCCAGAAATGGAAGATAATTACAGTTTAAAATGGGATGGTGAGTGGCAAATAACTTTTGAAGTATTTAGAGATTTGGGAATTGCTTTTGCTGTTGTGATACTTATGATTTATATATTAATTGTTGGCTGGTTTCAAAACTTTACAGTGCCTATTATTATGCTGGCTGCCATTCCTCTATCCCTTATTGGCATTATACTAGGTCATTGGATGATGCACGCATATTTTACTGCTACATCAATGATTGGGTTTATAGCATTAGCAGGTGTAATGGTTCGTAACTCTGTTTTGCTGATTGACTTTATCAATATTCGTTTAAGGGAAAATGTTCCATTAAAGCAAGCAATTATTGAAGCTGGAGCTGTGAGAACTACTCCAATATTATTAACTGCTGGTGCTGTGGCTTTAGGTGCAGTAATTATTCTATTCGATCCAATTTTCCAGGGTTTGGCTATTTCATTAATGGGTGGCACGGTGACATCAACTTTCTTGACATTAATTGTAGTGCCATTGTTGTATTATAAAATGATGCGAAATAAATTTAAATAAACAAGAATAGTGATGTTTAAAGTAAAACAAATCTTAGTAATAGTTACAATCGTATTGTTAAGCTCTTTAATAAAAAGCAATGCACAGTCATTTTCTGTAAGTGTTGAACCAATTGAAATAAAAGACTTCAAAGGCATTCAATCATTTGCTTATGCCGAGTATAATAATATGTGGCTTATTGTTGGTGGAAGGCTTGATGGGTTGCATAGAAGACAACCTTGGGCTACTTTTGATATAGATGGACACAACACAAAGATCTTTGTTATAGATCCTATGAACCAAAAAAGTTGGAGCGTTTCTATAAGCAATTTGCCTCAGTCAATTAAAGAACAAATGAGTTCTACCAATATGCAGTTTTATCAACGCAACGATTTCTTGTATTGTATAGGTGGCTATGGTTTTAGCGAAAAAGAAGATGACCATACAACCTATAGTAATTTAACTGTAATCAAAGTTCCTGCTTTAATAGATGCTATAATAAATAAAAAGAATATTGAAAATTGTTTTAATCAAATAAAGGATACAAATTTTCAAGTAACAGGTGGGAAATTGCAAATGATTAATGACACATTTTATTTAATGGGTGGACAAAAATTCATTGGAAGATATAATCCAATGGGACCAGATCATGGACCTGGTTTTGTTCAACAATATTCTAATTCTATAAAAGTATTTACAATCCAACATTCAAATAGTTCAATTAGTGTTAACCACATAAAATCAATTACAGATTCTGTTCTTTTACACAAAAGAGATTACAATGCCGAACCTCAAATATTAGCAAATGGAACACAGGCAATCATTATGTTTTCGGGAGTGTTTAAGCAAAATGCAGATTTGCCACATTTGGAAGCTGTTTCAGTTACATCTAAAAGTTACAGTTTAATACCCAATTTTAAACAATATTACAATCACTATCACTGTGCAGTTTTACCAATTTATTTATCTGCAAAAAAAGAAATGCACAACATATTTTTTGGTGGCATTGCTCAGTTCTATGATAGTCTAGGAATATTAACACAAGATGATAATGTGCCTTTTGTTAAAACTATCAGTAGTGTTTGTATTAATGAAAAAGGAGAGGCAAAAGAATATCTTCTCAAAAACTCAATGCCAGCCTATCTTGGTTCTGGGGCAGAATTTATTCCTCTTTCATCTATTCCAAAATATAGCAATGGGGTTATTATGTTCGATAGCATTAAGGAAAATACTTTTTGTGTGGGTTATATTGTTGGAGGAATTAAGAGTAGCAATAGAAATATTTTTTGGGATAATGAAGGAAATGAAAGTGCGGCTGAAAAAAGTATTTACAAAGTAATAATTTCAAGAAACAATAATTCTGATTTCTTTATTCCAAATGTTTCCAGCTTTAGCCATTTTCAGCCAGAGATAAAATATACAGATGACTTTAAAAATTTATCGATAATTAATATTTCTAATGAACAGAAGGATATAAAAATTACTGTTTTAACTGAGGAAAGAAAACCATTAAAAAAAATAGAAATCCGAGATAATAAAAAAGAGACAATAACCATTCCTATACCAAATTTAAAAAAGTATGCAAGTGTATTAATAGAAATAGAAAGCAATAATTATTTGCATACAAGAAGAATCATTATTAATCAATAAAAAAATCAATATGAAACTATTTATAGTAGCCTGTTTGAAAGACAATCAGGAAGATGTGCAACACTTGTTTAAGCAAGCAAAAATCAGCATTTTTAGTATTACAGATATGATTGGATTTAAGCAAAATGATGCTGTTAATCTTTTAGAAAACTGGTTTGCAAGTGGTGATGAGAAATTTGATTCAATGTTTGTATTCAGTTTTACAACAAGTGAAAATGTAGAAAACTGTATGAGACTAATAGATGAGTTTAATACTAAATCACAATCACAGTTTCCTATTAAAGCATTTGTAGTACCAGTTGAAAAATCAATTTAACAATCAATTAAAAATTAAAATATGAAACAAAGAATTATCTTTTTTGTAGCAGGGTTATTGGTACTTACAGGCATAACATTATCACACTATATCAATCCCAATTGGATTTGGTTATCTGTATTTGTTGGCGTTAATATGCTGCAATCTTCTTTCACAAAATTTTGTCCATTAGAAAAAATACTAGATGCGGCAGGCGTAAAGAATTAGAATTTATTAATGAAGCGAGGCTATTGTAAAATTATATAGTAGCCTCGTTGTATAAATTAATTTGCAAAAACACTATTGAAGCTTTTTGTAGATTTTTCTTTTAACAGACCTTTAATATCATCTTTTAATTTATCCAAATCATCTTTTTTTAATCCATCATAAACACCTCCTCTAACATTTCCATTTCTATCTACCAAACTAAAAAATTGTGTGTGAATAAAATCATCTGAAATATTTGCAACAGCATTTTTAGGGTCATCTAAACCGTAACTAAACCTAGCCATTCTGTATAAGCTGTCTTTACTTCCTGTTACAAAAACCCAATTAATATTATTAGCATTCATTTGTACTGCATAATCTTTTAGTAATGGAATAGAATCTACTTCTGGTTGGCATGTATGTGATACAATTAAGAAGTCTTTATTTGTTTTAAATGTTTCATAAATATCTTTCATATTCTTGTTCATTTTTGGGCAAATGCCTCTACAAGTTGTAAAAAAATATTCTACCACACAAACCTTTCCTAGCATATCAGCATTGGTGAAACTAGCACTATCTTGATTAATAAAACTAAAGGGTTGTACTGTGCTTCTTTTGGTTAATTTGCTTTGAGAAAACCAAGGGGTGTATTTATTTAATGCAAACCAAAATGCAATAAATAATGCAACGAAAAAGAGGATATAAATAGATAATTTTTTCATTGTGCAAAATTAAACGAATACATAATAGAAGATGTTGTGTATTTGAAATATAGTCTTGATTATTCCTTAAAAATAGAAATATTTTTGAAACAAAAAAGCAAACAGAAAGTAATATGACATTCTGTTTGCTTTGACAAAATCAGTGCAACAAATATTTACTATTTCATTCCTTGGTTATCATCTGCTGTTGGTCCATACATTCCTGGTAATGGAACATCTAATAATCTTAAATAAACTGTCAATTGACCTCTATGGTGGAATAAATGATTTAAACACCAAGACCTAACAACTGCAGATTTTGGCATTGTAAAGTATATAGTTTCTCCATTTCTCATTGTCCAGGGTTTTGCAAATTCTTCATCAGCTACTTCCGATAATATTTTTGTTGCTTTTAATACCAAGTCATCGTGCATTGCTAATAAATCACCTACTGAATTTATTTCCTTAGGTTTATAATCGCCTACTGAAAAATCAAGAACATCCATCAGTAAACACTCTTTCCACCAGCCATTAATTTCAACAACATGTGTTGCTAATCTTTTTAAACTCATGGATTTTTCGTGAGGTTTAAAGTCGGCTTTATCAAAAGGTATAACCTCAATTAATTTTCTTGTATTGGCTGACTCTTGTAATACTTCTGCCAATAATGTTTTTCCTATACTCATATATTTTTTTTTAGTGTGTGAAAGTATGAAAATAAAAAAGGCAGACTACAAATTGTAATCTGCCTTTTTAAAAATATTTCTATTACTATTTATTTTTTAATTTTCCTCTAACTCTGGCAATATCTTCATCTACAAATTGATTGCCTGCATTTTTTGCTTTTATATACCACTCTAATGCTTTGGCATCATCTTTATCATAAACAATACCACTTTCATAGAATGCAGCAATATTTTTAATTGCATCTGGATTTCCGTGCTTGCCACCAATAGTTGCAGCAGCTTTTTTGTAGTAATCAAGAGCCATATCTAAATTAGTGTCTACTAATTCTCCATTTTGTTGCATTAAACCCAATCTGTAAAGAGCTGCTTGTCTCGATTCATTTTTACCGAAATATGAATATGCAGCTTTTTCCCAATAATATCTAGCAGGACCTAAAGAGTCTAATTTATAATAATCCCAGCCAAGATTGTAGTAGATAAAAGCACTATCCACCATTGCAACTTTTGGTGTAGATGCTTTTCGATAAATTGGTTTATGTGTTTGAGCAGATGCTATGAGTGTGCTAGTTATAAGCAAAATCAATAAAACATGTTTCATATTGTAAGAATAAAAGGTTATTACAGAAATATCACTTAAATAACGTACAAAGTAATATTTTATTTCATAAACAATAAAGATACTTTGAATTAATAAAAATTAAAATAAAACTATTAACCCAAATATTTTTTTATCTCTCTATCGTTGTCTCTTTGTTTTATTGTTTCTCGTTTATCAAACAATTTTTTTCCTTTAGCCACACCAATTTCTACTTTTACCAAATTTTTGTCATTAATAAATACCTTAAGTGGGATAATTGTAAGTCCTTTTTCTTTTGTAGCTGTTTGTAGTTTTCTTATTTCTCTTTTTTGAAGCAAAAGTTTTCTATCGTGAACTGCGATATGGTTGTTGGTAGTACCTAATTTATATTCACCAATATATAGTCCTCTCAACCAAATTTCATTACTATCAATAATGCAAAAAGCATCGTTAAAGCTTAACTTTCCATCTCTAATACTTTTAACTTCTGTGCCCAACAATACAATACCTGCATCGTATTTATTATCAATAAAATAGTTAAAATATGCTTGTCTATTATTAAATTCTGTAGTCATTATTTTATATTACACGTCGTTTTCTTCTCAAATATTTTACAAATAATGGCTCAAGTTAAAATCGGTTGAATCAATGTTACTAGCTTCTGAATAGCAGTATAAGTTGTGCTAATTTTTCTTTCATATTTTTTCTATCAATAATGAAATCTAAAAAGCCGTGTTCTAGTAAAAATTCACTTCGCTGAAAGCCTTCTGGCAAGTCTTTTTTGATAGTTTCTTTTATTACACGTGGTCCTGCAAAACCAATCAAAGCTCCGGGTTCAGCAATGTTTAGATCACCAAGCATTCCAAAGCTTGCAGAAATACCTCCAAAAGTTGGGTCTGTTAATATGGAAATGTAAGGTAATTGTGCATCGCTTAATTGAGATAATTTTCCACTTGTTTTGGCAAGTTGCATTAAGCTAAATGCACTTTCCATCATTCTAGCTCCACCGCTTTTGCTTATTACTATAAATGGTAATTTATGCTCAATACAGTAGTCCACTGCCCTGCTAAATTTTTCTCCCATTACGCTTCCTAAACTACCACCAATAAATTCAAAATCCATACAAGCCACAACCAATCCTTCTCCATTGGCTTTACCAACAGCAACTCTCATTGAATCTTTTAAATCAGTTTTTGCGTGTATGTCGTCTAACCTTTTTTGATAATTTTTTAAATCTGTAAAATTTAAAAAATCTTTACTTCGGATATTATCAAAAAGCTCGTTATATATTGCATCATCAAAAATGATTTGATAATATTCTTCGCTCCCAATTCTATGATGATGATTACATTTAGGGCAAACATATAATGCCTCTTTTAATTCTGTTGTTGTAGAAATGTAATTGCATTCGGGACATTTACTCCATAACCCTTCGGGAGTTTCTTTTTTATCTGCAGTAGATGTTGTAATTCCTTTTCTGATTCTTTTATACCATTTGGGTTTAATATCGTTAGTAGAAGATGGGGTTTCTTCTCCTGTAAGGTTTAATTCAACATCTTCTTCGCGTTCTTTTCTCATAAAGTGTTTTTTAAGAGGGATGCAAACTTAATATAATTTTTTTTATTAGTTTTCTTTAAACAAATCCTAAAATATATCTCTCAATAAAAACAAAAATCCCCGTAGGACAAACCATACAGGGATTATATAAGCAAGCAACCGAACACAAATAAAGGTTTTCATTTTGAAAACGATTGCACAATGTTAGTGCATACTTATTTCATAGCCAAAAAAAAGTAACAATTTGTTAATATTTGAATCTTGTAAGAGTAAAATTTAGGTATTGATAGCTAAAACAAACGCTTACTTTGCAGCAATTATTTTATTATGAACAATACATTTAGCGTAACAGGAAACTTTGTCGACATCCTAAACAAAAAAGTATTTTTGGCCAAAGTAGAAATACAAAATGGTAAAATAAAATCAATAACCGAAATTCAGCAGTCAATTTCTGGTAAACATCATTTTATTCTGCCAGGATTTATAGATGCACATGTTCACGTGGAAAGTAGTATGCTTGTACCAAGTGAATTTGCTCGTTTAGCTGTTGTACAAGGTACAGTTGCAACCATTAGCGATCCACACGAAATAGCAAATGTATGTGGAATGCAGGGTGTAGAGTTCATGATTGAAAATGGCAAACAAGTAAATTTTAAATTCAATTTTGGAGCTCCAAGTTGTGTGCCTGCAACAGTTTTTGAAACTGCAGGAGCCGCATTAAATAGCGATGATGTAAAGAAATTATTGGAAAGAGATGATATAAAATACCTTAGTGAAATGATGAATTTTCCGGGAGTTTTATTTAATGATGAAGAGGTGATGAAAAAAATTCAATACGCAAAAGAACTTGGAAAACCTATAGATGGACATGCTCCTGGCTTGAAAGGTGAAACTGCAAAACAGTATATCGACGCAGGAATTTATACAGACCATGAGTGTTTTACAAAAGAAGAAGCATTGGATAAACTGAGATATGGAATGAATATTTTAATAAGAGAAGGAAGTGCTGCAAAAAACTTTGAAGCTTTAATTGATTTGTTGAATGACTATTCTGATATGATGATGTTTTGTAGCGATGATAAACATCCTGATAGCTTAGTGCTCAATCATATTAATGCTTTATGTTCCAGGGCTGTAGCTAAAGGAATAGATACATTTAAAATATTACAAGCTGCTTGCATTAATCCAATTAAGCATTATAAATTAGATGTTGGAATGTTACGCATAGGCGATGATGCAGATTTTATTGTTGCAGAAGATTTAGTCAATTTTAACATCAAGCAGACTTATATCAACGGAGAATTAGTTGCTGAAAATGGCAAGTCATTTATTGAATCGAAGCAGGTAGTTCCCATAAACCAATTTGAGTGTGATGCAATTATTGCTTCAGACTTATTAATTGATTCAAACCTGTACCATAACGAAACAGTCCCAGTAATTGAAGCTCTTGATGGTCAGTTAATTACGAATAGGATTGAAGTTGCAAAATCTAAGTTAATAGATATTAACACAAGCTACTTATGTTCAAATATTGATGTGGATGTTTTAAAAATTGTAGTAATAAATAGATATCACAAAGCACCGATTGCTAAAGCATTTATTAAAAATTTTGGTTTAAAAAAGGGGGCATTGGCTAGTACAGTTGCACACGATAGTCATAATATAGTTGCAGTTGGTGTTGATGATGAAAGCTTAACGAAAGCAATAAATTTAGTTGTCAGTGCAAAAGGGGGCATAAGTGCAGTTTGCGAGAAAATTGAAAAAATTGTTCCATTACCAATAGCTGGTTTAATGAGTTCAGAAGATGGTTACAAAGTAGCTGCTGATTATACCGAGATTGACAAAATTACCAAACGTGAAATGGGAAGCACCTTGCTGTCTCCTTTTATGACTCTAAGTTTTATGGCTTTGTTGGTAATCCCTCATTTAAAACTTAGCGACAAAGGATTGTTTAACGGCGATAGCTTTGAATTTGTGAATTAAGCATATTAATCATAATTTATTTTTTAGTTGTATTCAAACTAAACAATGAATTGTTTTTTATTAATGGTCAAACATAATTTTCATACAAAAAATTCGTTATAAATAAAATTTGACCACCGTACCTATGTTTCAACTGTTCAAATACAGTAATATAAAGATAAAATTGTGGGCTGCAATATGCTTTACAGTTATTTGTTTGTTTGAAACCAAGGCACAAAAACCACTAAAATTTTCAACTCCCAATTCAAACAACACAGGTGTTAACAATAATTACAGTGCTTTTGTTAAAGACAAAACATCAATAACACCTACAATTATCCCATTTGAAAAAGATGGAGTTTATGATAGCAAGAGTAGAAAAATTGGTTTTGCTTTACGTTTACATAACAATATAACAGCTGAGCAAGTAGGTACAATTACAATGCAAGTTTCTAATAACGTTGGTACAGTATTGTACACCGAAACATATCCTTTTTCTATCAGAAAAAAAGGTACTTATGAAAAAAATTATCTTTTTGCTAATAATCAGTTTGTACCTGGCTTTTATGTTTCTAGCATCAATATCATATCTAATGTTTATGAAGATGCCTTAACTTACAACTTTGGGTATGAGCCTCAAAAAGTTGTTTCAAGAACATATCCACCTAATGATTTTGTTAATTTTTGGGATAATGCAAAGCGTGAATTAGCATCTACACCTGCTAATTTTAATATAACCCCTCGACCTGATTTATCAAATAAACGCGTAGATGCTTATGAAGTAGAATATAATTCTATTGATAAAGCTATTATTTATGGTTGGTTAACTATACCAAAAGAGGGAAGGATAAAGCCAGTATTATATAAAATATCAGATTACCAAAGCGAATTGGCTCCAGAATTAAGAACCAATATGGCTGTACTTTGCATCAATACGAGAGGTACTGGGTCTAGTAATCAAAATTATGACTATGCTTATGATCAATTAGGGTTAATCAATATTAAGGATAAGAATAAATATATACTAAAAGGAATTTATTTAGATGCACTACGTGGATTGGATTTTATTTCAAAATTCGCAAATCAATACAAATTAAATAACGAAAAAATAATTATAACAGGTTCTGGACTTGGTGCCTCAGCAGCAGCAGCAATTTCTGCAATAGACTCAAGAGCCAAAGGTGTTATTTTAGAAGGGCCATCCTTTATTGGAATGAGGGATTTGATAAATTTTGGAGATGGAATGACAAATGCTGGATTTCCTGCATCAATGTTTAAAAGCTATTACAAAAATCAAAAAACTTCTAAAGATGCTGTAATTAATACACTTGAGTACTTTGACCCAATTTATTTTGCACCATATATTGGTTGCCCCATTCTAACTGGGTTTAGTTTACACAATACTAACGTTCCTGCTCAATGCGTTTACAGTTTTATAAATCAACTTAGAGTTGCAAAAAAAGAAAATTATGAATGCAAAGAATGCGATAACAAATTAGATAACAGATTTTATGGCCTTAAAGAAACTTGGATAAAAGAAAGGCTTTAATTTCTTTAAAAATAAACAACAATAAAAATTCATCAATGAAAAATAAATTAATCAAAAGTCTGTTTACAATAGGACTAATAATATTAATGCAGCAAAATAGTTTTGCAGGTTTTCCAATTGGCAATGGTAGATGGTTATTGGTACCAACTTACACACGTTATACTGCAGATAGTTATTGGAATGCCACTGGAATATCTACACCATATCCCAACAATGGTCGTTTTACGTCTAATTATTTTGGATTATTTGGTGGTGTAGGAATTGGTAGAGATGTTGATTTGCTTTTTAACTTACCGGCAGTTTCTCAAAGATATACTGAAAATGGTATTGATGCGGAAACTCCTTTGCAAACCACTGGAGATCTTACTATTGGGTTAAGCTATTTTATTAATCATTTCGATTATTATAAACACCTTTCCATTACAGGTTCAATAATAGTTCCCACATATCCTGCAATTGAAGGAACCAATCTTTTGCCTGGATATGCATCAGTTGGTTTAGAAGCAAAAATTGGTTTAGCTGGTACTAATACAAAAAATTTAAAAGACACTTACTATGATTTAGAAGCTGGACTTAGAAGTTATTTTAATGCTGGAGGTCCAACACAATTTTTTGCAAATGCAACATTAGGTGTGCCAATAGATGATGGTTCTTGGAAAATTAGTGGCACTTTAAATTTTTTAACGTCAAGCAGTAGTTCTAGTAATTACTCAAAAACACTGCTTATAAATAAAGATTTCACCTATTTACGTGGCTCAATGGCTCTTGGCAAAAGATTAGATAGAAATGTATCTCTTTGGGCTAGTATTTTTAAAGATTTTACAGGTAGAAGTATTGGTCAGGGTCAAGGATTTTCAATATTTGCAGTTATTAAATTCTAAATAAATAAAACTTTTTAGGAAGCCAATCTTTTCAGGTTGGCTTTTTTGTTTTTTAAAACCCATGTAATTATATTATTTACAAGCTTACATTTGCCTGATGTCTTTGTTTAAAATAAATTGGGATGCATTGGGAGTAACAGTATCTGTTGCTTGTGCTATACATTGTGCTGTATTGCCACTGGCTTTGAGTAGTTTACCTTTATTTGGAATTAATATTATTGAAAATAATTATTTTGAATATGGAATGATTGCTTTAGCATTTATAGTTGGTTCTTATTCTTTGTATCACGGCTTTAAAAAGCATCATCACAGTTGGCTACCTTTTATTTTATTTTCGGTAGGAATGTTTTTTTTGATAATAAAGCAAGTATTTCACAATTTTCACTTGTATTTATTAATTCCTGCAGTCTTATTTATAATACTCAGCCATTTTTTAAACTATAAGTTTTGCAGAAAACACAATCATGCCCACAAAGAAGATTGTGATCATTAATTTACTTTCTTTCTTCACAAAGTTCAATAAGTACACCATTAGTATTTTTAGGATGTAGAAAACAAACTAGTTTATTGTCTGCACCTATTTTAGGTTTTTCGTTAAGTAAAATAAAGCCTTCACTTTGTAAACGTTGCATTTCCAGTTCAATATCTTCAACATCAAAAGCAAGATGATGAATGCCTTCTCCCTTCTTTTCAATGAATTTAGCAATAACCCCATCTGCTGAGCTGCTTTCAAGTAACTCTATTTTTGTTTCACCTTGTTTAAAAAAAGCAGTATTAACATTTTCGGTATGTACAGTTTCTGTTTTATAACAAGTTGTATTTAATAATTTTTCAAATAAAGGTATGGATACAGAGAAATCCTTTACTGCAATACCAATATGTTCTACTTTTATCATAATTATGCTGTTTCATTTCGATTAATGGAAAACAAATAGCTAGTTTTCGCCAAAAAAACAAAATTATACTTTACCCTGCTTACATTTGCATTATAAGCAAGAAAATAGAAAGTATATGTTAAAACTTCCAGTTTATTTAGATAATAATGCCACTACTCCAATGGACCCAAGAGTATTGGAAACAATGATTCCTTATTTTACCGAAAATTTTGGTAATGCTGCAAGTCGTAACCATCCATTTGGCTGGGCTGCAGAAGAAGCTGTTGATTATGCTCGTGAGCAAGTAGCACAATTAATTGGTGCCGACCCTAAAGAAATCATATTTACAAGTGGTGCAACCGAAGGCGATAACCTTGCTATCAAAGGTGTGTACGAAATGTATGCTTCAAAAGGCAATCATATTATTACAGTAACTACAGAACACAAAGCAGTTTTAGATACTTGTAAACACATTGAAAAATTAGGTGGAGAAATAACTTATTTGCAAGTTAAAGCAGATGGGTTAATTGATTTGAAAGAGTTAGAAGCGGCTATAAAACCAACTACTATTTTAATTTCAATAATGTATGCAAATAATGAGGTTGGCGTTATTCAACCTATTAAAGAAATTGCTGCATTGGCAAAAAAGAATGGTATTTTATTCTTTAGCGATGCTACTCAAGCTGTTGGTAAGATTCCAGTTAACGTTATTGCTGATGGTATTGATTTAATGACTTTTACTGGTCATAAAATGTATGGTCCAAAAGGTATTGGAGCATTATATGTTCGTCGAAAAAACCCACGTGTAAAAGTTACTGCACAAATGGATGGTGGTGGCCACGAACGTGGAATGAGAAGTGGAACTTTAAACGTTCCTGGTATTGTTGGTTTTGGTAAAGCTTGTGAATTATGTCGTTTAGAAATGGATAAAGATGCTGCTCATACTTCAGTATTGAGAGATAAATTAGAAAATGCTTTACTAAAAATAGAAGAAAGTTATGTGAATGGAAACAGAGAGCATCGCTTACCTCACGTTTCGAATATTTCTTTCAAGCACGTTGAAGGCGAGGGTTTATTGATGGGCTTTAATAAAAATATTGCATTAAGTTCAGGCTCAGCTTGCACTTCAGCCTCTCTTGAGCCAAGTTATG
>CAZTOP010000071.1:0-13529 GCA_964615145.1 uncultured Chitinophagaceae bacterium
GTATTAGAAAAAGATTGTTGGAATATGATGATGTAATGAACAAGCAGCGTACTGTAATTTATACCAAACGTAGTCACGCTTTATTTGGAGACAGATTGGCTCTTGATTTAGATAATGCTTTTTATAGTGTGGCAGATGGTTTAATTGCCAGCTATAAAGGAATGCACGATTACGAAGGTTTTAAACTGGCTGCAATTGTAAACTTTGGCATTGAAACTACTATTACCGAAGATGAGTTTACAAAAGCCAATGAGCAAACACTTGCTGAAAAATTATACGACCAGGCTATTGCACGTTATCAAGAACGCAAAGCTGCTATGGCAGCACAGGTAGTGCCTGTTTTTCAAAATATTCGTACACAACAAGGTACTCGCATTGAAAATGTAATTGTACCATTTACTGATGGCAAAAAAGGAATGCAGATTTTAGGAGCCATGCAAAAAACACTGGATACCAATGGTGTTGAACTGATGAATGCTTTAGAAAGAACTGTTACACTAAGTTTAATTGACGATGAATGGAAAGATCATTTACGTAAAATGGATGATTTAAAGCATAGCGTTCAAACAGCATCCTATGAACAAAAAGACCCATTGGTAATTTATAAAGTAGAAGCATTTAATCTATTTAAAACAATGGATGGAGAAATTAATAAAAATATTGTTTCTTTTTTATGCCATGCTAGTATTCCCTTGGAAGATGGAAGTCAACAATTACAGGAAGGACATCAGCAAAAGACAGATTTGAGTAAGATGCGATTGGAGCACGAAACTGTTGATGGGGCAGGAAGAGACAATGACTATATTGACCCTACACCAGTGAAACAAGAACCCATACGAGTAGAAAAAATTGCAGGTAGAAATGATCCTTGTCCTTGCGGTAGTGGCAAAAAGTTTAAGCAATGCCACGGAAAGGAAGCATAATTAATTATTGATGATATTTTGCTAAGAGGCTGATTTTAAAATCAGCCTCTTTTTTTTATGAGATTTTCAACTTTACAGAGGTGCTAAAACTATTAAAGTGAGAAATATTCCAATCAATATTTATAGTACATATATACTCGTTTCAGTTAGGAATATTCAATAAGTCATAATACTAAAATCCAAATTTTACAATTGCACGTATATATTTTCGAAACATTTTTTTTAACTTCAAACCCAAACAAAATGAAGAACAAAATTATCTACTTATGTGTAATTGTTTTTTTTACTGCATCTATTTACGGTATCACTTACAAGTATAAAAAATCCCAAAAAGAAAATGAAAACGCAGTTTATGAACTGCTTGAAAGAAAAGGTGAAGCTGCCACCACAAAAGAATTCATAGAAACAAAAAAGAAAGCAGCAGCTTTATTAACTGCCATTGAAAGCAATCCAGGCGATACAAAATCTACTTTAAAACTAGCAGCATTATTTATTCAAGAGGCCAGAGAAACTGGTAATCATTCTTATTACGATAAAGCAGCAATGCACTATACCAATAAGGTATTAGCTCAAGATTCATTAGATTTCAATGCACTTGTTTTTAAATCATTAATTTATTTATCGCAACATCATTTTGCTGATGGTTTAGCATTTGCACACAAGGCTCAACAAGTAAATCCTAATAATGCTTATGTGTATGGTTTGTTAGTTGATGGGAATGTTGAGATGGGTAATTATGATAGTGCTGTTGTAAATGCAGATAAGATGAATGCTATTCGCCCCGACCTTACTTCCTACTCAAGGGTATCTTATTTAAGAGAAATTTTTGGCGACTATAATAATTCTATCAAAGCTATGAAAATGGCTGTAGAGACTGGTGGTGCAGGAGATGAACATACAGAATGGACAAGGACACAACTAGCACAGTTATATGAAAAAGTTGGAGACTTTAAAACTGCTGATACCTTATATAAAATTTCTTTAGCAATGCGTCCGAATTATGCGTATGCGATAACTGGTTTAGCAAGAGTTGCCTTGTATGCAAAAGATTATAAAACTGCTATTAAATATTTTGAGCAAGCCGATGCAATTGTAAATGATAATGGAATCAAGGCAGAATTGGTTGATGTTTACAAAGCTGCTGGTGAAACCCAAAAAGCAGATGAATCAGCAAAAAAAGTAATTGATGAATTAAATAAAGATGCAAAGCCAAATAGTAATGATGAAGCACTTGGACATTATGGGGATAGAGAACTAGCTTATGCTTATTTAAAAGTAAACAATACTGATAAGGCACTTGAACACGCTATGTTAGAATATAACCGCAGACCTAATAATATTGATGTAAATGAAACTGTTGCCTGGGTTTATTACTGTAAAGGAGATTATTCAAAAGCTTTGCCTTTTATAAAAACTGCCTTGAAAACAAACTCAAAAAATCCTGTTTTATTGAGCCGTGCTGGTTTGATTTATTTAAAAGCAGGGCAAAAAGAAATAGCAAAACCAATGTTGCAACAAGCTGATGTCAATTCAGCCTTTATAGGCGTTGCACTTGCTGAGGAAACAACTGCAGCATTAAAGAATATATAACTCTGTTTGGGGTTCAAAAGGCATTGCAAATTAATTTTTGCTTTGCCTTTATTTTAGACTAATTCAACAAACCAGATAGGCAATCCAATATCGATGGAAATTTTTTTGGTTTCTAACTCTATTTTATGTTTCTACAAAAAAATAATTCAATCAAAATAATTCTAGCTTGTGTCTTAATGTTGCTAGGCATTACTAGCAGTTTTGCACACACTATTAATTACAATTTAGAAACCGCACCAACACAAGATGTTGTTTTGTTTTACCTAAAGTTGGGTTTTACCCATATCATACCACAAGGATTTGATCATATTTTATTTGTAGTTGGATTATGTTTATTAAGTTATAAAATAAAAGTAATACTATGGCAAGCAACTGCCTTTACTGTGGCACATTCTATTACATTGGCACTAAGTATGAAAAGTATTATCATCGCTCCAAGTGCAGTGGTAGAGCCTATTATAGCATTGTCCATTTTATTTGTTGCAATAGAAAATATGCTGGTAGCAGAACTTAAAGCTTGGCGAGTTTTATTAGTATTTTGTTTTGGTTTAATTCACGGATTAGGTTTTGCTAGTTCATTAAACGAAATTGGTTTACCACGAAACAAATTTGGAACATCCATCATATCATTTAATGTAGGAGTTGAGCTGGGACAAATAGCTATAATACTTGCTGTGTTTTGTTTATTGATTTTGCCTTTTGGTAAAAAAAATTTTTATAGAAAATGGATGGTGTTTCCAATATCTATTTTAATTGGATTAGTTGCTTTGTGTTGGACTATACAAAGAGTAATTAATATGTAAAAATCCAATATCCAAATCCCTGCGTACATAAACTCAAGCGTTGTTGTTTTCAATAGCTATTAAAGATATAAATGAAAAAAATCATCACATACTTATTGCTGTTTTCATACACTACCAGCATTGTGATGCCTGTATTACCATTTGCCAAAGACCTTATTGCACATACGTTTTGGGCTTATGAGCATATTTCAACTGTGCATTTAGAAAATGGAAAATATCATACTCATTTTGAATCATTAAGTCTTGCCAAAAAAGCTGACACCGAAAAAACAAATGATGTTGCTAAAGACCCATCATTTGCTGCTGAACATACAATTATTACAAACATTGCATTCGATTTTTATTCTTCAATAGTTCCTGTAAATAATTATTCTCTCCTAGTTTTTTATCTTCCCTTTACTTATTTTATAAGTGATGTTCCCCCTCCACAATGCTAAGTTTTTGTAAAGCTATTTACAAAATTTTGTGACACACTGATTTTACAGATTAAAAAGATTTTATGATGGTTTTTTTTGAATGAAACCGTTTAAACCGTGCCTATCTATGTTGCATTCTCCACAAAAGCACTTGTGTTGATTCGTTTAATCTGTAGCAGTATTTACCATAATATCATTTAAACATAAAACAGATGAAAAAATATATTTCAAATATCTTCATAACTATAGGCGTAATCCTCATTCAATTAACTCTAAATACGATAAATGCTCAAACAATTATTGTGGGCAAAGTAATAGATGCTGTAAGTCGTCAGCCATTAGAAGCTGCAATTATTCAACAATCCAATGTAGTTTCGGTAAATACAGTTACTGATCAAAACGGCAATTTTATTCTTAAAGTTTCAAATGATAATAGTAATTTACTTGCTTCGTATATAGGGTATAAATCAATGAATATAGATATTTCAGGCAAAAATAATATTAAAATAGAATTGCAGCCCGATGCCACTACTTTGAAAGATGTGGTTGTGTTAACTGCTAATACACCAACAAAATTTGCATCACTAGCAAAGATTGATTTGGATTTAAAACCTGTTCGTAATACACAAGAATTAATGCGTGTTGTGCCAGGATTATTTGTTGCACAACATGCCGGTGGTGGCAAGGCAGAACAAATTTTTCTTCGTGGTTTTGATTGTGATCATGGCACCGATATTCAAGTAAGTGTTGATGGAATGCCAGTAAATATGGTGTCTCACGCTCACGGTCAAGGTTATGCCGACGCACATTTTATTATTCCTGAAACCGTTAATAATATTGATTTTGGCACCGGTCCTTACTACGCACAAATTGGCAATTTAAATACTGCTGGCTATGTTAATTTTACTACTTATAATAATATCCCTCAAAGTAAGATTCAAGTGGAGGCTGGAAGATTTAATACATACAGAACCCTTGCTATGCTTGATTTGTTGAAAAAAAACAAGGACAAGCAAAGTGTATACATTGCAGCAGAATTAAACTACACAGACGGTGCAACCATTAATAAGCAACACTTCAATCGTTTTAATGTTTTTGGGAAATATAATTTAACACTCTCTTCAAGCACACAATTAACGGCATCTGCATCTGCTTTTAAAAGCAAATGGGATGCAAGTGGACAAGTGCCAACTAGGGCAGTAGATGACGGAACGATTGATAGATTTGGAAGTATAGATCCAAGTGAAGGTGGCAATACCGAAAGATATAATGCTAATTTAAATGTATCGCACACATTCAACAATCACATGACCTGGAACAATCAAGTTTATTATAGCCGATACATTTTTAACTTATTCTCTAATTTCACTTTTTTCTTAAATGATGATGTTTATGGTGATGGAATTAACCAGGCAGAAAGCAGAAATGTTTTTGGTTATAACACTAAAATAAATATGAAGAAAAATTATGGCAATTTAAGCATCAACAGTACTTATGGTGCTGGTTTCAGGTATGACGCAATATTAAATTCTGCTTTGTCGCACACTGTTGCAAGAACTTTTTTAAATAACATAAAGAAAGGAGATATTACTGAAGCAAATTTATTTGCTTATGCTCAAAAACAATTTAGTATTGGTAATTGGTTAATAGATGCTGGTGTTCGTTACGATTATTTACATTTTGATTATTTGGATAAACTAAATGCAATACAATTGCCAGCACAAGGTAAAGCTATTGTTAGCCCCAAACTTAATGTGCAATATACTTTCAACAATAGTGTGCAAGTGTATATTAAAGGTGGTAAAGGCTTTCATAGTAATGATACAAGAGTTGTTGTTACTAATAAAGGACAAGAAATTTTGCCTGCTGCTTATGGAACAGATTTAGGTGTCATTTTAAAGCCAACAAAAAATTTGTTTATAAATATTGCAGCTTGGTATTTATGGCTTGATCAAGAGTTTGTTTATGTAGGCGACGATGGTAATGTAGAGCCGAGTGGTAAAACACGTAGAGAAGGTGTTGATATTGTAGCACGTTATCAATTGAACAATCACTTATTTGCCAATGCAAATATCAACTTTACCAAGCCAAGAAGCATTGGAACTGTTAAAGGAGAAGATTATATTCCATTAGCTCCAACAGTTACCAGTACTGGTGGATTGTTTTATAAAAATAAGTTGGGATTCAATGGAGGCTTGACTTACAGATATATTGCCAATCGTTCTGCCAATGAAGATAATAGCATTATTGCAAGAGGCTATACTTTATTTGATGCTTCTATTAACTACACAAAACCTAAGTATGAAATTGGTTTGGCAGTAGAAAATATATTGAATGTAAATTGGAATGAGGCTCAATTTGCTACAGAGTCAAGATTAAAAAATGAGCCTATTGGCTCATCGGTTACAGAATTGAATTTTACACCCGGCACACCTTTTTTTGCAAGGATAAAGTTGGCTGTGCTTTTTTAATGTTTAATCACTAGAGTTATAAAAAGTTTTTCGCAAATAACAGCAAGTAATTAAATAAATATCCTTGAACTTCGTGTTTTATTTACTCAGCAACCTTTGTAGTTAAATTATTCAATTTAGTAGTATTGTAAAAGATTCATCTTAATATTCGTAATGAAAAAATTATTTTTCTATATCATTATTACAATTTTTTTGTTTAATACAAAAGCTATAAGCCAGTACACACCTAAGGTTGCAGATACTTTGCCACAAAAAAATATCATCTTAAACAGTTACAAATCTTTTACAATAACCAACAGCTACAATTGTTTGGGTTGGGGTTTTTTTTGCAAGAAAGAATGGCAATTGGAAAAGGCAATAAAAATTCCAATTCGTTTTAGATTAGGAAATCTAGATGCCTGTAATAAAATGGAAGGAAAATTGCAATAACTCATTATTTCACTTTCCAAATTTTTTTCTCATCGCAAGGACACATCGAAACAGTTTTAACAAAGAGATTTTACAATATGTTTCTATGTGCATATGTAATAATTTATTTCCCACTTTCACATCCAATTCTCTTTTCACAGCGTAAGTAATGGTGTAATTCATTTCTCGCAACTATAAGTTGCCCATTTCTTAATTATTAAATTTTTTATTATGAGAAAAAAACTTCTACCTGGTAGTGGATGGAAATTATTATTCCTTCCGCTGGCTGCAATGCTTTTCAGCATTTCGGCAAATGCTTCCTCGCACAGAGAGGCACCATTGATTTCGGCTGACCCCTTGGCAGACAACACAGATTTGTATGCCTTTCGTAGTCCTGATGATCCCAACACGATAACTATTATTGCCAACTACATTCCTTTTGAATTACCAGAAGGTGGCCCTAATTATTACACGTTTGGTAAAGACATTCGTTACGAAATTCACGTTAAAAACCAAACAGGTACAAGTGGCGATGATATCTTGTATCGCTTTACATTCTCTCAGGTAAATCAAGATGGTTCTACCTTCTTCAACATTCGCTTGGGACAACAGAATTTAAAAACTGTTTATAAGTGTGAAAAAAGTGTAGATGGTGGCAACACGTTTACAACAATTGTAGCCAATGGTGTTGTGCCTCCTGCCAATATTGGCCCTCGCAGTATCAATGGCGGTGCAGGTTTAAACACTAACTACAATACTTTAATGACCAATGCTATTGCTAGTGCAACCAGTGGCGAAAAAATATTTTGTGGTCCTGTAGATGATCCTTTTTTTGTGGATTTAGCAGGTGCTTTTGATGTGGGTAATTTCCGTCAAAATGGAAGTAAAACCAATGCTCCTAAAGATGGTGTAGCTCGTTTTAATGTGCACACTATTGCTTTAAAAATTCCTATTAACTTATTACAAAAAGATGGTAAAAATGTATCACAAGCAACTAGCATTTTAGATGCCGATTTTGTTATTGGTGTTTATGCAAGTGCTAGTCGTCAACAAATAAAAACATTGCAAGGCGATTCTGTTGCTGGTTCTGGTAGTTGGGTACAAGTATCTCGTTTGGGTATGCCTTTAACCAACGAAGCTGTTATACCTGTTGGTATGAAAGACAAATGGAATGCAACTGCTGTAACCAACGATTTACAATTTGCTTCTTACTTTAAAAATCCAGAATTGGCTTTGTATATGGATGATTCGCAATTTGGATTTGCAGTGCCATCTTTAAATGCTTTGCGTATTCAATCAAAATCTTTGGGTGGCTTTGATTTTAGAAATGGTAAAAAAGGATTGTATGGCTTAAAAGGTAGTCCTGCTGTTGCTGGCACTGCATTAGATGATGCTTTGTTTGGAACCATCTTGTTACCAGATAGTACCAGCCCAAGAGCAGTAGATTTATTACCAATATTTTATACTGGTGTTCCAAATGTAATTCCTTATCAATTAGCAACAGGCAAAGGCGGTAATCCTTTGGCTGCTGGTAAACCTTTTATCAATAACTTTTTACCAACGCTTGGTGATATGTTACGTTTAAATATGGCTGTGCCTCCAACACCAAGAAACTCACCAGACTTCAGTTCTTTAGGTATTGTTAATGCAGCAGTTTTAGGTTTAACAGATGCAAGATTTAATGGTAGCACTGCTATTCAAAATATTCCTAATATGGATGGTTTTCCTAATGGACGCAGATTGGAAGATGATGTAACTACTATTGAGTTACAAGCTGTATCTGGTGTGGCTTTGGCTGCTATTGGTTTATGGTATGATGATTATGCTGGAACAGGTAGCCCTGTAACACCTCAATTGGTGAAAGTATTATCATTTACTGCTGGACCAACTAAAAACGATACTACTTTCAAATCAACTTTCCCTTATGTGCAAACACCTTGGAGAGGGTATGATTACACACAACAAGCAAGGTTTTAAATCACTTTTAAAAAATTAAATAAAATGAAAAGAATAATAAAACATATAGCAGCGGCTGTGGTGTGCTTAGTGCTTACCCAAACCGTTATGGCTTCCTCGCATCGAGAAGCACCATTGATTTCCAACGACCCGTTAGCAGATAATACAGACTTGTATGCTTTTCGTAGTCCTTGCGATACCAATAAAATTGTATTAATAGCTAACTATATTCCTTTTGAGCATCCTGCTGGAGGTCCCAACTGGTATACGTTTGGCGAAAATATTCGTTACGAAATTCATATAGATAATAACACAGCTACAATTGGCGATGATATTATTTATCGTTTCACATTCACGCATAGCAATCAGGATGGTTCTACATTTTTTAATATCCGTCTAGGACAACAAAATGTTAAAACTACTTACAACTTAGAACGCAGTATAGATGGTGGTGCAAGTTTTCAAACTATTGTAACAAATGGTATTGTTCCTCCACCAAATATTGGTCCTCGTTCTATTGAAGATGGCATTGTTGGATTAGGTGCAAGCAGTTACGATGCTTTAGCTTCAAGTGCTATTGCTACTGCCACTACTGGCGAAAAAGTATTTGCTGGTCCTGCTGATGATCCTTTCTTTGTTGACCTTGGTGGTGCGTTTGATTTGGGTGGTTTTAGAAGAGATGGTAAAGATGGTTTAAAGAAATTTAACTGTCATAGTCTTTGTATTGAAGTACCCATTTCAACTTTGCAAAAAGCAGGTAAAACAACAGCACAAGCTACAAATATTTTAGATGGCGATTTTGTAATTGGAGTTTATGCGTCATCTTATAGAAGACAAATGAGAACTTTTGATGCAACAACTGGTACAGAAACTGCAAGTGGTAGCTGGATTCAAGTATCTCGTTTGGGTATGCCTTTAACTAATGAAGCTGTTATACCAGTTGGAATGAAAGACAAATGGAATGCAACTACACCAAACAATGATTTACAATTTGCTCCTTACTTCAGCAATCCAGAATTGGCTTTATATATGGATGACTCACAATTTGGAACAGCTGTTCCAGGGTTGGGTGCATTGCGTATTCAGTCCAATTCTTTAGGTGCATTTGATTTTAGAAATGGTAAACCTGGGTTGTATGGTTTAAAAGGTAGCCCTGCTGTTGCTGGTACTGCTTTAGATGATGCCATTTTTGGTACTATTTTATTACCAGATAATCATAGCCCACGTGCTGTAGATTTATTGCCTATATTCTACACTGGTGTACCAAACCTAGCACCATATCAATTAGCAACAGGAAAAGGTGGCAATCCATTAGCTGCTGGCAAACCATTTATCAATAACTTTTTGCCAACACTCGGAGATTATCTAAGATTAAATATGGCTGTACCAGTTACACCAAGAAACTCACCAGACTTCAGTTCTTTAGGAATTGTTAATGCAGCAGTTTTAGGTTTAACAGATGCAAGATTTAATGGCAGTACTGCTATTCAAAACATTCCTAATATGGATGGTTTTCCTAATGGCAGAAGATTAGAAGATGATGTAACTACGATAGAGCTACAAGCTGTTGGAGGTGTGGCTTTGGCTGCTATTGGTTTGTGGTATGATGATTATGTACCTGGTGGAAGCCCAGTTACACAACAACTGGTGAATGTACTTTCTTTCCACGCTGGTGTAACACAAAATGATACAACGTTTAAACCTTGTTTTCCTTATGTACAAACACCTTGGAGAGGATTTGCAGGTTGTAGCACACCGATAGTTGCACCTATTACAGGACCAACAAGTGTTTGTAAGGGATCTACAATTACGCTTGCGAGTGCAACACCTGGTGGGGTTTGGACAAGCTTAAATAATAGAGCAAGTATTAATGCAAATACTGGAGTTTTAACTGGCTTAAATGCAGGCGGTGCTGCTGCAAGTATTCTTTATACTATAACAAATAGTTCTGGTTGTAGTAACTCTAGTACTTATTCAGTTAGTGTTAATTCAATACCTGCTATCCCTTCAATATCTTACGCACCAGGTACTGTAAATCCACAATATGGTGCAGGAGGTGGTTATTGTAAAGGAAAAACTTTTAGTGTTGTGGGTACCCCATCTGGTGGAGTATGGAGCAGTAATAATACATCTGTATTGTCAGTAACAAGTGGCGGAATTGTAAACACTGTTGACGTAGGAACAGCTACCTTAAGCTATACTGTAACAAATAATAGTGGATGTAGTAACAGCAGAAGCATTACAGGCTCAGTTGTCACTTGTGCTAGTCGGACTACAAATGAAAATGAAGCAATAGATCAAACCAGCAGTTTGAAATATAGCTTTTTCCCAAACCCTGCACATTCTTTAGTAAATTTTCAAATAGACAAATTAGTAGGAAGCGGCAGTATTAATATTATTGACCTCTATGGTAAAATAATTAAGGTACAGTCTTTAAGTATCGGAATAAATACTATTGATGTTAGTGATTTAGCAAAAGGGGTTTATTTTGTAAATCTAATCACGAAGGAGGTTACAAAGACAGAAAAAATTATTATACAGTAATCTTTCAAGTAGTCAATTAATAGAAAGAGCTATAGTAAATTTATTCACAATTAGTAAAAGCGGAAGTCACATTATTAGTATGTTTCTTCCGCTTTTATCTTGTACCATTTTTATTCACCGATCAGGTTGTCTTTATTGGCAGTGATATTTTTCTCAGATCTAGGTTTTCTCCATTGATTGGTTTCAACCCCGCACATTTTAACAATCTTAGGTGTAAACCTGCCAACAACATCTACCAATGCTTTCTGTGAGTTCATTACCATATTAATGTCTTTGTATGCAAATGGGGCTTCATCTAATCCACCACCTAACAATTTAACACCATATTTTTTCAACTCATCTTTAAACGCACTATGTGTGATAGATTGCAAAGCTTTTCCCCTGCTCATTTGTCTGCCTGCACCGTGAGATGCAGAGTTAATAGATGCTAGTTCGCCTTTGCCTTTTACAATAAATCCATTGGCTGTCATAGAGCCTGGGATAATACCCAGCACATTTTTACCAGCAGGTGTTGCACCTTTTCTATGCACTATTACTTCTTGCCCATTTAGTTGCTCTTTCCAAGCAAAATTGTGGTGATTTTCTACCATTTTAATTGGTTTTCTACCTAATTGCTTTGCAATTTTCTGATGTATGATGTGGTGACAGGCACTTGCATAATCACCAGCTAAGTTCATTGCCAGCCAGTATTCTATACCTTCTGATTCATCTAAAGAAAGCCAGGCAAGGTTTTTTGCTTCCTGTGGCAAACGTCTTTTACTGATAGCCAGTTTGGTGTAATGGTTTGCAATGTTGGCACCCAAAGCCCTGGAACCAGAGTGAGACACCAAGCCTACATAAGTACCTACTTCAACATCCAGTACTTCATCTTTCTCTGTAATATCAATTACACCAAATTCTACAAAGTGATTACCAGAGCCAGAAGAACCTAATTGTCTCCAAGCTCTACCGTGTAAGCCTTTCAATAAATCTAATTCATAGAAGAGTTTGTTCTCCATCACTTCGTGATTTTCGGCTTGTTTAAACTGAGCACCGCTTCCAAACAATGTGGCTTCCTGTAATTCTCTTACAAAAAAGCTTTCTCTCTGAATCAGGTCTTTTACATCAATATCAAAAATGCTCAGGCACATTCTGCAACCAATGTCCACACCCACACCATAAGGAATGACTGCATTATTTGTTGCCAATACCCCACCAATAGGCAAGCCATATCCGTGATGTGCATCGGGCATTAAAGCACCGGCAACTGCAACAGGTATTTTAGCTGCTGTATACATTTGATGCATCGCTCCTTCTTCAATATGCTCGGCACCAAAAATATTGAAGTTGATGCCTGTATTGTTGAGTGATATTTCGCATAAATCTTTATACAGTTCCTTAGGCAATAGCTTTTCGGCTATAGCACAAAGCTGTTCATCTTGTATAAAATCTTTTGGTGATACCAATAGATTTTTTAGTATTTCAAATGCATCTTCTTTTGAATGATGCTTGTAATGTTTCTCCATTACGTTCATTGCTACAGGAATTACAGGGATTTCAGGAAATCCCAACGCCCTTAATTCTTTTGCTGTTATTTTAAGTTTCATTTTGTTTGTTTTTGTTCATTGCCACTAATTCACGAAGGCAATTATTATTTTTAATTTATAATTATCTACTGCACCATTTTATTAGCACAACTACTGCTAGCAAAGGCTTGTGGTTTAGCTTTAAAGACAAAGCCCATCCCCAGAATATAACCCATTGCATCTTTTAAAGCATCGTTGCTTTTGAAGTTTGGATTGGTATTAATGTCTGCGTGTACTTCCATATCTACATTAAAAGCAATGAAAATTTTACATAGTTTAAAAGCAATATCAATGCTTCTTGACACCTCATCTAACATCCTTTCTTTGATAGCCATTTTGCGTTCAATGGACTCTTTGTTGATGTACATAAAACCACCTTTTCCTTTTCGTATAAAAACAATTACAGTTGCAAACTCAATGTGTTTGCCTTTTACCTGACTATCTGTTCCAATGCAAACTTTTAACTGATAGCCATTTTGTTTTTCAGCTACAAGTCTTTGCTGTACTTCGTTTTCAATTGGTTGATGAATCCTTTTTCCATCAAGCCTTCTCCATTTTTGTTGCACATCATACCTCCTTTTAAGCCTCACACCAACCCTCTCCAAAGGAGAGGGAGCTGCAAGCGTTTTATAAAATTTAGTGGATGAAACAAGAATCGAACTTGTGCAACCACAGCTTCAATGTGGCACTCTACCTACTGAGTTATTCATCCATTTGCGGAAACAGAATGATTTGAACATTCATTAAATGATTAACAACCATCCGTTCTACCCTTGAACTATATTTCCATTGTTGGTTTGGTGAGACTCGAACTCACAACCCCTGCATTAAAAGTGCAGTGCATCTAACCATT
>CAZTOP010000072.1:0-13474 GCA_964615145.1 uncultured Chitinophagaceae bacterium
GGAAATTCATAGAAAATAAGTTGCAGCATAACCAAAAAGTTATGCTGCTTTTTGTTGTAGAAAGTATTGGTTCATCGCCTGGGCGTGCTGGTTTTTCAATGGCTATAGCCGATGATAAAAGTTTTGAAGGAACAATTGGTGGTGGTATAATGGAGTATAAATTAGTTGAGAAAGCCAAGAGTTTGTTACAACAAAATCAAGAAGCAATTTTTTTGCAAGAACAATTTCATGATAAAGAACATATCAAAAATCAAAGTGGAATGATTTGCAGTGGAAGCCAAAAAATTGTTTTCATACCATTGTTTGAAAAAGACTTAGCAGCAATTCAATCTTTCGATAATCCATCAAAAAAATCGTTCACTATAACTACTGACACTTTTACTGTAAACGATTTTGAACTAAACGAATGGAATTACATTGATGAAAACAATTGGCGTTATTCTCAAAATATTATTCAGCAAAATATTATTCATATTATTGGTGGTGGGCATTGTGGATTAGCGTTATCTCAATTAATGAACTTTCTAGGTTTTTATGTTCACATTTATGATGACAGAGAAAATCTAAATACGATTGAACAAAATAATTTCGCCAATGAAAAGCATTTGGCGAGTTACGAAAACATCAATCAATCTTTAAATGTATCTGCAAATGATTATGTTGTTATAATGACTATTGGTTACAGAACAGATAAAATTGTATTGAAACAACTCATCCATAATAAATATAAATATTTGGGATTATTGGGAAGTGCAGAAAAAATTAAAACATTGTTTGAGGAATTGAAAAATGAAAACATAACTGAAACTCAATTGCAGCAGGTATTTTCACCAATTGGGATTGATATCAATAGTAAAACTACACAAGAGATCGCTGTGAGTATAGCAGCAGAGATTATTAAGATAAAAAATAAAAAAAGTTCTCTTTAAGAAAGAGAACTTTCAGTGGACCTGAGGAGAGTCGAACTCCTGTCCAAACATATCCATCATAAGCCTTCTACACGTTTAGTCTTTTATTAATTGTAGGCGGATAGCAGGAAAAAAACAAACCAACTATACACTTAGCTGAATTATCTTTTGCAATAGTCACAGCCTTCTATTACAGCATCTTATTTTATTTTGAGTCGGCGGCGGAACTTGGTAATAAGAGAACCTGCTCGGCGGCCCGAATGACTATTTAATCACTGATTAAGCAGCCATGGCATACGAAGTATTGCCAGTTAATGTTTGAGTATTCAGATTTACGTGTTAATTACACAACACACGACGTGCTTATACTTACCATAATCTATGCTGTCAAAACCAATACAGGCCCGTTAAAGATTAAAACTATGCTAAAACGCTACGAAGATACTGTTTAATGAAGGATTACTTTTTATTTTTTCGAGATTTTTTATATCGAGATATAATATCTACAGCTTGATTATTTTGCAAAACATTAGGATATATTTCCAGAAGTTTTTTAAGATATTTAGGGGCTACTCTCATTGCATTTTCTAACTGTAATAATGCTTCTTTATTTTTATTTTGTGCAAACAATATAGCTGTGTAATAAAAATAAAAAATTGGTTTATAACCAGTGTGATGCATACCTGCAATACAACGTTCTTCAGCATCATCAAGGTTATTAGCATTAATAAGGCACTTAATTAATGCTTCCCAACCAGAAACATTTGCAGGCTTATTTAAAACTATAGATCCAAAAAACTGAGCAGCTTCTTTAAATAAACTTAATTGCATTTTACACTCACCCATAGCTAGAATCATTTCTCTATTGTTTTTGCTTATTCGCAGGGCGTTTTCTAAATGTTTAATTGCCATTTTCCATTGCTGTTCTTGCATATATGTAGTGGCTAACTTATAATGCAATTTTGCATCTTCGTTATTTAAGTGTACTGCTTTTTTATAATGAAATCTTGCCTGAGCAATATTTCCCAATTTGTGATAACAATGCCCGATAGCTTCATAAATTACATCCTCTGGCCTTGCCAACTCTAAAACTTTATCCAATACTTCAATTGCCTCTTTATACTTTCTTAATCTTAAATAAGCATCACCCATATTTCTGTAAGCATAATCAAATTTTTCGTCAATGACTACTGCATATTGATATGCATCTATTGCTTTTTCGTATAATTTTAAACCCTGATATGCTGTAGCTAAATTGAACCAAGCAATTTCATTGTAAGGAAAATCGTCAATAATTTTTTGGTGAATTTTAATACTTTCTTCAAATCTTCCTGTATAATCGGTCCAAAAACAAACTTTATATAATGCTTCTTCATTATTTGGATCTGTCTCCAATAACATCATTAAACAATCAAAAACTTTTTCAAATTCTTCATAATCATCATATACATCTGCTAAATCAAATAATAAATCTACTTTTTCCTCACCTTCAAATAATTCTAATGCAGCCTCTAAAATCATTGCAGCTTCAGGTTGTCTATCTAAAGCTAGCAATGCATCTGTCTTCAATATGTATAAGCTAATATTAGCATTGTCATATAAGGCTGCAATGTCTAATAAGTCTAGGGCTAACTGATATTTTCTATTTGCAATTAGTAAATCGGCTTTTCGAAACATTAATTCTGCAGAATATGGAAAATATTCCAAAGCAATTTCAGCAGCAGTCATTGCTTCTACAAGGTTTTCAGCGTCGTCGAAATAATCAATTAATTTAATAAATGAATCTTCTTCCAAAAACTTATTAATGTTACCTTCCTTCAAATTTTGATAGTCAGATAAAAGCTGAGTAATATCTTCTCTTCCTTCTTGATATGGGTATTGTTTCATATTATAAAGTTCATTAAATGTAGGGTGTTTTTAAAATAGCAAATAAATATTTAACATTTTAGTAGTTATTAACCCTCTGTTAATAAGAAAAATTTTGTTGATATATAATAAAAACTTTACTTTTGATTCGATGAAACAAAATAAGCAAATAAAAAAAATAACTACTGCTACCATCTTAACTTTGGTGGTGTCGGTTACGTTTGCTTCATTTACTTTATCTGGAACTGTTGATGAAAAAGCGAAAAACAATAAATACTCTTTAAAAAATATCAATCACTTTAGTAATAAAAGTTTTTCATTATCACTATTAAAAACAACATTGCAGAACAGAGGCACTACATTTATTTCTCCTAAATCAAATAATGTTAGTTCTGAATACAATTCATTTATTCAAATGGATAAAGGGAATACAACCTACATAATGCCTTATAACTTTAAGGTTAAAACGCCTAAGTTCAAAACGCCATCCCCCAATAATTAGTTCAGCATTCTGTATCCAGAAGTTGGAACATCAAATTTAGAAGCTTGAACAGGGCTTAAATTTATTTTTGTAGCTATATATTTTATTTTTTTATCACCTTCCTGCACTTCATATTCCAATACTAAGCCTGGAATATCTTTGAACTGATATTCAAATTCTTTAACAGAAGGTGTAATTGCTGTAGAAAAAAACACTGTAATAGAATTATTATCTTTCGTTTGAATAATTGCTTTTTTACATTCATAACCCAAAATATTTTTGGTATCACCAATCATTGAAATAGTAGCACCTTCGAACTTGTTATTTTTTTCTATCCATTGTGCTTTAGTAAGTTTCGTCATAATTTTATTATTTCCAAACTCTCTTAAAACTACAGCATTTCCTGAATTTTTATCGTACAAGGTAGTTTGAGTAAAAGATGGGCTGATATTATCAACTCTGCAATCACTACCTTTTATATAAACAGTTTTTGATGAGCTGTTTGATGTTACAAAATTTTTATCGATAGTAGAATCTGTAACCATTGAATAATACACTACTACTTCAGCAATAGTTCTTTGTTGTGCATTCATTTTTATAGCAATAAACAATGCCAACCCAAAAAATGTAATTACTTTTTTCATATAGTTTGTTTTAGCATATATAATGAATAACGTGCCAACTTTAAATTATTAATTAATTACTGCAAATTTTAACCATTCTTTTAACGACTTACAATTTTTAAACTCGCTATCAATTGTAATGTAATAGTTGGGAAGATGCTCTTTAAACCAGTTTTCAAGTTTTGCTTGTTTTTTTTCTTCCACAGCTTTTAAGGAAAGCTTATTATAGTCGTCTTTCAAGTTTTCTCTGTGGGGTTCTGTTCTGTCTTTGAAGTAAACCAATCTTACTTTTTTTTGTCCTCGTTCATCAGTAAACACTTGCGGTCTCGAATATTCGCCAGGCTTTAAATTTTTAATCAAAATAACCATATCTTTATCTAACTGATCAATAGTAATAAATCCACTACCATCTCTCCCACTAATCTGACCACCACTATTTTTACTCAACTCATCTTCGCTATACTTATTCAAAGCTTCTCCGAATGATAGGTCATTTCTTATCAATTGTGCTTTTACAGTATCTAATTTGATGATAGATGCAAGAATTTCTTGTTCGGTGATTGGAGGAATTTTTAAAATATGCCTTACCACTGCATCATCTCCTGAGCGGCTTACAAGTTGAATTATATGATAACCAAACTTAGACTTAATTACATTTGAAATTTGACCTTCTTTTAATTTGAAGCAAGTAGAAAGAAATGTAGGATCCCAAAATTTTTCACTTCTATTTACTGAGTACATGCCTCCATTATCCTTGCTACCTGGGTCATCTGTATTGGCTTTTGCCAATTGCTCGAACCTTTTTACGCCACTTTCAACTTGACGTTTATACTCGTATAACTGTCTCATTACATAATCATCCACATCTTTACTGGCTTTGGGCAAAATCACAATTTGTTGCAACTCCAATTCACTTTCATAAAATGGCAAACTATCTTTTGGTATTTTATCATAGTAAGCTCTTACTTCATTGGGTGTAATTTTAATGTTATCTATTATTTTGTTACGCATTTGGTCCGATAGTTTTCTTTCTCGAAAAACCGACCTAAAATCTTCTTTAATTTGATAAATAGTTTTACCCGCAATTTCTTCCAAAACCTGCTGAGATCCGTATTCACGTATAAATCCACGAATTTGATTATCCAAAGCAGCTTCCACTTCATCGTCGCTAACTATAAGTGAGTCTCTCTCTGCTTGTAGCACCAGAGCTTTTTGAATTAATTGTCCTTCTAAAAAAGCACATTCTGGGTTGGCTGGCAAACTAGCTTCTTGCCCTTGTCGTTTATAATCGCTGATAGCATTAAAAATATCCGATCTAAGAATAATTTTATTACCAACTTGAGCCACAATTTTATCTGCTACAACTTTTTGGGGTTGTGCAAATGCGTTTGAAATAAATAAAATTAAAACTGCTGTAAAAACTTTTCTCATCTATAAAATATTATACGGCTGTAAAAATAGCAGTTCAAAGCTTGCAATTTTTTAAAGAATGTACATTTTAACAAAATAATTGAATTTAAATGCCATTTTCTTTTAAGATTTGCCAACTTGTAAAAAAGCATTATTTTGTTTTATACTTTTGTTGCTAACAATAAATTAAACAAAGTAAATTGCAAAAGTTTTCTACTAAATAATAATTTGATGAAAAAATTAATCATTCTTCTTTTTCCAGTTGTTTCAATTGCTCAAATTAAAAAAACAACAACTAGTGTTACAACTCATAAAAAACAATCCAATAACAGTTTAACTGCCCAAACAAACAAAATTAAGTCGTTTAAAATTAGCGGAAATATTAATGGTTTAAAAGACAGTACACTTGTTTTTTTGAGCGATGCACAAGGCAATGCTATTGCTCAAAACTATGCTATTAATGGAAAATTTACCCTTGAGGGGAAATTAGAGAACATATCGTACCATCAGCTTGGTTATATTGGTAATCAAGATGTTTTAGAAATGTTTATTGGTAATGAAAACATAACTATTACGGGCAATGCAAATAATTTTAAAAAAGCTGTAGCTAAAGGTTCTGCTTCGCAAACAGATTATACTTATTTTATTGATAACTTTTTGCCCTTAAATGAAAAAATTACCAAACTGTTGCCCATATTAAATGCTGAGAAAAATGCGACAAAAAGAGATTCAATGATTCAGCTATTTGAAGGCATGAAAGGTAGTATAAAGAATTTGGTAAATAAATTCATAGCCGAAAAGCCATCATCGGCAGTTAGTTCATTTGTTTTACTACAATTTTACACACTATTGGGTGATGAAAAAGTTTTAGAAGCCAGATATAACAACTTAAAAGGAGATGCTAAAAAAGGTTTGTTTGCTACTTTAATTGAACAAAAAATAGCTGCAGCTAATAAACCAATTGTTGGGGGTATAGGTACTATTGTTCCAGAATTTACACAAAACGATGTAAACGATAAACCAATTTCAATAAGCTCGTTTAGGGGCAAATATGTTTTATTAGATTTTTGGGCTAGTTGGTGTGGTCCTTGCCGAAAAGAAAACCCTAACGTTGTAGCTGCTTACAATAAATACCAGTCAAAAAACTTCACCATCCTTGGCATTTCAATGGATACAGATAAAAACAAATGGTTACAAGCCATTGCTGCTGATGGTCTGCCTTGGACTCACGTTAGTGATTTAAAAGGATGGCAGAATGCTGTAGGTCAAATGTTTCAAGTGGGTAGTATTCCTGCTAACTTTTTATTAGACCCAACAGGAAAAATTATTGCTACCAATTTGCGTGGCGAAGATTTAGAAAGAAAATTGGAAGAAGTGTTGAAATAGTTTGCTTTAAGCAAATCCATTTTTTGCAGAAAATAACACCATTTCTTGTCTTGTGTGTACATTTAATTTAGTAGAAATAGTTTTGCGGATATGTTCTATTTCGTGTGAGGACTTATTCATTTTTTGTGCAATCTCGGCATAACTTAAATTGGTTGCAAGTAATTTCAAAAAACTTTTTTCGCTATAATTCAAAGGAATACAAATATTTAACAATTCATCTTTTTTGAATTGTTTGAATTTTGTTGCTCTGTCTTCATTAACACATAATAAAAAATACGGTTCTCCCTTTGCTGCTTTTACTATAGCTTCTTTTAAATATGATCCATTGGCAGCTTTATCAACAAAGCCAATAGCACCATTCATATACATCTGCTTAATATTATAAACATTAGACTCGCTTGAAAAAGCTACTATTTTAATGCTGGGGTACTTTTCCTTTATTTTACTAGCCATTTCAAAACCACTACCCTCTACAGTATTTAGTTTAATATCTAACAATACAACTGTTGGCACTTGATTTTTTGTTTTTATTATATCCCAAAATTGTCTATCGTTTAATGCAGTGCCCAACACATTAAATTCAAAAGCCTCTAACAAATTTTTTGTTCCAGTAAGTACCAAAGGATGATCGTCAATAACAATTACAGAATACATAAATATTTTATAAGCAACTAAAAACTATTGATTTAAAAGGCAATATTATTATAAAAATTTCTTAAAGTTTTCACAACTTTATATTTCTACTTTTTTTCAACCAGTTTTATATTGCATAAATATCTACATAGCTATTTTACAAAAACCCCTACTATCACTGCATTACAGCCTGTTATTGCTTAATGAAAAAGATATTTTATTAAGATGTGCTACAAATAATTTTTGAAACATCAAAACGAAATTTCGGTTTTATCTTATTTTCTTCTCTTTTAGGTTTGGTTTTCAATTAGTAAAGCAGTTCTTTAATATCAACAGATAATTTTTGGGAGTCATTAAGAGATTGGGTTAGTTAGTTAATATAACAGGTTGTTGCTGGGCACAAAGCAATTAAAATTAAAACATAAAATTCTTTGTGCCTGTAATAACTAAAATTTTAACACTCTTTATTGCACAGTTTAGCATTAATAAAATGTTTAGAAAAACA
Organism: uncultured Chitinophagaceae bacterium; assembly: GCA_964615145.1. Lineage (GTDB taxonomy): Bacteria > Bacteroidota > Bacteroidia > Chitinophagales > Chitinophagaceae > CAIVPM01. Next base: position 7,813 of record CAZTOP010000072.1, read on the forward strand.
AGTTTTTTAGAAGTTGTTTGAGTTGATTAAAATAAAAAAACTCAGAGGCTACTAAGAACACAGAGAAATATGAAATAAAAAAGTAAACGCTGTGGCTTTGTTGTAAAAAAAATAAATAACGTAAACAGCTATTAAAAAGAAATACAAAAGTTTAAATGCTAAGTGCAAAACATTAAATACTTACCACTACACTTTAAATGCTTTGTACAAAAGATTTAATGTTTAGCAGTATAGTTTGAAAGTATTGTGCAATAGTTTTAATATTTAGTGCAATACATTGAATGTTTAGCACTAAACATTCAATAAAAAGTGCAGAACATTTAATAAATACCAGAAAAGTTTGAATTTATTGAAGACAAAATTTAAAAAACTCTGCTTTTAAAAGTAAAAAAAGCACTATCGAAACTTTAAATATTTTTATTAATCATTTATAATCAATCATTAACAATTAAAATTGTATTGTATGCAAAAGAACATTCAAAACAGCATTAACGAATTAAACGATTTAAAAAATGGGGTGCATAAAAATGCCACACAATGGGCAAATATGCCTGTAAACGAAACCAATATTGATGCAGCCATTGCAGCACTAACAGCTAAAGGGCAAGCCATTAGCGATGCCGAAACCTTACTAAAACAAGCAAGGCTTGATGGAAAAAATGCTATTGAGCAATATCAACCCCTAATTGAGCAAATAACTAGCTTGGCAGAGGGGATACATAAAACTGAGCAAGGAAAACTTGCTGATTATAATTTGGATATTACTAATACAGTAAGCCGTGCAGCCAAAACGCCACCATCAAAAGCAATTATAGAAAGCGTTACAGATGATATTGATGGAATAGGTTTTGTACTTAAAATGCAATCTCTTGTTGGTGCAGATGGTTTTGAAATAGAAAAAAGCAATCCTGTAGATAGCACAACATTAGTATTAGCACCACCCTATCAGCATTTACGCAACAGCACCAAATTAATTGTGGTGGATGATGATATTGAAAAAGGCAAAAGATATTTTTATAGAGTGCGAGGCTTTAATAGAAAAGGTTACGGCGAATGGAGCGAACCTGTAAGTAGGGTGCAGTAGTAATTGGGTGAGTAGGAATTAGGAACTAGGAATTAGGAAAAGTAGAAAAAATATTTACAACAATTTTTTAGGGTTTAATGTACAAACTCTCTTTAAAGTTGGGGTAAGAGTAGCCAAATACGATGTGTGTACAGCAAAAATATGGGGCTGCAAACCAAAAATCCTTAAAAGTGTAGTTACGAATTTGTACAACCTAGCAACACCAATAAGGTAACAAAAACCAAGTAGCAAACACTCTTTGCTAAGAGTGCACCAAAACAAGTGGCTATTTACCAATAGCAAATTGTGCCAAAAGTTGTGGATGCCATTTAAGTTTATGTTGGGCAATAGCAGCAGCCCCAATGCTGCAAAAGTATGTACTTGGCTTTATACTCTTTAGTGTTTAAGGAGGGCTGGGTGTAGGTTAAAGTTTTAAATTAATTTGAAATGAAAAAATTAATGTTAATTGCTGTAATGGCACTATTTAGCAGTGGGGTTTTTGCTGCTAAGAATACGAAAAGCGGATATATTAAAGGTACTATTAAACAGTCAAAAACTAAACCCCCAGCTGGTACTTATTACATTTATACAACTTGTGGAAAAAGAGTAACAGTGCAAGCCGTTTCAACTACAAATCAAGAATTTGCAATGATGGCAACTCTTGCCAACGATTTAGCTTGTGGCACTAGATTCGTCGCCAGCAATAGTTGTGATTAAAATAACAAAAGAGGCTGTCTTAAAAGTCCGAGACAGCTTCTTTTTATTCGGAGAGGTAATGGAGAAATTTTTCATACAGCTAATTCTCAGAGCCTTCATTTTACTTATGAGACAACCTCTTGTTAACTTCCCATACTCTACCTTATAAGATTTTTAGTCAGTAAAAAATATTATATACCTGAGTTTTAACACGAGTTTAAAAAAGCAAATTATTTACCCAAAAAAATAAATTAATGTTTATTAATAATATATATAAAAAATACTTTTTTGTTCATTTGTCATTCTTAGTAATTTTTAGTACCAACGCCCAAACAGTTGTTGATACTACTTTACTAAAATGTACATATAATTTTATAAAAATGAATGATACTATATCAAAGCAGTATAATGAAAATGAACCAATGATTTTAGAAATTGGGGCAAGTATTTCTAAGTATTATAGCCAACTAAGAAAAGTTGGAGATTCGATATACAACAAAGATGTTAGCGATGGAATATTTGGAACTGAAATATCGTTCAATGCTTTAAACAATCCTAAATATTATCGGAATAAACTAGCAACAGTAATTTTTCAAAATAGTATAAATAACAAAATGACTTTGCAAAATCAAATACTAAAACGGTATGAGTATGAGGATGATTTAAACTTGCAGATTTGGAGCATAAAATCAGATACAACAAGGATATTAGAATATAAATGTCAAAAAGCTACTACTAATTTTAGAGGGAGAAATTATGAATGTTGGTTTACCAATGAAATCCCCACAAAACACGGACCTTGGAAATTTTTTGGTTTGCCAGGTTTGATTTTAAAAATTAACGACACAAAAAACAATTTTATTTTTGAGTGTACTAGTATTGAAAAAACAAAAAATGTTATTATAAAAGATGTTAAAAATGAAATTATAAAAACAAGTAGAACTGATTTTGAAAGACTTTACAAAGCTTATAAAGAAGACCCCTTAGCATTTATGAGTGCTTCTTTAAGTAATGTTATTATTAGTATGAAAGATGAAAATGGTAACGAACTAAGAATGCCAACATCTAACGTTAAAAAACCTTATAACCCAATGGAATTAACAAAGGATTAGATTAAGAAAAAAGCATTTTTAGCATTGGATGCATTTAGAACTGCTATGAATATTTTTCGCCATTGTTGGTGTTCCTTTCACCAACAATGTTTTTTATAATAAATTTCTATTTTAGCTTATGCAAACAATAATAATAATATTTTTTTTGATGTGTTGTCATTCTTTTTTAAAGGCACAGACAAATAATAACCTCACCTTTTTTTCTATATTGGTTGGTGTATCACCAACGCAAAAAAATGGGGCTTTTAGCAACAATATTTTACTAATAAGCACACACAACACACTTAATTCCTAATGCACAAAAAATTTCTTCTATTATTTATTTTAATTGCTGCATTAGGCAAAGCACAAATAAATATTACTGGCACAGTACAAGATACAGCCAATAAGCCCATACAAGCAGCAAGTATTACATTAGGCAAAGCCAATAGCAATATAATACTTGCTTTTGCTTTTAGCAACGCCAAAGGACAATACACCCTTAATTACAACACAAATTTTATTGCAGATAGTTTTACAATAAAAGCCAATAGTATTGGCTATAAAGCACAAGTAAAAGCAATACACCAAGCCAGTGAAACTATTAATTTTAATTTAAAAGCAGGTGCATTAAACCTACCGAGTGTAGTAGTAAACAATAGACCTATACTTAAAATAAAAGGTGATACGGTAAGCTACAATGTAGATAGTTTTACTTACAAGCAAGACAGGGTAATTGGCGATGTATTAAAACGAATACCAGGCATAGATGTAGATAATAATGGGCGTATAAGTTACAATGGGAAAAGTATAAGTAATTTGTATTTAGATGGAGACGATTTGCTAAATGATAGATACAATATTGCTACACAAAGTGTACCCAATGACCTTGTAGATAAAGTACAAATATTAGAAAACCATCAACCCATAAAAGCCTTAAAAGATGCTGCTATTAGCGATAAGGTAGCACTAAATTTAAGCCTTAAAAATAAAGCAAGAGTAAAAATAATTGGCAGGGCAGAGTTGGCTGGAGGCATAGAAAATATATATAACGAAAACCTGTATTTAATGGCATTTAAGAAAAAAATTAAAGCCATTAATAGCATTAAAGCAACCAATGCTGGGAACGATATAGCGAAAGATATTACAGCACATAATTTCAACGATTTTTTAAAACTATTAGAAAGCAATCAGCCTACAGCAGCATTGGGTTTAAGTAATGCTGGCAATCCTAATTTGCCACAGCAACGTTATTTGTTTAATAGAGCAGCATTAATAAACTTTAATAACTTAATACATTTAAAACAAGATGTTATTTTAAAAGCTAATCTGTTTTATTTATACGATAAGCAAACTCAAAACTACAACTACTCTTCAACGACTTATTTACCTAATGACACCATTATTTATAATGAAAAACAACATACACAACAACGCAGCAACAATACACATTTGCAGTTAAACTTAAATATTAACAAAGATAAATTTTACCTAAACAATACAGTTATTACCGAGTTTAACAACTATCCTTCTTTATCTAATTTAGACAACGGTTTATCTTATAATCAACAAAATTTATTGCAAAAAAATCAAACCTTTAGCAACGAGTTTAGTATTATAAAAACAAACAATACCAAAAATGTAATTGAAGCATATTCTTATTTCAGTTACTTGAATAAGCCAGAAGAATTAAATATTTCACCCAATTTAAACGCATCTATTTTTAATAACAATATTTCATATCAAACCCTTACACAACAATACAATGTTCCAACATATTATACTAATAATTATGTAAGTTTTAGGCATCCAAGTAAGCATTTTATACAATCATATAAATTAGGCTTTAGCAGCCAATGGCAACATTTACAATCTACATTAACAACAACACAATTAAATAATACAATAACCAATCTTAACGACAGTTTTAACAACTATATTAGTTGGAAATATTATAAACCTTATGCTTCAGCTAATATTGATTATACCAACCAAAGAACACAACTTTCTTTTAATTTACCATTACAATATCATAGTATAAATTATAACGATACCATAAGAAAAAATGAAAGCACAAATCAATATCTATTTTTTAATCCATCTGTTCGTTTTAAGTATCAAACAGGCATAGAAAACTATATTGTATTAAATTATAATTATAGCAATAGTTTAAGCAGTATTAGTTCTATTTATCAAGGTTTTATTTTACAAAATTTTAGAGTATTAAACAACAACACAATTCCATTAGTAACATCGCAAAGGCAATCAGTTTCTTTGAGTTTTAATTTTAGAAAAGCCATTAGAATTTTGTTTGCTAACATTGGTTTATCATACAGTACATCTCAAAATGAAAGTATTGGTTCAAATAGTTTTTATAAACCCATTCAAAAACAAAATAGTGTTCTTGTACAAAATACTGTAAATAGTTTTGGCGTAAACAGTATGACAAGTAAGTATATTTTCAATTTGCATAGCACAGCAACTTTAAAATTAGGTTGGCAACAAAATCAATGGAATCAACTACAACAAAACACTTTATTAAATTATGAGAATAACAACTTAACTGGTAGTTTTAGCTTATCATCAAAGGTCTGCAACTGGCTCAACACTTTTTTATCAAGCAATTTCAATCAACAAACAAGTATTAATAAATCAACAACAAAAACAAATCAAAGTAATCCATCAACAATACAATGGCAGCATACATTTGAACTTAATATTATTGCAAAAGAAGATTGGTATATAAAATTAAATGCCGATGACTACAATATTATTCAGCAACAACAAAGCATAAACAATAATTATTTTTTTG
>CAZTOP010000073.1:0-12240 GCA_964615145.1 uncultured Chitinophagaceae bacterium
ATGTATTTCCATTATAAATAATGCTTTTGCAACTTGATAATGTTTGTGTGTTAGTTGTAGTGCTGATAGGATTGATGTTAATGTTTGTAATATTATAAATGCTATCGCAACCTTGAATAGTTTTAATAGTGTCTTTTAAAATAATGGAGTTATTATAAGTATTGCCATTATAAACAATGGGTTTACAGCTTGCAAATGCTTGAGTTTGTGTTGTGGCAACAGGGCAGGGGCTGCAACCACTAATAACAAGTTTAGGTAGATTTTTATCAGCATTAGTTCCATCACCTAGTTGTCCATATAAATTATAACCACAAGCCCATAAAGAGCCATCAGTTTTTGAAGCTATAAAATGATTGTCGCCAGCATTAATACTTACCCAATTAATATCAACACCAACTTTAGTAAGTGTATTATTATTTACTGTAGTTCCATTGCCTAATTGTCCATTAGTATTTTTCCCACAAGCCCAAATTGTTCCTGTTGTTGTTAAAGCCATAGAAAAGCCTCCTCCAGCATTTATTGCTCTCCAATTATTTGCAATACCTAATTGTGTTGGAATGTTTTTACTAATATTCGTTCCATCACCCAATTGCCCATTTAAATTACCACCCCAAGTCCATAAAGTATTATCTGTTTTAAGTGCAATGGTGTGTGAATTACCTCCTTTAAATGAAGACCAATTATTATCTGTACCAATTTGTGTTGGTATGTTTTTGTTAACACTAGTACCATCACCTAATTGCCCATTAGAATTACTACCCCAAGTCCATAAAGTTCCATCTACTTTAATCGCAGCAGAATGATATTCACCAGTACCAATGTTTACCCACTTATTGTAAGTGCCTATTTGTATTGGTGTATTTTTATTGATTAAAGTTCCATCTCCTAATTGCCCTAAAATATTATATCCCCAAGCCCATAATGTGCTATCTTTTTTTAGAGCCAATGTAAACGATATTCCAGAACTGATGCTTGACCAATTTGTAGCTGTACCAACTTGAACTGGCACATTTCTGTTAATAGTAGTTCCATCACCAACTTGACCAAAATTGTTTTGTCCCCAAGCCCATAAAGTTCCATTTGTTTTTATAGCAACTGTATGAAATCCTTTAGCACTAATACTTTCCCAATTAGTGTCAGTACCAATTTGAGTAGGAATATTTCTGTGGGTATTTGTTCCATCACCAACCTGACCATAAGTATTTTGCCCCCAAGCCCATAATGTGCCATCTTTTTTTATAGCTACTGTATGATTAGCTCCTGTGGTTATCATTTTCCAGCAAGGATTGGTTATGATAGATGCAATCGTTAAAATAAGTGTTGCAGTGCTATCACAACCAACACTATTAATTAAACCAGTTTTAATATAAGTTCCACTTGTAGTATAAGTTGTTCCATTCCAAGTATAAGGTGCAGCAGTGTTGATTGTTGTGGTAGAACTGGTAGATTTTTTAACAGTAATTGTTGCAATATTGTATACACTATCACAACCCTGATAGCTTTTAACAGTGTCTTTTAAGACAGTAGAAACTTTATAAGTAATGGTTTTATATATCACACTATCACAACCACTAACATTAGTATTATTTGTTGTTGGTGTTATTGGATTAATGGAAATATTTACAGTATTATAAACACTATCACAACCCATAACACTGTGTAAAGTGTCTTTTAAAACAGTAGATGTTGTGTAAGTATTGCCTTTATATATAATGCTCTTGCAACTGCTTAAATTAGTTGTATTGTTGGTTGCAGTTCTGCGTACATTGGCAATAAAGTTACCTAGAGCCAAGGGCATACTACCCACTGGAATTGTTGCAATTATTGTATTGTTAGAAGAATTGATAACGTTTACTGTATTATTGTTTGCGTTAACAACATAAATTAGCTTCCCATCAGGGCTTAGACTAATTCCAACAGGAAAAAATCCTACAAGGACAGTTGATATCAGTGTGTTATTAGTTGCATCAATAATATCAAAAGAATGGTTGTTGCTATTTGTAACATAAATTTTCTTTTCGTCTGGGCTTAATACTAGTGAATTGGGATAAGCCCCCACAATAATTGTTGATATTGTAGTATTATTAGAGGCATTTATAACACTTATTGTATTATCATTTGAGTTAGCAACATACAATTTCGAATCACTGGCATTAATGCATATTCCTGAAGGAGAATTACCAACATTAATATTAGAAATTACAGTATTAGTTAAAGTACTAATAATACTTACTGTATTGCTTGAGTGGTTTGTAACATAAACTCTAGAACCATCAGAACTGACAACTACCCCAGTAGGTAAAGAACCAACAACGATATTCGAAATGACAGTATTGTTTGTGGTATTAACAACACTGATAGTATTGTTTAATTGATTACAAACAAACAACCGTAGGCCATCAAGACTTACTGCTACTCCAGAAGGGGAATTTCCAACAAGAATAGTTCCTATTGCAGTATTAGTGGATGTGTTAATGATACTTACTGTATTGCTTGTCTCGTTTGTGATGTAAACTTTCTTGCTATCAGGGCTTACACAAACTCCATGTGGATTTATCCCAACTGGAATTGTGGCAACTACAGTATTTGTTAGTGTATTAATTACACTGACATTATTGCTATTTTTATTCGGCACATAAGCATAGGCTGTCCTCATTCCAACACTAATATTCACCACATTATAAACACTATCACAACCCTGAACAGCTTTAATTGTATCTCTTACAATAGTATTATTGGTATAGGTATTGCCGTGGTAGGTAACACTATTGCAATCAAATAAATTAATATTATTGGTAGTAGCAGGCGGGTTAACAGCAACTGTAACTGCCTTACTTAAATTGCATCCATAAGAGCCGGTAAAAGAAATATCATCTAATGCAAAATCGTTTCCATTTGCATTAACATTTTTATCGTACAAACAAATTTCTGCTGTGGTTACACCTACACCTGATGTCCAAGTATAACTTACCTGTTGCCAGTTGCCACAAACAACAGTAGTAGGTGCATTGGCTGGATTTGCACTTGTGCCTGCAGGCACTATTACTCCATTTATTTTGGTTTCAATTTGTGCAGGATTGTTAATTGTTAATGTTTGTATCCAATAACTAAAAGTATAGGTGGTCGATGGTTTCACCACAACAGTTTGGCACCAAACTTTATCAGCACTATTTAAAGATCCATCTACCACGAACATATTTTCTGTGCCAGTGCTATGGTCTCCACAGGTAGAAAATGTATTAAAAAATACTTGTGCATTTGGCATTACGCCATAAGATCTTTGTGCTCCACCAGTATTAATAGTTTTGTAAGTATAATCTGTAGTAAAACCAGTATTCCCCAAACTAAAATTACCATTATAAATAAGGTTAATATTCGATGTTGTGCTAGATGTAACTGTGTAGGTTGTAGCAACAGCAGGGCTTACAACAGGATTGTAAATGCCAGGTGTTGTTAAACTTCCATCAAAAGGATTTGAAGTCCAGTTATAACTTGCTCCACCATTTGCAGCTGTTAGTGTTGTATTGCTTCCTGCACAAATAGGGCTTACACTTGCTGTGGCTGTTAATGGATTTGAAGGTGATGTAATATTAATAGTTGAACTGCTTACTGTATTTAGCAAAGCATCTTTTACTGTAACGGTGTGAGAAGACGTTGCCAAACCTGTTAAAATATTGGTTGTACTAAAAATACCACCATCAAAACTGTAAGTATATGGTGCTGTGCCACCAGTTCCATAAGCTATAATATAGCCATCTGCATTATTATAACAAGTAGGATTGAGTGATGAATAAGAAATAGCTAATGGCTGTGGGGGGCCAAGTACGGCAATATCATCCAGTGCAAAATCATTACCAACAGCACTTGTATTGTTGTTATACATTTCAATATTTACGTAAGCATTAGTTGGTACAAACGTATATTTAACTTGCACCCAACCAATGGTATTGTTGAAAGGAACGACTGTGCTGCCAGCAGTAAGTGTTACGTTTGAAGCATTGTTAAACTGAATACCAATATCTGCTGTTGTAAAAATATCTGTAACACTTGTCGAAACTGACCTAATCCAATAACTAAAAGTGTAAGTTGTTCCTACAGTTAATGGTCCAACACCACCACCACTATTTCCAGCTTTCCAAAAACGTTGTTGTCCACCAGTTGTTGTTCCATCTATTACCATCATTTTACCCAAGCCACTTGTATGGTCTGTACAGTGAATAAAATATCCAGTATTCATTGGTTGTGGGTCAGTAATAATTGCATAATCTCCAGGATTCGTGTTGCCAGATAAAGTAGCCAAATAATTATAAGGACTTTGTGTTTGAAATCCGTTTCCACTACCTCCATTTTCAAAATCTCCATTGAAAAGAAGGTTTTGGGCCTCAGCTTCATTAATTAAGAAAGCTAAAAATAAGAATGTGGTGATCAATTTTTTTATTCTCCTTGAAAAATTTGAATAAAAAATTGTTTGTAATTTAAAGTACATAAGCAAACAATACTATGTCCCTTTACTAACAGCAGTTAAATAATTACTGAAAAAGGAATTGATGAATCTAGATGTCAAATATAATATTTAGATCTATTCATAGTATTTTTTATCGCTCATTTGTAATAGCATTTTTTAGCTCTAGAATATTGGTGAGCATAGAAGAATCAAGTGCTGTAATGATTATGAATTTACCGAAAGAGTTATTATATACTCTAGTTCACAAACTTTTATTTAATGCAAAATTTTATTCAAATCCTAAAGTTTTCAACATTCAGGAATCTATTTACAATAACTATAACAATAAATTTATCTTTATTTGCCAACTAAATTTTTGCAAAGCAATGTTTGAATTTCACGCAGATAGAAAAAGGTATTTTGATATTCAGGTTGATAATGCAACTAAATATGTTTTGCCTTTTATAGAGGAAGTTTTTCCAATAAAATCTGGAATGAGGATTCTTGAAATAGGCTGTGGCGAAGCAGGAGTACTAAAACCTTTTATCAATAAAGGATGCACAGCTGTAGGAGTGGAGTTTGATTTGGTGAGAGTTGAATGGGCAAATGTGTATTTGAAAAATGAAGTTGAAGCTGGTAAAATTAGTTTTATAGGTAAAGACATTTATCTTGTTGATTCTGATAAAGAATTAGGTGGCAAGTTTGATTTAATTATTCTGAAAGATGTGATTGAACATATACACAATCAACCCAAACTAATAGCCGAGATGAAGCGTTTTTTAAATCCTAAAGGCTGTATTTTCTTTGGTTTTCCTCCTTGGCAAATGCCTTTTGGTGGTCATCAGCAAATCTGTAAAAATAAATGGCTTAGCAAACTTCCGTACTATCATCTATTGCCCAAAGGTATTTATAGATGGCTATTAGAACGAAATAATGAAAATGTTGATGAGTTATTAGAGATTCGAGAAACAGGAATTTCAATAGAAAGGTTTGAAAGAATTACTGAAGAAAATGGCTATAAAATCATCAACAAAACTCATTTTTTATTCAATCCAATTTATGAATATAAGTTTAACATAAAAGCAAGAAAGCAATTACCAGTTATCAGAAATATTCCTTGGCTAAGAAACTTTGTTACAACTTGTGTTTATTATTTAATACAACCAAAATAATTTGGTTCTGACTTTTAACATTTGATTTAGTTATATGATTCATATTGTATTTGAAGAAGCGAATATCGATGTTCTGCAAAAAGCTATTGAACTTGATGAAACAATGCTTGGAGAAATAGTGCAGATTAAAGATGATTTTGCAGTTGGACCTATTGTAGATATCTACCAAACCGAAGGTTATCAGCAACGCAGAAATTGGTGGCAAAATCTATTAGAAAATTCGCCTTATAAAGAGCAAATTAATTTGGTTGATGATAAGATGACTGTTCACCAACTTATTAAATCGTTAGCAGAAAATTCAGAAGAAAAACTTTGGATTTGGATGGCACAAAATCAACACGATGTATGCAGTTATTATTGGTTAATGAGTCAATTAAAAAATTATCAGGGACGGGTAGAAGTTTTATATTTAAATAATCTTCCTTTTATTAATGAGAAAGGACAAATATTTTATCCAACTCATTTGTACGAGATTCAACCAAAAGAGTTTCTAAAGGCAAAGAAATTGGCTAGGACTATTACTAGCAGCGAATTTGAAGTTGATCCTGATGAATGGACAAAAATTTGTAATGAAAATGCGGCCATCAGAATATTAGAAGGTGGTAAAAAAATTGCTGGCAAAAAAGAAGATTTTTTCGACAAAGATTTGCTAAGTGTTATAACCAACGACTACCAAAAGCTAACCAAGATTTTAAACAATTCTTTGGGTAAAATGAAAATTCAAACTGGTGATGTTTTCTTGGTTGGTAGAATTAAAAAACTGGTTGAAGAACAAAAACTAGAAGTACAAGGCGATTGGAATAAAGGATGGAAAGAAATAGAGATTAAAATAGCATCTGCAAGTGATGTAGAGAGTATTCAATAACTTTTAAAAAAGGTTGTTAAAATGGAAGAAAATTTAGAAAATAATTTAGAAGAAAATAATAGCCAACTTGGCGTTAAAGACCAATATAAAAATTGGTTTTTAGAATATGCATCTTATGTAATTCTTGAACGTGCTGTGCCTGCTATTGAGGATGGATTAAAACCAGTTCAACGTCGTATTCTTCATGCAATGAAAGAAATGGATGATGGACGATTTAATAAAGTAGCCAATGTTATTGGTCAGGCAATGCAATATCATCCACACGGAGATGCCAGTATTGGCGATGCTTTAGTGAATATGGGTCAAAAAGATTTACTAATTGACACACAAGGAAACTGGGGGGATATTAGAACAGGTGATGATGCTGCTGCTCCAAGATACATAGAGGCTCGACTAAGCAAATTTGCTCTGGATGTGGCATTTAATGCCAAAACTACCAATTGGCAATTAAGTTATGATGGGAGAAAAAATGAACCTGTAACCTTGCCAATGAAATTTCCTTTGCTGCTAGCACAAGGAGCAGAAGGTATAGCTGTTGGTCTTTCTACAAAAATTTTACCCCATAATTTTTGTGAAATTATTGAGGCATCAATTAAATATTTAAAAGGTAAGAAGTTTGAATTATTCCCCGATTTTCAAGTTGGTGGAATGATTGATGTTACCGGCTATAATGACGGTCAACGTGGTGGAAAAATTAAAGTACGATGCTTAATAGAAGAGCTTGATAAAAAGAGTTTGGTGATTCGTGATGTGCCCTTTGGCGTCACTGTTTCACAGCTTTGCGAAAGCATAACCAAAGCAAATGATGCAGGTAAAATCAAGATAAAAAAAGTAACAGAATTTACAGGTAAAAATGTTGAAGTTGTTGTGGAATTAGCACCAGGAATTTCTCCAGATATTACTATTGATGCTCTGTACGCCTTTACAGATTGTGAAGTGAGTATTTCGCCAAATGCCTGCATTATTGAAAACCAAAAACCAAAATTTGGCACCGCTTCAGACTTGCTAAAATCTTCTGTCGATAACGCTAAAGATTTATTGAAACGTGAACTTGAAATTAAGTTTCGTGAATTGGAAGACAAGTGGCATTATACTTCTTTAGAAAAAATATTTTTTGAAGAGCAGATTTATAAGCAACTTGAAAAGAAACACGAAACCTGGGATAAGGTAATAGCAGCTATTGAAAAAGATTTTATTCCTTTTCAAAAAATATTAAAGAGGCAAGTTACTAAAGAAGATGTATTAAAGCTAACAGAGAAGCCTGTTCGCAGAATTTATAAACTTGATATTGATGAATTAAATAATCAGATTAAAGCTATTGAAGATGATATTAAGCAAGTCAATTACGACCTTGAACATCTTACCGAATTTGCTATTGCCTATTTTGAAATGTTGTTGAAGAAATATGGTAAAGGTAGAGAACGCAAAACAGAAATAAAGCTATTTGATACCATCAAAGTACAGCAGGTTGCTATTGCAAATACTAAACTTTATATTAACAGAGAGGAAGGTTTTGTTGGAACATCAATGAAGAAAGATGAATTCTTATTTGACTGCAGTGACATTGATGATATAATATGTTTTACCAAACGTGGTATAATGAAAGTGGTGAAGGTTGGAGATAAAGCATTTATTGGTAAAGACATTATTTATGCCGCTATTTTTAAAAAGAATGACGAAAGAACCACTTATAATATGGTTTATGTAGATGGTGCAAGTGGAGTTAGTTATGCTAAAAGGTTTAATGTAACAGGTGTTACAAGAGATAAAGAATATGATTTAACAAAAGGTAACGATAAAAGCAAAGTTCATTACTTTACTGCTAATCCTAATGGCGAGGCAGAGGTGCTTAAGATTGTTTTAAGCCCTAACTGTTCTGCAAGAAACAAAGATTTAGAATATTATTTTGAAGAATTAGAAATTAAGGGAAGAAGTTCACAGGGAAATACTGTAACAAAATACCCAATCAAGTCTGTTAAGTTTAAAGAAGCGGGAAGAAGTACTTTGGCTGGAAGAAAAATTTGGTTTGATGAGCAGTTTGGCAGAATCAATGTAGATGAAAAAGGTAAGTACTTAGGAACTTTTGAAGGAGATGACAAACTTCTTGTCATTTATGCAGATGGTAATTATGAAATTACTGATACGGAATTAACACAACGCTTCGAAGTTGAAAAAATAAAACTAATTGAACGCTTTAATCCTGAAAAAGTGATTACTGCAGTTTATCACGATGTCGATAAAGCTCAGTTTACAGTAAAAAGGTTTAAGATTGAAACATCAACTCTTAAAACAAAATATATGTTTATTCGAGAGGGGAGTGGCAATTATATTGAGACAGTTACAACCATTGACGAACCAATTTTAGCAGTGCAACAAGGTAGAGGTACTGATATCAGAAAGGGTAAGCTGAAGATTGCAAAAATGGTAGATATTATGGGTTGGAAAGCAATTGGGGCAAAACTTTTAGATTATGCAAAGTCTGTAATAATGCATTGGGAAGAGGCAACTCCTAAAGAAAATAATAATCAGCCAGAATTGTTTGAATAAATATCGTGATTACAAAGTAATAAAATACTTATCGAGTATTTTATTACTTTGTTTCTTTAACAAGTTTTCTAAGTGCAACCCATTGTTTTAATGCATCTCTTGCATCAATGGCAGGATAGCCTAATACTTTTTTTCCGGCTTCAAAATTATTAATTACACCGCTTGCACCTCCTACTTGCACACCATTACCCAAAGTTACATGATCAGATATACAAGCCCCACCGCCAATGATAACTCCATCTCCAAGTGTTACAGAACCTGCTAAACCACTACTGCCAGCCATAATACAACATTTGCCCATTTTGCTATTATGACCTATTTGTACCAGATTATCAATTTTACAACCATCACCAACAACTGTTGAGCTAAATTTACCCCTGTCAATACAAGTGCTAGAGCCTATTTCAACACCATTACCTATCACAACATTTCCAATATGAATTATCTTTACTAATCCCTTACCGTCAGCACTTGGTCTAAAGCCAAAACCATCAGCACCGATAGTTACATTTGGATGAATAATACAATAACTACCAATAACACATCTTTCTCTAATTACAGTTCCACTCCAAATAGTAGTATGCTGTCCAACCTCAACATTGTCCAAAATAGTTACGTTTGGATAAATTGTTGCTCCATCAGCAATTTTTACATCTTTGCCAATGTAACACCCTGCACCAATTTTACAGCTATTTCCAATAGATGCTGTTGAATGAATGACAGCTGTTGGATGAATCATTTCTTCAAACACAGGATAGTCTGGTAAAAACATTTCTAAAACATCCGACATAGCAATGTCTGCATTTTTTACTTTTATTACAGCTGTATTTTCTCGTGATTCCAAGTCAAAATCCTCATTAATAACGACCGCACAAGCTTTGGAATCTTTCCAGAGTTTTAAATATTTTTTATCACCAATAAATGTAATTTGCGTCTCATTTGCGTATTCTATTTGTTCAGGTCCTGTAATTAAGTTTGAACAAGTTCCTACAATTGTTCCATTTATTTTTTGATTTATTTCTTCTAAGGTAAACACTTTCATTTATGGCAATTTTTTGTGGCTATGAAAGTACTATTCAATTGTCATTAATCAGTGATTAAATATTTTGTTGCATGTATTTTGATGTAAAAAGAAGCTAAATTTTTTTTATTTTTTTAATTGATAACGCAGCCGACATCGTTTGCACAAATAAAGAAAATTATATGAGTATCCAAACAAAAAAACTACTGTAAAATTGTTATTGTAATGATTGTCTAAGCTGCCATTTTTTTGTAATCTTGTAGGTACAAAATTTGAATGTTGACTTTTATTCCCTAACTTAAATAAACCTTTAATTCTAGTTTTTTTTAGCAATTATCTTATATAAAAACAAATTTCGATCGGCTTTTAAACAAAACATGAAAAAAATTAAAAATATTCTACTCCTGGCTACTGTGGTTTTATACATAAAACCTATGGCACAAAAATTCAAAGTGACCCAGCCCACTTTTAAAAAAGATACTTTCAATATAACAAAGTTTGGTGCGATAGCAGATGGCTTTACTTTAAACACTTGTGCTATTCAAAAAGCAATTGATGCTTGCAACAAAAAAGGTGGTGGTGTTGTTTTGGTTCCTGGTGGCTTTTGGTTAACTGCTCCTATTGTTTTAAAAAGCAATGTAAATCTTCATATAAAACGTGATGCTGTTTTGCAATTTACTGATGATTTGAATGAATACAAAGTTGTTGAAATGAATTGGGAAGGATTGGATGGATTTAGAAATCAATCACCAATCTCTGCTACAAATGTAGTAAACATAGCTATTACTGGCAATGGCATTGTTGATGGAAATGGTGATGCTTGGCGTATGGTTAAGAAAGATAAATTAACTGGCTCTCAATGGAAAAATAAAGTTGCCAGTGGTGGTGTGTTGAGTGAAGATGGAAAAACCTGGTATCCAAGTGCATCAAGTTTAGCTGGAACTAAAGTTAAAAAACCTGGCGTTAAAGCTGATGGCGAAACATTGGAATCTGTTATGAAATACAAAGATTTCCTTCGTCCAAATTTGGTGGTGTTGATGAGTTGCAAAAATGTATTGCTTGATGGTGTTACGTTTCAAAACTCACCTGCGTGGAATTTACATCCTTTAATGTGTGAGAATTTGACTGTTAGAAATGTGTATGCAAAGAATCCTTGGTATGCCCAAAATGGTGATGGTATTGATATTGAAAGTTGTAAAAATTTCTTGATTGAAAACAGCACTTTTGATGTGGGTGATGATGGTATTTGTATAAAAAGTGGTCGTGATGCTGAAGGCAGAAAAAGAAATATGCCAACAGAAAATGGCATCATAAGAAACAACATTGTTTATCACGCCCACGGTGGTTTTGTAATTGGAAGTGAGATGAGTGGTGGTGCTAAAAATTTGTTTGTAAGCAATTGCACTTTTATTGGAACTGATATTGGACTTCGTTTTAAAACAACCCGTGGTCGTGGTGGTGTTGTTGAAAAAATTTATATTGATGGAATAAGGATGAAAGATATAGCTGGTGAAGCTATTTTGTTTGACATGTATTATATGGCTAAAGACCCTGTGCCATTGGCTGGTGAAAAACGTGAGCCACCAAAAGTGGAAACAAAACCTGTTGATGAAACCACGCCTGTTTTTAAAGATTTTTATGTAAAAAATGTAGTGTGCAATGGAGCAGAGAAAGCCATTTTCGTTCGTGGTATTCCTGAAATGCATATTAAGAATATTAATCTTGAGAATATGACTTTGCAGGCTAAAACTGCTGTTGATATTCAGGAAGCAACTGGTGTGAACATTAAGAATGTAAACTTTATTGTAAAAGAAAAAAATCCTTTGCTGTATGTTTTGAATAGTGAAGGAATTGTGTTTGATAATGTAAAATATAATGATGCTGAATTATTAGTTCAGGTAGAAGGTGACAGAAGTGGAAGCATTAAAGTGCTGAATACTGACACTAATAAAGCAAAGAAAAAAGTTGAGGTTGGTTTTGGTGCTAAGGAAGAAAATGTAATTTTTTAATAAGTCTTTTTTGAAAAAAATATTAGCCATATTATTCGCTGTAAGTATTACTGCTGCTCAGCCACAGACATTGAGTGAAAAAGTTGCAGCTACTACAATGAACTTATGGAAAGACAGTTTTGCATTAGATGGCAAGCCTGCAAAATGGACTTATGATATGGGTGTTATTTTGAAGTCGATGG
>CAZTOP010000074.1:0-12112 GCA_964615145.1 uncultured Chitinophagaceae bacterium
AAAAAGGCAATAACAACTTTACAATGAATTTAAAAAAGAATGGCAACCTTACAACGGGTATTTATTTCTTAAAAGCTGTTGGTGTAGTAGATGATAACATAAGAAGAATTATGGTTAAATAAATTTTATAACTAGATTTAAGTTTAGAATAAATACTCCCAAGTTTAGAGACTTGGAGTATTGTTTAGAATGCTTTTATGACCTTATCCAAAATTGAGTTATTAGCTGAAATTAAAAACCTATTTATATCTAATCTATAGAGAGTTTGTATAATGCTTGGTTAAGAAGATTTTTCGGTAAATAGTTATTTCTACTTTGATTTATTATCTGTTTTATGAATTCTGTTAAGGCAAGTGTAAATATTTTTTAGTTTGATTTATGTATAAAACTAAAATTTATGCAAAGGAATTATTTCAAAAATTTTAAAATAGAATGGCAATTAACTACACTATTAGTTGTAAGTGATGAATAGAAAATTTAAAATGTTTTTTGGGGATATTGAATGATGTATATATTTTCAGCTAATTATTGAAAATAAGTTGCCTGTGCCGCCATTAATGATTTTTGAAACTTTATTAATAAAATCAGTAACTCCGTTGGTTTTTAATTTTTCAGATATATTTTTCCTATGGGTTTTTACTGTAAGCTCACTTATATAAAGCTCAGTAGAAATTTGTTTTGAGGTTTTTCCGTTAATAATTAATTTAGCTATTTCAGTTTCTCTTTTTGAAAGAGTAGGGTTGTGTAAATTTTTAGGTTGTTGCTTATGAATCCTTATAACCCCAGAATCAATAAATTTTTCTCCTCCGAAAATTGTAGTAATAGACTCATTTAATATAGACTTCCCAGATGTTTTTAGCATATATCCATCGCCAATAAAGGCTTCCAGGTCAAGACTAATATCACAGGGTTGATACATAGTCAAAATCAATATTTTAATTTCGGGGCAAATTTCTTTGAACTTAGGTATTAATTCAAGTCCATTGTATGGTGGAATATTTATATCCAAAATAATCAAGTCTATTTTATTCGCAGTTAAATGTGATAGAGTTGTATCGACAGAGTTGGTAACAAAACATACATCGTACAGTGATTTAGCTTTTAGTATGTCGCTAATGGCTTCTGAAAAAAGAAGATGATCATCTAAAATACCAATGCTAATTTTTTTCATACTAATTCATTTTAAATTCAATTGAAATATTAGTTCCATTTTCTTTACTTGTGTTTATTAAAAATGTTCCTTTAAGTATTTTAACAATGTTCTCTATGCTTCTTAAGCCTAATGATTCGCCTTGTTTTACATTTTTAAAGCCTATGCCATCATCTTCAATATAAATTGACACAAAGTTTTCAAAAATCATTAAGTCTAGGAAAGCATTTTGAGCTTTTGAATGTTTCAATAAGTTGTTTAATAATTCCTGAACCATTCTAAAAACAATAATTTTAAATTCATCATCAATTAAAACAGAATCATCATTAAATTGTAATATTAGCGAAATGTTTGAATGGTTGTTTATCCTTTTTACAATGTCATCAATTGAATGAAACAATCCTTTTTCAGCAAAGTTTAGTGGAGAGTAAGAATGACTAATTTGTCTTACCTCATTTGATAATTCTGAAATATGTTTAATTAAAATTTTTCTGTCTTCCTCATTCAAATTCATCTTGTCAACATCTAATCTTAACAATCCAAGGTTAGCTCCAACGTTATCGTGCATAAACCCACTAATGCTTTCCATTTGTTTCTTTTCCCAATCTGATATTTCTTTTAAAAACTGAAATTTTTGAACCCTATTCTCTTCTTTTAATCTTTCTGATTGGAGTATTAAATTTTTGTAATGCAAAAAAACAGCTAATAGCATAATAGTAGTTAGCAAAATGATTCCCCAAAATGATGCATTCACAGTAAATAAATTTTGAGGTATCAGGTCGTTTTTTTCTAGGCTAATTATTGTTGAAAAACCAATAATCAGTAGTAATGATACTAATGCAAGTCTGGAGTTTAGAATTCTTTGATATACACTGTAAATAACCTGAATTGCAAACACTGTAAAAATTGATAGAATTAACAAGCTGCCAATCCTGAGCCAATTGCCTTGGTTATTCAATGCTATTGCTGAATCAATCATAGCAATACAAAAAATTACTATATATACTATGACTATCCAATTATTTAACTTATGCAACCTGGGGAAGTTTTCTTTGAATTTTAATAGTTCAAAGAAAAAGAAGAGTAGAGGTATAATGGCTATAAAATTAATGCCAGGCCTAATCAAATCATTTGCATTAGGTTTATTGGGGTATAAAAATTCAAAAAAAAGTCCCGTATCTACAAGAATGTAAATAGTCATTAGGAAAATATATGTTCCATAAATTAGGTATAACTTTTCTTTTGTAAAATAAAAAAGCATCATACTTATTACTAAAAATAAAACCAACATTCCTTCAGAAAAGCCTATTAATAAATTTTGCGTATGGATGTTTTTTATAAAACCCTGGGTATCGTAAAAGCTAATGGGTATATCTAGTTTTGTATAACGCTTGTCAAAAGCAAAAACTATAGAAGCATTATTATTTACGCCTTGTAATGGAAATACAAAATTATTGTTATGAAGCTGTCTGCTTGAAAAAGGCAGGTGATCTCCAGTTAAGGCAAAATCTTTTATAACAGAATCGTTCAATGTTACCCAGCATTTTACATAATTGATATGTGGGTTATCAATGCTTACAAAATCCAAACTTCTATCAGTAATGCCATTCATAGGTATTTTAAGCCATAGGCATTCTGGTGAAAAGCTAAATTTTATTTTTTTATCAGATAGTAAAGTCCATTTGCTGGCAGTATTATTTTGGTTTAATTTTTCACTTGTAAATATGTTGTCTTTACTGAAGGTATAGAATATTGATTTTGTTTTATTTTTTTGGATTACATTATTGACGCTAATGCTTATTTGAGAATAACCAAGATTTTGAATAGTTACAAGTATTACCCAATATATTAATACCTTTTTGAACATATGATAGTTTGAGTTAAGATAAAATTATCATGAATGATAAAAGCTTTTTCTATTCATAATAACAAACAAAAAAATGGTATTAATTTAAACTATAATTGGCTTGATAGTTGGCTTGAATCATCGCGAAGTTATTCATATACTCACTATAAAAAATACTCCTTAGTAGGTATTTTTTATTCGCATATAAATGATAAGATTTGCATATCAAAAAAACTAACTGCTTTATCGATTTCAAGGTTAATCAAAGTAATAGTAATTAGGTTTAAATAATGCCTACAATTCAATATCCTATTTTTTGATATATCAGTTTAAAGTTTTTTTATTTATTAGCAGTTCGAATTAAATTGTATAAAATTTTGGATCACATGTACAAAAACACTCGAATATAAATATCTTGAATATGAGAAAATATTTACATTTTTTACTCGGTCTTTTTTTCTTCATTACTTTTTTTTCTGCAAATGCAACCATTAGAAGGGTAGGATATACAGCCACCATTCAAGCAGTGAACAATCTTGATTACGTGAATTTTCAAGCTGCACACGATGCAGCTGCAAATGGAGATACCATTCAATTATATCCCGGAGTTTCAGGTAGTGTTTCATACACTGGTACTATTAGTAAGCCACTTGTAATTTTAGGTGTAGGTTATTACACTAACTCTTATTACTTAACAGGCACAGAAACAGCAAATGCAAACTTGCAAAACCTGGTAGGACTTATTAATAGTTGTAATTTTACTGTAAACCTTGGTAGTGCTGGTACTATATTTCAAGCATTAAATGGGCTAACTGTTACAACTACACCCCGTGTTGATTCTTTAAACAATATTTCAATTACAAGGTGCAAAGGTGTTTCTGTGGTATTTGATAACTCTGGTGTTTGCAATAATTGGTTAATTGCCCAATGCTATGGTTTAACCATTGCACAAACTAATGCAAGTGGTTCTTTCACTGGCAATAGAACCATAACAAATTTAGTTATCCGAAATTCACTTATTAATAGCAGTATAGCATTGAGTACATCGCCAGTAGGAACTTATGTTGGCAATAAAATATACAATTGCAATTTTATTTCGGGAGCCTCTCTTTCTTTGAACGGTGCAATTTTTACTATTCAAAATTCTATTTTTGAAGGACAAAGTTTTACTGCAGTAAACAATGTAAGTTTTATTAAAAATATTACCACACTTGCTGCAACTAGTAATCCTGTAAACACCAATGCTGGTAGCAGTGGTAATTTATTTAGCCAAAACATAAACAATATTTATTTAGGATATCCTACAAATCCTTTAGTAGGAGGTTTACAAACTTATAGTCCCGATGCTAGGTTTCAACTGAAAGCAGCAAGCCCCGCTATTAATGCTGGATTTTTACCAGGCACTTCTACAGCAACCGATTGTGGAATGTATGGTTACGGTGCAAATGCATATAAATTATCAGGAATGCCAGCCATACCAGTTTTTATCAGGCTAAATGCTGCTTCGGCTATTTACACTGGTAGTACCTACACTATGACATTTAGTATCATCAGTAATAATTAGATAGAATAAAACATTAAACATATTTCACTTTAAAAAATAAACAAATGAAACAAATAGTAATTATCACATTTTTGGTTAGCAGTTTTTTACTAGTAGCAACATCAAGCAACGCAACAATTCGTAGAGTGGGGTTTACGGCTTCTACATCGCCTGTTAGCGGTTTAGATTATACCACATTACAAGCTGCACACGATGATTCAAATGTAGGAGATACGATACAGGTTTACCCGAATACTTCTCCAAAAACTTATAGCGGAACTCTTAATAAAAAACTAGTAATTCTGGGCCCGGGCTATTTTTACAACTCTTATACAACACCATACCCAACAACAGATTTACTAAATACAGGCTTGCAAAATTTGGCTGGAGGAATTTCTTACACTTCAATTACGATTGGTGTCGGTAGTAGTGGTACCTATATTGCTGGATTTTATGGTATCAATATCAATACCTCAAACGTTCCAGATTCTTTAAACAATATTACAATAACACGCTGTAAAGGTGCTAGTATAAGCTGGGATAATTCTGGCGTTTGTAATAATTGGGTTATTTCTCAATGTATGGGTGTCTCGGCATCACAAAGTGGTTACGGAACTTCATTTACAGGCAACAGAACAATCACCAATTTTAGAATAGAAAACTGTATTGGTTCGCCAGAGGGAGGGGGAATTAGTTTGTCATTAAATACATCTCCTGTTGGTATTTCTAGTGGTCAAATATTGAATTGCACAACTGCAGGAAACGGATACTTTAGCTTGAATGCAAACAATCAGGCACTCGTAGTTCAAAACTGTATTGTAGAATACTTAACAACCGGTTATCCATATAGTACCAGCAATATTGCCAATACAATTTTCATAAATAATATAACAAGTAGTTCTGCATCTAATAATCCTGTTGCCACTAATCCCGGTAGCACAGGAAATGTATTTGACGTTAGTTTCGCCAACAACGCATACTTTCTAGGTTATCCAAATAATACAAGTGGAAGTACTACATTAAACAGCCCTGATGCAAGGTACAGATTGAGTGCTACAAGCCCAGCCAAAAATGCAGGCATCATACCAGGTACAGCAACTGCAACTGATTGTGGTGCATATGGGGGTACTAACCCTTATAAAGCTAGCGGTATTCCTCCAATTCCATCTTTCTATAAATTAAATGCACCAAGTTCTACAGCAACAGGCAATAGTTATACATTAACATTTAGTGTAAAAAGCAATAACTAATTGCGATTTACAATTTTAGAATTACGATTTTTTTTTATTATTTTTTGGTTTACATAATAAAATACTCTTATGCAATATTTATATCATTCGTATTATAAAGTATTTATAAATGCTAGATACAAGTTTATTGTTTTACTAGCAATGTTATATATCAATATAGGTGGAGTTTTTGCACAAAGCCCCATTAACTATGTTGAGTATTATGTAGATCAAGACCCTGGAATTGGAAAAGCTATTTCTATACCTGTAACAGCTTCTACAACTATTACCAATGCTACTTTTAACGTTGATGTAGCATCACTAAATTTAGGTATTCATATATTGGCTAGCAGAGCCAGAACTGCGAGTGGTGTATGGAGCATGGGGCATTATTGGTTTATTTTCAAACCTTATGTTCCCATTACTCCAACTGCAATATCTAACATTAGTAAGGTGGAATATTTTGTCGACAAAGATCCAGGAATAGGACTTGGTACTGCAATTTCAATTGCAAGTGGTAGTAACGATTTACAAAATGTAGCATTTACCATTAATCCATCTACTTTATCTAAAGGTGTTCACATTATCGGTTCTCGTTCTATGAATAGCAGTGGAGTATGGAGTATGACTAATTTTTGGTTATTTAATAATGCTTTTGATAACATACCCACTCCTTCTCCAGCATCAAATATTACAAAAGTTGAATATTTTATAGATCAAGATCCAGGGATTGGAAATGCAACAGGGGTAAGTATTACAGCAAACACAAATATTGTTGATGCAAATATTAATGCTAGTATTGGGACATTGGGTTCAGGTACACACATGATTGGAACAAGAGCGAAAGATGCTAATGGTAACTGGAGCATGACAAACTATTGGCTATTTGTTAAACCATTTACTAATCTTGCTCCAGCAACACAAGTAAATGTTACAGCACTTGAATACTTTTTAGATTATGACCCTGGTTATGGTAAAGGAACCCCAGTAACCATATCGTCATCTACTAATCTCACAGACTTAACTTTTAACGCAGATCTTACAGGTATTATTCCAGGATCTCATTACCTGGTTGCACGTGCAAAGGATGCAAATGGGAATTGGAGTATGGTAAATAATTGGCAATTTAATATTGCAGGAACCCCACCTACTATGACTACTTTAGTTAGTGCTACTACTTTATGTGCTGGGTCTGCCGTTAACGTAGGTTATCAGTTATCTAGTGCAATATTGCTTAAGGCAAATAATCAATTTATTGCTCAATTAAGTGACCAAAATGGAAGTTTTACAAGTCCTACAACTATTGGCACATACAATTCTACAATAAATACTACAAGTTCATTTACTGCAACCATTCCAAGCAATGCCATCCAAGGTAGTAGTTATAGAATTAGAGTTATTTCTACCAATCAATCTTTAGCAGGTAATGATAATGGAACTGCCATTACTATTTATAGTTTACCAACTGTACCTGCTTATATTTCTCCTAAATTTGATACTACGTTTTGTCAAAGTAATGTTTTAAAACTAGAAGCAAGTAACACTTCGTATGGTTATTATCAATGGTATAAAGGAAATAGCCCAATAACAAATGCTACTTCTGCAATTTATACAGTTACGAACCCTACAATTGCAGATGCTGGCGTATACAAACTGAGAGTATCAAATTATAGTAGTACTACTTGTAATGTAACGACTAGTCCAATCACAATCTCAATAAATACTAATGTACCCCCTACGCCAACAGTTTCTCCAAGTGGTGCCATTGGTGTGTGTTTGGGTAATGCTACAACATTATCATCATCTACTGCAACTAGCTATCAATGGTTAAAAGATGGTGTTGCTATTGGTGGTGCAACAAATGCAACATATAATGCAAGTGTGGCAGGGACTTTTACAGTTAGAACAGGAAATGGAACTACTTGTTTTGCTACATCATCCAATAATGCAGTTGTTACACTAGGATTAGCTGCAACTAAACCCACTATTATAGTTGGTGGTTCAAACACAATTTGTCAAGGTACAAGTGTTACATTAACATCTTCTGCATTTTCTGGTAATCAATGGTATAAGAATGGAGTAAATATTAGTGGTCAAACTGGAACAACTTATAATGTTACAGAAACTGGTTTCTATAAAACTGTTGTTAGTGGTGGTGGCTGTTCAATACAAAGTGATTCAGTACAAATAATTGTAACACCTTACGTAGTTCCAAGTGTTTCATTGGCTGCATCTGTAAATAATGCACCTGCAGGCACCAATATTACATTTACTGCAACCCCAACCAATGGAGGAACAACACCTCAGTACTCTTTTAGTGTAAATGGTTCGGTTGTTCAAACAAGTGGTTTAAATACATACACTACTTCAACCCTTACAGCAGGTTCTTATGTTAGCTGTAGTATGATAAGTAATGCTGCTTGCTTAAACACAACCACTGCTTATTCAAGTAATATCACCATTAATTTTGCTCCACTTGTAGCAACTAGTGGAAGGGTTTATCATCCTTCTGGAGCTATTATTCCTTCTGTAAGGGTTAAACTTACGAACGGTTTAACAGATAGTGTTACAACAGATGCAAGCGGTAAATATGCGTTTAATTTGATACAACAACGTAACTATAATGTTGCACCTTTTAAAAATAATGATCAAATAAAAGCAAATGGTGTAAATGTGTTAGATGTATTAAAAATGCAGCTACATATTTTAAATACAACACCTTTAAATAGCCCTTATAAATTAATAGCAGCCGATGTGAATGGAGACGGAATAATTAGTGTATTTGATGTAATACTGGTAAAACGTTTAATACTTGGATATGATACAACATTTAATGGAAAGTTGTGGGCATTTGTTGATAGTGCTGCAAGTTTTGTAAATCCCAATAATCCGTTCCCTTACCCGTCAAGCAAAACCTACACAAACATAACCGCATCTCAAAATAATCAAACTTTTATAGGAGTAAAATTAGGAGATGTAACGCAAGATTGGACACCAACGGTTGGTGTTAATAAATTTAATTCAACAAAAAATGCAGTTAAAATTTCTTATGATGATGCTTATGTTGATAAGGACAATAATGTAAGAATTAAAGTTAAGGTCAAAGATTTTAAACAATTAACCGGACTTCAATTTTCACTTGGGTTTAATCCAGAATTTTTCAAATTCCAAAAAATCGAAAATAAGCAAATCCCAATAGAGCAAAATATTAACTCAGCTAGTAGTGGGATATTAAACTTTATTTGGGCAGATGCAGAAAATAAACCCGTTACACTTTCAGATGGTTCTTATCTTTTTGATATTATCCTTTCTAAAACACAAAATTTTGATAAACAAGATTTAGAAATGCTAAATGAACATACGGCTTCAATTGCATACAATAAAAACTATGAACCTATTCAAGTTGTTAAATTCTCAGGTACTATTTACGATAAACAACTTGCCTCACTTTCAATTGTAGAGGAAACAATGGATGTATATCCTAATCCTTCAAGTGGAGATGTCAATATTTCTATTAATACCAATATTGATAAACGTGTTACATTAATGCTTTTTGATGTTAATGGGAAAATAGTATATCAAAAGCCTGTTAGTTTAGTAAATGGTATCAACAAATTTCAATTAAACCTTGCAAAGCATTCAAAATTAAAATCAGGTATTTACTATTTCAAGGTTAATGGCTTAGATGCGATAACAATAAAAGAGATATTGATAACTACAGATTAATAAAATGATTATCCGTAAATACATATTTAAAATACTGGCTTTAGGTCTTTTTAGCTTATTGTTCTTTTGTAAAAATACAATTGCTCAAAGTGCAGAGTTTATTATTGGCTCTTCAAGTAATGTTACAACATCAACAATTAGCATACCGGTAAAAGCAAATAAATTCTCTCAAATTCTGGCTTGGCAGGGTTCTATAAATTGGAACAATAGTAAAATAACTTTTTTAAGTATTAATTCCATTGTTAGCCAATTAAATGGAATTCAATTTAATACTGCTGTTAATAGTAGTACAGGAATGCTGAGTTTTTTTTGGGTTGACAATAATTTACAACCTCAAAGTGTATTAGATAGTACCGTACTATTTACTATTACATTTAATGTTGTTCCCAATGCAGCTGGTACTACCGATGTCTCATTTAGCAACAACCCTACATTACTTCAATTAGCAGATATCAATGGCAATCAAATTTCAGCTGTAAACTATATTAATGGTCAAGTAACTTTTGCAAATGAAGTATTGCCTCCTGAATTTACTATTGGGTCTATCTCAAATGTTAGTACAAGTACAATTACAGTTCCTGTAACTACAAAAAATTTCGTTCAATTACTAGGTAGCCAAGGAACCATTACCTGGGATAATTTAAGACTGAATTTTGTTAATACTAGTTCAATAATACCACAGCTCAATGGACTACAATTTAACAACTCTACTAATGGTAATACTGGACAATTGTCATTTCTTTGGATTGATGCAAATTTAGTTCCTCAAACTATTTCAGATTCATCTGTATTATTTACTATTACATTTAATGTTATTGGTATCACTACCGGAATTACAAATATTAATTTCTCAAATACCCCAACACCATTACAAACATCTGATGCTTTAGGTATGCCCGTAAATAATTCAGTTTATTCAAATGGTATTGTTTCTTTTCCTGGTGCTACTCTTCCACCAATTTTTATTTTGCCTACAGTTTCAAATGTGCAAACTAATAGTTTCTCGTTACCTGTTACAGCTAAAAATTTTACCCAATTAAAGGCAATTCAAGGTTCTATTAATTGGGACAATAGAAAATATAATTATTTAAATGTAAGTTCATCTTTACCTCAATTTAATGGCATTTTATTTAATGCTAGTGTAACTGGTGACTATGGCACTCTAAGTTATGTTTGGGTTGACGCAAGTTCTGCACCACAATCAATTCCAGACGATAGTATTTTATTTACTATCAATTTCAATAGAAATTGTGATGCAATTGGTGGTAATGAAATTAGTTTTACAAATTCTCCAACAATTCAGTTAGTAGTAAACGCATCTGATTCCGTTGTTTCAAATGCTATCTATGTTAATGGGAGGTTATCAATACCTTCTGCAGTGACTCCTGCTGTTTACATTAGTACTCCAAGTAATATTTTATGCAGTGGAATTAGTCCTGTGTTATATACAAATGTTAGTAATGGTGGTTCAAATACTTTGTTTCAGTGGTATAAAAATAATGTATTATTAAGTGGTGCCAACAACCCTACATATACTAGTCAAGTGTTTAATAATAATGATAGTGTAAAATGTATCATTACTAGTAATGTAGCTTGTGCTACTACTGGTGTAGCTACAAGTAATATTATTGCTTTTGTACAAAAAATTGCAATTAGAGATACAGTTAGTATTAGTGGTTGTAATGGGGTAACGTACAATAACATTTTATATAATTCGAATACAACCAAAAATGATACACTACGAACAATATATGGCTGCGACAGTATTTATAGATTCGTGCAAATTTCAATTGTTCCTTTAGTGCCAGTTAGTCAAATAATTAACTTAAGTGGATGTAATAGTTTAATTTATAATGGCATCAGCTACACTTCTTCTATAACTAAGCAAGACACAATAAGGACTTTACAAGGATGTGATAGTCTTTATAATACAGTGAATATAGTTATTGATAAAAATATTTTAGGTAATATAAAGCATCCAATTAAAGGAGACATAAGTAATGTAACAGTTAAGTTAAGTGGTAGCATTAATAATTCTATATTAGTTTCAGGAAACTACAGTTTTAACTGTTTGCCAACTTCAACAATTGGTGTAATTAAACCCACTAAAAACAACGATATCACCAAATCCAATGGCATCAATGCTACAGATGTATTATTTACCCAACGTCATATTTTAAACACTACCAAACTTAACAGTGCATATAAGCTTATTGCTGCAGATGTTAATGGAGATAAAAACATCAATGCAACAGATATTCTTAGAATTAAACGTTTAATACTGGGCACAGATACCACATTTACTAGTGCCACCAAAGGCAATAGATTATGGGAGTTTGTAGATAGTGCATACATTTTCCCTGATACCACCAATCCTTTTCCTTTTAAAGATTCTATTTCATTCACTAATTTAACATTTAACAAAATCAACCAAACATTTATTGGTGTTAAGTTAGGAGATGTTAATTACGATTGGAATCCTTTAGTGGCAAAGGGCTCATTAATTGATAATGTAGAATTGATAATTGATAATGCAGACATAAAGGTTGATAAACAATTATCAACTGTAAATTATCAATTGCCAATTAAGGTTAAGAATTTTAAAGACCTTGTTGCAA
>CAZTOP010000075.1:0-11933 GCA_964615145.1 uncultured Chitinophagaceae bacterium
AAAATCGAAATTATTTTAACCCAAAAACCAACTGTTTTTTACCACATTGCCAAAATTAGACATTATTTATTATTCAGAACATATCTATCTTCTTATATCCGATTGCATCTTCCACTATCATGAATGAAGTGAATTATACTGTAGGTATAAAATTACTTAGACATAATTCATAGTTATCATAATGCAGTACAAGCATAATAAATAATTTTCCAAACTTGTAGATATCAATTTAAAGTGCTTAAAATCTTAAGCTAAAAATTCAAGTAAATGGAATACTAGTTATTATCTAATTAAACTCACCAACCCTTTTTTGTTAACAACACTACCATCATTTAAAGTAATATTTGCAACATAAGCATATACTCCAACAGGCTGAGGTTTTCCAAAAGCAGTTCCATCCCAAGTTTCGTAACACCCAATACCATTTATCGTTGGGTTAGATGTTTCAAATACTTTTTCGCCCCATTGTGTAAACACCATAAATCTTATGCTTTTAACGTTGTTACCACAAATCACTAATTTTTCATTTGGCCCTTGCCCATTAGGCGTAAACCCACTTGGCACAAAGAAATCAGAATTAGGAGATATTGTTTTTCCCTGAGCACAAGCCGTATCACTTGGACAAGTTCCTAAAGCCTGAACACAAAGGTCATAAACTGTGTTAGTAGTTAAACCTGTTAGTGTATGTGTTGTTCCTGTTGAACCACTACTAGGTGTGTTCCATGTAGCACCATTATTTGTAGATACCTGATAGGTTAATGCATTTGCTACTGCCAACCAGTTAAATGTTAATGAAGTGGAGGTAGTAACTCCAGTATTTAAAGTAACTGTTGGTTTCGATAATTTATTTTGAATAACAATGGGTTTGGTTATGGAATCAACACAAAAATCGGCTCCACCAATATTGAATAAACTAGCTTTCAACTTAACATTATATGTTCCAGCCGTATTATAGTTAAATGTTGGATTATTCGTATTTACAGTTGAGTTTGCTGCATCTCCAAAACTCCATTTCCATCTAGTATCGACAGTAGCATTAGATACCTTTCCTGTAGAAACATCGGTAAACAATACTGAAGAATTTACACATTGTGGGGTTATATAAGTAAAGTCTGCACCGATTTTATATATAACCTGATTAATAACAAATTGATTCCCTACACATCCACCGCTTATAGATTTTGCAAATACTTTGATAGTATAAGAATTAGCACTTGTAAATATGTGAGAAACCTGATTTGTTGTAGTTGTATCTTTTGTGCCATCACTAAACTCCCAATACCATTTGAAAGCTCCAACAGGTGCAGCACTCACAGCAGTATATGTAATTGCACGATTTGCACAATCAGGCCCATTATTATCAGCTGTAATATTTGTAATAGAAACGATAGAAGAAATTGTGATTTGTTTAGTAATGGAGTCAGCACAAAATTCCCCTCCAGCTAAAAGAACCAAACTAGCTCTAAGTTTAACATTATAAACATTTGGAGTAGTATATGTGAAAGATGGACTCATCGTATTAGATGTAGAGTTTAGAGGATCCCCAAAACTCCAATCCCATTTAGTATCAATTAATGCACTTGTTACACCTCCTGTTGTGGTGTTTGTAAATGCAACAGATGTATTGACACATTGCGGTGTAGTGAATGTAAAATCTGCATTTATTTTATAAACTTGTTGTAAAATATCATAAAAACCGCTGTAGCAACCTGCTGTAGATTGAATAATTAATGAAACAGTATACCCGGTGGTGTTTGCTGCTGTGAATGTGTGAGAGACAGTGTTGACTGTGGTTGTATCTTTTTTACCATCACCAAAGTCCCAATAATATTTAGCAATTGTTCCTAGCGATGTGGTAGCAGTAGCAGTATAGGTAACACTTGTTCCAACACAAGTTGGACCCGAAGGATTTGAAGCTATATTACTAATCACAGGTCCATTATAAAGCACAATAGTTGCTGTAGTGTCTTTAAAACAACCAATATCATTAATTGCTCTCAACTTAACATCATAATTACCGGCTGACCCATAACTTATTGTTGGAGTAGAATCGGATGATGTTAAAATTGGAGACAATCCAAGAAAAGTCCATTCCCTACCTACCATCCTATATCCATTTTTATCATAGGATGAATCAGTGAAATTTAAAATAGTTGGTAAACAAGGATTATAATCAAGCAAAAAATATGGTGTTGGTGGGGCTACAACTTTAACACTGAATGTTATTGTTTGTAATCCAGTGCATCCATCAGCGTTTGTAGCATTAACAGTAATGTTTACAGGAAAAATACCTGTAGTTGTAAATTGATAAGTTGTTGGCAAACTATACTTGTACAACATTACACCACCTACAATTGAAGAGTCTGTTGGAATAGGATTTGCTACAAAAACTGTATCACTATTGGGCTGTTGTACTGTATTATTAAAAAAGTCCCATTTCATAGAAATTGGCTTATAAGGCAATGAGAGTGTATATTTAAAATCATTGTTCAAACAAGCGGAAATAATGCTATCATTAGAAACATTAGCATAAGTATTTTGAACACTTAAATATTGGCTTAATGACTTAATATTTGTACCTGCATTATATCCATAGCTTTCATTAGTAGTACTCGTTGAAAATCCATAAGCAATAGCATTAAAAGCAATATCAGATTGCAACCTATGTGAAGTATTACCTGTAAGATTATCAAAGACTGCATAACTATAATTAGGGTCAGCAGTGTGTGTGTTAAATGCAGCAGATGCACTTACTCCATCAAATAAAAAACTTGCAACTCCAGCATTGGGAATAATTACATTGATATAATTATGTTGTATATTATAATTATTTGTTGAATAAACTGTAACATCATTTATAGCTTGCTGTACAGGACTGATAATAACCATTTCAGGGTCCCCGTTGTCACCTGTATTTGGATGCGTTGGAATACCTGTTCCATTACACTTGTTAGTAGCACAAAACTGAGCAACCATAACGGGTTTGTCACTTTTAATATCCAATAATGTATCAGTTTCTATGGTATATGCATTTTGAACTAGACTAGTTAATGTTGTTCCATTTACTGTAACTACAGTTGATGGGTCACTCACTATTACTTTGTACAATCCTGCTTCCATATCTCTAAAAGGAGAAGTAACATATTTAGTACCCCAAGCTTGCTTGGGAAACATTTGTTGCAAGAAATTATCACTACCTCCATTAGTAGAGGTACAACCGCCAACAAATAACTGAACCCTACCATTACCGGTAAACAACGCAATTTTTTTATTACAATCTCTAGAAACAACTGTAGTTCCAGTTAAATCCACACCAATACTTGATGTAATTAATTTACCTAAAGCATTAAAAACATCTCCCTTGTTTAAAGTTATGGAAAAAGGAACACCAGCAGGATACAAAACAGTGGTACCCCCGGCTGTAGCAGTAATATCATCTGCAGGCGTGATATCTACAATTGTATTATCCTCTGCTGCTTGCACATAAAAAAATGAATGTGGTACACCGTTATTTGTTTTACCACCAACAGTTAATACAGAATAATTAGAACCCCAGGTATTTGTTGGTAAAATCAAACTTGCTCCAGAACTTGAACCTGCATAAATATGCTCCCATAGGGAGAATGGAACCCCATTACTATAAACGTGAATACCACGTGGCAATATTCCAGTACTATTCAATCTTGCATCTTGTACACCATTCTTTGGTAATGGAATTGTTGATGTAGCTGTATTTGCAACTACGTTATAAGTTTGAATGTAATAATTAGCATCAGTTGGTTTGCCAATTTCAACTGTTACAATAGCATTTTGCTTAGATGACACATACAAAACCATTTCTTGATTATTGCTTCCTGTCATCAAAGCTTGAAAACCATACCCAACCCAAAAATCTGTTCCAGTATTTGAAAAATCGCCAGGATTCTGTATACCTTTTCCTGTTACGTTTACATCATCAATGTTTGTAGCAGTTGCACTACCCCCAGCATGTGTTATTACACCACTATAATCACCAAATAAGGTAGGAACAAATCTAACATAAATTGTAGTAGCTACAACAGTACTACCTGTATAACCTATACTTAATGTAGATCCAAAACCAGTGCCGGGGGATAAAGAAACTTCAAAACCCACAGGAGCTGTTATTGTTATGTTTCCATTAACTGGCAGTAATGCACTTGCACTTAATTGGTATGATTTTACTGATGATATATTATTTACTATTACACTACCAAATGGAATTGTGTTTGCACTATTTCCTGTGGTAGTAATAATTACTGGTTGTGATGTAAGTGTTGTAAAACTTATATCATTCCCGTAAGCGATACCAACTGAATTTACAGCATAAGCTCTAGCATGATAAAGTGTGTTTGGAGTTAATATTTTTAAGCTGGAAATAAAATTTGAATTTCCAAAACCATCATTTGTTTTAGATGAAAATGTATCAGGATTTGCTGATGTTCCCCAACAAACACCTTTTTTAGTAATAGCAACACCACCACTATCCAAAATAATGCCACCACTAACTGCTTTAATAGAAGTAATACTAGTAGCTGGGTTTGTTGTTAAGGAAGCAATAGATGGAGCATCTGTTGTGAAGGATAAGTCGGTCCCATAAAATACGTTGCCGCTTTCGCTAATTACATAGGCTCTTGCGTGGTAAGTTGTTGCCGCAGTTAATCCAGAAATAGCACCACCGCTCGATAAATTGATATTTCCAGATGCTGTTGGACCACCACTATTTTTTGTAGCTAATGCCACAGTTGGATTTGAATTAATATCCCAAACTACCCCACTTTCAGTAACAGACAATGTGCCTGCTGTAACCACACCTGTAGCAGTTGCTGTATATTTCCCTGTTTTTATTGCTGAAGTTGTTGTAACGCTTGGTTGAGTACCTGCAACATTAGATGTTCCTGTAAATACCGCTGTTTTAACCGAGAGTGAGCGACTAGCAGAAATTCCAGTTGTAGCTGCGTACATATACATTCTTATAATGTAAGAGTGCGTACTATAAAATTTCTTTGTAAAAGCAGGAAAAGTAATTGTATTTGTTCCACCACTTGGGACAATTTGTGTAGTTCCAAATGGAATAAATGGGCCTATTCCATCTGCTTGATAAGCTAAACTCACAACGTTATTATTACTGCTTCCAGAAGTTCTTCCTGTAAAACTTAAACCATTAATTGTAATATCTACAGCACCGTTTGGAGATAACGGAAAATCAATATTCCAGCCATCTGTTGGTACAATTGGCCACTCACTGCTCGGTTGACATTTTACACCATTACTACTATATCCAACATTAGCAGTAAACACACTGCCAATTGCAGCATCATTAATATTTACATCGGCAGATTGAGCACCAGTTTTTGCTCCAGTATTATTTGCTGTAAAAGCCCAAGTAGCTGAAAATTGGGAAAAAGATTTAATTGAAAATAGACTTGCAAATAAAAGTGCAACTATTATTTTTTTGCTGTACATACTATGCAGTTTGTATTTAAATAAATTGTAAATATTTTAGAAATTTGGCAAAACAATCTTTACTACAGAAGGCTAAAAAGTATTTTACTGCTAATAAAGTCACGTAAAGTAAGCAAGTTATTATCTAAGTAGTAAATTTTATTTATAAAATTTTATGCAAACGATAGCAAATATTATTCAAAGAACATAGAGAATACCACTGTTATAAACAAAGTAATTTTTGTATCCATGATTCAGCTAGTTTTATCATTTGAAACTATACATTAGCATAATATGTGGCAAAATTTACTACAAGAAATAGTTAATGGAAAAGAAAAATCTCTAGCCCGTTGTATTTCATTAATTGAGAATGAATACACAGGCTATTATAATTTTTTACAACAACTGCCTCATTCATCAACACCTGTATTGGGTATAACCGGACCACCAGGTGCTGGCAAAAGCACACTTGTTGATGCAATAATTGAAGAATTTGTAAACAATAATAAAAAAGTTGCAGTTGTTTGTGTTGATCCTTCCTCGCCATTTAATTTGGGTGCCTTACTTGGAGATAGAATAAGAATGAGCAATTGGTACAATCATCCTAATGTATTCATTCGTTCTTTAGCAACCCGAGGGAGTTTGGGTGGATTACACCCAAAGATTATTGAAATTATCGACATAATAAAATCTGCTCCTTTTGATATTATTATCGTCGAGACTGTTGGTGTAGGACAAAGCGAAATCGAAATAGCAGGCTTAGCCGATATTACAGCTGTTGTATTAGTTCCCGAAGCTGGGGACGAAGTACAAACAATGAAAGCGGGATTAATGGAAATTGCAGATGTTTTTATTGTAAATAAAGCCGATAGACCCGATGCAGATACATTTGTAAAAAATTTAAGAATGATGTTAGCACCTGCATTTCACAATCATTCAATTG
The DNA here is from genome assembly GCA_964615145.1 of uncultured Chitinophagaceae bacterium. Classification (GTDB taxonomy): domain Bacteria; phylum Bacteroidota; class Bacteroidia; order Chitinophagales; family Chitinophagaceae; genus CAIVPM01. The sequence goes on from CAZTOP010000075.1 coordinate 6,407, forward strand.
AAATACCAATTTACAAAACTATTGCAACTGATAAAGCTGGGATTGATAATATTGTTGCAAGCTTTTTATCATTAATCAATAATAGTTCTCATAAAACACTAAATAAAAGAAAGGGGTATTTACTTGCCGAAAAGGCTTTTCATATTATTCAGCAAAACAGAATGAAAGATATAAACAAACTAAATTTGAAATACGAAATTGAAGGTTTGATAAATACGTCTAACTTTAACTTTTATCTTTATCTAAATAAATATATTAACTAACACTAATTATAAAATGAATTTACCTAAAGTTTTTGACAACAACCCAACAGCTATTCAAGTTGAAAAAGGAAAAACATATGCTTGGTGTACTTGTGGATTAAGCGAAAAAAATCCGATGTGCGATGGTTCTCATAAACAACTTGCAACACAAGAAAATGGCGAAACAATTATGCCCTACAAAAGTTTAAAGTTTACAGCCGAAGAAGATGGCGAAGTATGGCTATGCAACTGCAAGCATACAAAAAATCCACCATTTTGCGATGGAAGTCACAAAGCTGTCAACAAATAAAAAAATACTATTTCATCCACCCATTTTTTTTGTACCAACCTATTGTGTTTTCAATTCCTTGGTCGAGTTTAAATTTTGCGGTGTAGCCTAAAGATTCAATTTGAGAAGCATTTACACTCCAGTTTTTTGCTTTAAACTCTTTCAATCTTTCTCTATTCAACAAGGGGGTTTTACCTTTTAAATGACCAGCAATTTCAGAAAAAATTGCAATAACTTGTGCCACAAATGCGGGGATAATTAATGAAATAGTTTTAACTTTTAAATGTTTTTTTACTAAATTATTAAACTGTCGTGAAGTGTAATTATCCAAATCTGAAACTATAAGGTTTTGATGGTACATATCAGCCTCCATTGCAATAAAAATGGCATTAACAAGGTCGTAAACGTGTACAAAACTAAGTAATTGCCTATCATTATTGATATACATTTCTATATGATTAGAGATAGATTTTAAAAGCACAAAAAAATCTTTATCTCTAGGTCCGTAAACTGCAGTAGGATTAACTATTATAGAAGGGAAACTGGTTTTAGACTTCAAGAAAACCTCTGCTTTAAGCTTGCTTTTACCGTATTCAGTAATTGGCTGTTGCCTGTTTAAGTTTGATATAGGTTCTTTTTCAAAACCCGGGCCATAAGCGGCTAAACTACTGATAAAAACAAATTTTTCAGGTACTAGGTTATTTCTTTCTAAAGCCTCTACAAACCTTTTTGTATTTAAAAAATTCACGTTGTCAAAGTCTTTTTTATTAATGGACTTGGTAACGCCGGCTGTATGAATTATAAAATTTATTTCTCCAAATTGATCAGCAAATCTTTGCAATGACTCATCAATCAAAACATCATTACTTAAGTCTAAATCAATAAAATTTATTTCGGGATTTGTGAGATATTTTAGACTGCTATTTTTCCTTATTCCAGCAAAAACTTTATAATTTTTTTTAATGGCTTCTTCAACTATAAAACTTCCAATAAAACCACTAGCACCGGTTACTAAAACATTTTTTTTCATCAATAATAATTAATGCTACAAATGTTTAATATAACATCTTCGCCTTTTATGTTGAACAGATTCAAAGTACTCCCAAATAGACTGTACAGCTGCATTTGATTCTAATTCTGGATTCGATTCTGCATACTTAATACCATTTTTAAGATATACTTTAGTAAGCTCGTGCATTAAAATAGCATTAACACCTTTTCCCTGGAGATCTTTTTTTATTGCAACCAAATACAAATCACCATATTCGTTTTTCTTCATTGCTTTAAGTAAATGAAAAACACCAAAAGGCAATAAACTTCCTTTTGCCTTTTGCAAGGCTTTAGACAAAGATGGCATTGTTACTGCAAAAGCAACTAGTTTACCAGTTTTATCTACAATTAATGGAAGGAAATCTGGTCGTACAAATGAAAAATATTGTTTTGTATAATATTGAATTTGTTTATCTGTTAAAGGCACTACACCAAACAAATGAGAATATGCTTCATTTATTAAATCAAATATCTCTTTAGCATAAGGAAGAACATCTTTTGATTTTTTAGTTTTAACTAATGAGAGCTCAAGCCTTCTTTCAACTATACTGGCAATTTTTTCTAATTTTTCAGGAACTGTTTTCGGCAAAGTAATTTTGTATTCAACCCAGTCTGCATCTTTCGCATATCCAAGTTTTTCCATAAACTTAGGATAGTATGGAAAATTATAAATAGCGGCTAAGGTTCCTAACTGATCAAAGCCTTCAACCAACATACCTTCGTGGTCTAAATCTGTGAATCCTAGAGGCCCATGAACAGCTTTCATTCCAAGTTTTTTAGCCCAGCCTTCAACTTGTTCTATTAATGCTTTAGCTATAGCTTCATCCTCTTCAAACTCAATCCAACCAAAACGCAGATATTGGTTCTTCCACTTTTCAATGTAGGCTTTATTTAAAATAGCAGCAACTCTACCAACAACTCTATCTCCTTTGTATGCTAACCAATATTTAGCCTCACAATAATCAAAAGCTGGATTTTTATCTTTGCTTAATGTTGCTTTCTCGTCAAATCTTAAAGGTGGAACATAGTAGGGATGATTTGCATATAATCTGTATGGAAGATCAATAAAAGCTTGTAAATCTTTTTTATTTATTACCTCTTTGATTATGATGCTCATTCCTGCTTGTTTGTATGATAATTCTTAAAAATACTGTAAATTATTTCATCGCAAATACACCTAATTCATTTGCAACTTTTTCAATTTTATCAAGTGCTTCGTTTAATTGAGATTGTGTGTGTGTTGCCATCATTGACAAACGAATTAACGAAGAATCACTTTTTACTGCAGGCGATACAACTGGGTTAACAAATATCCCTTCTTCAAATAATCTTTGACAGAACTGGAATGTTAATTGATTATCTCTTATATAAATTGGAATAATTGGTGTTTCAGATGTATTAATGTCAAACCCAAGTTCGGTTAGCGATTTTGACATGTAGTTCGTATTGTTCCAAAGTGCAGTTTGGCGTTCAGGTTCACTTCTTATTATTGATAGAGCAGCTTGTGCAGCAGCCACAGCACTTGGTGGAATACTTGCACTAAATATCATTGGGCGAGATGTGTGCTTTAAGTAATTGATAGCGTCTTTTGTGGAGGCTATATAACCCCCTACTGATGCCAATGATTTACTAAATGTGCCCATGATAATATCTACGTCATCAGTTAAATCAAAATGGCTAGCTGTACCACGTCCACAGTCTCCAATTACACCCACTGCGTGAGCGTCGTCACACATTAAAAGTGCCTCGTATTTGTTGGCAAGTTTAACTATTTCTGGTAAATCACAAATATCACCTTCCATACTAAAAATACCATCCATTACAATCATTTTAATAGTGGAGTTTGGAATATTTTTCAAAAGTCTTTCCAAATCTTCCATATCGTTATGCTTGTATTTCAAAACCTTCGAAAAGGATAATCGACTCCCTTCATAAATAGATGCGTGATTAAACTCATCCATTATAATAACGCCACTTCTGCCTGTAAATGCAGAAACAGTTCCAAGATTTGCTTGAAAACCAGTAGTAAAAACTAATGCAGCTTCTTTACCCGTATAATCGGCTAATTGTTCTTCAAGTTCAACGTGTAGTTTCGATGTTCCATTTAAAAATCTTGAACCTGAGCAGCAACTACCATATTTTTCTAATGCTTTTGCAGCAGCTTCTTTTACCTTTGGGTGATTAGTTAGACCCATGTAACTATTAGAGCCAAACATCAACAATTTCTTTCCTTCAATAACAACTTCTGTATCATTATTTTCCTCAATAGGTCTAAAATAAGGATATATACCAGCACGTTTTAATTCGTCTGGAATTGTAAATCCTTCTAGTTTTTCGACCAAGCTTTTTTGAATCATAGTAACGTTTATATGATGTGTAAAATAAAACAGAAATGCTTAACAAAAGCATAACCGTTTTTTTCAGATTGTTACAAAAATATTGTTTATAGCAATAAATTGCAAATTTATTAATATCGTCAAAGTGTAAATTGAAATTATTGAACAAATTCTACTTTCCGATACAAATTGTATGCTACAAAGATAAACCCTTAATAATAAAGGGTTTCAAATGATTGATATTATTTATGGCAACAATAGGGCAACAAAACCTATAATATCAAAGGAAAGTGCAGTGCAAATAAAAGAAAATATGCTGTTCCTTGTAGAGTGTGTTTGTCCTTATCATAAGCGAAAGCGAAGATAAGGTTTTACATTATCTCAGTTGCTTGGCAACTGTATCAAATTGTAAGCCCATATACTGGCAGAACTCTTCAACGGTAACAACTTGGTGTTGCTGCTTGTTGAAGTACTCTTTAATCCTCTTAATAAGGTATCTACCATATCTGTCGCTTTTGCCTGTGATTATCTGAATGTCTTTCGGATAAATACACAGTCTATTCATTTACTTAATACTATTTCTATACTCTATCCATACTTCGGATATAGTATTACTGTTGCAAAGATAATTAAAATTTTAGAGTGGTAAAAGTGTGTTTGTTGGCATAATGTGGCAATAACGGAAATGTCGGAAGTGGAAGTTTTGAAACACTTATAAGCCATAATATTTTTGCCTTGAACAATTAAAATTTTATAAAAATGGCAAGACAATCAGGTTTGATAAAATTGAATGGTACACTTGGTGGTATTACATTCTACAAAACGCAAGATGGACATCTTGCAAGAGAAAAAGGAGGTGTTGAAGCTTCACGAATAGCAACAGACCCTAACTTTCAAAGAACAAGGGAAAACGGTGCTGAATTTGGTGCTGCTGGAAAAGCTGGTAAGCTTTTACGAACTTCATTAAGAACAATTTTGCAAAATTCTGCCGACAACCGAATGGTTGGCCGTTTGACTTCTGAAATGGTTAAGGTTATACAAGCCGATTTAACCAATCCAAGAGGTCAAAGAAATGTGATTGATGGCGAAGCCGAACTATTAGAAGGCTTTGAATTTAACATCAAAGGAAAGCTTGGAAATGCCTTATATGCACCTTTTTCGAGTGCTATTAATAGAGTGGCTGGAACATTAGAAGTTTCAATTCCTTCATTCATTCCTGCGAATATGATAGCAGCACCAAGTGGCACTACCCACTTTAAAATTGAAAGTGCTGGTGCAGAAGTGGATTTTGAAAATGAAACTTTTGTGATTGACAATAACGATAGTGCCATCATCGCCTGGAATAACACAGCTACTGCAGCATTGACTTTGACAAATTCGGTTACTGCCAACAGTACAAGTCCTTTGTTTTTGGTGCTGGGAATTGAATTTTACCAAGAGGTAAACGGTCAAATGTACCCATTGAAAAATGGTGTTTTCAACCCATTAGCCATTGTGAAAGTTGAAGGTGTGTAAGTGAAATTTCTTTCTTATCGGTTAAATAGAAACCCTGCCATTGTGGTGGGGCTTCTTGTTTTAAAGCAATAGCAAAGCCCTAAAAGGGCAATGCT
>CAZTOP010000076.1:0-11926 GCA_964615145.1 uncultured Chitinophagaceae bacterium
TGATGTGGTACTTTTTAATGAGTGATGCTTTCACATTTGGAGCATTTCTTATTGCCTATGGTACCAGTAGATTTGCTACAAACGGATGGCCCGACCCTAACCATGTATTCAGTTCATATCCTTTTAAAGCTGAAGGTTCTGCTGATGCACCATTGGTGTTTGTAAGTTTTATGACTTTTGTATTGATTGTAAGTTCTGTTACAATGGTACTTGCTGTTCAAGCTGGTCATCATCAAGATAAAAAAGGAGTAGTACGAAATTTAATTTTAACTATCATTGGTGGAGCTATATTTTTAGGTTGTCAAGCCTGGGAGTGGACTCACTTACACGCCGAAGGTGCTTGGTGGGGAATGAATCCATTTCCAAATGCAGATGGTACACACGCTACCACAAACTTTACCAACTTCTTTTTTACAATAACAGGTTTTCACGGTTTTCACGTTTTTAGTGGCGTTATTATAAATATAGTAATGCTTATTATGACATTGAATAATACTTTTGAGAAAAAAGGTCATTATTTAATGATTGAAAAAGCGGGTCTTTATTGGCACTTTGTAGATTTAGTTTGGGTATTTGTATTTACGTTATTCTACTTAGTATAATTATAAAAAAATCATTTTAAAAAAAATCTAACATATAAATGTCACAACATCATACATATAATGCTGAAACATATGCAGCAGCAAAAAAAGAAATCTGGAAAATAACTTGGATTTTAAGTGCATTAACTATTATTGAATTGGCACTTGGTTTTTGGATGTATTTTTCTCATGGTACTATGTCTGGTAGTATGGTAATGTTTTTAAAAGGCACTATCCTAATATTAATGATGGTTAAAGCTTTTTATATAGTTTCATATTTTATGCACCTAAAGCACGAAATCAGAAATATGATCATGACAATTGTTGTGCCTTTATTATTATTTATATGGTTTATTGCAGCATTTTTATATGATGGCAACTCTTTTAAAACATTAAGAAATAAATATGATGCACACCTTAAAGAACAATCCACTATAAAAGTAGAAGAGAAGCATCACGGTGAAACTAAGCATGAAAGCAAAACAGAACCAGCTACTGAAAACCATCACTAATAATAAAAGTTTTAATAAAAAAACCATCGCAAAGCGATGGTTTTTTTATTAAAATTCCGTTTCAAGTCATTTGAAGCTTACAGCATCATCATAACTTTGACAATTATTTTAATATTGTAAATACTAATGAATAATAGATCAATTCTTACCCTTTGTTTAACTATTTTAATTCCCGTAGGTTGTTATTTAGTGTTAAAGCATTTTAGCGATGGTTCAGTGGTTTTGCCAAGAAAATTATTGTTAGATGAGGTAATTACAAAAGAAAAAAATGGTAAAACTACCTACGATAGCTTATGGCATACAACCTGTAATATTAGGCTTGTAAATCAACTTGGGGATACTGTAAGTTTATATGACATTAAGAATAAGGCAATCGTATTTGATTTATTTTTTACGCATTGTCCAAGTATTTGCCCAAGACTTACCAGAAGCATGAAATCATTACAAGAATCATTCAAAACTGGTGGGGCATCTAGACTAAAAGTAGATACATCGGTAGTGCAATTTATTTCTTTGTCAATTGACCCTGAAAATGATAGTGTACAACAACTAAAAATATACGCTGATAATTTTGGTATCAATCCTGATAATTGGTGGTTGTTAACAGGTAACAGAGATAGTATTTACAAATTTATTTTTGAAGAGTTGAGAATTGATAAGCTTAGCAACGAACCTGTTGATACCAGCTTTGCCCACACCAGCAGATTCGCATTGTTAGATAAAAATTATAAAATGCGTGGCAGATTTGGACAAGCCTATGATGGACTAGATTCTACTTCTATGGGTGTTTTGGCAAGAGATATTGGTTTATTAATGATGGAGAAAGATAAAACAAAACCCTCTAATATTTTTACTGAAATAATTTCCTTAAGTTGGTTGTGGCTCATCATTATACTTAGCGTAGCTATCTTTATGTGGCTGCTTAATAAGTATAGAAATTAGTCACTTTATTTAATTTGTAGTTTTAATTTTGAAAAAGTATTTAACTCGGTCTCTACATCAGTAACAATTATGCAAAATCAATCAACATTTGCCGAAGGCAGCGTTTTACTTATAAATAAACCATTACGCTGGACTAGCTTTGATGCAGTAAGAAAAATTAGACATTTAATAAGAATTCCAAAAGTAGGACATGCAGGCACATTAGACCCATTGGCAAGTGGATTACTCATTATTTGTACAGGTAAGTTTACCAAAAAAATTAATGAGTATATGGGTATGGAAAAAGAATATACAGGCACTATAACCATTGGTTCAACTACTCCAACTTTTGATTTAGAAAGCGAACCAGAAAATTTTAAAGATACTAGCCACATATCTAAAGAGCAAATTTATGCTGCCACAGGTCCATTTACAGGTGCTATTTTGCAAATGCCACCACAACACTCAGCCATTAAAAAAGATGGCAAACGCTTGTACGAAAGTGCCAGAAAAGGAATTGAAGTTAAAGTAGATCCTAGGGCTGTAACGATATATGAATTTGCCATTACAAACATTAATGAAAATAATTTAGACTTTAAAGTGGTTTGCAGCACTGGAACTTATATAAGAAGTTTAGCAAATGATTTTGGTGCAGCGTTGGGCGTTGGTGGTCATTTAAGTAAACTTTGCAGAACCAGAATTGGAGCATTTAAGCTAGAAAATGCCCAAACTATCGAAGATTTTGAAGCTACTTTAACACAAGTGGGATAAAATAATACCTGTTGCTACAGCAGCGTTTAACGATTCAGCTCCTCCAATTTTTTTAATACTTATTGCATTTTTTATTAATGGTAAAATGGGGGCTCTAATTCCTTTTGATTCGTTGCCTATTACAATGATTCCCTCAGTTAGTGGTGTTATTTTTTTAATATCTGTTCCATTTAATAATGCACCATAAATGGGTACTTGGGTATTTTGCAAACATTTTTCTAAATCAGTGTACACAACTTTTACTCTAATAAAACTACCCATTGTACTTTGTATAACTTTAGGGTTGTATTGCTCAACACAATCGCGACTACAAATTATTTGTTTAATGCCAAACCAATCTGCAATTCGAATAATTGTGCCCATATTGCCAGGGTCTTGAATACCATCTAAAGCAAGTGTTACAATGTTTTCAAGTTCTAATGTATTATCGATTTCAGGTATTTGGGCAATTACAAGCACTTCATTGGCTGTTTGCAGTGTAGAAATTTTCTGTAATTCATCTTCACTAACTATCACTGCATTGCTATAATGATTGTTTACATTTAACCAAGACTGTAAAGCATATATTTTTTTTATTGAAAATTGGCTGTTTAAAATTTCCTGAACTAGCTTAGGACCTTCAACAATAAACAAACCTTCTGCGTCTCTTTGTTTTTTGTGGCTTAAAGTTTGAATATATTTACTTTCGCTGCGGCTTAACATATTATGCAATTTAAAAATTTCAGTAAAGCAAATTTATATCTTCTTACAATGGCTATTATTTTTATTAGCTCTTGTACTTCTGTAAAAAATTTTCCCAAAAATCAACCCTTTGTTTACAATAATAAAATTGTAATTAATTCTGTAATTAATTCAGATGAAAAAAAACTATTGCTATCTGAGTTAAATAATTATTGGGACGATAGTTTACAAATAAGAAAAATAGCCAAACTGGGCATATTTTCTGTCATTAAAAATCCACCTGTTTACGATAGTAATAATGTAGTGCGTTCCATAAAATTTATGGATAATTACTTAAAGTCAAAGGGTTATTATTATGCAAATTTCAATCACGATACTATTAATGAAATTGTAAAAAATCAGCATAGAGTTACACCTGTTGTAACAATTGATTTAGGCAAAAATATAAGTATAGACAGTGTAGCAATAGATTTAGCTGACAGTAATTTACAAAAGTTAGCACTGCAAAATCAGCAAAATAGTTTTTTACAAAAAGGAGTTCCATATACCAAACAAATTATTAGTAATGAACTTGACAGGCTAACTAATTTATTTAAAAAAAATGGATATTACAATTTTACTAGAGAGGATATTTATGCTTTAGTAGATACCACAGACTCTAGATTTTTGAACTTAACAATCGACCCATTTGAATTGGCAAAACTTTTAGATGACTATGCAAAAAGCAAGAAAGAAAATCCAAAATGGGATATTACTATTAAAGAAAGAAAAGACACGACAGGCGAAAGTGGACGACAATATTTTATGGGGCATATTTACTATTATCCACAAGCTGGTAATTTTGATTTAACCGATTCTGTTATTACAAAGCCTTGGTTGCATAATCATAAATATGGCAACTACTCCTTAAAATTCGACAGCCATATTATAAAATTATCGCCACTAAAAAATCATACTTATTTACAAAATGGTCAGCTTTATAATGAAACCAATTTTTATAAAACCATTAATGCACTTAATAAATTAGGACCTTGGAAACAAATTGATGCAAGAATTGTAAAGCGAGATGTTGATACATTAGACTTACACATAACAATGGTTCCCGAAAAAAAACTAGGTATTGAAACTAATTTTGAGTTAAGCAAAAATACTGGAGATTTAACAGCTGGAAGCCTTGTGGGTGTTGCATTTGGACTTACGTACAGAAATAGAAATGTTTGGAAACAAGCCATACAATCTTTTACAAGTGTAAGGGTTGGGGTCGAGTTTAATCCAACAGATAGTGGCACTGCATTACAAACTTTTTATTCAACATTTGGACATAGTTATAGCTTCCCAAAAGTTATTGGCGAAAAATCAATTCGAAAGTTTATTAAAATTCTTCCATTTAGGTTTATCAGAACCAATTTAGAAAGTGTTATTGATGTTACAGATAAAAGGTCAATTTTATCAATAAATGCAAATTATTCAGATAGGTTTAATTTGTTTAAACTAAAATCTTTAACAAGCAGTTTTGGATACGAGTTTAAAAGTGATGATAAAACCTGGGGATATAATCCAATAAATATTGAATTGTATTCACTAGACAAGTTACAGGGGTTGGATAGCTTAATTAAAAACAATCCTTTTTTACAGTTATCATTCAATACTGGAAATGTAATTGGTCAAACATTTACGTTTTCACAAACCTATGTAAACAAAAAAAATTCCAATCGCTCACATTTTTTTAGAGTGGGTGTAGAGGAATCTGGTTTGATTACTGGATTATTTAAATCACTAGAAGATAAAGTTTACAGATACACAAAACTGGAAATTGAATATAGGGAAAGTTTAAAACATTCAAAGTCTGAATTTGCTTATAAACTGTATGGAGGGTTAGGTATTAACTACAGTAGTAGTAACGAAATTGGCAATGTGCTGCCATTTTTTAAACAGTTCTTTGTAGGTGGTCCCAATAGTATGCGTGCTTGGGGATTACGTCAGTTAGGGCAAGGCTCTTCATTGTTGTACGATACTAGTACTTCATCATTTCGAGATAGATTTGGAGACATAAGGTTAGAGGCAAATTTTGAGTATCGTTTTCCAATTTACAATGGTAGTTTTTTAAAAATAGGAAGTGCTGTTTTTGCAGATATTGGCAATATTTGGAACTTAAGAAAAAATGCTGACAACCCCAATAGCGAATTCTCATTAGCACGGTTAGGGAAAGATATTGCTATTGGTGTGGGTACTGGTTTACGTTTTGATTTTGGTGGTTATGCTATTTTACGTTTTGATGCTGCTTATAAAGTAAAAGATCCAGCTAGACAACAAAATAATGGCTGGATGGATATTAACAATGCACCATTAAAAGAAACAAGAAGTAATGGGGTAGAAGTTAGAAATGCAGCGTTACAACTAGGTATTGGCTTGCCTTTTTAAAACAAAAAAAGGCACTGTTTTCACAATGCCTACTTCTAATTTTTTTTATTTACTATTCTATGGTTGTTTAGTTAAAGTTAATTTTACTCTACCTGTAATTGTAGTAGATGGTGGAATAACTGCAGTGCTATCGAAAGCAAAAACTAAATTAGTTGTGGTAAAACTTTCTACCAAATACGTTTTGCCTTTAAAGGTTAATTGATTAGGTGGTGTAATACTGTAGGTTCCTGTAAAGGTAGAACTTGGAGTACATTTTGTACCAGAATCTGCGTATGAGTAATTGTTTGTAGCATCAAAAATGTGAAAATTATCTTTTTCACAAGCAGGAAAACTAGTTGTATTAAAAAAATCAATAGCAACTGAACCTGTTGGGGTAAATGTTGCCCCTGTAGTTAAATACTTACCAGCAATATTAGCCTTGGTTAGCTCTAAACTTCCTGTTGTAGTGTTTTCATCTTTTTTGCAAGCTGCAATCAGCACCATTGCAGTTAAAGATGCCATAATTATTTTTTTCATTTTTTATTAATGTTTATGCATCAAATATATAAAAAACAAGTAAATAGTATTTAGTTTTTATTGTTAATAGCTATAATAGGCAACAACCATTACTTTTGCCGCTCGAAAAAAAGTTCAAATGATTGATAAATTAGAAGCAATAAAAGCTCGATTTGACCAAGTGGGTATAGCACTTACCAATCCTGAGATTATTAGTAATCAAAAGGAGTTTGGAAAAATGAGTAAAGAATATAAATCTCTGGAAAAAATTGTGATTCCTTATGAGCAATACAAAAGAACCTTGGATGATTACGAATTTGCCAAAGAAAGTTTAAATGGTTCTGATGAGGATATGAAGGAACTTGCTAAAATGGAAATGCCTGCATTAGAAGAAAAAAAGGATAACTTGGAAAAACTTTTAACCCAAATGCTAATTCCAAAAGATCCGCAGGATGATAAAAATGCTATACTGGAAATACGTGCTGGAACAGGTGGAGATGAAGCAAGCTTATTTGCTGGAGATTTACTTGGAATGTACTTAAGATATTGTAGTAAAAAAGGCTGGAAAACTGCAATTGTTACAGAAAGTGAAGGAACTGTTGGTGGATATAAAGAGGTAATTGTAGAAGTAACAGGAGAAGATGTTTATGGAACTTTAAAATTTGAAAGTGGTGTACATCGTGTACAACGTGTACCTAATACAGAAACTCAGGGGCGTGTACACACTAGTGCTGCAACCGTAGCTGTAATGCCAGAGGCAGATGAAGTGGATTTTGAATTGAAAGAAAGTGATGTAAAAATGGAAACAGCACGTAGCGGTGGTGCTGGCGGACAAAATGTAAACAAAGTAGAATCGAAAGTGTTTTTAACCCATATTCCAACGGGTGTTGTGGTTGTTTGTCAAACTGAGCGTTCTCAACTAGGGAATAGAGAAAAAGCAATGGGTATGTTGCGAACAAAATTGTACGAAGAGCAAGTACGTAAACATGAAGATGAAATAGCCAGACATCGAAAAACATTAGTAAGCACAGGCGATAGAAGTGCTAAAATTAGAACTTACAACTGGCCACAAGGAAGGGTTACAGACCATAGAATTGGTTATACAAGCTACAACCTTGACGCTGTTATTGGTGGTAATATTGATGAATTTATTGAGCAATTACAAATGGCTGAAAATGCAGAAAAAATGTTAGAACAATAAATTAGTTCTTCCACTTAAATGTATTAATCAAATGCCTCATATCTTCTAATAAAAAATCATTTACAATTCTTAATGAATCTTCGTTAGGAGTTGCATCGAAATACAATGCACCACGCAAAAAGTGCTTGGTGCTATCTGTGACAAAAAACTGATTCGCTGTAGCAACATTGCCTCCTAATTGAAAAAACATTCCACTAACATTGTTGGGTGTTTTAATTAATGAGTCTTCTTTAAATGTTGCTTTTGCATCGTGGGCATCGGCTAGTTTAAATGAATGCCGTAGTAGTGAGTCTAATCTGTTTTTTCCTATTTCTTTATAACTCACATATATTTTTCCTTTAAAAGTTGGAAACTCAACATTAATCCACCAGGGATTTTCTGTGGCACCCCCGAAAAAGCTTGTATCCTTCACTATGTTGCCATAAACAGGATATTCAAAACTATATGGGTAGCCTTCTTGATTAAAAATTTTGTACTGATGCTTGGGGAAATCTATAGAAAAATATCCCTTAGGTTTGTTTACAGGTTTTTCTTTACAGGCAGTAAAAAGCAACACTAGTAGGAGAGGTATTATTTTTTTTAAAGAAAAATTGTAGAACATTAATAATTATTTTGCTGCTCAGGCATGGGTTTAATAGTAACTTTAACTTGTTCAATTCTGTGTTTTATGAGTTCCAAAACCACAAATTCAAAATCTCCGCACTCAACCAATTGCATTGGTTTTGGAATTTCTCCAGCAATTTCTAATACAAGACCACCCAAGGAATCTGCTTCGCCTTTCACCACATCAAAAGTATCTACGGGTAGCTCCATTATTTTACAAACATCATTAATCATTGTTTTGCCCTCGAAAATGTAGTTATTATCGTCTAGCTTTTTAAAGGTAGTTTCCTCTTCATCAAACTCATCCTTAATTTCACCTATTACTTCTTCTAAAATATCTTCTAAAGTTACAATACCACTTGTGCCACCAAATTCATCCACAACTATGGCAAAATGTATTCTTTTAGCTTGAAACTCTTGTAATAAATCTTCAATTAATTTTTGTTCGTGAACAAAAAATGGAGAACGCATAACACTATGCCAATTAAAACTATCGTCACTATCTAAATGTGGTAATAAATCTTTGGTATGTAAAATACCCACAACTTCATCTAAATCTTCTTTAAAAACAGGCAATCTGCTGTAATGTAGTTTTTCAATTCTATTTACAAGATCCGAAAAATTGGTGTTATATGCTATGCCTGAAACATCCATTCTTGTTTTCATTATTTGTTTAACCGTTATGGTGCCAAATTCAAGAATTCCTTTTAAAATATTTTTTTCACTTTCTTCGGGATATGTGATATCAATAGCATGACTCATTTCCTCGTTTGTTACTACACCTTGGGTTTTATTGGTTAATCTTTTTTCTATACCATCGCTCCATTTAACAAGCCAAATACTAATTGGTTTGAATAAATAGTTTACTGCTTCTACAACAGGAGTTACCTGTTTTGCAAAGCGAATATTATTTTGTGTAGCCATTACTTTTGGCATTACCTCGCAAAAAAGAAGCAACAAGGAAGTAACCAACACCACCTTTAAAAAGAACTCAACAAAAACAGGTAAGTGATGTAAAAAGTTGACAGTTTCAAAAGCATCATCAATAACTAAGTTAGAAATAACAATAATAGCAATATTAAGAAAACTATTGGCTATTAGCATGGAAGCTAATAAGGTTTTAGGGTTTTCAAGTAGGTCAACTATTTTTTTATAAGGCTCAGTTTGTTTGGTTTTTAACAAATTGATATCCTTGTAGTTTAGAGAAAAGAAAGCAATTTCAGAACCGCTGATCATAAAAGAAAAACCAAGTAAAAGCAGCAGTATAAAAACAAGTACAGGAGTAGCTTGAGTATTAATTTGTAAAATGGTTAAAAGTGTCGAATGATAGTCCAATGGAGGTTTTTTAATGAAAAATATGTCTTATAGACTTGGCAAAAGTATTTGTTTAATGCTAAACTTTAGTAAGGTAAATTTCCTTCAAGTTCATTTGGTAAGGGATTGTCGGGTAAAAATCCATCTAAACCATCTAAGTTGTTGCCATTTTCTGGTTTTTTATCTAGCATTATTAAATTATCCCCAACAATTTCAGTAGCAAATTTTTTATTGCCTTCTTTGTCTTCCCAATTTCTGGTTCTAAGTCTGCCTTCAACATAAATTAAACTGCCTTTGTGTAAGTATTTGTGTGCAAGCTCTGCCAAGCCTCGCCAATATACTACTGAATGCCACTCAGTTTGCGATAACTGTTTTCCGTTTCTGTCTTTATAAGTTTCGGTAGTTGCCAATGGAAATTTTACAACATGAATACCGCCTTCAAGCGTAATCAATTCTGGGTCTTTACCCAAGTTGCCTATTAGCACTACTTTATTTACACCTCTCATAGTTGTATGTTTTAAAAGTCAGCATAAAATTAAGGGGTTTCATTACGCTATAACAAAAAATTATTGTCAATGTATCCACATTCCTGTTTATGGTTTAGGGTTATTATCTTTCCAACTCCATAAATGCAGGCAAGCATAAGTTTTGTAAGGACTCCATTTTTTTGACAAATTAATCATTTTTTCCTTCAGTTGTTTCTTGTCTAAATGTTCCAGCTTGTAAAGCTTAATCATAGCTTGTTGTATGCCCAAATCATCAACAGCAAAAACATCTTCTCTGCCTAGCGAGAACATCAGCAACATTTCAACTGTCCATTTTCCAACACCTTTAATTTGGATAAGTAAATCAATGATATCATTGTTGCTAAGTTTGGCCAACTTTTTATCATTTATTTTATGCTCTATACAAAAAGCAGCTACATTTTTTACATATTGTACTTTGGCATTACTTAAACCAATAGCTCTTAAAGTTTCATGTGGAGTATCTAATATCTGCTTTGGTTGAGGTTCTTTTTTTCCATATAAATCTAAAAATCTATGATAAATAACTTTAGCAACTTTAGTGCTTAATTGCTGTCCCATAATGCTTGCCATTAAACGCAATGGGATATTCGTTTTTAATTCTAAAGTATGATGCTCATCAAAAATTATTGTAGCTAGTTTTTTATCAATAGCAAGGTGTTGTTGGTAAGGCGTCATGATATTAAGAATTATTTGTAATTCAAAAGAAGATATGGTCAAATATAGTTGATGTTGCTAATGAATTTTACAAAAGATAGATATCGTTAGTTTTTGATAGTGACTAAAGAAAAATAGAATTATAAATGTACACTTTTAATTCGCTAAACCCCAATAATGCCAAACCTTTTGTCGGCTGTAGCCGTTTTTTGTGGTGTTATAAACTTTGACCAAATGTAAGTAGATTGTTGTCTGGGTCAAGCATCGCAAATTCTTTTTGTCCCCAAGGTTTTGCTTGTAAATGCCCTGCTGGATGAATGTTATTATTGTTGTACAACATAGATTGATAAAGTGTTTCAATGTTATTACAACGAATATAAACTTGGCAATAGTTTTCTTTTGGGTCAAGTTCTTTAAACTCAAAAAAATGTATTTCTACATTGTCTTTTTTAACTAACAAATAGCCGTCAAAGTCTTCACTTCCAATGTCAGTAAAGCCTAATTGTGATAAGTAAAATTCTCTTGTAGCAACTTTGTTACGCATTGGTAGCTTTGGAATAATAGTTGTCAGCATAGTAATATTTTTTTGGCAAAGATTACTGTTAGTCTCCAAAAGTCCACTTGATTGAAATCAGTAAATTCAATAAGAAGCTCTCACTCCGCTTAAAGTTTCAGGTGCAATTTTTAAATAGGAAGCTATCATTTTAATAGGAAACACTTTTACCAAGTCAGGTTTAGATTTGTTTATATAGCTGTATTTTTCGGTTGGTTTAAGTGAGTTGTCAAAAAGGAAAATCCTGTTTATTGATTGATTAAGGATTTTGCCAAATTGCAGAAAGGCATGTGATTTTGAACAAAGGCAATGAAAGCTATTTAAACTCAACTCAATAATTTCTGATTTTGAAAATGCTTTGATTGTTGTATTTGAGGGTTTTTGTTCTGTTAGACTTTGTTGATTAAACATCCATTCGTTTTGTAAATGCAAATCAATGATTACGTCCTCTATGTCTTGAGTTTGAAATTGTGAGAATGAACCCTGTAGAATAAAGTAAAATGATTTACAAACTTCCCCATCTTTCAGTAACACTTCATTTTTGTTAAGCGTTCTCCTCACAGAATGTTTTTCAAAAAGTTCTGCGTCATAGCTTGAGAATTGTCCTAAATTGTTTAAAATTTTTTGCGTTGTCATTTTAGTTTGTCTAAAAACGTTGATGTTTAGATTGTGAGCCCCAATAATGCCAAACC
>CAZTOP010000077.1:0-10513 GCA_964615145.1 uncultured Chitinophagaceae bacterium
GTACAATCCTTTACTTAGATTAGCAATATCAATTGTATTTGTTCCCATACTTAATAGTTGTTCTTTAACTACTTTACCTAAATAATCAGTAATGAATAATTTTTCGTTACCTATTAGTTTATCAACTTTTACACTCACAACTGATTTTGCAGGATTAGGGAAAATTGTAAAATCATTGCTCATTGCTAATTGCTCATTGTTAATTCCACGTGCAGCACAAGCAACTACATTACCAACAATAGAACGACTACTGCTGCAACCTGCTGTATTGGTGTAAGTATAAACTACAGAACCATTGCCCAAACCAACAGTTGTAGCAACACCCCCACTTGTTACAGTAACAACATTTGTGTTGGTACTGCTCCATACACCACCTGCTGGCGAACCTACTAATGTAAAGGTTCTGTTATTACAATATGCAGAACCTGCACCTAGCTGTGGATTAGTTGAGCCTGGAGCATAACCAATTACAGGTGCTGCTGGTACTGCAACAACTGTTGGTGTGTAGGTATTAACATTAGTACAACCTCCTAATACATAGCTAATACTAGCATTGCCAGCATTGGTAGCAGTTAGCAAACCAGTAGTGCTTACAACAGCTTTATTGTTATTACTTACCCAATATCCGCCCGTTTCATTAACACTAAGTTGAGCCGTATTGCCCTTACAAATTGTTGCAGGACCTGAAATAGTTGGAGCAATTACATTTACAACACAGCTTGCACTTACAGTACAGCCATTTTCTGCAGAAGTTTTGGTATAAGTTAAAACTACTGTTCCTTTACTTACACCTGTTGCCAATCCTCCTGCACCATTGCTTGCAGTTGACACAGTTGCAATGTTATTATTACTGCTAGACCATACACCTCCATTTAAGGTATTAGTATTGTAAACAGATAGTGTTCCACCAATACCACAAATGTTTCCTCCAGTAGATACACCAATACTTGGTGCTGATTTTAATGATAAAGTTAAACTAGCTATACTATCACAACCTGCTGTATTCGTTAAATGAGCTGTTTGTGTACCTGCACTATTAAATATTAACCCATTCCAGCTGTATGGCAGCTCTGATGAACAAATAGATATGAAGTTGCTGGAATTGCTAGGGCTGCAAGGCAGTACAAAATTTGCAACAATGGTATGATTGGCTGTTACATTAGTAAAAGTATAACTTGTAATAGCCCCCGAACTAACCCCATCAATTAATACATCACTAATAATATATCCACTATTTGCAGTAATAGTAAACAGAGAGCTATTATTGCCCTGACATACAGAAGATATACCTGCATTACTAATGCTTCCATTGCTGCCGGCTGATGCTGATATCGTATAAACTTGTTTTACAGATAAATTTAATGTTGCAGCACTGTCACAACCTGCTGCATTAGTTAATGTTGCTGTCTGGCTACCTGCTGTATTAAATGTTAAACCATTCCAGGTATATGGTAATGCACTTGGGCAAATGCTTAGGTTGGTGGTTGAAGTGCTTGTTGCTTTTACTGTTAAGTTTAATGTGACAGTACTATCACAACCTGCAGCATTTATAAAGTTTTTTGTATATGAACCACTTGTTGTATAGGTTGTACCATTCCACGTATAGCTATTACAAGCAGATAAGCTAGTAAATGTTGGTGCAGATGGTTGGTTAATTGAGAGTATAATAGCAGCAACACTATCACATCCACTAGAACTAGTTAACATTTTTGCAACTGTTGTACTACTTGTGTAAGTTGTGCCATTCCAAGTATAGCTAGAACAAGCATTAACACTTGCAATGTTGTGTGGCACCCAATTAGAAGACAATCCATTTAAACTAAAATTATTGAGTGTACCATTATAGTTATTTCCACTTACATCAAGTAGTGTTGTAACGCCACTATTACTTACATTAAAACTACCTTGATTAAATTGATAATTGGCAACAAGATTTGTTACAGGTCCAGCAATTTCACAATTCATATTATTTAAAATCTCTGATTGTGTCAATGCACGATTCCAGATTCTAACATCATCAACAGTCATTGGAGCATAAAAAACATAATTACCAACACCAAATTCATTAGCTCCTGTACCAATAAGCAAAGGGTAAACTGTATTGGGCGAAAATTGACAAGTTGTGCTTGCAACAAGAACCCCATCAACATATAATGACATTATATTATTACTATAAGTTCCGGTTAAATGTGTCCACACTCCAGGGTTAATGTTTGCTGTAGATGTAGCAAAATTCCAACTATTTCCTGTATTTCCTTTTCCAGTCCAAAATGCCCATTTATTTTGATCGGTTTTGTAAAATGTGTAACCTCGTGTATTATTTGCATTACTGCCATCTCTGCTAGATAGTATAGAAGCAAAACTATTTGAGTTAGATGTTTTAACCCAACATTGCACTGTAAACTGAGTAGGGTTTAAAGCTGCATTATATGGCACACTCACATAATCATTTACCCCATCAAAATTTAATGCTGAAGTTTCAGAACTTTTTACAATTAAGTTTAAAGTAGCTGCACTATCGCAACCTGCTGCATTTGTTAGAGTTGCTGTTTGGCTGCCTGCTGCGTTAAATGTTAAACCATTCCAAGTATATGGTAATGCTGTTGAGCTAATGGTGATATTGGTTGTTGAACTTGTGGAGGCACAAACATTTAAAACTACTGAGTCATTGGTGTAAATAATAGATGTATTAACTACACCACTTGGCCAATTAATAGTTTGAAAAGTTCCTACTATCGAAGATGCTTTTAATATCGTATAGCTTCCTTTAAGAGAAAAGCCATTGAGTGTAGAGATATTTAATACGCCTCCCAAGTTTGCAGTACCATTAATCACTATTTGATCATAACCATTTGAGGCTCCAGCAGTACCTGTGCCAGCTACTTTAATGTTTAAATTACCACCAGCATTTAATGTAAAATTACCTGTTTGAGAAATTTTACCAACAGTTGTTGTTGTTCCCGGTAACACGATGCCAGTATTGTTATTTACAATATCTCCCGTTATTGTACCTGTGCCATTTAAAGTGCCTGAGTTGTGAATGCCGTTTGTAGTTTTTATTGCAGTATTTGATGATACTGTAACAGTACCACTATTTTTTAAAGAATCTAATAATACTAAAGTACCAGTGATAGTAAGTTTAGCACCATTATCAACTGTTAGTTTTCGGCAGCTATCAGTTAAAGAGATTATTGGCATATTTACAGTGCCATTAGGTATTAATGCGTTTAAAGTTTTGGTAAGGGTATAACCACACCAATTACGCCCTTGCGTGGTTGAGGTACTTACAGCTCCATTCCAAATACAAGTATATACACCAGCACTAATGGGTTGAATATTTACCTCACCATTTGCTCCTAAAGAACCAGCTGTGGTATTTACACCTCCATCTTCTCCATCAATTTGTTTTTCTAATACCGCTGAGAAAACAGATGTATTGCAATAAGAAGTTCCTCCAAATGATCGGGTTGTACTTGTGGCTCCATTACCCCCTGCATATCCACCACCGCCACCACCTAAAGTAAACTGGCCAGCAGCACCTCCGGCAAAGCCATCACCACCATTAGCGGCACCAGAAGCAGAACCAATTCCCCCTGAGCCAATAACAGGTAAACTGCCTGTAGTTGGTATAGTTGTTTGCTTGCCTCCTCCATTAACACCAGTATTTCCATTACCTCCAACAAAGCCATAACCACCACCACCACCTGAGCTGCTACCTCCATTGTATATATTACTACTTCCAGCAGCAGCAGCAATACTAATTGTGGATCTTCCCCCACCTCCAACATTTGCTGATGCACCCCAACCTCTTGTGCCACCTGCACCTGCACCTGCTACCATTAATAAATAATTATTTGAACCACGTGTAAGCACAACACCAGTTCCACCACCACCACTACCAGTACCATTTGATGGCATAAATGTACCAGCACTGCCTATGTAGTTTGTAATTACATCGCCTGCTTGTACAGCAAAAGTTGCAGTAAGTACTGCTCCTGCACCCCCATTGCCCCAATTAGTACCTAAAATTGTTTGTTTACCACCATCAGCACCACGAGCTGTAATTCGCACACTAGTAACCCCGGCTGGAACTGTATATGTACTTTTTCCAGGAGTTATAAATTGGTTGCATTGTGCTAAAACTGTATTGCTTTTTAATGTTGCACAAAATGCTAACATACAAATAAGCATTGTTTTAATGCATCTTTGTGTAATTCCTTTTTTCATACTGTTTAGTTTTATTTGTTATTTATTATTTTATAAAATTGATTTATATGTGAAGAGCTATTAAAATGATGGTGATGAACCTATAAATTTGTGGTGATGAAATGATATTTGGTGGTGATGAACTTTTAAAGCTATGTTTATAAATAATAAAAATGGAAGCAAAAGAGATTGAAATATTATTAATAGAAGATGATGCTTTAACTGCCGAAAGTACTGCTATGCTTTTAGAGGAATTTGGTTTTACAGTTAAAGCCATTGCAGATTCTGTTGAGTCTGCAATTAGTTATTTAAATAAAAATAGTTACGATATTGCTTTGGTAGATATTGACCTTAATGGTAAAAAAACTGGTATTGAAATTGGCAGTATGATTAGCAAACAATTTCATATTCCTTTTATATTTGTTACTGGACTTACAGATAAAGATGTAATTACAGAAGCTGTGAAAGCCAAGCCAGCAGCTTATTTGGTAAAACCACCTAATGCTGAAACATTGTTTGCTTGCATACAAACTGCTATCCAAAATTTTAGTACACAACAAGTAGCAACAACTGTTACCGAAACTCAAACAGATTTCTTTTTTACCAAAATTGGTAATTCATTTAAAAAGATTTATTGGAAAGATATTGTAGTACTTTCTTCTACTGGCAACTACACTTTACTAACTACAGAAACCAATAATGAATACTATTTGCGAAGCTCGTTATCTACAACTTTAAAGCTGCAAATTCCTCCATCTTTACAAGATAGTTTTTTGCAAATAAGTCGCAGCGAAGCGGTGCAAATAAACTACATAACAGAGATGATTGATGACGATATTGTAACGCCTGTAAAAAGATTGAACGTTAGCAAAAATTTTATCAGGGATATTAAATCTCGTTTAAATATTTTGTATTAGTTAAATATCTTTTGGAAGTTTTATACTAAAGGTAGTACCTATATTCTCTTCACTTTTCACCTCTATTGTTCCACTGTGTGCTTCCACAATTTGCTTGCAAATAGATAAGCCAAGCCCATTAGATTTTTCGTTATTAGTCCCACTACGTTTAATGGTTATGGATGCAGTAAAAAGTTGATTGATGATGTCTTCGGGTATGCCAATACCTGCATCTTTTATTTGAATAGTAACTGCTTCAGCATCTTGCTGAGCAGCCATCTCAATGGTTTTATTATTTGCACTAAACTTAATGGCGTTATCTATCAAATTGCTTATAACTCTTTGTAGCTTTTCTTCATCGGCATTTAAAACAATATCTTGCGTAGCCATTGATATTTCTATGTTTTGTTGTTTTTCTATAGCTTTATGTTGCAACTGTTCAACCACGCTTTTTAGTAATTCAGTCAAATGAATATTCGTTTTATTCAGTAAAATTTCACCTTCTTTAATTCGGTTTACTTCAAGTAATTCGTTAATTAAAGCAAGCGAATGCACAGCAGCTTGTTGTGTTGATTTTAGTATCTTCTCCTCCCCTTCGCTGTGTTCATATCTCAATTGAATTACTTTTAAAAAATTAGCAATGGCACCAATAGGATTTCTTAAATCGTGTGCAACTACATTTAAGATTTTGTCTTTTTGTTTATTGGATACTGCAAGTTGTTGCAATGCCTGTTCCGTAAGTTTTTGCTGGTTAGTTATTTGCTCGTTTAAAAGCGTCAATTGTTGGTTCTTTTTTTTACCTTTTTTATAGTTGGTAAATATGAGCAATGCAATGGCAATAGCCACTATAATCAACCCAACAGAAATCCAGATATATAATTGGCTTAGTTCATTATCTTTTTTAAGCAACGACAAATCCGATTCCTGATTTTTAATTTGCAAATCTTTTACTATATTATTTTCTGCATCTTTTAATTCAAGTGCATTGAGCGAATCACTTATTGTTTTAAAAGCTTTATAATATCCAAAAGCTTTATCAGGCTTATTTTGTTTTTCCAGCATTATAGCCATTTGCCTGTTCCAGTTCATTCTTACAGATTCATCAGGCAAACTATCCAATCCTTTTTTTACTTGTTGCATCAACTTTTCCGCCTCACTTAGTTTATCAAGTTTAATATAAATATCTGCAAGCCTTACAGCTACAAGCTGAGCATCCAAACGCTCTCCATCTTGCTCGCCATTGAGCAAAATGCTTTGTTTACTGTATTCAATTGCAGAATCATACTGCTCGATACTATTGTATAAGTTAGCAATATTTCCTACCAAAACACCACGAGAATGATTGTACGGTTTTATATTGCCTTCTTTTGTTGAGATGTAAGGCACTAGAGTTGCTGCATTTTTTTCCAGTACTTGCAACCCTCTGTGGTAAGCTGATAATGCCGAGTCATATTGTTTTAAATGAAAATAACATAACCCAATATTGTCAATTATTTCTGCTTTTTTATAGTAATCAACAGCATTGATTTGCTCCTGTGAGTATGATATTTTTTTAAAATTTTCAAGTGCCTCCTTAAAGTTTCTCTGTTTGTATGCAATAAGACCCAACCTTTCGAAAATCATATGTTTACTGTAAATATTATCACTTTCTTCGGCTTCTTTTTTTACTTTATAAAAAATAGCATTGGCTTTTTCTGGTTGATGTAAATTAAAAAGAGCTGTAGATTTTGACAATAAATAACCCGAATACTGACTATACAATATTTTTTCTAAATGATTTTGCTCAATAATGTTAATGCAAGAATCTTGATACATTAAAGCAGAGTCAAACCTGTTCATTCTTTCAAAAGAATAATACACATAAGTATAACCTTCTAATTTCATTGTGGGTGTAAGTGCAGGGTTTTTGCTTATTGCTGCAAATGCAGATGATATTTTGTTAAGTTCCCCACTATTAAACAAGGCAATAACAGGTGCAGCAAACTTAGAACCCTGTGCAAACTCCTTTTCAATAAATTCTTTCTCATTTTTTTTCGAAAAACATCCTAAAATCAAGATAGAAAGAAGAAATAAATAGATTTGAGATAATTTCATCTGAATATTAATTACACCAGACAAATTTAGCAGATTAAGTATTCAGATATAAATAATGATTAACACAACAAAAGACCTATAAGTAAAATACTTCCATCTCCATCATCTTTCAAAATTTGGGGTGATAATACCTATCTTTCTTTGATAAGTAGAGTCTTCAATTGCAGTAGTATTTATTTGGTTTCAAAAGCCGGTTGATATTGTTTTATTGCTGTATAATACTCAGCAAACACTTACTTTAAGACAAGTTCAGCCTGAAGATTTTGTAATGTATTCAAACTTTTTTTTAAAATTCATCATAGCAACTTTAGTAGCTTCAATCTTTTTATTTGTTAATTGTATTGCTTCTAATTAATACATTCATAACTGAGCATTTCTATCTTAAAAATACTATGCTTATTATAATCAATTGCTTTTGTATAAACTAATTCAGCCAAATCAAAATTATTTATAGTATATACTTTTTCTAAGTTGCAATATATAATTCTCAAACTAGGCGTATAATGTCTCTAACTAAAAGATGCACTGGTATTCAATATTTTTTTTATACTCATTAATTACTTCAATGGATTGCAAATAGTAATCCATAAGTTTTACTAACCCAGTATTGAAAATTGTAAAAAATTACCAAATACATTCAATTGTTTGATATGTCTATAAACAGAATCTGGAATAGCTAAATGTTTCTTATAATCTCCCTAAGTATTTCTATTATTGGAACCAGCCCTTGACTATATCTTTCCTGCACTCTCCTTGTCTTGTAAGGTATTATCGACAACACTTTTCCATTCCAGAAGCAAAAAAGAAGTAATCATTAAAAATATTACTGTAACACTCTGTCGCATAACAGTAATAAACATGAAATTATTGATACCCTTTACACCAAAAAGTTAGGATTACCGAATCAAAATAAAGCTAACTCATTACGGCAATTAATTGTTCAGTTAAGCAAAATTTGTAGCAGTATTAATTTATAAATAACCACCGCTGTAGACATAAAGGTCAATTACGAAGTAAACAGTTCATTATCTTAAGGATAAATACGAAGCCTATGAATTATGAAAAAATAAAAAAAAAAGCAAAAAAATAGTTGAATAACATAAAACCCTTAATTTCAACATTTAAAAATCAACTACCCCAACTGTGACTGAGGTAGGCGAAGCCGTAAAAAAACTTGTAAAAACTACAAAAAGAGCAACAATTGAAATGTACGGTATTTTTAAAACAATTGAAATGTACGGTAAATTAAAACTCCGTACAAATACACAAAAATTTATTGAAAAACAATAGTTTAAAAAAGCTTAGAAATATTTGGCAGAATAAAAAGTCGCGTATATTTTTGAGTTGGCTGCAACCATAGAGTAGCTACTAAATTCAAAGTATTTATAAAAAATAAAAAACAACTTATGACTAAAGCTGAAAATTTGAAAGATTTGTATGAAGATTTAGAATTAATCTATACAGACGACAGAGTGTTATTATCAAAAGTCAAAAACCGAGAAGCATCAGACGAAGAAATAAATGAACTTTTCGACAATATCAGTTTTGACCCAAAAGGTGGCAAAAAATTAGACGACATAAAAAACTTTGAAAAATCATTAATTAATGACTTCAACTCTGACATTATAACTTTAGAAAAAATGGAAGATGAATATACCGATATAGCACATTTGGAAGATGAAACTGAACAAGAAGATGAAAATGCCAAATTAAAAAAACGCTATAAGATAGTTGTTAAGAAAATTGAAGAAACTATTGAAGCAATGAAAATTGCATATTTTCAGATTGACAATTATTACACATATGAAGATAGGTTTGATAAAGCAAAAGAACCATTAGGACATCTTGAGTAAAATTGAAAGAGATTGTTTGAGAAGTTTAAACAAGAAGAAACGTTATTTGAATTTCTCTCAAAAAATGGCTGCAGCCAACATTCGGTTTGGCATTATTGGGGCTTGACGAATATAGTCTCAGCTTTTGTTTCATTATTGTACTTCAGTTCGGGCTTGACGTTATAAATTTGGCTTATGAATAAAACATCAGCAATATTGCAATCATTGGGCTTCGGTTATGGGCAGACGGAATGCTAATTCCCCAACAAACGCCAAGCCTTTTTCGTTGGCTGCAAACTAAAATGACAACCTCTGTTTTATGAATGAAGAAGTAAATTATTTTGACAATATTCAAGAGTCCCAAAAGAGAGACATAGCCTTTAATATTTTAGTTAGCATTCGTGATGCAATAAGTATAGCACAGAAAAAATCTGCACCACCTTCTTATGAAGATGCATTGAGAATTACACACGACGTAAATCAAGACCTATATAATTTTTGTTCAAAACAACTAACTAAAAAGAATGAAAATGATACAGTAAAACTCTTTAAAGAAAAAGCAGAAGCAGAAACCATAAAACAAGGCAAACCAATCTCTGCTACTGATTTGTTAAAGGTTGAAGTAAAAGAATATCGAGACCTTTTAGCAACACCAAATTTAGACAAAGACAAAACTAAATTTTTAAAAACACACATAGCAAGTTTAGAATCTGCAATAGAAAACTTAAAACCAAGACGACTTTCAGAACACAGAATCCTTGAGAGAGATTTTTGCAAAATTGACCGAGAACACTTAGGTGCTGAAATGTTTTTTGAGAGTGATAACTATGTAGATTATAAATTAAAAAATGACAAATTTTTACGATTAAGACTTTTGCATCCAGACAAAGCAGAACATATTATTGGTGCTGATTTAATATACGAACAATACAATGTAGAAACGGAAATGGTGAGAATTGCTGTGCTACAATACAAGACTTGGGAAGATGGTGTTTTATATTTTAGTCAAGCTGGCAATCTTGAAGCACAAATGTTAAAGCTTAAAACAAACTTATGTGACGAAAATTTTTGCAAACAACCTAAAAACTTAGAAGGACAATTAGATTATAGATTTCCTTATTGTTGTGCATTTTTAAGACCCACAGACAAAATGCAAAATCCTGACAGTAAAATGATTTCTCACGGAATTCATATTCCTATTTGTTCAGCTTTACAAATAAAGGCAGACAATCATAACAAAATTGAAAAATCACAAATCAGACATTCAACTTTAACTCACGAGGTTTTTGAGACTTTATTTAATCACTCGTTCTTAGGTTCTCGTTGGATACATATTAGTGAGCTTCAGCAATTTTATCAAGAAAGAAAGGTTCTTGAACCCGACCAAACACTCAAGTTATACGCTAAAGAAATCATATGCAGCAAGATATAGTCTGCAGCCAACATATGGTTTGGCATTATTGGGGCTTGACGAATATTGCCTCA
>CAZTOP010000078.1:0-9982 GCA_964615145.1 uncultured Chitinophagaceae bacterium
TCAAATAACTCATCAACTGTATGGCTAAACAATTGATTCCAGCGTTGAAAATGTTGCATTTTCATAGGACTTTTTTTATGGATATCCTGGTGTTTTTGCATTGGATTACCTTCGTAGGTGTTGGTGTAAAAAATAATATTCTCCCAAAAATCATACATCACTGGTAAATGTTTTTCCCACTGCACTTTCACTACATCAGTAAAAAAATAGCCGATAGTATCATCAATCTTTACTTTCTCGTAAAAGGCATTTATCAATGTTTCAATATCTCCTCTGTTACTAATATCTTGTTTCATAATATTTTATTATTGAATTATAAACTTAATAAACATAAACTATCATCAATAGCCATTACAGAGTGTACAATGTTAACTGGTATAATTATTTCATCATATTGAAATGCTTCTATTTCAGTATCACCTTGCTTATAAATAATATGTCCAAGTAAAACAGTCAATTTTCCTCCAACTTGCGTTTTATGTTCTTTCAAAATCATTCCTGCATTAAAACCAATTACAAGCACTTTGCAATGTTCTGTTTTATGCAATATTCTTGCAACTGGGTGTTCGGATGTTTTAAGTTGTTGAAGTACTTCGTTAATTGTCATAATTTTCTTTTTACTAATAATGTTATAAACTGCAAAATTTTAATCCTTCACAATATTGTTTTATACTTCTACTATTTTAAACTAAAGTGATTTTATTATCCCGAGTCTAACTCTATAACCGGCTTCATTTTGCTCTCCATTCATTTTGTTAATCAGTGGTATTGACACCGTCAATGGGAAACTCCATTTTTTGTACGATAAGTTTGTTCCAAAAGATGCAAAGCCTAGGTAATGTCCAGAATTTTCATCAATAACATTTTCTTCACTTAACTTATCTAACCACTCACCATAGTATCCACTAAAAATACTAATCCCTAAGTTTGTGTTTTCTTTTTTTGTGCCTGTATCAATAGAACAGTAACCACTTTTGCCAATGATATTGTATGAAAGAATGAAATTTTGTGTTGATAAACTACCATAATAATTATTATTAAATCCTTTGGTAGTGTGTTTATATATTACATTTCCCTGAACCGTTAGCTTATCCCACTTTTTTGCAAATGCAATGCCCAGCATAGGATCGAACGATCCAGAACCAACAACTACAATTGTGTTATCAAAATTTGAATTCTTCCGAATTCCAGTTGGAAGTTCAATGCCAGCCTGTAAAGCAAGATTTAAATTCTTTTTCGAATAAACATTGAATGTACTCATTAAAATCAAGTCACCTATTCCGTTGTCATTTCCACTATTTGTATGAAGTAAAACATAAGGAATTAGGGCAGAAACTGATATCTTACTTGTCATCCCATAACGCAAACCCAAAGAGCCAATAAAAATATTTCTTAATAACTTTTCGTCATCTTCTGGTGCATTACCATTCTTGATAGTGCGATAATCAGCATAACTTTCTCCAATCAACATTTTCTTGGGCAAAGTCAAAATACCATTATTGTAGTCACCATTTGATGAACCGATACCAGCACCTGCACAACAAGCACATTGGTTAAAAGCCTTTGTTGTTACAATCACAACCAAAAGAAATAAACAAATTTTTTTCATTTTTCTATATTATAAGTGAATAAAATATCACTCGTGTTTTTAAATGTTATGAGCAATATTTTTTTTTAGTTTTAACGTTTAATAAAAACTACAGTAGTGTTTATAGCAGCATTTATTACAAATCTTTTTTCTTAAATATTTTTAAAGAAATAATAAAAGGTATTATTATCCACAATAACAAAACAGCAAACGCAATCCCAACTCCTAAAGATGTTCCCAAAAACTCTTTAAAAACAGCTCCTGTATAGCCCATCATTGCAGATGAATCTGTATTCAATAAAATTAAAATACGTGAGATATCAATGGGGCTTAAAGCACTAATTCCTATTAAAGCTTTTTCTATTGGATAATCTGAAAATTGAAACGTAATAAAAAGAACTAACCCATCAAATAACAAAGCAAAATATAACCAAATCATTATGCTAATACCGATTCCTTTGGCTTTATCTCTTGTAGATACTGCACACAAAAAAGCAATGGCTGTAAAAACTAAAGTAATAATGCAGCCAACTACTAACATCATAATACCAACAATACTTGCATTATATAATAACAGCGGAATTCCAACCCCAATAATAAATGCTAAAAGTAAACTTGTTGACAAGCCAATAAAAAGTCCCAACCATATTTTTTTTCGTTGAATGGGTTGGCTTAAAAGCAGTTCTATAAACTCAGCACTATTGTAAATATAAATAGTTGAAAAAAGGATAGATACCAAAGGAACAGTAAGTAAAATAATATTCAACAATGTTAGCAAACCCTTAGAACTATTATCCTCCAAGCTAAATACACTCCAAGAAAATGCAGCAAGCAACAGTGTGTAAAATATTACTATTTTATTTTTTAAAATATCCAAAACAATAAATTTTATGATTCTATTCATTGTTGATATTTTTTAAAATTTGAGCTACAGCTTTTGATATTTTATGCTCGTTAGTTTCTTGTTTTAGTGCTTCAATATCTTTATGAAAAATAATATTCCCCTCTTGCATAAAAATAATTTGAGTAACTAAATCATCC
Source organism: uncultured Chitinophagaceae bacterium (assembly GCA_964615145.1). Taxonomy (GTDB): domain Bacteria; phylum Bacteroidota; class Bacteroidia; order Chitinophagales; family Chitinophagaceae; genus CAIVPM01. The sequence goes on from CAZTOP010000078.1 coordinate 2,630, forward strand.
AACTCGCTTAAAATATGAGAGGTTATTAAAATCAACTTTCCTTTCTCTTTTTCTAGTACAATTTTCTCCTTTAATATTTCTGATGCCAATGGGTCTAAGCCTGCAGTTGGCTCGTCAAGAATTAATACATCTGGGTTAAATAAAAACGCAATAGTTGCACTTACTTTTTGCATTGTGCCACCACTTAAAGTTCTCATTCGTTTGGTAAATAAACTTTCTAATTTAAACGATCTTAACAAATATTCATCAATATTTTTAGGATGGTTTCTAATGCTTTTAATTGTTTCTATAACCTGACCAATAGTCATATTCTCAGGGTATCTTCCTATTTGTGGCATATAGCCAATTTGGTTGCGATAATCAAATTGATTTTGTATGCTTTTATTATTAAAAAGAATGTCTCCATTGTTTGGCATAACCATTCCCAAAATACTTTTTATCAAACTTGTTTTGCCACAGCCATTAGGTCCAATTAAAGCAATACACTCACCTTTTGCACAAGTTAAATTAATGTTATTAAGCACCTGTAGCTTGCCAAATTTTTTTGATATATTTTTTAGTTCTATCATAATTTAATTGGATGCATTAATGGCTTTTTATCAATAAAAAAATCTGGAGTTAAACTTGGTATTATTTTTTCAGACTTATCTAATAATGAAATAATAAAACTTCTATACAACAGCATTGATGGTGGATTTTTTTCAACAATAACAGAGAATAAACTCAATGGATGATATGGCACATCTCCAATATTATTTTTGTTTAAATCATAGCCTTCATATTTATCCCAATAATTTTCATTAAATGTGTTTAAAACTAAACTACCATTGGTTCCTACATCAAATGTATTTCCTAAAAAATTATTTTTTTCTATAAGATTGTCCATACAACTAGCTTGTATTTTCATTGCCCATCCATTGTCTTTAAAAACATTATTTTTTACTTCAATTCTATTGGTGCCCTCCATAAAAATACCAGAGGTATTTTTCAAAAAATGGTTGCCCAATATGTAGCTATCGGATATTTCTTTTAACAATAAACCATAAGCTGCATCGCCCCAATTTTGAGTAAATGTGTTGTCGATCATTATTACATTTTTAGTAAACATAACTGCAACTCCTGCACCATTGCTTTTAAAAACGTTTGTGATATATGAGTCATTATTGGAAAACATAAAATGAAGTCCATACCTGATATTATTAGTCGAAATATTTCTCCAAATAATAGAGTGTGTAACAAATTCAAAATATATTCCGTCTCTATGTCCCTTAATGTTATTTGCTGTAATTTGCAAACTATCGCTTTTCCAACAATGTATCCCATTACCAATCTGTTGCTCTTCCTTACCAAAGGCAATAATCTTATTCCCTTTTACTATACAATTTGTGCAGTATTGCAAATAAATTCCAAAAAAATTATCGTAGAGTTGGTTATTAAGAATAGAAACATTGCTGCTATTATATATTTTAATTCCCCCTGGGTCGTCTAATGTAGCAAATCCAGAATGTTGAACATAAAAGCCTGTTACAGTTACATTATTTGCTTTTATTGATAATACTTCGAACTTTTTTTCTCCATCTAAAATGGGATAACCAATGCCTTTGAAAAAAATTGATTTTGAAATAGTAATATTACCTTCCTTGTAGGTTGCTTTTTCAACAATAACAGTATCGCCATTATTGCAAACTCCCAAAGCAGATTTTATTTTGGTGTAAGCTTGCTGTTTCCCAACAGTAATTATTCTTGCATTTGCATTATATGCAAAAAGGAAAATACTAACAAAAAACAATAAAATTTTCAAAATTAATTTCGATTAATTTGTTTCCAATTTATTACAGATGCGTTGATTTTTTTGGAATATTCAACAGCCAAATCTTTACTTGCAAATGCAGCAATATTGCCACCCATAGGGCTTTTTATAGATTCAGATTTTAAGAAGTAACCTTTGTCCGCCTTAAACAACTGTAAATTATTATTAAAGTCTGATACAAGAACTGAACTGAATGTATTGGTGTTATTTTCTTTTATAAAGTTTTGCATACACTCTATATCATCAAACTTATATACACGGCCTTTTGATGAAATAACTTCACAGCCAAATTTTGCATCAGTAATACTCATTTTACAATTATCACAATTGTCTTTATTAATATTTATTGGAGATGGTTGTTGAGAGTTGCAGGATAATACGAATAAAGCAATAATAATCATTGGAGTTACCGCATTTATTTTTCTTCTTTTAAGAATATTTAATTCTTTTAAAACTCCTGTCAATATAAGTAAACCTGTTGCAACAATTAACCATCCACCTATATCTGGAATTGAATATGCACCAAAATTTAATAATTGTTTAAACCCAATTAATGGTGGTTGATATGCCATTCCGGGAACTATAATTGCAGCATTAGGATTTAGATTGTGTCCATAATTATATTCCCATCTCCAAAAATCAGCCATTGAAATAATACCAAATAAAACAAATGCTATAAACCAAGTGTATAGTCCTGCTTTTTTATTGATGAATAAAACTAGAACAGCCAGTAAAGCAAAAGCACCTATAATGTATGGAAGTATAGTAAATTCAATAAAATTATTAGCGTGCAAGGTTTCCATTCCAATATAATGATTCAAGCCATTGATTATATCAACATTACCCCCCAAATTATTTGTATAAATTAACAATGCTAATCCTTCAGGATATTGTGGTGCATTTAGTTCTATTCTCCAAAGTGGCACAAACAACGAAATAATTAAACATAGTACTGATAAAATTATGAGCACTTTTGATAGTAAAGAAAGTTTGCTACTTTTCATTGTAAAACTTTTAAAAAGGAGCGTATAAATACGCTCCTTTTTTGTGGGGGTATAACTATTTTGTTTCAGGAACAACTTTGCCCAAACTAAATGTTAGTGGCACATTACTTCCTGCAGGTGATACACGAACATATCCTTGCATTTCTTGGTGTAATGCACTACAAAAATCTGTACAATACATAGGGAACATTCCAACTCTATCTGGTGTCCATTTTAATGTTTGTGTTTCGCCAGGCATTATTAATAGTTCTGCATTAGCAGCACCTTTAATTCCAAACCCGTGTGGCACGTCCCAATCTTGCTCTAGGTTGGTTACGTGAAAATAAACTTCATCGCCCATTTTTATCCCTTCAATATTATCTGGAGAGAAATGAGAACGAATAGATGTCATATAAACGTGAACTTTATTTCCTTCTCTAACAACCTTGGTTTCATTTTCACCTTTAGCAGCATAAGGATGTTTATTATCAGCAATCTTAAATATTTTTAATTGACCGTTATTTCTAATTAAATCGGCCGATGCAGCTTGTGCATAGTGTGGTTCTCCAATGGTAGGGAAATCCAAAATCATTTGCATTTTATCGCCACTAATATCATACAGCTGAGCTGACTGTGCTAATTCTGGCCCAGTTGGCAAGTACCTGTCTTTTGTAATTTTATTGTAAGCAATTAAATATTTTGGAGATGGTTTTCTAGTGTTGCCACCTGGAATACACAAGTGACCAACTGAGTAATAAGTTGGAACTCTATCAACAACTTTTAAATCTTTAATATTCCATTTCACCACCTCACTACTTACAAAGAATGATGTGTAAGCATTTCCTTTGCCGTCAAACTCTGTGTGTAAAGGGCCTAATCCTGGTTTTTGAACTTCACCATATAAAGCGGCTTCATACTTCACAACAGGAATACCACCAAACTCACCATCATATGATTTGGCAGTAATTGCTTGTTGTAGTTTATCGAAACTAAATACAGGAATTAAAGCAGCTAATTTTCCACTACCAACAATATATTCCCCTGTTGGATCAACATCGCAACCGTGAGGTGATTTTGGGCAAGGAATAAAATAGCAGATATCCTTTAACTCTGCAACATCCAAAACAGTAACCTCATTCATCATTGTTGAAGTAGCCGTATGAGTTACATCGCTATAAACATTGTGTGCATATTTAACTGGCTGCTTTTTGCCTTTACCTGCTTTAATATATTCTTCTGCTTTTTTCCAATTTACTGCCATGATAAAGTCTTTGTCTTTTTGAGAGGCATTAACTTCTAACAAAGTGTTTGCTTGCTCTGTATTGTAGCAACTAAAGAAAAACCAGCCGTGAGATTTTGCCCTGCCACAACGTGCCAAATCAAAGTTTACACCAGGTGTTTTTAGCTGAAACGCAATTTTCATTTCACCACTTGTCTGGTCAACACTAACAAAACTAATATGTCCTTTAAAATTTTGTTTGTATGAACTGATAGGCACATCCCCACTTACATCATCTGGGGGAACACTAAAACGAGTACCTGCAACAATATATTCTGAATTTTCTGTTCCATAAGGTGAGCTATGGTTACCACCACTATTAGGTAATTCAAGTATTTCAGCAGTTCTAAAAGTTTTTAAGTCTATTCTAGCTAAACGTGGTGTATTATTAGCATTTGCAAAAATCCATTTACCATTAATTTCTCCATTTGTTTGCGACAGCTCTGTGTGATGCAAGTCATCCCAAGGAATAAAACCGTGAGAAGTATTTAACATAGGCTTAGTTTCTTCACTGTAACCCCAACCTTTTTCAGGATCTACAGAAAAAACTGGTATCACTTTTAGCAATCTGCCACTCGGCAAACCATAAACACTCATTTGCCCACTAAATCCACCTGAAACAAAGTTGTAAAATTCATCATACTTACCAGGAGCTACATAAGCTTTTGCTGCTGCATCTCCACTTACTGCATCGGCTGAATTTTTAGGTTTGCAACCTGCAAACATCATCAAAGCTGAAAATATTACAGCTATTGATTGAAATGCCATTTTTTTCATAAATGTTAATTTTGTTTTGTTATTTAATACCATCATTCTTTCTCATAAATTCTAAAATACTTCTAGCATCATCATCTGTTAAACTTTGATTTGGCATTCGTACTAAGCATAGCTCAAGCATTGCTTTTGCCTCAGGGTCTTTGTCTATCATCGGATCAGGGTTAGTAATGAAATTCATAATCCATTCTGGTTTACGTCTTGTTGTAACACCAGCCCAACCTGGACCAACTAATTTTTCAGTTGACATTTTGTGACAAGAAGCACATTTTGTATTAACAATTTTTTCTCCTGTAGCAGCTAATGCAGCGTCAAGTTTGACATCTACTTTAACATTATCTGCACTAAACTTACCCTCACCTCTTTTTGGGTCATAATTTTCAGCATCAGGTACCATACTTTTAGGTTTTTCCATTGAATTAGCTGTGTTGCCGTTTTGATTGCCACAAGAAAATATCAATACAGATATCATACAAGTTAAAATCAAGAAATACATTCTTTTCATAAATAATTAATTTGTTTATGCAAAGTTTTATGTATGCCAACTTTCTTCAATATGACTTGAGTCATAAGTATTCATTTTACTTTTTTTTGAGTAAGATAAACCTGCGTAGGAACAATTATATAGTAGATATAGCCAATAATGCTTGTAGTACTGCAGATAATGGTGTGGCGAGAACCTCGAGTTATACCCACCCAGCCATTCAAAAGAAAAAAAATTATGTCAAAAGACTTTGGCATTTTGTGTTGCTGCCAATTTTTAACTGCAATACTTTTTTATTGCAATGCAGCTATACTATTTGGCACATTGCAAGCCTCGTTCCTCGTTTGCAAAGAGCCAACCTAAACACGAAAGCATAGCAATAAAAAAGACAGTCATTCCAACCACCACCACCATTCCTTTATTGCAGTACAAAAATTGTCAGAAGCATACTTAAACATAAAGTGCTATTATGCAATTTTTAAAAACCAAAAGACAGAAAAATCGCATAATAACATTATATTAAATAACCAACACAAAGGATAATATTTTTTGCAATCCTTGTTTTATTGCTCTGCTAACCCAACCCATTGAAGAAAACAGCCACAGCACCCACCCAACCCATTTTCATTTGTCAGTAAAATAAAGCAGCTATACTACAAGCCTTGTGATGCAATTAGCTTCATTCATTACACTTCCATTACGTTACAGGGTTTCGTTTCACTACACCACCTTTCACTCATTGCAGTTCATTCATTTCACCCCATTTCATCACCACACAGCAACAGCCTTTCTTCAATCTCTCACAAGCCTTTGCTGCATTGGCTTTGGTGGCTTCGCAAATTTACCAAATCCCCTTGCCATTTGTTCGTTCCTTTCAGTCAGGCACTTGCTTTTTTCCAACACACATCAATAGCATTGCTTTATTTTTCTGTAGCTTTTAACCCAACCTATGCAAAAAAATCAGTTATATCAAAATAATACTCAGTTTTAAATGTAAGCATTTCTTCAGCCGAAAATACTTTTGCGAAATCGCCATTATTATCAGGGAAACAAGTAACATTAAATACTAAATGGTCATAGCTTTTCCCATTATCACCTAATAAACCTTGCTTTTCTAATTCCCAATTTAAGTTTGAAAATTGTTGCCCCTTTGGTCTAAAAATGATAAGTTCTTCATATAATCTTTTACCAACTAAGACATATTCCCAATTAACGTAATTAAAGGGTAGGTCAGCATTATAGTCATCGTGTGTTTTATCAAATTTTATGGCATCCTCAATACTATAACCCCAACCACCCGAAATTGGTAATACAGTTCCTATCGAAGGAAAATCTTCAAGTAGTACATCTCTAAATACATATTTAGTGCCGTTTAAACTTATACCAGATAGTTCTTTTGCCATAATCATTTTTTTGTAAAGATATGTTGTAAAGCATTTTTATCTATTGTCCAGCGAGAGGCAAAAATATGCTCTCAAAAGTCGGCAAGGTCTGCACTACACTTTGTTCCGTTTGCCTTTCGGTTTTTACAAAAAAATCTTCCCCTGTTTTTATCTTGCCAAGGCTTCGCAAATTTGGCAAGAAACAGCGAGTATTTTTCTTGCAAAAAACCTTGCCTTCCTTACCCACGCTGCATTTTGACTGCCTATCGCTGGTCAATAGTGGTTTTCTGCCATTAGTAAAAATCAGTGGTAGTTTTTATGTTTACATTCTCAATTCAATGTTTCAATCAATCTAATCAAATTAGCATTGCACAGCCTCATTTTTTCATTTTAAACAAAGGTTTAAATAGTGGCAAGCCACTCGAAAAACCTTGCCCAAATTGTTTTGTAATCACATTAAAAAACGATGAAGAAAAAGAGTTTTTATTTTGGTTGTGTTGGGGTTTATGGCAGTCAAAAAAATTTAATTATTTACACACTGGTTCAGTTATTCCTTTTATTCGTTTACACGAGTTCAAAGCATTTTTAAAAGAACAAGCTGCAACAGCATTTGCACAAAAAGAGCAGTACAACAAAAATGT
>CAZTOP010000079.1:0-9829 GCA_964615145.1 uncultured Chitinophagaceae bacterium
CCGTTTAATTCAGGCATCATAAAATCTGTTAACAAAACATCTACATCAATGTTTGGCAACTTATCTAACATTTGCATTGGCGATGTTGTTGCATAAACAATTTTAATATGATGAGAATTTTTTAGCAACGCACTAATGCCATCAATTACAATTTGATGGTCATCAACAATGGCTACATTTATTTTAGAATTGTTATGCATAAATTTTTCAACTAAGCTTAATTATTTGGTAAATGTATTGCTACTAAAGTTCCTTTATTTATTTCTGATTGCCACTCTACAGTTCCTTTTAAAAAGTCAATTCTACTTTGAATATTTTTCAATCCAATGCCTTCAAATTTTGCTTTGTCAGCAGCATTAAATCCTTTGCCATTGTCTTCAATAGTAACACTTAATCCATCAACATCTTTTATCAATGAAATATCTAAATGATTAGCCTCACTATGCTTTATTACATTGTTCACACACTCTTGAATCACTCTGTACAAAACACTTTCAGCCTTGCTATCCAACTTTTCTTGTAAGCCTTCAATGTACAAATCTACTTTTAAAACACGTTTGTCAATCTGACTAATAAATTCTCTTATTGCATTTGCCAAACCATTTTTCAACAACGCATTTGGCATCATATTATGGCTTACAGTTCTAACTTCTTTGCAACTATTATCAACTAAATTAATAACATTGTCAAGTGCGTTTTTTTGTTCTGCTGAAAGATTTACAATTTCATTTTGCAATGCACTTAAATTCATTTTTGCAGCACTCATTGTTTGTCCAACACCATCGTGTAAGTCAACTGCAATTCTTTTTCTTTCATTTTCTTCAGCAATTAAAACTGCTTGTGTTGCCAACTCTTGCTGATGAATAATTTCTTGTTGCAACTTTACTTCTTGCTTGTGTTTATTTTTTCTGTACAACAAATACACAATTAATCCTGCAACAAGTAGTAAACACAAAACAGCTATAATAGTATAATTCTTTTTAGTTAATTGAAATTGTTGTTGCTGAATTTGTTGTTCTTTTTGCAAGGTTTTATATTTGGTTTCCAACTGTGCAAACGTTTCTGTTACATTGCTTGTGTATAAAGAATCTTTTGTTGAAGCAAAAAGTTTATAGTATTCCAAAGCCTTATCCTTATTGCCTTGTAGCTCGTATAATTTTGAATAGGATTGATAAATATTACTTAATTCTGGCAAACAGTTTACTGCTTTTTTTGCTATGTTCATTCCATTATTTAAAACAGAATCTGCTTTGCTGAAATTTTTTGTATCAATATAAATATCACCAAGATTATTGTAACAACTTACAGTTCCTTTGCTGTCTTGCAACTTCATTCTAATTTGTAAAGACTCATTAATACTTGCAATGGCTTTATCATAATTTTTTGATGCTACATATAATTTTCCAATGTTGTTTAAAGCATTAGATAAGTATTCATCATTCTTTAATTCTCGGCAAACAACAATAGCATCTAAGAAAGTTTTTTCAGCTTTGCTGTAATCTTTTTGTAAAAAATAAATATTAGCAATATTTACCAAAGAGCCAGCAGCACCAATTCTATCTTTAATTTTTTCCTTTATTGCCAATGATTTTTTGTGGTATTCAATTGCCTTGTCAAATGCACCAAGATTTTGATTTAAAATACCAATATTGTTGAGTGAGTACGAAATACCAAAATCGTTTTTTTCTTTTTCAAAAAGCCTTAAAGCTTCAAACTGATTTTCCAAAGCTTTATCAAACACACCTTGCTTTTGATACACAATCCCAATTTTATTATGCAGCTTAGCAATGCCCAAATCATCATTCAATTTCTTTCTTATATCAATTGCTTTTTCATACAAATTAATGGCTGTGTCATAATTTTCTTTATCAAAAAAAATAATACCTAAATCATTAAAAGCTTGTGCTAAAGATTTTGAATAATTAAGTTTAGTTGCTAAATCAATTGCCTTTTTCCCATACTCAATTGCCTTTTCTCTATCAACACTTCTGTATTGCCAAGTAAGCTCATTAAATGTGGATGCAAGTAAAGTGTCTTTTTGTATAGTGGTTAGCTTCTCTAAGCTATCAATAGCTTGCGTTTGAGCTGATGCAAATGCACAAAAAACTAAACTAAAAATGGTTATTAATCTTCTCATAAAGCAAAGTAAAAAACTGTATTAACAATATTATAGAAATAAAATTAAACCATAGAAAAATATTCAGCTAAAGTAAAATACCATACACAGGGTATTTTTTCAATAGCCTATTTATCTTCTGTTTGCATATTAAAATAATTAAATACTAAAACTACATACAATGAAAAAATTAAACATTCTATTTGCTGTTTTATTTATTGCTTTAACAGCTAACGCAAAAATTTGGAGAGTTAATAATAACAGTGGCATAACTGCTGATTTTACAACTGCACAAGCAGCACACGATGCTGCAACTGCTGGTGATACAATTCATCTTGAGCCAAGTGGTACAAGCTATGGTAATTTAACTATGACAAAACGTTTAGTGGTGGTAAGTTCTGGCGATTTTATTACGCAAAATCCAGGTTATCAGGTAATGGCAAATTCTGGATTTGTAACAACTTTAAATGTTGCTAATACTGGTGCTAATGGCAGTGTAATTATGGTTAAATTTTCCGATAATATTAATATCAATAATGGGGTTGGCAATTTGTTGATACAAAGCTGTGCAGCAAGTTACAGAGGTGGTGCACACAATTGTTGTGGCTATGCTGGAAATATTAACATTAATAATTCAGACAATATCATTATCAAAAACTGTTTTATCAACAACATTAATTTTTCTAACAACAGCAACAATATTGTTGTAACAAATAACATCATTGGTAATGCTGTTGTTAATGGTGGAGATTGTGATGGTGTTATCAGCAATAATGTTATTCACGCATATTGGTATCAAAATCAAGGAGGCAATTTTTATAACTGCACAGTAGAAAATAACATTTTCAATTATGGGGTGCAAGAATCATTCAACAGTTGTTTGGTAAGAAATAATTTGAATAGAACTTTCTATAATAATTATCAATTGCCTACAGGTAATGGCAATCAAAACAATGTAGATATGTCAACAGTTTTTGTAGATTACCAAGCTGGTTATTTAGACAATGGTTTTGTATTAAAAGCAGGTAGCCCAGCTATTGCTGGTGGCACTGGAGGCGTTGACTGTGGTGCATTTGGTGGCTCTACACCTTTTAAACTTGCCGTGACACCACCTATTCCATCAATATATAAATTAGAAGTACCAAGCACACCTGCAGGAAACACAATGAATATTAAGTTTAGTACAAGAAGCAATAACTAAATAATTATGAATTATAAATGTTGAATTATGAGTTAATAACTCGTAATAAACATTTATAAATCTTGATTCATAATTCTTAATTAAAATTCTAAACTTAATAAAATGCAAACAATTTATAACACATATAAAAGAAGTGCTGCACTACTTGTGTTATTGTATTTGCTAAGTATTAATACTATTACTGCTCAAACAAATATTTCAAAAGTTGAATACTTTTTTGATACAGACCCTGGTTTTGGCAATGGTATTAATATTCCAATTACAGCAAACGCAGATATTACAGACCAATTATATACAGTTGATTTATCAGCTATCAGCAATGGCTATCATACTTTTTTTATTAGAAGTAAAGATGATAGTGGCAGATGGAGCATTACAAATGCTAGACAAATTTTTAGAGCAAGTTTGGGTTCATCATCAAACGCCCAAATAGTTAAAGCTGAATATTTTTTTGATGCAGACCCTGGCTTTGGCAACGCAACAGCTATTAATCTTAGTGCTTCAAACAATATAGCAGATGTTGTTGTTGCTATTGATTTAGCAAGTGTACAGTCTGGTTTTCATAGTTTTTTTATTAGAACGCAAGATGTTAATGGTACTTGGAGTTTAACTACTGCACAATCTATTTTTAAAACAGGAGCCAACACAACAATACCAAATTTGGTTAAAGCTGAATATTTTTTTGATACAGATCCTGGTTTTGGAAATGGTATTGCTATTCCGTTTGGTGCAACTACTAATTTACAGGATAGTATAGTTGGTATTGATTTAACCAGTGTTAGCAATGGTTTTCACGCTTTCAATTTTAGAACCCAAGACCAAAATGGTGGTTGGAGTTTGACTAATAGAGCTACATTTTTTAAACTAGGTTCATCAACATTAGCTAACATTTCGCGTGTTGAATATTTTATAGATACAGACCCAGGTTTTGGAAATGGAACTTCAATACCTGTTACACAAGCTTTAAACATCAATAACCAAACTTATAGTTTTACTAAACCATCAACATTGATAGAAGGTAATCATAATTTATTTGTGAGAGCGATGGATGCCAATGGTAGCTGGAGTTTAACTAATAATATATCATTCTATCACGTAGTTAAAAAAGCTGGCAGTGGCTATGCTTTAAACTTAAATGGTAGCAATCAATATGCTTCTATTCCACACAATCAAAACCTTAATTGTAATAATCAATTAACATTAGAAGCTTGGATTTATCCAACAGCTTATAACTCTACATTTCCAACCATTATAGCAAAAAATAATTCTGGAAGTTCGTATGAATTGGACTTGAAAAATGATGGAACTATTGAGTTTGAGCTTTATGTTGGTGGTGGACAAAGAGCATTGAATGGAGGTTCTATTTCATTGAACAAATGGACACATATTGCTGCAACTTACAATGGTTCTCAAATGAAGATTTATCAAAATGGAACTTTGGTTGCAACAGCAAATTACACAGGAAATATTGGTTCAAACACAAGCCCAGTAACTATTGGTGCTAGAAGTGGTGGTGCATTGTTTGCTGGTAATATAGATGAAGTTAAAATATGGAACACTGCATTAACACAAACACAGCTTCGAGAAAGAATGTGTAGCAAAGTAAAATTAACAGATGCTTTGATAGGCAATTTAATGAGCTATTTAAACTGTGATGAAGTTAATGCAAGCAGTATTTATGATGTAACAGATAGTTTAAATCACGCAAGCTTAATGAATAATCCAAGCAAGGTGTTGAGTGGTGCAGCAATTGGCGATACAAGTGTTTATAGTTACGTAACATCTGGCTTACCAAATAAGTTGTTGAGTTTTAATAACCAAGATAGCATTCATATCAATTTTACTTCTGGTGCTTATACATCTGAAGGTGGATTGCACGTTTATGCAGTAAATGGCAAACCTAATAACAACAATGGTTTGGGTGGCATTGCATTAAACAATGATAGGTATTTTGGTGTATTTGCTGCAAACATTGCTAGTCCTAGTTATACTGCAAATTATTACTACACAACAAATCCATTTATTACTGGTATTGCACCAAATGAGTTGGGCTTATTTAAACGCAATGATAATAGTGTAACTACTTGGACAAATAGTAATGCTAACTTAAACAATAGCAATAATAGCTTAGAAGTTACAGGTCAAAATACTGAATACATTTTAAGCGATTGTGCAGTGGCTGTTGTTCCAACTATAACTGTTGCAAAAACATTACCAAACGTTTGTGATGTAACGGTGGCAGGCTTTTCAACTGTAGTTACTGATGCAGGAAGTAGCCCAAAATATCAATGGAAATTAAATGGGAATAATGTAGGTAGCAACTCAAATGCTTATAGCAATAGTGCTTTAGCAAATGGTGATAGTGTTTGGTGTTTGCTTACAAGCAATGCAAGTTGTGTTAATACGCCAACTGTTAGTAGTAATAAAATTGTCACAGTTTATCCAACCATTACTACAGAAAATATTAATGTGTTTGGTTGCTTTACTGCAACTTATAATGGTAATACATACGCCTCAAACACAAATTTTATTGATACTGTAAGAACTTATCAAGGTTGTGATAGCATTTATAAAAATGTAAGTATCACAGTTTATACAAATGCTGTAACCTATGATACAGTAAGAGTTTCAGGTTGCAATAGTGTTTTATACAACAGTGTTACTTATGCAAATTCTACTGCATTTACAGATACTGTAAGAACGGTAGCTGGCTGTGATAATATTTATCGTAGAATAGTTATTACTGTTTATAATATAACACCAACTATTCAAAACAATACTGTTTATGGTTGTGGAAATGCTGTCTTTAATAGCGTTACTTATACTTCAAATGAGCTTGTTAAAGATACACTAAAAACTGGTAGCGGTTGTGATAGTATTTATATTCATACACAAATCATAATCATCAATCCTACTACACAAAATGTATCATTATTTGGATGTGGAAGTTATACTTACAAAACTGTGACCTATAACAGTTCAACCTTAGTTAAGGATACATTAAAAAGCATTAGTGGTTGTGATAGTGTTTATAAAAATGTTACTATAACTGTTATTCGTCCTATAACGTTAAACTATACTTTGCAGGGTTGTAACAATGTAAACTATAATGGTGTTGATTATAGCTCTTCAACAATTGCAAGAGATACCATCAAAAGTAGTTTAGGCTGCGACAGTATTTACAATGTTGTAACCATCAATGTTACTACAGTTAATCCTGTAAGTCAAACTATCAATTATAGTGGTTGCAATAGCTATAGTTACAATGCAATCAATTACACAAATAGTACAACATTACACGACACATTACATAGCCATCAAGGTTGTGATAGTGTGTATAGAACAATTAATATTACAATTCATCATCAAACAATAACAACCAATACCACTAATATCAATGGTTGTAACAATGTTGTTTATGGTAGCAGCAGTTACTTAAACTCAGCAACACTGAGAGATACAGTAAGAAATATTTATGGGTGTGATAGTATTATTAATGTAGTTAATATTAATGTAAACATTGTAAATCCTGTTACTCAAACAATAAATATTGCTGGTTGTGATAGTGCTTTTTTCAATGCAACCAAATATACATCATCAGCTGTGTTGCACGATACATTGCAAAGCTATCAAGGTTGTGATAGTGTATATAGAACAATTAATATAACTGTTCAGGCTAAGCCAACTATAAATGTAACAGCAAGTGTTAATCCTGTCTGTGCAACCAATGCTACAATACTTACAGTAAGTGGTGGTGGAAATTATTCTTGGAGTCCATCAACTGCATTAAGTAGCACAAGTGGAGCAAGTGTAACTGCAAGTCCTGCAAATACTATAACCTATACAGTTACAAGTAACCAAATATGCGTTGCAACTGCTCAAATAACAATTACTACCAAGCCTTTACCAAATGTTGATGCTGGTGCTAACCAAACTATTTTATTAGGTAGTAGTACAACATTAACTGCAACTGGTGCTGCAAGCTATATTTGGAATACAGGCAATGTTGCTGATACAACAGCTACAATTACTGTCGCACCAACATCTAACACAAATTATATTGTTACAGGTACAGGTGCAAATGGTTGTACTGCTCAGGATTTAGTAAGTGTTGCAGTAAATTTCTCTTCTTTATCTGTAAATACCAACAATTATAATTTTGGAAATGTGGTTGTGAATTACACTGCAACAACAAATATTACTGTTACAAATAATGGAACTTTAGCTGTAAGTATTAATGGTGTAAGTGCTTCAAGCCCTTATGTGGCAACACTTTCAAGTATAGTATTGCAGCCAAATCAAAGCACAACAATCCCCGTTTCTTTTAATCCAATATCTTCATTGTTTTATGTAGGTAATTTGACTATTTCTACTTCAATTGGAAATTTAGTTGTTAGCTTGCAAGGAAGGGGCGTAGCACCAGCACCAAGTTGGGTAATTACACCAACAAACAGAAGCTTTGGAAATGTTGGCATTGGAGATAGTGCTACACAAACATTTACACTTATCAATACTGGTAATATTCCTGTTAATGTTTCGAGTATTGCTTCTTCAAATGCAGTGTTTAAAGGCGTTACAAGCAATAACACTATTGCTGTTGGCAGCAGTGCAAGCATAACTGTAAAATATAAACCTACAGCAATTGCAACAAATAATGCTACTATTACAATCAACTCTTCAACAAATGGATTAGCAAATACAACTGCAACTGTAGATGGAAATGGTTATATAAACAACACGCCACCAACATTACACTTTGTAACATCTTCACCATATAATGGAACAAAAGGTGTTAATCCAAGTGTGGGTTTAGCAGGACTTTACACATACAATATTGTGTATAAAAGCATCACAAATACTGCACCTCAGGCTAGTTATCCAAAAGTTGGAATTGATATAAATGGAGATGGCGATTTCATTGATGTTGATGAAGGAATATTCTCAATGAACCAAATTAATACAACTACAAACTGGACAAGTGGTGAAGAATATACATTTGCTGCAAACCTTGCAGTTGGCAATACTTATTCATACCAATTCTTTGCAAATGATAGCTTGGGAAATCCAGCAGTTACAGTTAATACAAATAGAATTAGTGGGCCAATTGTTACAGATCAAACACTTGATTTAAGCATTTATGCAAATGATATTTCATTCAGTGTTGCCCATCCTGCTGTTGGACAAACGTTTACTGTATTTGCTACTGTACATAACAATACACCATACAGTGCAAGCAATGTAAATGTTAGATTTTATACGGATAGTGTTTATTACAATGAAACAATAATTCCATTTATTGCAGCTAATAGCACACAAACTATAAGTATGAATTTTACTTACAACTTAGATGGTTTTTATCCAATAAAAGTTTGGGTTGATAGTGCTGGAGCATTAGGTGAAACTTTAGTGTTAAATAACTATGCAAGTCGCCCTATTATTGTTGGTAATTTTACAGTGCCAGGTGCTATAATTGTTAATGCAACTGCCAGAGAACAACATTGCCCAGATGCAATGGTAGTAAGTGGTAACGCTTATTACACAGGTTTAAATTTACAAGGCACACCACCAGTTTTAGGTGCTTATGTTGTGGTTAAAGAAAATGGAAATATTATTGGTTCAACCTATACAACAACAGAAGGATTTTATCAAGTTTATATTCCACATAGTTGTGGTAATGGAAATTATGAAGTTGAAATTACCGACTATACATTAACTGGTAACTCAGGCATCAAAACATATTCAATTGCTTGTGGTGTAAGTTGTGGTAGTTACTACAATCCTGATTATACGCCAAGCTATAGTGGTTATGCAAATTCGCTGCCTTGTTGTGTAATTGCAAATACACCTTTTGTACATACTTATAATTTTAAAAATAATAACACATACAAGTATACAAAAGATACAATATGGGTTTATGCAGATGATACTTTAAGATATACTTATACAAGAGACTCAATCTCAGCAGGACAAACAGTTTCATATTCATCTAATCTAAACTTAGGTGTAGGTAATCACATCATAAAATATGTAGGTCATCATAAGTACAGTTATCAAACTATTACTATTGATACTACAAATGGAATAAGTGTTGTGGTAGTTACAAACAGTGGCATCATTAAAGATTCATCAACCACAACTATTTATATTGATTCAGCAAAATCAGATTTAAGTTTAAGTGCCTTTGAACAAACAGCGATAAAATCATTCACTGTTAAAGTTGGTAATGGAACTTGTTTTAATGCTGGGGCAAGTAAGTTGTATGTGTATGAAGCAAATTCAAATTACGATAGTGCAAGTATTGTATTGCTTGATTCTATTAGTACAAATGCAATTAGTACAGGAAAATGTACTGATACAAGAGTTGATTTAAATTACACAAGAAATACTTGGTCGCAAGGTTATCATTACTTGATATTAAAAGCTGATGGTGGCAATGCTGTTGATGAGTTAAATGAAAATAATAACACAATGAATGTGGCTATATATGTGCCACAACCAGAAGTGTTAGTAGA
>CAZTOP010000080.1:0-9618 GCA_964615145.1 uncultured Chitinophagaceae bacterium
AATTGTTGCACACTAAGGGTTTGAGCTATTTTGTTTAATGGTTCAAACTTGCTTAATAATCCTTCAATCATTAAAAAATTTCCATTACCTGTAAGGCTGTTTAAATCGGGCATCATATTATCTCCAAGTTTACCTGTAACTGAAAGTTGAGAGGTAAGTTTACCTGCTAGGAATTGTCCAATAGGCATTAGCTTTTGCAAGGTATTAAACGCATAAAATGTTTTTTGAATATCAACATTATTTACATTGTAAGTAAAAGCAATATCAGGTTTTTTAGTGTCAAGTTTTGTAGAATAATAACCAGTCATTGCAAGGTCGCCATTTAATGCTTTGGCTTTTACATTATTTAATTTTACAGTTTCATCGGCTATAAGCAAACTACCTGTAAGTGCCGACATATCTAGTTTATCGTAATGTAAATTATCTACAGCCGCATTCATTGTTAAATTCAAATTTCTTGGAACAATAAAGGGTTTGCTTTCTTCTGTACCTTTTTTAGTGGTGTCTGTTGAAATACCCATTAATGCATTCAAATCAAGGTTATCAGCTTTTACATTCATTACACCTTCTAATGGTTCTCCTTTGAACATATAAGATAATATGTTGTTGATATAACCATTGGCAGAAAGATTGGTTTGCATAAACTTACCAGCAAGATTATTTAGAGTAACATTTTTAGGGTTAAAAGTCATATTTACATTACTTAAACCCACACCATTTGGATAATCGGTAGAAGCATATAAAAAGTTAGTTAGGTCAATGGTTCCTTTTGCATTGAATTTATCAAGTTGTTGTTTTTGCATTGCATTGGCAGTGCCATTAATAGCTACATCGGCATTTAATAAACCTTGTAACTTAGTAATAGAAGGCACTTTGACAAACTGTGTAATCTTGCTTAAATCTAATTTTCCTTTAGCAACTGCATCAACATATAAATCGCTGATAGGATTTTTTACTAATAATTTAAAATCAAATGGCTCGCCAACTAAACTAATATGAGCTTTTGAAATATCAATCACTGTGTGGTCTGTAACCCCATCAGGATTATCAATTTTCATTGTTACATTAATGTCTTTAACAGGAGCTGGCAAATCTGGATATTGAAAAAATCCATTATCAACCTGAAGATTTACTTGATAAGCTGGCATTTGTTTAGGACTATAATTACCTTTTACAAAACCATTGAAAATAGCTTGTCCACTAGTTTTTATGCTTTTGAAATTATTCTCGTAAATAGTTGGAATGAGTGATAAAAGATTTTTAAAATCGGTTGATGGAGCTTTAAAGTTAATATCCATTCCATAAGTGCTATCATTTACTAATTGAAAGAAACCATTGGTGGCAAGTTTTAAATCGTTCAAAGAAATTTTATCTGTATTAAAAGTAAACTTCATTGCTTTAGCATCAACCTGTAAGTCAATGTCAGCATTTGTTTTGGCATCGCTAATGTATTTTACACCACCCATTGAATAACTTAATTTTTCAATGTTTGTTTTAGTAACTAATGTAAAAATATCAGCAGTAAAATCGCCACTGCCACTGTGTTCAATATTAGAAATATCTAAAAACATATTGCCAGCATAATCACTATATTTTACACTACTATTATGAAGGCTATAATGGTTCAATTTTAGGCTCATTGCTTTCTTTTCTTCAGTAGCTGAAGATCCTGATGAATCTGGTTTTGCAATATCCCAATTAGCTTTTCCTTGTTTATTTAGAATGGTGTTAATATTGGCTTGGTCTATATCTATACCATAAATATTAATTTCTTTACCTGTAATTGCACTCCACAAATTCATTGATACATCAAGCTGTTTTGCAGTTAATAAACTATCATTTGCAAAATCATTAACACCAACAACTGAAAGGTTATTAATACCAACAGCCAACTTAGGAAAATGACGAAAAACAGAAATGTCAACATCGGTAAATTCTACTTTTGCATTTATATTCTGATTGATTTTTTCTTTAATGAGAGAAACAATTTTTCCCTTAAATAAATATGGAGTTGCTATAGCTAAGCCAATTAGTACGAGTAATGAAATGCTAGTAATTTTTAATATTTTTTTTGTCATAGTATAAACTTTGGACACGAAATTAACATTTGAAAAATGGAATATGCATTTTTACAAATCATTTAACAGTTTATTGGTAATTTCATCCCCAATAAACTATTAATTTGCTGTAATCTTAAGTATGATGCTAACAAAATTTGATATTGAAAAATATTTTATTGCTGAAAAGCAAGAAAGTTTGCTTTTTTTGATCATTGGAACTACTTCAATACTACTAAGTGTTATTTTGATAGGATTCTTCAAAAATAATTTTTGGAGGGGGGCTGCACTGCCTTTGCTTATTATAGGAATATTACAGTTTGTTGTTGGATTCACTGTTTATAAAAGAAGTGATACAGACAGAGTAAATATGGTTTATGCTTTAGATATGAACCCTGAAAAGTTGCAAAAAGAGGAACTACCAAGGATGAAAGTTGTTAATAGAAATTTTGTTACTTATAGATGGATAGAAATCATTCTAGCTTTTTTGGGAGTGATTGTTACAATAAAGTATAAATCAAATTTAATATATCAAAACTCTTGGGATGGCAATGCTTTTTATTATGGCATAGGAATTTTTTTAACAGTTCAATCCTTGTTAATGTTAGGAGCCGATTATTTTGCTGAGAAACGCGGGTTGATTTACGAAAATCAATTGAGCAGTTTTGCAGAGCATCAAAACAAAAAATCCCAATAAGCAGAAAACTTATTGGGATTTATATTTGGTGTACTAAAATTATTTTACTGCAGCTATTCCTGGTAATTCTTTACCTTCAAAATATTCAAGTAAAGCACCGCCACCAGTACTTACATAACTTACTTTATTATTATATCCAAATTGATTTACAGCAGCCACACTATCTCCTCCACCTACTAAACTATAAGCACCTTTTTCTGTAGCCGCAGCAACTGCTGTAGCAATTGACTTTGTACCATGTTGAAAATTATTCATTTCAAATACTCCCATAGGACCATTCCATAGTATAGTTTTACTTCTTAGTAGTACGTTGGTAAACTGGTCACAAGCCATAGCACCAATATCTAATCCCATCCAGCCATTAGGAATATTGTTTGATGGAGCTGTTGATGTATTTGCATCATTGCTAAAGTTATCAGCTATAACAGAGTCGCTGGGTAAATGAATGTTTACATTTTTTTCTCCGGCTTTTTTTAACACATCCAATGCCATTTCTAATCTATCATCTTCGCATAAACTTTTGCCAATATTACCCCCTTGAGCCTTCATAAAAGTATATGCCATTCCACCACCAATAATAATATCTGTAGCCCTTTCTAAAAGATTTTCAATAATCAAAATTTTATCTGAAACTTTTGCACCACCAATGATTGCTGTAAAGGGTTTGTCTGCTTTATGCATTACTTTTTCTGCAGCTGCAACTTCAGCGTCCATTAACAATCCAAAAAATCTATTTTCAGGTGCAAAAAATTGTGCAATAACAGCTGTAGAAGCGTGTGCTCTGTGTGCAGTTCCAAAAGCATCATTTACCCAAACATCGCCTAGAGCAGCTAATTTTTTTGCAAATTCAACATCTCCTTTTTCTTCCTCTTTATGAAATCTTAAATTTTCTAATAATAAAACCTCGCCTGATTGTAAATGAGCAGCTTTTTGGGTGGCTTCTTCACCTATGCAATCTTCTGCAAATTTTACAGTTGCACCATTTAAAAGTTTTATTAAATGATTTAAAATGTGTCTTAATGAATATTTATTTTCTGGTCCATCTTTAGGTCTTCCCAAGTGACTCATCAAAATAACACTACCGCCATCATTTAGAATTTTTTCAATGGTTGGTATGGCAGCTGTCATTCTTGTATCATCTGTAATTGCAAAGGTTTGCTTATCTAATGGCACATTAAAATCAACACGTACTAATGCTTTTTGATTAACGAAGTTGTGCGAGGAAAAAGATGTCATAATTAATAATTTAATTGTGGCAAATATAAATGCTATTTGTTTGTAGAATTGGATGAATATTAAGTTTTACAATAGTCCCTACTTTCTCTAAAGTCAAAATTTGATTTGTACAATACTCTTTAACTTTGATGTATGTATTTAGTAAAAACACCTTGGGTATTAAAAAAAATATTTCCAAATTATTTTTGGGATATGTTTAATGGGGAAAGCAAAATTTATTTAAGTTTTGATGATGGACCACACCCCATAGCAACCCCATTTGTATTAGATGTTTTAAAAGAATATAATGCAAAAGCTACTTTTTTTTGTATTGGAAAAAATGTGGAATTATACAGAGATATTTACCAAAGAATTATTGATGAGGGACATTCTGTAGGCAATCATACACAAAACCATTTGAATGGGTGGAAATCAAAAGACGAAGATTATTTAGCTGATATCAATAAGGCAAATAAAACAATTGACAGCAATTTATACAGACCACCTTATGGAAAAATAACTGGCTTTCAGGCAAAAGTTTTGCAGAAAATGGGTTATAAAATAGTTATGTGGGATGTATTAAGTGGGGATTTTGATATAAAACTGTCAAAGGAAAATTGTGCTGATAATGTTATTTTGCAAGCAAAATCAGGCAGTATTATTGTGTTTCATGACAGCCAAAAAGCTTGGGAAAGGTTAGTATTTGCTTTGCCAAAAGTGCTCAAAAATTTTGCAGAAAAAGGGTTTGAATTTGATAGAATAATTTTATAATATACTTACGATTTTATTTCCCAAACCAAAGCACTTGCACCTAAAATAGCAGCATCGGCTTCTTTTAGTTCGCTAAAAATTAATTTTACTTTATTTTGGAAAATGGGTAGTAAATTAGCTTCCATATTTATTTTTGTAGGCTTTATCAGTAAATCACCAGCTTTGCACAATCCTCCAAATAGAATGATTGCCTCGGGGGATGAAAACATAATAAAATTCGCAAGAGCCTTTCCAAGAATTTCTCCAGTAAATTCATACACTTGATTTGCTAAAGCATCACCTTGAATGGCACAATCATAAACAATTCTACTATCAATTTCTTCTTTAGCATAGTTACGCATTAAAGAATCTTGTTTATTACTTTCCAACAATTCCAGAGCAGTTACTTTTACACCAGTTGCACTACAATATGCTTCTAAACTTCCTTTGGAATTGGTGCCCCAATGTTGTCGTCCATTAGGTAAAATAATAGTATGTCCTAATTCACCAGCAAAACCATCGTGACCTAAAATTAAATTTCCATTGGCAACAATACCACTGCCAACTCCAGTGCCAAGTGTAATCATTATAAAATCTTTCATTCCTTTTGCTGCACCGTACATCATTTCACCAACAGCCGCTGCATTTGCATCATTAGTTAGAGCAGATGGTAGTTCGAATTTTTTTGTAATTAGTTCCACAAATGGGATAACGCCTTTCCAATTAAGATTTGGAGCATATTCAATTGTACCACTATAATAATTACCATTGGGTGCACCAATTCCAATTCCTCTTATATATTCAATGCCACCAACCTGCTCAATAGCAGGAAGGATTGCATTATAAAGTTCACTAATGTAATCTTCTACAAGTGTATGCTTTTTTGTAGAAATGGCACCTCTGTATTGAATATCTCCACGATGATCTACCAAACCAAATACACTATTAGTGCCTCCTATATCAATGCCTATTGCAAATTGTTGTGAGTTTGGAACTGTTGACATTTCGTTAGTTTTAACTTTAAAAATTTAAAAAGTATGTTCAGCAAAGAAAGTGAATATGCGAAACAAAAATATCTATTAAGGAAGAAAAGAAGTGAAAAAATAATAAAGTTAATCTTGGTTTTATTAAATATTATGGTGATAAATATTTTTATTAATGTTCTTATTGTGTTTGATATTTGAAATTATTTAAAATATGCGTTTTTACAGTTTACTATTGTTATTTGCTACCGTTAGGCTTAGTTTTTTTGATATCACCATATCTAAAACATCAAACTCTCTATATACCGTAAATAGTAAGTTCTATGATAATATAACTTTAGTAAAAGAGGAAATATTGCAGTCTTCAGGGGGTACAAAGTCTGTGCTTTTTAATGCGTCAGGCACTAAATTGTATGCAATGAATCTCGAAGGTTTAAGTGTGTATGAATTTAGTCGAGAACAAAAAAAACGCTTAAGACAATTCAAATTTAAACCACACAAAGGAATTGGGTGGGACTATGAATCCAAACTACCAATTCCTTCCTGGCAAGAAAAACCTGTTGAAGCTTGTTTTAGTAATAACGATAAAATACTATGGGTTTCTTTACACAATGCTGAAGGAATTGTTCCAATTAAAATTGATGAAGATTTTCATTGCCCAAAAAATTGGGATACGGCATTAATTAAACCCATAACTATTACTAATATTGATGGAAGTAGTTATAAAATTGAGGCTCCACTTATTAAAACAGGATTGACACCAAAAGTGATTGCAATTGTCAATAATCAATATTTATTAGTAAGCAATTGGCATAGTAAAACTATTAGTATTTTAAATGTTGCTAACCCCAATTTTCCTTGTGCTAGTTTTTTAAAAAATATCAAAGTAGAAGCTATTCCAAGAGGAATATGTGTTAATGATAAACTCGGTAAATCTTATGTTGCTATTATGGGAAGCAATAGTATAGCGGTAATAGATAATAAAACATGGACTTTAGAGAGATATATCAGAGTTGCAAGCAATCCAAGGCATATTGTTTTGGGCGATAATAACAGAATGTATGTTTCTTTTAACAGTTTAAATCAAGTGGCTTGTATTGACGAAATATCGGGCTTGACTTTATATACAAGTGTGACACATCATAGTCCTAGAAGCATTGTTCTAAGTAAAAATAAAAAATTTCTTTTTGTTACTTGTTATAATTCTAATACAATTGATGTATTAAAAATTTCTAATAATTCATTTATTCCTTTGTATTCAATAAATTGCCCTGGAAAACCTGTGGGTATTGATTTGTATGAAGATGAGCGTGTGATTGAAGCTTGGGTTTGTAATTATGTTGGCGGAAATATTAAGGTATTAACTTTTGTAAAAAATTAATACATTAATTGATGATTATCTCCTTACTGGTCTTGTAGGCTCTATGGGTGTATCTAATGCTATAGGATCCATCACAAACCCAATCATTAAAAATACAGCTCCAACCCAAAATACAATGTTTAAAACATTACTCCAATTAAGAAAAGTTTTCGACTGTTCTGTTTCTGCATCGTGAATGTCCATCTTACTAAAGAATGCAACAAAGCTCATTAAAAAACCAATTCTTTTTTTAGAGCGTAATCTTATCCATAAAATAAATTTTAAAACGAATGCAGTAGCAATACTACTGTAGCCAATTACAAACATCCAGTTCGCGATAATCTGATTCATATTTTTGTTTAGGGAGTCGCAATTTATAGGTCAAAAAAATAAGATGGTATTAAATTATAATTAAACAAAATATTAATATTCTTTTGGAGCCGTTGTATTTTTCTTAAAATGGATTGAGCAAGTTAATTGCCAACTAAATAGGATCAACATCTGCAACAATGCTTACACTTTTATAACTTGGATGATTGTGTATAATAACAGACTGCTGTTTGATCTGCATTTTGCAGTTATCAATTAGCGTAGCATTTTTAGGAAGCTTTAGTTGTACTTCCCACAGGTATTGATTCCTAACCCTGTCAACAGGTGGTTGTGCTGGTCCATTAATACAATCTTTAAAAGAAGTTTGCAAGCCTTTAATCATAATATTGGCAGCTTCTTCAGCAATATGTTTCTCTTTATGTTTAAAGGTTAAATTAATGATTCTATAAAAGGGTGGATAGTGATAGGCTTTGCGACTTTCAAGCTCGTAATTAAACAATTGAACATAGTTATGTGCTTTCACAAACTGCAATACAGGATGATGCATGTTGCTCACCTGAATCAGCACTTTACCAGCACCATCTTTTCTTCCTGCCCTGCCACTTACTTGTTCCATTAGTTGAAAAGCTCTTTCATTCACTCTGAAATCAGTGAAGTTTAAAATACCATCAGCATCAACAATTCCCACCAGATTTACATTCTCAAAATCAAGTCCCTTCACTACCATTTGTGTTCCTACCAAAATATCCAAACGATGTTGTTCAAACAGTTTAATTAATGTGTCGTGATCGTTTTTTCCTTTCACTGTATCCCAGTCCATTCTTGCAATACGTGCATTGGGCAAAGCTTCTGCAACTAATTCTTCTAACTTTTCTGTACCAAAGTTCTTAAACACAAAGTCGTGAGAGCCGCAGGCGGCACAGGTTTGAATAACCGGATAACTGCTGCCACAGTAGTGACAACTTAATTTGTTTTTTGCTTTATGAAAAGTGAGTGTTACATCGCAATGATTGCATTGAGGAATCCAGCCACAGGTTTTGCAAAGTATATAAGGCGAATAGCCTCTTCGATTTTGAAACAGGATGGCTTGTTTTTTTTGGTCGATTGTTTGTTGTAAAGCATCAACTAATTGAGGAGATAATGGAATCTTTCCTTTCTCCTTGGTAACGATTTTTTTAAGATCAACTAATTCAATGATAGGCAAAGCAACATTGCCAAATCTTTCATCAAGATTTACTAAAGCATATTTGTTTTGCGTGCAGTTAAAATAGGTTTCAATGCTTGGGGTAGCACTGCCCAATAATACTTTTGCATTAAATAAGGATGCATAGTAAATAGCTGCATCTCTTGAATTGTAGCGTGGTGCAGGGTCTTGTTGTTTATAGCTTGGGTCGTGCTCTTCATCAATAATTACTAACTGCAAATTATTGAATGGTAAAAAAATAGCACTTCTTGCACCCAGCACAATTTTGATATCACCAGTTTTTACTTTATTCCATATTTCAACTCTTTCATTAGGATTAAACTTGGAATGATAAATAGCAATATTGCCACCAAAATGTTTTTGTAACCTGCGAATGATTTGTGCTGTTAAAGCAATCTCGGGCAAGAGATACAATACCTGATTGCCTTGCTGCAATTGCTCTTCAATCAGTTTAATGTATAACTGTGTTTTGCCACTGGCTGTTACACCATGCAGTAAACAAGTATTCTTTTCTGCCAATGCAGTTTTAACTTGTGATAATGCAGTTTGTTGTGCAGCAGATAATTCAAAGTCTAGGGAAACTTCTTTTGGTAAGGCTTTAATTCTGTCTGTTGTTCTTTTCTCTGCCAATAAAATGCTTTTATCTATTAGTGCTTTAAGCTGTGCTGCTGTTGCATTTGATTTTTTTAGTAAGGCAGATTGAACAACTTCTCCCTCAGTTTTTATTATATGTAAATAGGAGAGTAGCAGCTCCATTTGTTTGGGTGCTTTGCCAAAATTATTGAGCAAATCACTCAAAGCATCGTCATTGTTATATATGGGGTTTAACAGAATATAGGTTTCGGTTTTTACTTTAAACTTATCCCTCAATTCCTCCCACACATAACAAACTTTTTTATCAATCAGTTTTTTAATAACCGGATACACATTAGATGAATCAAGCAATTGCTGCACTTCACTCATCTTTAATTCCTTCTTTATTTCCAGTGCCTGTGCCACTATGTATTCACTGTCTGTAAACA
>CAZTOP010000081.1:0-9414 GCA_964615145.1 uncultured Chitinophagaceae bacterium
TCTATTATATTTTATCCAACGTTTCCAAATGCTCTGTAATGCCTATTAATATTGACTTTTAATTTTTTATGTGGATAAATCAAAGCAAATAAAAGTAACCAAAACACACATTTGTTGTACCAATTGTTGTACCTTTGTATCAAGTTGCACCCCTTTGAAATAGCAGTTTTTACAATACTTTCATCGGTTTGCACCACTTTGTAAATATAGTACAACAACAATTAAAAAAAACTTTTATGGCTTCAGTTAAATTGGTACTTCGTACACACCAAGAAGATGCAACAGGTCACAGCCCTTTATACATCAGGGTTATTAAAGACAGAAAAACAAAATTTATCACAGCTGGCGTAAAGCTCAAGCAAAACGAATGGGATGATGAAAAGCAAAGAGTAAAAAAGAACCATCCCAATAGTGCCAGAATGAATGCAGCTTTAATGCAAAAGTTAGCAGATGCAGAAGGGCAAGTAGCAGACCTTGAACGCAAAAGAAAATCGGTTTCTATCAAAAAATTAAAAGATGCCATCAAAGGAAAAGAAATACCAAACTTCTTTGAATATGCTTATGCAAGAATTGAAAAAACAAAAGGCAATGTTTCATATCGTACCTATGATAGCTACTTCAATTATGTAAAAAAGTTTGAAACATTCCTGGGCAGCAAGGATGTTTATTTTGATGATATTACAGTTACCACGCTAAATGATTATGTGGCTTATATGGGCAATGTTTCAAAGAATGGTGCAACCACACAACACTACTCACTCAAAATACTTTCTATTATCTTCAAAGATGCTCAAAGAGAAGATGTAATTCCCGAAACCTTATATCCTTTCAGTAAAGTAAAAATCAAGAAAGACAAGGGCAAAAGATTGTTTTTGAATAAAGAGCAAGTTGAGCAATTAAGCAACTTAGAAATCAATGAAAGCAGCAAGGGCAAAGTGTATAGGGATATGTTTATTTTCTCAATTTATGCAGGTGGTTTAAGGTTTAGTGATGTGATAACCTTGCAGGTAAAACACTTCAATAAAGATGAACACAGAATTAAAAAACTCATTCGCAAAACCAATAGAGTACACCAGTTTAAAATTGGTGCAACAGCTTTGAATATTTTAGATCAATACATAAAGCCAAATGCCAGCCCAGATGATTTTGTGTTCCCTATTATTGATGATAAAGATTTTGAGAAGAAAACAGAAGAGTATCAATTCAATGTTATTAGCAAAGCCAATCAAAATTCTACATTCTATTTAAGAAGCTATGGCAAAAAAATGGGTTTACAGTTCAACTTATCTTTTCACTTGTCAAGGCACACTTTCGCTACAAATGCTTTAAATAATGGAATGAGAATAGAACACGTTAGCAAATTACTTGACCACACAGACATTAGCACCACTCAAATTTATGCAAAAATTATCAGTGAAGAATTAGACAAAGCTGTGGAAGCTTTTGTAAATTAAAAGCAGTTTTAAAGCACTCAAAAGGGTGCTTTTTTTATTGTGGAAAACTCGTAAAACCTTACAATGAATTGATTTTTAGAATCATACATTTTAGTGGAAAACTTTTTTAGTCTTTTGGAAATTAAAAACTAATTAATTTAGCAGAAAGGAGTTTGAGAATTGTTGTGAAATAATAATCAATTTTTTAGTGAGTGGTACTTGCAAGCAAGTACAGGCACACAACCAATTAGTAACATAAAAATTCTCAAAGGACTACATCAATGCAAAAACAAGTTGTAATAAATGTCAGTCAAGTATCAAATAAAAGAAACAGCCCCGTTTCCAGAGCTTACGGCAGTGCCTATGGCACAAGCTGTAAAACCTGAATTTGATATTTGTATAGATGCTGAAATAAACCTAACTACTTATTGCCAAACCATCATTAATAAAGTATTTCAACTACCACACTCAAAGCTCGATGCGTTTATTCAATACCAAATTACATTGGTAAAACAACCCGATAGATGGCTTAATAAGTTTGAAAAACTGCTTACACTTAATGTTCACTTATTTGACTCTGAAAGAGATAAAACAAGGCTGGTAAAGCTCTACACATTAATAGAAAAACATCGTTTGTTATTGCAATCTTCGAGCATCAAAGAAGCAAAGCCTAAAACACCTGCAAGGCTTATCAATGCTACATCAGAGGAAAGACATTTTTCATTTCACGAAGTGAAAAATTATATTGATACAACAGAAGATTACAATGCCAAAGTCTTGTATTTGAACGAAGAAATTTTTGAATACCAGCAAGCCGATATTATTTCAACCAATACCAAACTACAGCCCTACGATGAGCAATGTTGTAAACTGCTCAATAAAATACAGTCCATTCGCAAACTAAAAATGGAACTGGAAAAGGAGCAGAAAGAATTGGCACAGCAAAACAACCCATCTCTACAACCAAAAATCAAACTACGCATCAATGGTGCCACCAATATTTTGGTCAATGCTTTTAAACAAATGATGAATAAGAAAGGCACTAATGGCAAGCCTTATCTGCACTACAATATCAAAGAAGTTGCAGAGTTTATTTGCGATAGTTTCGTAGATGAATTTGGTGAACCATTATCTAAAGCCACTGTACAAACTTATTTGTCACCAAATCGTATTGACAAAGACCCAAACAATGATGATAAAATTAAGCTGTAGTCCGATAACACGTTTTTTATCAAAAACTACAACGCAATACCAGCAAGGCTTCTAAAACTTTTTAGTCTTATCAGACCAAAAAAGACCTATCGGACTTTCCCACTTTTCTGTGTTTTGCTTCCGTAATCAAAAAATATATTTCAAATGGAAGCAGTCATCTTAACAAAAGACCAATACAGCGAGTTATTGGCAAAACTAGAAAACATTAATGCACAGCTAAACAGCAAAGCAGATGCTAAGAAAGAAACTTTTTTAGACAACCAAGAGTTTCTACAACTAATGAAAATTTCTAAACGTACAGCACAAACCTGGAGGGATGAAGGCAAAATTTCATTCAGCCAAGTGGGTAGTAAAATTTACTACAAGTTAAGTGATGTTGAAAAATTATTGCAAGCACACTACAACAAATCTTTTGCTAAAAAGTAATGAACACACTAATAACTTTTTTCCTAAAGCCCCTCTCTTTTTGGAGAGGGGTTGGGGTGAGGCCTCAACATTCATCATTCAAAATCAGTTTACAATGTACGTTACTATTTTCAAAAACTTTATAGAAGTGGTGGAGCAACAGCCCATCACTTCTATACTTGCCGACATTAAAAATGGCAAGTACAAAAACGGCATTACTTACTTGCGTAAGTCATTAGCCGAAAACAAAACAGATGCCTACGACAAAGGTAAAAAATCATTATTAGCTTTCACACCTTCAGCAACTTTTGTTGGTGGTAGAAAATTAGAGTTTATAAAAGACTACACAGGTGTTTTAATATTGGATATAGATAAGCTCACACAAGAACAATTAAAGCAAACATCAATCAAAGCAAATCAATGTGAATACACATTTGCAAGTTTTATAAGTCCCTCTGGTAATGGTTTAAAAATTTTGGTGAAAGTCAATTCAGATAAGGATTTGCATAAAGAAGCATTTTTAAAAGTGCAAGCATATTATGAAACACTTTTGAATTTACAAATAGACAAATCAGGCAAGGACATTACACGCCTTTGCTTTTATTCTTACGATGCTGAATTGTATTTGAACGAAGCTGCAATAATATTTAAGGTAGTTTCTAAAGAAGATCTAACTGAATACATACAGCCATATTTAACACAAGAAGAAAAAAAAGTTGCACAACAAAATGACATTCATAATTCTAAATTCATAATTCAGAATTTTGAAGTAGTGTATCAACACTGCATCAAATTTACTGAAAAAAAAGTGCAATATGTGAGTGGTAGCCGAAACACATTTGTTCATCAATTGGCTTGTAACCTCAACAGAAAAGCAGTGCCTTTGCAAGTTGCATTGGGCTACATTTTAGCCGATTACAATTTCGATGAAAAAGAAGTTACACAAGCTGTAAACAGTGCTTACGGCAATTTAAGTGAGTACGGCAAAAGCAATACTAATTCAAAGAATGAGAAAAGCAATATTGCCATCAATGCAAAAGGTGAAATCACAGAGGGTTCAGAAGTCCTCTCTTTTGGAGAGGATTTAGGTGAGGCCGACGAAGACAAGCCAAAACCCACTATCATTGATAGATTAGAAAAATTTTTATCCAACAAATACATCTTTCGCCACAACATTGTTTCAGGCAAACTTGAGTTTCAATACTTCGGTAAAAAGAAGTGGAATGTGATGAATGATTTTATTGAAAACTCGATGCTTAGAGAATGTTTAAAAGCAAGAATAAAAACAAACCTTTCATCCCTGCGAAGCCTTTTGTATTCTGACTTTTGCCAGTTGTACAATCCCTTTGAAGATTACTTTGAAACATTGCCAGAATATGATTTGAAAACCGATTACATCACACAATTAGCCAACACCATTACAACTACAAAACAAGACCTTTGGCAACAATGTTTTAAGAAGTGGTTAGTAGCAATGGTGGGCTGTGTTCTCAATGATAAAGTAATCAACCACACAGTAATTGTATTCAGTGGCAAACAGGGTTTAGGCAAAACAACTTGGGTAGAAAGGCTTGTACCAAAGCAGTTAAAAGAATACTTGTTTAGTGGCACTATCAACCCCAACAATAAAGACACTCTAGTACAGTTGGCAGAGTGTATGTTAATCAACTTGGATGAACTCGAAAACCTTAACCGTAGCGAGATTGGCAGCCTAAAAGAAATTATTACCAAAACGCAAATCCGTATGCGTAAAGCTTATGGTCACAACAACGAAACTATGCCACGCAGGGCAAGTTTTGCAGGCAGTGTAAACACTGCACAGTTTTTAAATGATAGCACAGGCAGTAGAAGATTTTTATGTTTTGAAGTAGAAGAAATTAAGTACCAGCACGATGTTGATATTAACCTTGTCTATGCACAAGCATTGCATTTATTCAATGATGGATTTCGTTATTGGTTCGACCAGGAAGAAATCAAATCTATCACAGAAAATAACGAACAATACCAGCTTCGTAGCCCAGAAGAAGAGTTGTTATTAACTTGGTTTGAGCCTTGCGAAAAAGATAATGCTAACGCATATCTAAACGCTTCTCAAATAGCTTCAAAACTGGCAGAAAAAGCCAAAATAACTTTAACCGATGGCACAATAAACAAATTGGGTAAAGCATTAAAAAAACACAACTTCCTACGTTTAAAAAAGAGTGGAATATTTGTTTATGCTGTTAAAGAAAACTCTTGGGATGAAGTGGAACAAAAAAACAAGCAATCAATGAAAGATAATGATGAAACACCACCACCATTAACAGCCGAACAAATCGACTTGCCTTTTTAAAAGCTAATCCTTAAAACACATCACTAATTTGCATTGGTTTAGTAGGGTAAGCAGGGTAAGCAAAAAGCACAACAAACATTTTGTGTTTTTTCACTTTCAAAACTTTCAGGTAACTATCCACTAAATCAAAGCAAATCGGTAAAACAGCAAGTGTTTTTTGCACCCAAACAGCCACTTAAAACCGTTTTTTATTTTCACGCTAAAACAAAATATCTTTCTTTCAAAATTTGCTTACCCTGCTTACCCTATATATAAATTTATTATTTTACACCCAATTGCTTTTTCTGTAAATTCACCAACTATTTTAGCAACCAATTTTATACTGTAATCAATGCTCATAAATCATTCAATAATACCTGATATAAAAGCAATAATTGCCACTGCACAAGACAAGGCAATTAGGGCGGTTGATACAGAAAGAACTTTGATGTATTGGAATATTGGCAAACGCATTTTTGATGAAGAACAACAGGGAAAAGATAGAGCCGAATATGGTGAATACCTAACTAAATATATTGCTCAACAATTAGAACCAGAATTTGGTAGTGGTTATTCCAAACGCCAAATAGAACTATTTCGCCAGTTTTATCGCACATTTCCAATTGCGAACGCACTGCGTTCGCAATTGAGTTGGACACAATACAAAACACTTATACGCCTTGATAATCAAGATAAAAGAGAATTTTACATAGCCGAAGCAGTAAAAAACAATTGGACATCTCGACAATTAGAACGCCAAATTAATAGTAGCCTCTACGAAAGGCTTTTATTGAGCAACGATAAAGAAAGTGTTTTAGCAGTGGCAAAAAATGAGAAACTACCTTCCGATGCTAAAGAGATAATCAAAGACCCTATGTATTTAGAGTTTATGGGTTTAAAACGAGAGGCATCCTACTACGAAAAAGATTTAGAGCAAGCCATTATCACACACCTTCAAGATTTTCTATTAGAAATAGGCAATGGCTTTTCATTCGTGGCACGCCAAAAAAGAATACATATCGAGGGCGATGAATTTTTTGTGGACTTAGTTTTTTATAATCGTTTGCTGCAATGTTTTGTAATTATCGAAATTAAAACTACCAAGCTCACACATCAAGATATTGGGCAGTTACAGATGTATGTAAACTATTACGATAGAATAGAAAAAATACCAACCGAAAATTCAACAATTGGCATTTTATTATGTGCCGATAAAAACGATGCTGTAGTAAAATTCACATTGCCAGAAAATGCGAAAAACATTATAGCCAGTCAATACAAATTATACCTTCCAACAGAACAGCAGTTACTGGAAGAAGTGAATAAAGAATTAGAAAATTTTAAAGAATCTAATTAATTAACTGTTATGAATGAAAGCAATAAACTAAAGGTTATACTTTTTGTTGCAATGCAGCTATAGTATTTGGCACATTGCAAGCCTCTTTCATCGTTTGCAAAGAGTCATGCAAGCAAACAAGCATAGCAAAAAAAAGAGAGTTATTCCAAACTGCAAACAAAACCTGCCCATAAAATTAAATATCCCGAAATGGTTGCACAAATTGCACCCTATTTCGATTGTTAAAACATCACACACTTTGACTTTTTAAAATTCTGCTTTTGTTAACTTTCCTCTCATTTTATGTAACATATTCAGTTAGGTTATAAAATTATGCTTTGAGTCATAAAAATTAAAAAAGCAGGGATATAGTTTTGCCTCTGATGAATTGTTTGTTTTACAAGATGCTTTTGAAATTAATTGTTACTATTGCTCATAAATAAAAATGTCTATGCAAATTGATTTAGACCTTTTAATCACTTGGGGTGGTTCAATAAAACAAATTTCAAAAAAGGAAATTATATTTAGAGAAGATGCTCTGGCTACACACTATTATCAAATAATTACTGGTAAAGTATCATTGTACAATATTGATGATGATGGTAAAGAATTTGTGCAGGGTATTTTTTCTGATGGTGAGAGTTTTGGTGAACCTCCGTTGTTTATAGACGAATGTTATCCAAGTACAGCTGTTGCTATAAAAGATGCTGTAATTCTTAAAATTCCCAAAACTAATTTTTTTGAAATGCTTCAAGCAACACCATTGCTGCAAATGCATTTTATTAAATTATTAGCAAGAAGAATTTATAACAAATCAACAGCTGCAAAAAGTTTGATTATCAATAATGCAGAAACACGTTTACTAAACTTCTTATGCTCTTTAAAAAAGATGGAAGAAAGTACTAGTAAAAAAATGCTAATACCGCACACTAGACAGGAGATTGCTAACATTACAGGGCTCAGAGTTGAAACAGTAATAAGAACATTAGCAAGATTGGCAGAACAAAAAAAAGTAGAAATAATACATCACAAACTATATTTTTAATGCATATACAAATTTCAAAAAAGTGGGTTAACATATTATTGTTAAATATTTTAATTGTTGCAGCTTTGGGAATTTTAATGCGTTATAAAATTGGTTTCGAGTTTCCGTATTTCGATCAAAAGAACATACAAAATGCACATTCTCACTTTGCATTTTCTGGTTGGGTAACACAAGCTTTTTTATACTTACTTGTTAATTTCATTTCACCATATCTTAGATTAGAAGAAATAAAAAAGTATAATATCTTACTCAATCTTAATCTATTTTGTGCTTATTTAATGCTGCTATCTTTTGCAGTTCAAGGTTATGGATTGGTTTCAATTATACTTTCAACAATTTCTTTAGTTATCTTTTTTATATTCTCTTTCAACTGCTACAAAATCCTTAAAAAATTACCTTTTCAAGAAAGTGTAAAGTGGTTTAAAGCTGCATTAATTTGGGGTGCTGTATCATCTGTTGGCACATTGTCATTATCTGTAATGATGGCAACAAAAAATTTGGAACAGCATTTATATTTATCATCAATTTATTGGTATTTACATTTTCAGTATAATGGTTGGTTCTTTTTTATGATAATGGGTTTGTTGTGGATTTATGTTCAAAAACTAATACCAAAAATTGTAATCCCATCTTCAATATTTAAACTTTTTTTTCTAAGTTGTCTCATTAATTATGGTTTATCAATACTGTGGTTGCAAATGCCTCTGCCAATTTACTTACTAATAGCAACAGGCGTTTTGGTGCAATCAATTGCTGCTTTTCAATTTTTTAAACTTCTCTTTAAAAAATCTTTTTTTGCAAGTCTGCCCACTAAATTATTAAAATATTTGTTTGCATTTTTAGGCATTGCATTGATGATAAAATTTTCTTTACAACTACTTTCAATTATTCCCTCAATTAGCAAATTAGCATTTGGCTTCAGACCCATTGTTATAGCTTATTTGCATTTGGTTTTGCTGGCAATTACATCAGTATTTTTAATTACATACCTATTCGCAAATCAATTTATCATTAATAATATAAAAGCTAAAGCAGCAATAATCATCTTTACAATTGGGGTTTTGTTAAACGAGTTGATTTTAGGAATACAAGGTATTGCTTCAATAACTTACACTGTTATTCCATATACAAACTATATCTTACTTGCAGTTTCGGTTTTAATTTTTGTTGGAATAATATTACTTTTAAAAAGTCAAATACTAACGCATAAAATTAGACTAACTGAATAAAATTTTCTTTGTGATGCAAGTCATAAAAAACTTATAGAATAGCCATTTGCTTTGCATCTTAAATAATTTTTTATGAAAAAAACAGTCTTCATTTTAAGTGTTTTTGGCAGTTCATTTTTAACCTCTTGCCAAACAACAGAAAATAAAACTCAAACAACAAATACAGAAACTGCTACACCACAAACAGGACAGTCTGGTGTTAAAGATGAAACATCAAGTCCTAACATTGTACAGGTTGCTGTAAGCAGCAAAGACCACACAACATTGGTTGCAGCAGTAAAAGCAGCTGAACTGGTAGATGCTTTGAGCAATGCAGGCCCTTTTACAGTATTTGCACCAACTAATGCTGCATTTGATAAACTACCAAAAGGGACAGTAGAAGGTTTGCTAAAGCCAGAGAAAAAAGCTGATTTGCAAAACATTCTTGGCTATCATACCTATGT
>CAZTOP010000082.1:0-9288 GCA_964615145.1 uncultured Chitinophagaceae bacterium
AAAATCGAAATTATTTTAACCCAAAAACCAACTGTTTTTTACCACATTGCCTAATTTATTATTTCTTTTCTAGCTTATACAGCACCCAGATATCATTTACTGTATTCATCTTTTTATGTTTCAGGAACAAGTTAATATTCCACAACATTGATGATGAATACAGTTGTTGTTTATAGCCCAAACTATCGAGTTTACCAAAATTATCCTGTATATCATTGAAGGTAGATGTTATCCAAATGGTGCCTTCATTGAGCTTGGTGATAGAATCAATATTTTTAGTTTCCACAAACTGAACGTTGTTTAATGCACTGCTATAATAAGTTAGAGGCAAATGACTTTCAGTTTGCAAAGGTGTTCTTTCATAACAATAAACTCTTGCTTGCTTACCTTTAAAGTGCTTACTCATTTTATCAATAAAATGAATGCTTTGAGAGTATGGTGTGAAGATGAAAAGTATCAGCAAAATAAAGTTCAGACCCAAACTAAAAACAACTAAAGGTTTTACTAATTTTCTCCATTTATTATCAGCATTTAAAAAAATAAAAGCATTTTCATTTAGTCCAATAATGATTGGCATAATGCTAAAGATTGAAAACATAAAACGTTCTTCCTTATGCCCCACTAAACCATGCCCAATAATAAATAACAATGTACTCAACACTAAAGGATGTTTTAGCTTTAACAGGCTTGTTTTAATAAACTGATAAAACAAAACGATACTTAGAAATGGGGCTAAAACAATTGCCATTAAAATAAACAAATAATAGGTAAAAGATTTTTCTCCAAACGAAGCTGCCACACCTTGCAACAAGTTTACTTTGAAATATAAATAAGGTGTAAAAACAAGTTTATGGTAGAACTCAAAATCTAACAAAATATTCAATGCAATGCCAATACAAAAGCCAAATAAAATTTGCAAAGAATATTTAAACTGCTTTTCAATAATAAAAATCCAAATGCCAAAACCAATGATGGCAAAAGCAATTTGAAAGCGTAAATAAAATGCAATGGCAATAAAAAAACCAACCATCAGACATTTAATAAAGTCGAGATTTCTTTCAAGATATTGTTTATGGAAATAAACAATAGCAGGAAAAAACACAATAGCAGAAAGGGTTTCAGAGCTGAACAAGGTTCTGGTATAAATCAGTATCCAGGAAAAATTGAGCAAGAACAAAACAGTTGCAATAGTTTTTTCTGTTCTGTTTTTATAATACCATAAAACAATTACATTTAAAATGATATAGAAAAAAATACCTTGAAATGTTCTTAGTAATGTTAAAATAGTAAAAGGATTGTCTATAGAAATCCAATGACACAAGGAACGAAAAGCAGTAAAAATATAAATTTGTAATGTTGGCCTTATTGAACTTTCAAGCTCCCAAACAGCACCGGCTGCATTAGGCAAATGCAATTGTAAAGATGAAAATTCTATTACTTGAAAATGTTGGTCGGGATGAAAATAACCAACAGAAGTAATACAATAAATTAACTGTATTACTAAGCCTATTATAAATATGTAGGCTATTCTTTTAGATTGGTGAACTTGTTGTAAAAATTGTTTCAATTTTTTCTATTTTTTGTGTATCAATTACAGTTGTGTTTTAATTATTTTACTATGAGACTTGTTTAAAAACCAAAATGTAGCATCAACATTAGGGTATCTTTTCTGCCATTCTGTTTTTATTTTTTTATAAACCCTCACTTGTGGGCAAGGCGGTGTATTTAATTCCTTCAAAGCCCAATCTTGCAGTAAAATCATTTCTTTGTTTGCAACAGTGTCTGTAGCATTCTTCTTTCTATAAAACTCTTTTAACTCAAAATTTTTATCTGGATGATGAAGCTCTATATAGCAAATGTCTATTCTTCCAGAATACAGACTAGAGGAAAAATAAAAGTCCCAATATCCCCCAAAATTCAATAATGGAAAAATTATCCAAACAATTAAAATCAGTAGATTAACTTTTTGAGAAATTAAAGATGATATATCAGGTGTATCAATATTTTGTTTTAAAAATATCAAAAGAAAAGTCATCATTGCCAGATTCCAAGGCCAAACAATAATGTTGTAGCATAATCCAAATGGACCTATCAATATCAAAATAAGAATATGCATAGCAAGTAAGGTGTAAATAGCGATTCTTCTCGTTTTTTTAAGTAATAAGCTAATACCCAAAGTTATCTC
The DNA here is from genome assembly GCA_964615145.1 of uncultured Chitinophagaceae bacterium. Lineage (GTDB taxonomy): Bacteria > Bacteroidota > Bacteroidia > Chitinophagales > Chitinophagaceae > CAIVPM01. Next base: position 2,186 of record CAZTOP010000082.1, read on the forward strand.
AAATAAGGGGAGAAAATAACCTAGTCTTAAAATATTTGACTGCTGTGTTATGTTTGAAGGCAGATGTAAAAAATCTCTCAAAACTGTGTGTCCCCATACTTGTTTTATAAAATGAGGATTCACCTTTTGTAAGCCACTATAGAAATATGTTGAACAAATAACAATAAGCAACATAAACAAAATATTCTTTTCATTATTTCGATTCACTAATAAAATGAAAAGCATAAAAACATACTGATATTCCCAGGGCTGCCAGCGGTTTTGATCTAAAATACAAGACAATACTTCTACAACAATAACAGTAGAAAGTAGTTTGTATTGATGAGGTTTTATTATTATTAATAACAATAGAATGATAGAAATAATATATAAAAGAAGATGAGTACCAGGTGGAACTATTTGCAAAAAATCAAATGCAGGAATCAAAGGAAATGTTCTGTTTGTGAGCCATAATTTCCAGGAAATTATTTTAGCAATAAAAAAAAATATAGCAACGGTAGCACTAAGTTTGCTGCTTATATTTCTTTCTTTACTAAAAAGTTTCATTGAACAAATTTATTCAATAACTATTGTGTGATGTTTAGTTTTTGATTACAAAAAGAATATTCTGCTTCATCATTACTACAAATAACAACAAGCCTGTCATTCGTGTAACGCTTAATCAACTGAAGATATAATTCTATGCCTTGTTTATCCAAATTAGAAGTAGGCTCATCTAGCAATAGTATTTTGGTATTGCTAAAAAATGCTTGAGCAAGTTTTAATCTTTGTTTCATACCACTACTAAAATATCTTATTTGCTTATCAGCGGCTTTTGTTAGCTGTACTTCTTCAAGAATTTGGGGCAAGGTAAAATTGTTTATAAAAGATTTGAATTGCTGATGAAATTGCAGGAACTCCAATGCAGTCATCTCCTCAATTAATTCGAGATAAGGGGCTGCGATTGAAATTTGTTGATACATAATATTTGAATCCAACTCATTACTTAGCACTACACCTTCTGTTGGTAAAACAAACCCAGAAATGATTTGCAATAACGTACTTTTTCCACTTCCATTATGACCAGTTACAGCATAAGAATTACCAGACTTAAATTCGTAATTAAGATTTCGAAAAATCCAATCTTTATTAAATTTCTTTCCTATGTTTTGTAAGTCAATCTGCATTAATTGCAATTGTATTAAAGTGCTTCGCTAATATCCTGCATCATTCTTTTGGCAATGTTTTCAGCAGTTGTAGCAAAATTGCTTTCGCTATAAATTCTTATGATTGGCTCTGTATTGCTTGTTCTAAGATGCACCCAGTCATTTTCAAATTCAATCTTCAAACCATCTTCGGTATTGATAGGATTGTTTTTGTATTTTGATTTGACGTGGGTAAAAATTTTATTAATATCAAATCCAGCAGTTAAATCAATTTTATTTTTACTGATGAAATAATCAGGATAAGAATTTCTTAATTGACGAGCCGTTTTATTTTCTTTAGCAAGATGTGTTAAGAATAATGCAATACCTATTAATGCGTCACGACCATAATGTAAATCTGGAACAATAATGCCACCATTTCCTTCTCCACCAATAACGGCATTTGTTGCCTTCATTTTGTTAACAACATTTACTTCGCCAACAGCAGATGGAGTATAAATACCCCCGTGCTTCAAAGTAACATCCTTTAGAGCTCTTGTTGAAGACATATTACTAACTGTATTACCTTTTCTATGCTTTAAAATATAATCCGCAACGGCAACCAACGTGTATTCTTCTCCAAATAACAATCCGTCTTCTGTAACAAAACAAAGCCTATCAACATCAGGATCAACTGCAATTCCAAGATCCGCTTTTTGTCTTTCAACTTCCTGACATAAGCCAGTTAAATGTTGAGGCAAAGGTTCAGGATTATGTGCAAAATTTCCTGTTACATCTCCATTTAAAACAATGATATCTTCAACCCCAATGGCTCGTAATAATGCAGGGACAGCAAAAGCTCCTGTGCTATTAATGGCATCAACAACTACTTTAAATTTTTTGTTAGTAATTGCTGCTATATCAACCAAAGGATATTTTACAATAGCATCAATATGCTGTTGCAAAGCAGTATCATTTTTAGAGTAAGATCCTAATTTATCAACCCCGGCAAAATCAAAATCATTTGCTTCGGCAATGTCTAAAACTTTTTGTCCATCTTCAGCGTTAATAAACTCTCCTTTATTATTCAATAGTTTTAATGCATTCCATTCTTTAGGATTGTGGCTGGCAGTTAAAATAATACCTCCTGCAGCTTGTTCAAACACAACAGCCATTTCAACAGTTGGGGTAGTGCTTAAGCCAACATCAATAACATCTATTCCTAAAGCATTTAAAGTGCTCACAACAATATTTTGAACCATTTCGCCACTGATTCTTCCATCTCTTCCAATCACTACTTTTTTGCTTGGATTATTTTGTTGCAAAAGCCAAGTGCCATAAGCAGCAGCATATTTAACTACATCTAAAGGCGACAAGCCTTCGCCAACTTTTCCACCTATTGTACCACGAATCCCTGAAATACTTCTAATTAACGCCATAACTTTTTCCTCATTTTAATTGGCTGCAAACATAAACTAAAACCACTTGAGTAAAAGTGTTGTGGATATTTGGAGATAAGAAACTTTTTTGATGTTCCTACAGAGTCTTTTTTTTATTATATATAGGTAATAAAATTACACAAACAAATCCGACTAAGAGAATAATTAAAAATTGAGCAAACCATTGTAATGTTCCATTTGCTAGTCCCAAGAAATAATTAACACCATTCAATTCTAAAACAAAAGCAATAAATAAAGCATAAGAACCAATACCTCCTGGTGTAATAATCATTCCAATACTTGCAAAGGCTAAGCAGCTTACTGCAGCACTAAATCCAACACCAGTGCCAGTTGTAGCATATAAGCCTATCCAAGTGCCAGCTAGGTATAAAATCCAGATTGAAACAGAATATAGCATAAATAAGTACTTTTGTTTTAGTTTCAAAGCACTTGTTAATCCTTCACCAATTCCTTTAATAATACCTTTTAACTTTAAAGTAAATGCTTTCCATTTTTTTGAAGCAATTACCCATATCATAAAAATTAAAAAAGCTGTCAGAAGTCCCAGTTTTATATAAAATCCAATATCGCCATCAGCGTTTTTTAATGATGCTGAGTATTGTTGCATTTTATGATAACCAGCAATCACTACATCGTACTGAAGAATTAATGCTAGTGCAAAAATTCCTAACAGACAAATCACGTCAAATGCCCGTTCTGCAACAATAGTACCTACATTTTTTTCGGCAGGTACATTTTCATATTTAGCAAGTATGGAACATTTTAAAACTTCTCCTAAACGTGGAAATGCAAAGTTGGCAAGATAACCAATCATTACAGCAAAAAAAGTATTGGCTAATGTAGGCTTGTAACCCATTGGCTCCATTAACAATTTCCAGCGTAATGCACGAATAACGTGGCTTGAAGAAAGCATTAGAAAAACAGGAATAATCATCCAATACTTTGCAGTTGCGAGAGATTGCTTGAATTTGCTAAATTCTTCATCCGGAATTTGATGAATACTCCACCACACCAAAAAAATACCAAGCCCTAAAAAGAAGGCGAATTTGAATATGGTAAGTAATTTCTTTTTCATAATTAGGATATGGAGACTATCCAAAGTCAATTTCGGTATTATCACCAATATTCAAACTTCTGCTTAGTCCTTTTACACTAGCATCGCTGCCAATAAGTGAATTATCTAAAACTACTTCAAACAAATTAGTATATGAGCCAATGATGCTATCACGAACAATAGAATGCGATACTGTTGTATTAGCACCTATTGCAACATTAGGACCAATAATTGAATTGCTAATTTCACAACCATAAGCTATACTAACAGGTGGAATAATAATTGTATCCTCAAAATGGTGTACTTCAGCAACATTGCCACCCGATTTTTTTAATAAAGTTGCACTACTTTCAAGAAGTGTTTCTTTTTTACCGCAATCGTACCAATTTCTTACTTTGAAGCTTTTGAACTTGGCACCACGTTTAACCATACAATCTAATGCATCAGTAAGATTATAATCTCCATTAGTTTTAATGTCTTGTGTAAACAACACATGTAAACATTCAAAAAGGAAATTGGTTTCTTTAATTTTATATAAACCCACCAAAGCCATATTGCTTTTAGGTATTGAAGGTTTTTCTACTAATTGATCTATGAATCCATCTTCATTAATAGTTGCAACACCAAAGTTTCTGGGGTCATCCACTTTTTTTATGCCAAGCATGCTAAACTCACTTTCCATGACTTCTTTAATGTCATACTCACAAATGGTATCTCCAAGTGCCACAAAAACTTCATCATCCCCAACTATGTTTTTTGTTAATTCAACTGCGTGACCAGTTCCTTGCCTTTCATTTTGATACACAAAGTGTGTAATGAGGTGTGGATAAGACTGAGTAACATATTCCTGAATTTTTTCGCCTAAATAACCAACAATAAAAATAAACTCATTTATACCAGCTTCGTTTAACTGATCTACAATATAGCTTAAAATTGTTTTTCCTGCGATAGGAATCAGTGCTTTGGGTTGTGTATATGTATGAGGCCTAAGCTTTGCTCCAGCTCCAGCCACAGGTATTATTGCTTTCATCAACAAGGTTCATTTTGTTTACAAGAAATAGTTGATTCAAATATTTACAACTATTTCTTATAAATTTTGAGGCGTGAAAGTAGCAAAAACAAAGTAACTGGCAAATTGTAATTATAATATGTTACTAAATGTATTGTCATAAAATTTTTGTTAATCAATTATACCAAATTATCTAATAATACTTTTTTGCTCATAGATATCAGGAAGAATAGCTCCCTGTTGTAATGTGTTAGAGAATTTTATGCTAAAATCTACCTAAGAACTAGCTACAATAAACTTTAAAACGGGTTATTGAAAAAACAATCTTCAAAAATTCAGTTTAGATTGCTATTTTTATTTTTTAACTAGCACATTATGAGCTTTACAACAGCGTCTTCCACATTTAGAAAATCGTTTACAAAAAATACATTACTACAAGTTTGTAGTGTAGTTTTTGGAATATGTTGGGTTGGTACTTTTATTAATACCCCCAACAGAACTAACTGGTTTACCGAAAATACTTTGGTAGTCATTTTTTTGCTAATGCTAGGTATTACTTTCAAAAAATTCAAGTTTAGTGATGTTAGTTATTTATTAATGACTATTTATCTTCTGCTGCATATTTATGGTGCCGAGTATACCTATGCCGAAAATCCATTTGGTTATTGGTTAAAAGATACATTTCACCTTCAAAGAAATCATTATGACCGTATAGTGCATTGCAGCTTTGGTTTATTGCTTGCTTATCCAATGCGAGATTATTTTAAAAATCATTTTCAATGGCCTAATTGGGTTTGTTGGGTTTTGCCTTGCGAAATAACACTGTCTTTTAGTGCTATGTATGAATTAATAGAATGGCTTGTAGCTGATATTTTTTTTCCGTCAGAGGGTGATGCTTATCTTGGAACTCAAGGTGATATTTGGGATGCTCAAAAAGATATGGGTATTGCATTTATTGGTTCAGTAACAGCTATGATTTTGTTTAGTAGCATAAAAAAAATCTACAAATCATCTGTTAATAATTCTAATAATTATTAAGCTTAACACCACTGCAATTTTAGTTTCATAAAAAACTGTTTACTTTGTCGTTAAACAATTACAATGTCAAGTACTATACTGATTATAGATGATGAAAGATCTATTAGAAATGTATTAAAAGATATTTTAACCAATGAAGGTTATACAATTGATGAGGCTGCAGATGGAGAAGAGGGCTTTAAAAAATTTTCTGAAAAAACATACTCATTAGTTATTTGCGATATTAAAATGCCCAAAATGGATGGGCTGGAGTTTTTGCAAAAAGCTAATGAATTAAATAACGATGTACCAATTGTTATAATTAGTGGGCATGGCAATATTGAAACGGCTGTTAAAGCCGTAAAAGAAGGAGCATTTGATTTTATTCCTAAACCACCCGATTTAAACAGACTGCTAATTACCATTAGAAATGCACTGGATAGAACCATTTTAGTAAAAGAAACCAAAACACTTAAACGTAAAGTAAGTAAAGTACAAGAAATCATTGGCGAAAGCGATTCTATTCAAAAAATTAAAGCAACTATAGAAAAAGTAGCTCCAACCGATGCAAGAGTTTTAGTAACAGGCGAAAACGGTAGCGGCAAAGAACTTGTAGCTCGTTGGCTACACGAAAAAAGCAATAGAAATACAGCCCCCATTGTAGAAGTAAACTGTGCTGCTATTCCATCTGAATTAATAGAAAGCGAGCTTTTTGGTCACGAAAAAGGAAGTTTTACATCTGCAATCAAGCAACGAATTGGCAAATTTGAACAAGCTAATGGAGGTACTTTGTTTTTAGATGAAATAGGCGATATGAGTTTGAGTGCTCAAGCCAAAGTATTAAGAGCTTTGCAAGAAGGAAAAATAACCAGAGTGGGAGGAGAAAAAGAAATTAGTGTAGATGTAAGAGTAATTGCTGCAACTAATAAAGATTTATTGCAAGAAGTTGAAGCTAAAAATTTTAGACTTGATTTATATCACAGACTCAGCGTAATTCTCATTCACGTACCATCTTTAAATCAACGTAGAGATGATATCCCACTTTTGGTTGATAAGTTTTTAGCAGATATTGCCGAAGATTATGGGCAAGCCAAAAAACAAATCGATAAAAAAGCTATTGATGCACTGCAACAACACAATTGGACAGGAAATATTAGAGAACTAAGAAACGTTACAGAACGTTTGGTTATACTCTCGGGCAAAAACATTACTGCCGACGATGTAGTAAGTTTTGTGTAATCTTTTATGTAGTCAGCAGTATTACAAGCATTGAACAACAGAAGCGTCGCACACTTCAACGTTTAGTTAAGTATTGGCAAAAAAACTTTCTGATATTTATTTTAAAAAGTTAGCGTATCATATATCAATTCCCCTATTTTTGCAGCCCAAATGGAGGGTATAGCTCAGTAGGTTAGAGCGACAGTTTGTGGCACTGTAGG
>CAZTOP010000083.1:0-9213 GCA_964615145.1 uncultured Chitinophagaceae bacterium
GCTATTATCTCTGCTGTGGTTCAAACGATGAAAAATAGCAAAATAGCAAAATCGTTTTTTTTTGTATCAACTGAATATCTGGGTACGTTGACTTATGGTCTATATGTTCTAAGTGGCTTTAGCATTCCTATTGTTTCAAAATTATTGTTAAGCAAAAATGTTAACCATTTTGCTATTGTAGTTGCCGAACTTTTAGTAACGATATGCTTGGCTTGGCTGTCTTACACTTTTTATGAAAGCAAGTTTTTGTTATTAAAGAAAAAGTTTCGCTAATCATTCATTCGCCAATGTTTCTGCCGTTGTTGGTATGGCATAGCCTACCAACAACTTTTTTTAGTATATGCAATGTTGGTGAAGAACACCCAACATTGGCGTAGCGTAGATAGAAGACCAATAACAAAAAACTAAAACAGGTTGCTAACTTTTAAAAGTTGGCAACCTGTTTTAGTTAAATAATATATTATTCTATTTCATTTTTTCCAACACCAAAGCAGCAAAAGCATTATCCTCGCTTCTAAACTCTTTAATTATTTTCAAACTTCCATTGTTGATACTTGTTTCAATATACTTTCCTTCTACTTTACCATATTTAGTGGCATAGTGCGTATCCCAAATAATAATAGAGCCAATTTTTGCTTTGTCTAATGTACTATCTCCATACATTGAGGTACATCCAGCAGGATAATCCCATTTGTTTTTTCCATAAAAGAAATCCATTAAAGCCAAATTTTGAACAACAGGTTTTTTAATCAAATTGCTTTCAACCATATAGTCTGTAATTTTCTTTTGTTCAAAATTTTCATCGCAGCAAAGTTCTTTTGGGCGTATGTAAATCAACATAGATAATATGCTAAGCAATGCTGTTACCTTGGTTAAAGTGGCGTTGTTTTTTATAAACATCAGCATCAGAATTAACATAATGCAAAGCAACACAGGAAACATATCTCTTTCTCCACCTTGTGTATCCATTACCACCCAATTGTGTGGATAGGTCATATATGCAGCTACTAAACAAAATAAAGGAATAAGGAATAAAAGGAGTGCCGATTTTTTTTCAATAAACTGCATATTATCTATGGCTTTTGCAGCAAGCACAGCCATTAAAGGAGATACTACTAAAAGGTATCTAAGGTTACCGCCAGTGCTTGTTAAAATAGGATATGCTTGCAGGTTGAATAAGCAATGCACTAAAAAAAATCCAAGTGCAGGAATAAGAATGGCATATTCAACTTTCTTAATTTGCTTTGTTGCAACTTGTGCAATATAAGTTACCACCAGTGTTACCACAATGATGCTATATATGGCACCACTCATTGTAAAATAATGGTCGAAACCCTGACGTGGATATGAGTTTTTAATAGAATCGGCATACCGTTTACTTTCATTCAAAAGATATAAGATATCGCCAGTAGCCTTCCATCCCCAAATATTATTCAACAATGGAAAAGTGCCAAGCAATACAAATGGTATCCATTGTTTTCTTTTAAGCAATAAGAAAACAAAATATGGAAATACAAACACAAATTCCTGACGCAGTAGCAACACGTAAGATGCAGCTAATGCAAAGCCAATATATTTTTCGCTATAAAATAAATAAACCGCCAATACTAAAAAGAAGGCAGTTGGAATTTCGCTGTAGAACTTAAAAGCAAGGATAAACCAAAGTGTTTGGCTAATTAAAAAAATGAATGGCAAAGCTGTTTTGTTTTCACAAATTTTTGATGCCAATTTATAAGCAAAAAATCCTGAAAATGCCGAGAATAAACAAGTTGTTGCCAATGCAGCAGGCTTACCTAATAAAACAATGGGTGCATAAATTATTTTCCAGCCTGTTTTAGCCCAGTTGCCCAAAATTGAATTTTTATCGTGCCAGAAAGCCAAAGCATTCATATACTGTGCACCTTCCTCTCCCTGATAAAATGAAGTGTAGAAATAAGAGAATATATAACTAATAGCAGCAATGGCAAGTGTTATCAACAATGCTTGTTTATCGTTAATAACTAATGCAGCATTTGATTTTTCTATTGATGCAGCAACTTGTTGTGTTTTGTTTTTATTTGACATAAAACAGTTTCAGTTTTGAAATGTGACTCCTCAAAAATAATGGAAATAAAAAATGACTACCAAAATGATGTTTAAATGATGATTTATATTTTAAACAAATGCATCGTTTAAATGCTCTGAAAAATATGATATTCCTCAGTTTTTTAAAGTATGACAATTCTGTGGCATTTTACAAAAACTACACCCCAAATTTTGCAGTATATAAATGAAATGAGAAAAGTAATCCTTTACACAATAGTAACAGTTTTGAGTTTGCAAACAACCTTTGCTCAAAAGGATACAACCTTTAATAACTTGAACGAAGTGGTAGTAACTGCTACCAGAACAGAAAGGAAACTTGGAAATTCAGCTGTACCTGTTTCGATTATTTCAGAGAAGAGTATAAAACAAGCAGCATCATTAAGATTAAATGATGTGTTAAACGAGCAAGCAGGTTTGTTTTTAACAACTGGTTTTGGTACAGGAGTACAAATGCAAGGCTTAAACCCTGATTATACCTTGATTTTATTAAACGGCGAACCATTTATTGGAAGAACTGCAGGAGTGCTGGATTTAAATAGAATTACGGTTGGCAATATTCAAAAAATTGAAATTGTTAAAGGTCCTTCATCAAGCTTATACGGAAGTGAGGCAATGGCTGGAGTAATTAATATTATTACAAAACAACCTATCAGTAATAATTATTCTGCTTCAATCAGATATGGCACTTACAATACTTTTGATGCAAATATTTCTGCAGCAGTTAAAATTAAAAAATTATTGGTTCAAGGTTTTGTTAACAGATATTCTACAGACGGTTTTAGTATTCGTCCCAATTCTGTTGAAAGAACAGTTGCTCCACTAACAAGGCTAACGAATCAATTACAAATTAGCTATCCTTTTTCAAACAAAACCAAACTAAGTATTTCGGGAAGGTATGGATATGAAAATATAACGAATCTGATAGCTGTTACAAACACAGGAAGTATTACTTATTCAGAAGGTAAAGAAATACATCATGATTTAAATATTAGCCCAGTTTTAACGCATCAGTTTAGTAAAAAAGTTTCATCTAGTTTAAGGTTGTATCACTCAAGATTTAAATCAACACAAGACTTAAATTCTACAGGTACCGGGGCTTATAACGATTTATTCATTCAACAATTTTACCGTGCAGAAAATCAAACAGACTGGACTTTAAACAGCAAAATTTCATTGAATATTGGAGGTGGTTATTTATCTGAAAATGTTAGAAGTTCAAGATACGATAATGAGAATAACGATAAAAAAAGTTCAGTGTCTTATGGTTTTATTCAAAGTGAATACAAAGCAAAAGATAAACTGACTTTTATTGGTGGGTTTAGATACGATAAGAATGAAGTTTATGCTTCTGCCTTTTCGCCCAAACTTGCAATACATTTTCAACCTTCATCAAAGCTTAGCTTAAACGCTAGCATTGGAAGGGGTTTTAAAGCTCCTGACTTTAGACAGCTATATTTAAACTTTACCAATACTGCTGCCGGTGGTTACAGTGTCTTTGGTGTGTTGGAAGCTCAAACTCAAATTAGCCATCTAGCCTCCATAGGCCAAATAGCTTCTTACGAGAATGACTACTATAGTTTAACTGCTCTTAAACCTGAATTTTCAACAGGAGTTAATGTTGGTGGCAAACTTTCATTAAGCTCTCAAAGCTATGTTAGCTTTAATATTTTCAGAAATGATATTGAGAATTTAATCGATAGCAGATTAGTTGCAAATTACAAAAGTGGTGCACAAATATTTAGCTATTTAAATGTAAAAAATGCCTACACCCAAGGAGCTGAAATAAATTTAGGATGTAAATTTTACAACCACTATACGCTAACATCTGGATATCAGTTTTTATTGACAGCAGACAAGCAACAAGTTGCAGATATTAAAAATGGTCTTGTTTATACTAAAGATGCAAATGGTGTTGCTCGTAAAATGGATATAAGTGAATATTATGGCTTACCCAATAGAAGCCGACATATGGCTAATATAAAACTGCTATATGAGAGCAATTACTTTTTTGTAAATGCAAGAGCTATATATAGAAGCAAATGGGCGGTAAACGATAAAGATGGCAATGGTGTTTATAACAAAAATGATGAGTTTGCGAAAGGGTTTGTACAATTCAATCTTTCTGTTGGGAAGCAATTTAATAATGGATTTAGTTTACAAACCGGTTGTGATAATGTTGCTGATTATACTGATGCCAACAATATGCCCAATATGATTGGAAGAAATTTTTACTTAACTATAAATTATCAATTCATAAAAATAAAAAATAAGAAATGAAAAAAACAGTAACAAAATTTATGATGGGTGCTTTGTGTGTAATGGTTGCAATGAGTTCTTGCAAAAAAGATGATACCACTACCATTGATACCACTAATAATGGTACATTTAAAGTATTTACACAGGCGAATATTACAACTGTTCAAAATTTGCCAGGTGATACAATTGTAGGAATTGACCCAGTATCAGGTCAGCCTTATGGTTCTGGAAAGTTCAAATTTTTTAGCTTGGAAACTGGGCAATTAATTGCAAATAGCGACAGTGCTACAACAAAATGGGATTTAGGTTTCAGGGGTACTACAATTATTACCAATAGTGGAATTAGTGGTCCGGGTGCTGGTGGAGGATTTGTACAAGTTGGTCTTTTCGCAGATGTTTTAAAAGTTTCTCCAGATTCAACTATTAGAACAGATCAATCAGCTCCAACTGGTTTAGCTATAAGAACAGGAAGCAACAAAGGTTGGTATGTATACGATGGTGCAAACAATTTGATTACTCCAATTCCTGGTAGAGTTTTAATATTCAGAACTGCAACTGGTAAATATGCAAAACTTGAAATTTTAAATTATTATAAAGGAGGCTCAACACCTGCAACAACAGCCTCAGATGCTATTAAATTAAGTGAGCAACGCTATTACAATTTTAGATACACTTATCAAGCAAATGGTTCAACAACATTTTAGTTTATAGGGTTTATTTATATTAAAGTGTGGGCTCAAAAAGCTCACACTTTATGTTGGAGTATATTATTAAAAGTGCCCTGTAAAAACAAGGCACGTACCGATAAAGCAACATGAGAAAATAACTATCGGTTGAGAAATTTTAATATTCTTGATTAGTTTAATAAAATCATTTTATATACAAAAAAAGCCACACTGTAAAACATACAGCGTGGCTTTTTTATGAGTGGTATGATAATTTATACAAACGTCTTTTAAAGAATATTTTCGGTTATTTTCTTAACAAATGTTTGTGGGGTTGAATGCTGCTTTTTTACTGATAATCTTTTCATTTGGTCAGGATAAACACCAATAGGAAGTCTTAAAAGTTGTTGTATTATGCAAATAATTTCTATTAAAAATTTGGGTATTGGAATAAGCTTTGGATGCTTATTTAAGGAGTGGCTAATTGCTTCTAAAAACTCCTTTAAAGTAAATCCTTCTGGTCCATTCACATAAACAATTCCCTGTTCATTATTCTTAATAGAATTTGCCATCATTGTTGTAGCATCATCTAAGCAAATTGGATACATTTTATCTTTTACACCTGATGGATAAACAATCAGTTTCTTAGTTTTCACTTTCTCAATAAAAGCATCAATGCCTTCTTGTTTTGTTCCTCCATAAACTTCTGCAGGACGAATAATTAATGCATTAGGAAAGCTTTTAAGAATAATATTTTCAGCTTCAAGTTTAGTTGCTGCATACCAACCACCACCTTTAACTGCTGTTCTTGAACTGATAAAAATAAACTGTTGCACTCCTTGTGTAAGGGCTTTAGAAACTAAAATTTGTGTAGCATCAACATTAATAGTTGCATATTCTTTGTAAGTGAATGCGTGTGTGCAGGCTGCTGCGTGAATAATGATTTCATATTTTGATAAATCAATTGAATCAATATCCTTTATATCAGCAGTAATCCAATAAGTATAAATTGAAGGGTTTATATTTTTTGAGGAACGAGAAATACCTGTGAATTCAAACCCTTGTTGTAGCAATTTAGCACAAGTTTGTTGCATTAAAATGCTGCTGGCACCTGTTACCAATACTTTTTTGTGATTATCCATTTTTTCTAAAACGATAAGTAATCAGGTTTTTCATAAACTCTAAAATGGCAGATACTTTAACAAAAGATCGTCTGTCTTTTATCTGGCTAAAAATAACAGGAAACTCTGCAAAGCTTAATTTCAGTCTTCTTACTTCAAGCATAATTTCAGCATCGGCAAACCAATCATTTGAATGAAGATTCAACTTTTTGAAAGCATCTCTTTTAATGATTTTTGGTTTGGAATTAATATCTCTGCTATTCAACCCAGGAAATAAAGTTCTGAATAAAACATTATACCAAAACGATATGAACTTTCTGTAAACCCCGTCATATCTGGCTTCTCTAAAAGTCTTTACTAAATCAACGTCTTTTTCTTTAATCAGTTGATATGCTTTTTGAATGCTATCAATTGGAAACTGACCATCACCATCAATCACACAAATATATTCACCATCGGCTGCTTCCATTCCCATTCTCATATCCCAGCCCATCATTCCTTCTTTTGGTTTGATGATAGGTTTTATCTTGTCATCTTTTTTGGCAAGTTCTAAAATAATATCACCTGTTTTATCATCAGATCCAGCAAGATAGTTACCCACCAATACTAGCTGAAAATTTGGTTCAAAACTATTAAGATGATTTTCTAGTTTATTGGTAAAACTAATTGCACTTTCACCTGCACGATAGCAAAGCACCACAACAGAAAGTGTTGGACGATTCATTATATTCGATTGTTGTTCCTGCTCTGCCATAATTGTGGCAATATTATTATTTTATATTTAATGATTGTGTATGATGATAGTTAAATTATAACAATCCTTTCACAACCTCAATTACTTTATCCAAATTGCTTGCATCTTGTCCACCAGCAGTAGCAAGATTCTTTTGTCCACCACCACCACCTTTTATTATTGGTGTGATGTGCTCTTTAATGATTTTAGGAACTTCAAATCCTTTTGCAACAAGGGATTCAGACAATGCAATGGCGACTGATGCTTTGCCACCAATGTTAGCAGCCAATACCACAACATCATTTGTTGCAATTAATTCACTTGCCAGTTTTTTCAATCCATCAGCATTACTTAATTCTAAAACTTTACCAATAAATGCAACGCCATTAATAGTTTCAACTTGTGCAAGTAATTCTGCTTTTAAAGCAACTAATTGTTTGGCTTCAAGACTTTCAATTTTCTTTTTAAGCTCTTTAGTTTCTACTATAGCATTTTCAATTTGTTTAATCAGTTCTTTTGGATTATTGTACAAGTCTTTTACTAAAGACAATTGATTAAATGTATTGTTGATATAGGCTTCAGCAGCTTTGCCACTAACAGCTTCAATTCTACGAACACCAGCAGCCACAGCACTTTCAGCTTTTATTTTAAAGAAACCCAATTCTCCAGTGCTGCCAATATGCGTACCACCACAAAGTTCAATAGAGTATTTAGCATCCATTATCACCACACGAACCACATCGCCATATTTCTCCCCAAACAAAGCCATCGCTCCCAAAGCAACTGCTTCGTCTTTATTCATTTCTTTGATAATAACAGGAATATTCTCTCTTATTTTTTCATTCACAATAGCTTCTACCTGTGCAATTTCCTCATCTGTAACTTTTGCAAAATGAGAAAAGTCGAAACGCAATTGTTCATCATTTACCAAACTACCTTTTTGTGCAACGTGTGTGCCTAAAACCTTACGCAGTGCAGCGTGTAGCAAGTGTGTAGCACTATGATTGCTTGAAGTTTCAATTCTTGTTGTAGTATTTACAGTTGCAATCACATCTTTAGTTAAGTCAATACCTTCAGGTAATGTTTCTACAAAATGAATCGTTAAACCATTTTCTTTTTTTGTATCAACAACTTCCAATTTGTAATTATCAATTTGCAATTTCCCTTTATCTCCAACCTGTCCACCACTTTCTGCATAAAAAGGAGTTTGAGCTAAAACAATCTGGTATTGCTCTTTACCCTTGCTTGTTACTTTTCTGTACTGACAAACTTTAGTTGTTGTTTCAAATTGAGTATAGCCAACAAAAGGAATTTCATCAACAGTATTGATGATAACCCAATCGCCTGCATCTATTGCTGTTGCAGCACGAGAGCGATTTTTTTGTTCGGTTAATGCAGCTTCAAAACCAGCTTCATCAACAAGCAGGTTATTCTCTTGTGCAATTAATCTTGTTAAGTCAATAGGAAAGCCATAAGTATCAAATAATTCAAAGGCATCTTTTCCTGCAATTGTTTTATTTTCTACTTTACCTATTATATCATCAATTCTTTTCAGCCCTTTATCCAACGTTCTTAAAAAAGCATCTTCTTCTTCTTTCACCACCTTACTAACAAAATCCAATTGAGCCTTTAATTCTGGAAAAACATTTTCAAACTGCTTAGCAAGCAATGGCAGCAATTGATGCAATAAAGGCTGCTTATAATCTAAATATGAGTAATAGTAACGAACGGCTCTTCGCAAAATTCTTCTAATTACATATCCTGCACCTGTGTTGCTTGGTAATTGTCCATCAGCAATTGTAAAACTGATAGCACGAATATGATCTGCGATAACCCTGAAAGCTATGGCTTGTTTGCTATCGCTGTAATCATATTTTTTATTTGTAATATTCTCTACAGCAGCAATGGTTCCTGTAAAAACATCTGTATCGTAGTTACTTGTTTTACCTTGTATTACCCTAACTAACCTTTCAAAGCCCATTCCTGTATCAACGTGTTGTGCAGGTAAGGTTTGCAGCGTTCCATCTTTTAACCGATTGAACTGCATAAACACGTTATTCCATATTTCAATTACTTGTGGATGGTCTTTGTTCACCAAATCTCTACCTGCAATCAATGCTCTTTCATTGTCAGGTCTCATATCCACATGTATTTCAGTACAAGGACCACAAGGGCCTGTATCACCCATTTCCCAGAAATTATCTTTTTTATTTCCAAATACAATGTGGTCTTCTACAACAAGTTTTTTCCATTCTGCCAATGCTATTGAACTTGGTGGCAAGCCTTCTTTTTCATCACCTTCAAAAATGGTTACATATAATCTTTCCTTATCAAGTTTGTAAACTTCTGTCAA
>CAZTOP010000084.1:0-9167 GCA_964615145.1 uncultured Chitinophagaceae bacterium
CATTAAACAAAATTAAGGATTCAATGTACTATTATTGCTGTATGAATTGGAGAATTATCATCTTTTCTATTTTACTCACTTCTTGTGTTGCAACTAAAAACAAAAATTATAGTTTTAACCAAAAATATGCTGCAACTGATGTTAAAGAAGATATTGTTTTGTTGAAGAAAATCCTTGAAGCCAATCATCCGTCACTATATTGGTATACCCCAAAAGATAGTCTTGATTATTTTTTTAATAAAACCATTAGCAGCATTACAGATTCCCTAACAGAAACTCAAGCGAAAAATAAAATAGCTTCCATTATCAGTAAAATAAAATGTGGACATACTTCTGTTAGATTTTCTAAACAATTTACTGACTTAGCAGAAAAACATCGTTATCCTCAATTTCCATTATCAATTAAAACCTGGAAAGATAGTATGGTAGTTTTAGGCAGATATAACCTTGAAGACTCTGTTTTGAAAAGAGGCACTATTATCACTTCTATTAATGGAAGAACACCCAAACAAATGCTTGATAGTTTTTTCCAATTCATATCCACAGATGGCGATGCCACAAATTTTAAAAGCCAAGTTTTAAGTAATAATTTCCCAGCTTGGTATAGAAATATTTTTGGTACCGATAGTGCTTATAACATAAGCTATATCGACTCACTACATCAGCAAAAAACAATTACAATAAAGGCTTTTGCTCCAAAAATTGATACAACAAAAAAGAAAACAGATTCTACAAAAACAGTAGTAAAACAAACAACTCCAAAGGTTTCTAATAAGGAGAAAAAACTTGCTCAATTATTAAACTATCGTTCAATGAATATTGATACTAGTATTAATACTGCTTATATGAGATTAGCAAGTTTTAGCAAAGGAAAACTTAGAAAATTTTTCAGACAAAGTTTTAAATCACTTGAAAAGAAAAAAATTGCAAATCTTATCATAGACCTCCGAGAAAATGGAGGTGGCAATGTGTCTTTAAGTACTTTACTAATAAAATATTTAAAAGACTCAGATTACAAAATTGGTGATACAGTAGCTGCTGCAAGCAGAAAATTTGAATACAAAAAATACATACAAAATTGGTTTGGTTATTGGTTTATTATGAATTTAACTGCCACAAAAAATAGTGATGGTCTAATACATAATCGTTTTTTTGAAACTAACTATTTTAAACCAAAAAGCAATTTTCATTTCAATGGAAATATCTATATTATTCAAGGTGGTTATACATTCTCAGCAGCTACAATGTTTGCATCATCTTTAAAGGGGCAAAATAATGTTACACTTGTTGGAGAAGAGACAGGCGGTGGATATTATGGTAATTCTGCTATGCATTTACCAACAATTGTATTGCCCAATACTAAAATAAAAGTTGGTTTGCCAATGTATCGTTTAGTAATGGATAAAAACAGACCAAAAGGACGCGGTGTAATACCAGATATTGAAATTGTACCGTCTAGTATTGCTATTAAGCAAGGGCTAGATTTAAAACTTATAGAAATAAAGAAATTAATAAAAGAGTGTAAAGAAATTAAAAAAGGAAATTAATCTTTTGCAATAATTCATTTTCAAATTCGTTTTAGCATTAGCACGTACCAAGCTATGTTTAAAACAAAAAGAAATAGAATTCCATCAAATTGGACATTATTGTCTGTAATATTAATCTCTACGCTATTATTGGGTTGTACAAAATATACTTCCAAAACAGCTACAACATCTCAATCAAATACTAGTAATTCATCTCAAGGATATATTCCATCTACGGGAAACTCATCTGGAACAAATGGTTCAAATGGAACAGGCACTAGTGGTGGTAATACTTCAGGAGGATCTACAAGCTCTGGAACTAGTGGCTCTGGTGGAACAGGCTCTGGCACAAGTGGGGGCAATAGCTCATCTGGTACAGGAACCACTGCCAATATACCAAAAACATATTTACAAGGGTTCAATTATAGCAATTTTATAAACTCGTCCATTTTTGTAAACGATTCAACTCAATTATTATCGAATGGATATTATACTACTTTAAAAGCAGGAAACTCAAGGCTAGCAATGATTTGGGGAAATCACAATTCTACTGCACTAGCCAACTACTTTTTAAATCCATACTCATTTTACAGCTACTTTGTGTTTGATGAAACGCCAAGCACTTTGGGAGAAATACTTTTAAATAACGGTGCATTAACAGTGCCATTAAACACAGCACTGGTAAGATTTGTAAATATAGACCCAACAACCAAAAACAGTTCAATTACATTTAAACTAAACAACGGTAACGACAAATTAACTTTCCCAAACAGAGGGTATTTAGACAATAAATCTGATTCAAGTCTAGCTCCATTTATTAGCATTAATCCTTCAACAGCAGCTATTGATTTTGAAGTAAACGGTCAGGTAATTAAATCGTTTAATCAGTATTTTCAGGGTGGAAAAAAATACACAGTTTTGGCTGCTTTTTCAAAAGCATATAACTATTCTACATACTTTGTAGCTCAGCATAATTAGAGAGAATTATTACCAAAGTTTGAAGTACAAATTCCAAAACCAATAGTTCCAACCAACAAACTGCCTAGCATTAAACCATTCGCAACTTCTTTATCTGTTGAAAAAATTGCCATTATCAAGCCAATAAAAAACAAAAAAATTGCTGCAAAAAATCCAAGCATACCAACAGTGGCCAATGCATCTCTATCAGCAACAAGACAAAATAAAATACTCAGGCCAAAGACTGTAAGCATTGTTAATACAACCTTAGATGTTATCTTGTTCATAAATAATAATTAAATTCCCGAAGTACAAATACCAAATCCAATCAACAAAATTAATAGACAGCTGATAAAAATGTCTGCTCCTGCTTTTCGGCTATTCTGTGATATCATTAAGATTAAACCAATGAATCCAAAAAGTAATGCCAAAATAGATGTCACAATTGCTACGACAATAATATAATCCTTACCTCCTATTGAATAAAAAACACAGTATGTTAGCAAGTAGACTGCTAAAATTATCAATATCGTTTTTGTTGATGCATGACTCATTTTCTAAATTTTAAAATTAGCCGAACATACGCCAAATCCAATGATTCCAATGATCAGCGAAACTATCATTAAGCCAATTCCTATATCACGTAAATTTTTATTTATTGAAATAATAAGTCCAATAATGAATAATAAAATTCCTAAAAGAAATCCTAACAAACCTACACCATCAAGATTATTTCGGTCAAGAAAAAATACTACAAGCATGAGAAAAATGTATAACCCTAGAATTATCAAAATTGTTTTGCCACTTCTATCTTTCATCTTAATTTCTTTTTATCAATTCATTAAATCTTTCTCTTTTATCATCCCTATAAAATAAATTCATTGTTTCAAAAGGAATAATTTTATTGTCTTTGTTTACAATGTGAACACAAGATTTTTTTATGGCTCGCACATCAAAATCGTAAGCATCAATAAATTTTATGATGATGATTCTAAACAAATTTTCATAATTCAATCCCTTAGGCTCAATTAAAGGAATACAGCAAAGCAGTTGTTGCAAATCTGTAGAAACCTTATCTACACTCACTCCTGTGCTAAATATTTTTAAAGCAAGATTTCTCATTTCATCGTCATACTCATAAGCAATAGTATTGCGTGTGCCTTGCAATAAATCTTCAGGATTCAAATATCTTGTTAAAGGAAAAACCTGATTGTTAATTTTAAAAGCATAAGCCATTGCAATAGCATCTGGGTTGCAAGGCACAGGCACTATATCTTGTGCTTTAAATACATCGCTTTGTTTAATAATTTCATTTCTTACTTCGGTAAGCGTTAGGCGATTGGTTGTATTGCTAAAATTATCTAATCTTCCTGCAATTTGTGTGGGCTGAAAAGTAACCCCACGCACACAAGGTTGTTGCAGTCCAAATTCTATAATCTTACCTATTTCATCATCATTACTTCCTTTTTCCAATGTAACAACAAGTGTAGTGGAAAGATTATATTTAATGAGTTCTTCAAGGGCTTTGGCTCTGATATCTGTTAAATCTTTGCCTCTTATTTTTTGCAACACTTCTGGTTTAAAAGAATCAAACTGCAAATAGATTTCAAAGTCGGGCATATAGGTTGCCAACTGCTTTGCAAAGCCTTCATCTTTGGCAATTCTAATACCATTGGTGTTGACCATAATGTGTTTAATGGGCTGTGTTTTTGCATAGTCCAATATCTCAAAAAACTGTGGATGCAAGGTGGGTTCGCCACCACTTATTTGCAACACATCTGGCTCACCTTCATTTTTAACAACATTGTCAATCATTGTTTTTACTTCTTCCAAAGTTCTGTGCCTACCGTGTGTTGGCGAGCTGCCTGCATAGCAAGTTGGGCAAGTAAGATTGCATCTATCTGTTACTTCAACAATGGTGAGGCAGCTGTGTTGTTCGTGGTCTGGGCACAAGCCACAATCGTAAGGGCAACCATACAAGGTTTCTGTGTTGGTTATTTTGGGATACTCTGATTTTTTATTGTAGTTGCGAATGTTTTTATAGTACTCAATATCTGTTGCTATCAATACTTTTTCAAAGCCGTGTTGTGGGCAGGTTTTTGTCATATACACACAGCCATTTTCAAAAATTATTTTTGCTGAAACCCTTTGCAGGCAATTGCTACAAAGCGATATGGTGTAATCGTAATATATATAATCTTTATCCATTTTTTGATTTAAGGTTGAAGGTTTTTATAATAGTTTTCGAATAATACAACAACCCAATACAACAAGTTATTTGTATAGTTGATAAATGTAGGAATAAATTGTAGTGCGGTTTGATGAAGTCTAATAAAAAGCGAAACAGCAAATAGCTTATCATAAAATATTTATACAAATTGCCATTGGCTGCAAGCTGGTTGTTGAATATTTTTTTAGACGATATCCAAATAAAAATGAGGAAAGCAATTTCGTATAAACAAACAGGATGACGTAAGATTCCATCACCTAAATTCATTCCATATTTAAAAGGAATGCCATAGGTTTCTTCATACACACCCATTGAAAAGCAACCCACACGACCAATAATTAATGCCAATAAAATAGCATAAGTCATTAAGTCGCCACTACTGTTTTTTTCACCAATTAGTTTCTTTACAATTTCTACACCCCAAGTGCCAAAAAGTAAACCACCTAAAACAGTTTTGTTGCCAAAAAAGTATAGTAAAAGATGCTGTTGATTTCTGTGTAATGCATCAAGGTTTTCCAATCCACCAATCAATCTTGAGCCAATTAAACCACCCAATAAAGCACCCACAAAAATGTAGGTTCTATTATCTGTAGAAACCAAGTCTGTGTTGTGTTTGCGAAGATGAATATAATACCTGTAACCAATAAAATAGCTCAGCCATTCCAGAATAGTATGCAGCAATATGTCATTGCCAAAGAATGGTATGGAAACTGGGAAATGAATAAAGTTTTTTAATGCACGAACATAAAGATGATTTTGCAAAAAAAAGACAAAGATTATTATTCTTTGTTCAACTCAAGTTTATATACACTAACACCTATTGCAAAAAGGCTCAAATTATCTTTATTAAAATCATACACTCTTATTTTATTAGCAGCTCTACCAATGTTTACTTTACTCCAAGTTTCGCCACCATTGGTTGTCTCGTAGCCACTATTTAATGTTCCTACAAAGCCGTGTTTTTCATTAATGAAACCAATACCAAACTCACGTGCAGCAGCATCTTCACACAGGTTTACTTCTTTCCAGGTTTTCCCTCCATCAATAGTTTTGGCAACTCTTTGTTGCTTAATTGTGGTGTCAGGATTATAAGATTGAATGGTAACATAACCTACTTTTCTTGAAGGGAAAGAAACTTTCCAAGTAGTTTCATAAGGTCGTGTTGATTGGTATTTTTTCTCCCAAGTTTTGCCACCATCTTTTGTAAATAAAATCAAAGCATTTGATTGGGTAATGTCTTCATTATTGGCAGCACAAACAAACCCTTCTTTGGTGTTAAACATTTTTATATCAAACAACATTTTACAATCTTCATTCATGCTACTTGCAGTAAAAGTTTTTCCATCATCGTGTGAAACCATCATATTGGCTGGGCTTCCCACACGCCCTACTCCATAAATATGATAACGATAATCAATATTGCCATGATTAATGTATTGCTCCTTCACAATATCAATAGCACACAAGCCTTTTACGTAGTTGCCACTGTAGCTTACAGCTTCCCAGGTTTTACCTCCATCAATAGTTTTATATAAAGGAATGGTGTCTTTAACATTAGGAAAATAATCAGTACCCACATTGCCTACAAAACCTCTTAACGTATCAATAAAAGCAATACATCTAAAAAAAGTTCCAGGCTTGTCATAGATTTTTTCCCAAGTAGTACCACCATTATTGGTGTGATACATTTTACCCTGACCATTGCAATACCAGCCATTTTTTTAATCTACAAAACAAATATCATCTTGCTTACCAGGATAAGGAACTGTAGTTTGCTTTTGCCAAATAGTTGGTGTTGTTTGAGCATTTGAAAATAATAAAACACTCGATAGAATAATTATAAGTATGATTGGTTTCATTTTTTAGTTTTTTAATTATGAGATTGCTGATAATAATATTAAGTCTGACCCTGCATCGCTGCCACCTGCCATTTCTTTAAATATGGTTGAGAAAATAATCATTCCAATAGCAGACAATATAAGAATTTTTTCGGCATCAATCATTATGGTTCCAATGTTGAAAACCAATACAGGCTTCTTGTTGATGAATTCAATACCATAAACTAATATCTCATTTTCATCTTTAAGAAACTTGAGTTTTAATCCGTCTTTATTGGTGAATTTTGTAGTGTAAATTTTTCCATTAGTAAAAACAATTCGTCCACCATTACCCCATAAACTATGCGATACTTTTACAACTTCTTGCTCGTTGCAACTAACAATGCAAGAGGGATTCCAAAATCCCTTACTACTAACAGTGTATTGTTGTTGATTGATGATAAAACTTGGTTTCTTTAATGGCACAATTGTTAAATCAATCAATATTTCTGTATCACTTTTTAGGCAGTGTTTTTCACCTTCGTTTACCCATTTTATATTTTTCATATCAAAGATGTTTTTGTTTGAGAAGGCAAACATCCTTATGAAAAAAAGTGCTGCAAACGAGATTTACAGCAGTGCATTTTTATGGATATGAGTGCAGAAAAAAGTAAGCAATAAATTTAGATGCCCATTATTTCTTTAAACTTTACAGATTGGCGTTGACTGATGTCTATTTTAACACCAGACTGCATTTCAACTTGTAATGCACTATTAAAAAAGGGACTAATATTTTTAATAAAATGTGTGTTGATGATGTGTTTTCTTCCAGCTCTGAAGAAATGTGTATCGGGCAATTTTTCTTCTAAATAGTTCAACGATTTATGTAGTAATGGTTTTTTGTCTTGATAAAAAATTCTGGCATAATTGCCTACACTTTCTATTAAAAATATTTCGGCAAGTGGCACAAAAAAACACTGTTCACCATCTTTAATAAAGATGCGTTTATCAATTGTTAGCTTGCTTTCGTTGCTTTTATTTTGACCAATTTGTTTTTTAATTTTCTCAATAGCTTCAGCTAATCTATCAGTATTAACAGGTTTTAGGATATAGTCCAAAGCATTTACATCAAAGGCTTTGATGGCATATTGGTCATAAGCTGTAACAAAAATTACTAGTGGTGCTTCATCTAATTCCTCCAACAAATCAAAGCCTGATTTACTGGGCATATTAATGTCTAAAAAAATTAATTGAGGCTTGTGTTCATTAATTTTATTAATGGCATCAATAGCATTTTCTGCTGTTGCAACCACCTCAATATCTATATACTTTTTAAGCATAGCTTGTAGCTCCATTATTGCCAAAGGCTCATCATCAATTAATATAGTTTTAATGCTCATAGTAATAATATTATAATAGTTGCAACTACATTTTTATCTTCTTGACAAATAGAAAAAACAGCTTTCCCTTGAAAAATTTCATCTAATCTTTTTGTGATATGTTTTAAACCAATACCAGTAATATCTGTTGGCTTGTAATGCCCATTATTATTGACTTTTACAACCAAGTTATTATTTTCTAATGTAGCAGTAATTACAATAATACTATCTTCAATTTCTTTGGTTACACCGTGCTTTACGGCATTTTCTGCCAATGTTAAAACAATGGCAGGTGGTACAGTTTGGCTTAAAGTATTTTCATCAATATTGTATTCAACAGTTAATCTTTTCCCAAAACGTAATTGTTCTAATTCAAGATATTTTCTTACTTCAGTTATTTCATCTTTAATAGGAATTAATTTTTCTTTTCCATATTGTAATGTAAAACGAAGTAGTTCACTTAGCTTAACAATAGCATCTCTACTTTGTTCTGGATTTATTATGACCAACGCTTTAATACTGTTGAGTGCATTGAATAAAAAGTGTGGATTCAATTGCGTTTTAAGCAGCTCAAGTTCTGTTGTTTTTGCAAGGTTTTCAATCATCAATTTTTCTTTGATGATGATATTATTTTGTTGCAAAATTTTATACAAAAAATATATAATTATCCAAACACTAATATATCGCATCCAATTCATCACTAAGCCCAAAAAGTAAATAAGGGTAAGGGTTGTAAAGGCTTCCATTCCATTTTTTTGAAATAAGTTTGGAATAAAACTTATTAAAACTAATGCTACAGAAAGTATAAATGTTGATGCAAAAGCAACAAGCCAAATACTGGTTTTTGATTTTTGAAAGAAGTTGGTTTTTGATAAAACCATTTTAAACAAATGAGTTAGCAAAACTCCTCCAACAGCATAAATAAGTAAAGCTTTAACAAGCTCTATATTAAATTTTCCAACAATAAAAAAAGTATAATTAATGGTTTCTATAACCACCATTCCTAACCAACCAATAAGCTGGCATAACCAATATAGTTTTTTACTGTTCATTACTGCAAAATAAACAAGAGTTTAATAAATACAATGCTTTGCAGTTTTTCTTTATGTGAATGCAGGAAATTGGTGATGAGTGCAGCATCAGTCTCTTTTACAATAAACACCACTTTCTTCAACAGGATATTTTTTATCTAAATCAACATTGTTAAAACTCTTTCTATTTCCCCAGCTAAATATTTTCTCAAAAAAAGGAAGCAGTT
>CAZTOP010000085.1:0-9067 GCA_964615145.1 uncultured Chitinophagaceae bacterium
TTATAACGTCAAGCCCGAACTGAAGTACAATAAAGAACAAATGCTGAGGCTATATCCGTCAAGCCCCAATAATGCCAAACCTAATGTTGGGCGTTTGTGCTTCTTATTTGTCGATACGTATTTGGCAGCCCTTGTCAAACATAGAGTGTTTGCCGTGTGTGAGCTAAGAAGCAAGGCTCTTTTGCAAGGTTGGCTTGGTGCGTTAGCTTTGTGTGCCTTGCAAATGTGCCTTGCTTTGTGTGTTAGCCCATAAGGGTTTTAGCACTTTAATTTGTCTTAACAGATTGATTATAAATTATTAGCGATTGTCAACTAACAGCACGGAAAGAGCTACTAAGTATGCGAATGATGTTACTAAATCCACGAAATGAGTTGCAAAGTCCAAGGTTGAAACTACTAAGTTTAAGGAACGATTTACTAAGACTGCGAATTAGTCTGCTAACAGCAAGGAACATTTGTCTAATAGTGCAGAGAGTCCTACTAAGTCCAAGGTTGAAGTTGCTAAGTCCACGAGATTAATTACTAAGTCTGCGAACTAAGTTTCTAAGTCTGCGATGTGTATTTCTAAGAACTGTTTTGATTTATCGTTGAATTTGTACTTTGTCTTGTATTAAGTTGTGGGTGGTTTCGGCGTTGCTTTTTTAGTTTTCAATGCTGCTTTTTGGGCTGTTGAAATTTTAGTGAAACTAAATGTGTCTTTGATTGCTTCTTGGTCTTTGAAGAAACGTGCTGAAATTCTGCCTATTGATTTTACATCTGTATAAATTTCGTTGAATGCTTTTACTGCTTCTTCTGTGATTGTTGGACGATTACTTTTGAAAGTTTCTTGTGTTACATTGGCATCGTTTAAAGCATCTGCATAACTAATTACTTCGTCTATTTGTGCTACTGCTGTTCCTTTTGCTGTGATTTCTGTTTTAAGTGCAGTAGCCATATTTTTCTTGAACTGAAATAATAAGTTTACGAGAGCTTCTTGACTTTTATTGCTTGATGCTTCTGTATAGTAGGTAGCAAAACCTAGTGTGTTAAGTATTTCTTTTTGACGAACTTTTGTTTTAATAAAATCTTCTTCGATTTGCACTTTAACATCGCCTAAAACTTTAAGTGCTTTAACTTGAATTACCTTTAATGCTTGGGTGGCATTGCGTAGGTCTTTGGCTGAATCTATGCCAAGATATTTTTGCAGCAAAGTGTCAATACGAGTTTCGGTATCTGCAAAGAATGGGTCTGCCCAAATTGAACGCTTTGAAATAAGAAATGCTTTATGTGCTTTTGCATTTTCAAGTATTGCTGAAATAGTCGTAAACATTACAACATCACCACAATTGTATAAACGTATTTCTGACATAAAAATAATTTAGTGTTCCTAAGTTAAAGGGTAAATAAATTAATTAATAACTATTTTATGTGTTTTTATTTCTCCGTTTGAGTGAGTTATTTGAACTATATAAATACCTTTTGGGATTTTTTCAATATTTAGTGTTTGATTTTTACTATTCAAATTATTGAATAGTTGTAGTTTTTGACCTAATTGATTTATTAGTTTTATTTCTTGTATGTTTTCTTGTGATGAAATATTAACAGTGTTCTTTGAAGGATTTGGATAAATATTAATATCACTTAACTGTGATTTAAAATTTACAGTTTGCACATTGCTGTATGTTTTGCTTCCATCTTTATCTACAATTACTAAACGATAATAATTTATTTCTTCATTTGGCTTAGTGTCAATGAAAGAAAATGAATTGGTATTTGCTTTTTCAATATTTGCGATTGATATGAAATTTGATGGGTTATTTGCTCGTTCAACTATAAAGGATTTTGCTGTATAGTTTTCTGCAACCACCCAATTAAGCAAGACTGTTTTATTGGATTGTTTTGTTGCAGAGAAAGACAATACGTTGGTTGATAAAGGGCTTGGTGTTCCAAACCATAAACTACCTGTATATATGGCTGTGCCAGTGTTATTGCTGTTGTTAATTGTAATATTGGCTTTAAGTAAATTATAGCCAGTAGTTGCATCCCAAACGCCCGTATTAGCCAGTTGAATTGAATAAAATGGGTTGTTTGATAGGGATAAATTGCTGTCTTTTAAGGCAAGATAAAGATTGTAAGTACCCTGTGGTAAAGTTCCAATTCCAGCAGAAATATTAATGTTATAGACAGAATCAGGTAACCAAAATCTATTATCAATAGTAGGGATTGTTAAAGCATAATAAGCGTTTGTTGATGTATTCTTTAAAATAAATTGGATTAATTTTTTATCGTAGGGTGGTGCATAGCCAACATTTTGTATATTAAGGTTTATATTGAAGGTATAACCTTGACGTGGGCTGTCTGTATAATTTGCATTTATTAATTCTAATCGGTAGCCTAATTTCTTTTTAATAGTTTGTAAACAGCCTTCGTTGTTCCATCTTGCGATAAAAGCAGGAAAATAATCATAATTAAAATAAGTATAATGAAATCTTTTTAATTCAGTTAGAGCATTAATACAATTAGAATATGTACTATTATCATTAATTGACTCACCACCAACAATAACATATTTGCTTTCTTCTTCAAGATATTTTTTATCATTTAATGTATCTAATTCTTTATATGTATAACTATCATTAAATGAGCTTAAAAAAGCATCATTATGATGACCTATACGTGCAGTGTCATTACCAGTAAAAGCTTTTAAAAAAGGAAGTGCAGCTGATGTGCCATTAAGGTCATTTCCAAACATACCACTAGAGTATTTATGTAATGGTGTTCGTAATTGAATCATTTTATCTTTAGGCAAAATTTTTAATAAGCTATCAACAACTTCTTTTCGATTTGGATAATTAGGTATCCAAACAGTTGTAGTTGTAAAATCTGGATGAGTATATCCCCACTCGCCCCAAGTGCCAATAAAACCTGCTTGAAAACATAGCATTATATCGCTGTTTTGTTGTAAAATATTTTTTAATTGAGCTATATGATTTAACACCCAAAACTTTGAAGCATCATCGTTGTGTAAATGTGTTTGATTGAAGTTGTTATAAGCAAATCGAACTATAATTTTTGCATTAGCATTTCGTATAACATTAAAATCGTTTTGAATTGCATTGAGAAAACTTGTGCTTATGGGTGAAGATTTAAATTGACTTAAATAATAGATACGAAAAATAAGCGTAATGTTTTTTGATGTTCGTTGTGTATAAATATCATTTACTGTTAGTGGCGAAATCATATTGCCACTGCTATTTGCAAACGTTTCCCTATGCGAATAAAACCCTCTACCTGGATTTGTAATTTCGGCAGTAGATGGAGTGTATGTAATAAGTGATTGTGAGAAAACAATGCTATTGATGAAAGTAAAGGCTAATAAGAATATTGTTTTCATATGTATAATTTTTATTAATTTAAAGCTTTCAATTCAGTTACAGCTTCAGTACAATTAGGATTAATTTCAATTGCTTTTTGATATGCTTGCTTGGCTTCTTGTTTCTTATTAAGTTTAGAAAGTAGATAGCCTTTTAAGGAATAAAAATTTGATTCAAAAAGGTATGCGTCCCCTTTTAAAAACCGCTTGCTCATTGTATATGGATTGATTAGTTTGGGTTGAATGGAATTATAAAGATTATCTAAATGTGATAAAGCACTTGCGAAATTTTTATTTGAAATTTGCTCTAAAATGTACCCATAATAATTGAAAAATGTATATGTTAAATTAGATGTATCAATTCTTTCACGAACATTTTTACTTTCACCCTTTTTGTATATCTCGTGTTCTCCTAATAAATAAACAGTATTGAAGTTGCCTGTTTCTTCATTATAGCCAAGTTTTGAGTAATCTAACATTATTTGAGAAGCACTGTCGAATTTTCTTTGTGAAATATAAGCTGCAATGTATCCAAAAAAATATTTAGGACCATTATAGCTGTAATGGTCTAACCTTTCGGTAATCTTATTATAGTTTCTAAAGATATTATTTTTTAAAAATTGTGCTGCTTTTGAGTAATTACCCATTATGTAATAAATGTCAAACATTTCGTCAGTAGTACCGTTTCCTAACTCTACTTTTTTTATATAATCGTTTAATGCTTCTTTAAATCTATTAGACTCAATATAAATCTCTGCTCTTCTGCTATGAAACATTCCTATTTCAAATCCTGTACTTGCACCTGAATTACTATTAGGAAAATTAATGTATTGACCATTAGAATTGTAAAATAATCCTATTGCTTTTGTGGCATATAATATCGATGAGTCATAATCTTTCGCTTTATCATAGTCATTCGATAAAGACCAATACAAACTTGCTAAAAACTTAATTGTACATCGATTTTTATCTTTTTTATCGTTATTGTAATAATTCGTAAAGTCGCAATTACATTTTTTATTTTCAATTAGTGATATTGCAGTTTTATAATCCAATATTCCTAACTCTTTTTTTTCTAGCCTATAATTAGTTATCCCTCTTCTTTCGTAAAGCAATGCGTTATTTGGCTGTTTTAATATCAACTGACTATAAATTTCATTTGCTGCAAAAAACTCATTTTTAGCTTCAAGCTGTTGAGCTTTGTCTAAAAGTTTATTTATTTCTTTTTCTTGTGCATTTACTTCATTAAATAAATTGAAACAAGTAATAAACATTAAGGATGCAAGAATTGTTTTTTTCATATTCTAATTTTTATTGATGATTAATTTTTGAGTTTCGGTTTTACCTGTTGTATTATTAGTAATTTGAACAGAATAAATGCCATTGTTAAAGTTGTTGCTGAACGTTGCTATGCTTGTGTTTTCAAGTGTTTGATGTGTTACTAACTTGCCTACGATATCAAAAACTTTAATAGTGTTTCTGCCTTGTATTGTTGGTGTAATGTATATACTAAAGTTTCCTTTACTTGGATTAGGATAAATAATAAAATTATTTGATGAAGCTTTGATATTAATTGTTTGAATATTGCTGTATTGTATTGAACCGTCTTTATCTACAATTTGAAGACGATAATAAATAATTTTTGTGTTAGGGAACTCTTTATCGTTAAATTGATATGAACCATTGCCGATTGAATTTACATTACCAATAGTGCCAAATTCTCTGCCATTAGTGCTGCGTTGAATGTTGAAATGTGATGTATTAATTTGATTGGCTGTTGTCCAGTTTAGTAATATAGACTTCTCTTGTTGTGTTGCTGAAAAGTTTAAAAGGGTTAATGGTAAAATTGGGTTATTGAAAAAACCTGCTGGAAACCGAATACGCTCAAAATTGGTTGCGTTAGACTTATAGTTCATAAACTGAAACTGACCACCAAGATACATATCATCACCTGCAAAACTTACTGCATTTAAATAATGATTACTACCATTAAAAGTATTACAAAACACACTTGAAGGCACTATTGATTTACTAATATAATCATACAGCAAAATATGTTTACAATTACTACCATACTTTGAAATATTACCTACTGCTATAAGGTATCTACCTTTAAACACCATTGATGCTGTACTCACTGAATATGGAAAAGAAATAGGAAGATTATGTATTACTGAACCAGATGTTTTACTAATTCCGTATAAGCCATTGCCAAAAGATGTACCTAACCAAATCAAAGAATCTTTAGAAGTTATTTGATTTATTGAATAAGCGTTTATTGAATTGGGTATGTTTAAATTTTGCAAATTAAATGAAGTATCGAAGACTGCAAAGCCGTTTCTTGCTTGCCCTACAATAGAATCAAAAGTGCCTGAAAGATAAAGCTTGTTATCTGTAATATGCATAGCATTAATGAAAGTAGAACCTTTAAATTGAGGATTCCAACCTGAAATTGCTGCTGTTTGTCTATCTATAGCAAATAGACTTTTTCTGTCTAAACCACCACTTGGTTCAGCTACTAAATAACTCCCACCTATAAATAAGTATTTGCTATTTGCATCAATACAGCTTACACCATAACCTAAGTAGGTAGGAAACCAATTTAGCAACTGCCCAGTATTTACATTAAAAGCCAATGCGGTAGAAGAAATAGATTGTCCATTAATTTTTTGAAAATCACCTGCAATGTAAACTGTTGAATCTATTAGTTTAATAGCTTTAATATCTTTTGAATAATAATCTAAGTTTAAATTAAATGGCAATACTTCATCTGTACCTGTGTTGAGCATAAAAATACCATTGCGTTCCAAGCCATTTAAATGAGAAAATCTCCCTCCTAAAAATATATTTTCACCACTGAATGACATAGTCCAAACATCATTATATACAATACCTACAGGGTCTGGAAACCAGTTTAATAAACTACCATTTGCAGTATTTAGTTTAACAACATTTTTTGTTCTTTTTTCAAGATTAGATATTGACTGATTATCTTGATTTGTAGTATAAATTTCGCTTAAGTTGTTACCTACAACGTACAATGCTCCGTCTTTCACTTGCATAGATACAGGCTCTGCAATCATATTAAAAAACTTGCTCCATAAATATGTATTATTTAAAAGATTGAAAGCAGTAATGCGAGTATCGAATGTTCCGTTAAATGATGCAAATAAAGTATCTCCACTTACAGCAATCTTTCTACCATCTGCACCCCAGTAAACCGCATTTAAACTGCCACCAAACAAACCTACAGAATTGAATAAGTACTGAGAGTTTGAACCAATAATTGTATCCACTAATACACAAGCGTGGTAAGTCGGTATACCAGTAAGACCTAAAGGACCACTAACTATTATTTTGTTTTTATAGAAAGCTAAATCATAACACTTACTAAAATATTCTGTTGATGGTAAATTAGAGCCATAATTCCAAGGCTTTATGTTTCCTGTATTAATTTCAATTGCAGCTAATTTATTTCTATATAAACCCCCAACACTATCAAAATTTCCAGCTATATACAAGGTAGAGTTTGTAGGATTTATTTTAAGCACATCTACACCATAAGTACCATCAGCTTTTACTTTTGGAATCCAATTAATAATTTGTTTAGTATTGGTGTTTATACCTGCAAAATCGTAAACTTTTTGGTGATTAATGGAATCCAATAGAACGCCACCAACATATAAATTATCATTGTAAAACAGTAATTGGCGAATTAAGCTACCACTTACATCAATACTAAAATTAGGGTCGTAAGCATTGTTTGCTAAAACGTGTTCAATTCTAAGTTTTGTATAGGTTGTATCCAATTCTGATTCTTTTGTAAAATTTCCTGCTATATAAAATCCACCATTTCCATCAGATGAACTTGCTGTTATATTACCATTAATTTTTGGAAAACTAAGATTGGGTTTATCACTATTGGTCGTTACTACACAACCACCACCTGTGTATAAACCAACATTACTAAAATCGCCAGCTACTATTAAAGTATCGCCTTTCATAACACTTGCATTTATTCGAGAATCTGTTGAGTACCTTGGTGTAATTTGTGTTTGAGCGTTGATTGTTGAGATTGCTAAAATTGTTGCAATAAATGTGATTACTTGTTTCATATAAGTGATTTTATTTTTTGAGATATTATTATAATTAATGTACGTGGGTGGTGGTGGGCATAGGTGTTGAGTTTTGTTCTGTTGCCCAATGTTTAGATTCTGTCGCTCAATTGAAATACCGAACGCTGGCAGAAGCGTGGGGCAATTACAAATGTGGTGCAATTGAAGTATGGCTTTGTGCGTTAGCATTGCACCTCTTTTGTAATTGCGAAGCGTTGGTCTATCGTGTGTAGTCATTTCAAAATTTTAGGGTGTGTCAAACCAGCAACATTAGCATAACGCCCAACGTTCAAGGCTTGGCGATGTTGGGGCAACTGCATTTCGTCACGCCTGAACTGAAGTTAGATATAGTTACTAGTGTTTATTGTAAATTCTTCTGCTGAACAGCGTTCTGTCGAGCTGGTGACGAAAGGAAAATAGAATTACAAAAGTTGATGGCGAGTTCCGTCAAGCCCCAATATTGCCAAACCTTTTGTTGGCTGTAGTTTTAATCCTTCACTTTGTTTATTGCATATTTGATAAAGTCAGCATAATAACTTTCTACAGTAGTCTTTTTTATTTCAGCCCACTTGTCAATAGGTTCAGATGTTTCTTTTGGTTTAGAGTCTTTGTCAAGCCCAGAAATAATTGCATCCATTCCGTGTAAGTTTATCCAACGTCTGTCATAAGTTTCTTCGTTCGATTTTGTAAAAGCAACTACTTTCTCTACAATAATTTTTAATGTGTCAAGATTAAGAAAAGCAATTTTATTTATTGCTGGTCCAAAATTCATATTCAAAATTGATACAGCTTGTTTTGCTGTATTGTCTTTACAAATATTTGCGTCAACCCTTGCTCTAACTTGAGATAAATAGAACCAAAACATTGCTTCATTTTTTTTGTCTTGCTCTAAAAGTAAATTTGAAAGTGCATAAGTAACAGGCGGATTAAATGAATTTGGGTTAGCTAAAACACTGTCAATGGCAGCTTGCTTTTTCTTTTTGTTTTTACTGCCTAAAAGTTCAAGCATTTTATTGCTTTTCTCAACATCTTTTGTGTCTATTGAGCTTGTTATTACTTTAGGTTGAGTTTGTGAGTGAGATTGAAAGCTTTGTCCAACTAATAGAACTAATGCAAGTAAGTATTTTTTCATTTTAAATTTATTTTCTTTTATGGTCTGTCAAAAAATTACAGCCAACGAAAAAGGCTTGCTGCAGGTGGGGAAATAGCGTTCCGTCAGCCTGGAACTGAAGCACAGTTTTATCTGCAGTTCAAAGATAGTAGTTAGACGATTAGAATTCCGTCCAGCCCAAACAAACGTTAAATAGCAAAGTGAAGTTGATGTGCGTTGCGTCAAGCCCCGCTTGCAGCAAACCTAATGTTGCCTGCTGTATTTCTTTCTATTCGTTCTTCGCTATTGTTTTGCTCAATTCTTTAAGTTGATTGTAAGGAATTGTTGCAAGTGTTTGTCGCCAGTTTTGTTCTATGTCTTTGTGTTGAAGTTTTAAAAGTGGATGGTCAGCTTGTAAAACTTCTCCTTTGTCTGCTGTGAACGATAGCAAGTCGTTTGGTTCACACACTAAAGCCTTACAGAGTAACTCAATGTGGTCAAGTTTGAAGG
>CAZTOP010000086.1:0-9054 GCA_964615145.1 uncultured Chitinophagaceae bacterium
AATTGTTTCAAGAATGTTATTCTTAATATCCATTGTAAAAATTTTGGCAAATGTAATGGATTGATAAAAACTAACAGTTGATAGTTTAAACAACAATTAGAATATAAATTTGTTGGTATAATCAATTTGTAATTAGATTTCTCCTAATTTCGGACGGTGTAAATTTTACACATTCTAACAAATAAACGATAGCTATATGAGTACAAATGTGCTTTCACAAAAGCCCAAACTATCACTTGCACAAATTATTAATATGAGTGTTGGATTCTTCGGAATTCAATTTGCTTTTGGATTGCAGAATGCAAATGTGAGTAGAATATTCCAATCGCTTGGTGCTAAGATTGATGAAATACCTATTCTTTGGATTGCAGCTCCTCTTACAGGACTGATAGTACAGCCAATTATTGGTTATTTTAGCGATAGAACTTGGAGCAAACGTTGGGGACGCAGAAGACCATATTTTATGGTAGGTGCTATACTTGCTTCTATTGCATTAATTCTTTTTCCTGCATCCAAAGCGTTATGGATTGCAGCATTGTTATTATGGTTGTTGGATGCTTCTATTAATATTTCAATGGAACCATTTAGAGCTTTTGTAGGTGATATGCTTCATAATAGTCAGCGTACAACAGGGTTTGCAGCTCAAAGCTTTTTTATTGGTGTTGGAGCAGTAATTTCATCTATACTGCCTTTTGTACTCACCAAAATGGGTTACAGCAATGAAGCTGTTGCCGGCAGCTTGCCTCCATCTTTATCAATTTCATTTTTTATAGGTGCAGTAGTTTTTATTGCTGCAATTGCTTACACAGTTTTTACAACTAAAGAATATTCGCCCGAGGAATTAAAAAGATTTGAGGGAAAAGAAGAAACATCTACACACCAAATTGAAATTAAAAATTCATTCTCTAAATTTTTATCATTAGGTAGTGTTTGGTTTTTAATTGGACTAGTATTATCATTTTTGTTGTTTAGATATAATCAAAACCATACTAATGCTCCATTAGAAAAAGAATTATATGTGCTAACACTTGGCATAACTGCTTTTGGAATCTTTCAATTATTTGCTGGAAGTTTTTTAAAATCTGGAATCAAAAATGGCTTGGTTGAAATTGTTGATGATTTATACTCAATGCCATCAACGATGAAAAAGCTTGCTATCATTCAATTTTTTACTTGGTTTGCTTTGTTTGCAATGTGGATTTATTCAACACCTGCATTAGCAATGCACTTAGGAAATACTACTGATACAACATCCAAAGCCTATAACGACATTGGAGATTGGGTAGGTGTTTTATTTGGTTGTTACAATGGCTTTGCAGCATTGGCAGCATTTTTACTTCCAGTTTTGGCAAAACAAATTGGGCAAGCTAAAACACACTTATTTTGTTTAGTTTGTGGTGGCTTAGGTTTAATTAGCTACTATTTATTCCATAATCAATATGCACTTATTATAAGTATGGCTGGAATTGGAATTGCCTGGGCTGGAATTTTAGCAATGCCTTATGCAATTTTAACAGAAGCATTACCATCAAACAAAATGGGTGTTTTTATGGGCATTTTTAATTTCTTTATTGTAATACCACAAATATTAGCAGCTACATTACTTGGCTTTTTTACAAAGCATTTATTTAACGGAAACGCAATAATGACCATAGTTTTAGGAGGATGTTCTATGATTGTAGCTGCTTTATTATGTTTACGAATTAATAAAAAATAATGATGAAAAAAATACTATTTTCTTTACTTTTTGTTTTTGCATTTTGTCTTTGTAGTTTCTCGCAAGTAACAGTATTTCCAAGCAATTGGTGGGTTGGAATGAAGTATAATAAACTGCAGTTGTTGATGAAGAGTGAGAATAAAATTTTTCAAAGAATTTTGCCGATTACTACAAATAAAAAAGGTATTAAAATTTTAAAGACTCAAATTTTAGAAAATCATAAATATTTATTGGTTGACATTGAAATTGCACCAAACGCTGATACTGGAAAAGTTGATTTTTTTCATAAGTTAAACAACTCCAAAATTTATGGTAGTAAGTTCGAGACAAACTTCGAACTCAAACCTCGCAGAGCCAACAGAGGCAAAGACTTTGCTCAAGGTGTAACTTCAGAAGATTTTATCTATCTACTAATGCCAGAACGTTTTAGCAATGGCGATAAAAGCAATGATAAAATTGCTGGAATGCTGGATCAAAGTCTTGACAGAGATTCTATGTATCTTCGTCATGGTGGCGACTTGCAAGGGGTTACAAATCACTTAGATTACTTGCAAAACCTTGGTGTTACTACGTTGTGGATGACTCCTGTATTAGAAAATAATCAACCCAACAGAACAGAGCATGGTTATGCCTTCACCAATCACTACACTATCGACCCAAGATTTGGTGGTGCAAGTGCCTATAAAAAATTAAGTGATGAATTGCACAAGCGTGGGATGAAACTGATTCAGGATGCTGTGTACAATCACGTTGGTGATAAGCATATTTTATTTACAGATGCTCCTGCAAAAGACTGGTTTCATCAGTGGCCAAAGTTTACAAAAACCAGCTACAAAGACCAACCCATTTTTGACCCTTATTCTTCTGCAAAAGATAGAAAAATTACACAAGATGGATGGTTTACAGAACAAATGCCTGACTGGAATCAAAGCAATCCTTATGTAGCAAATTTTTTAATTCAACACGCTATCTGGAGTGTGGAAGAATTTGGTGTTGATGGTTGGAGAATTGATACTTATTTGTATAACGATTTAGAATTTATGAACAAGTGCAATAGAGCACTTACTGATGAATATCCTAAGATGACAATGTTTGGAGAAACCTGGGTACACGGTGTTCCAAGTCAGGCTTATTATACAGAGAATAATGTCAACACAAAATTCAGAAGCAATTTGCAAGGAGCAACAGATTTTCAAACTTTATTCTATGGCATTCAGCCCGCATTAAACGAAAAATTTGGTTGGACTGAAGGCGTAAATAAATTATATACAACTCTTGCTTTTGACTATCTATACAAAGACCCAAATAGAAATTGTATCATGCTCGATAACCACGATTTACCAAGAAGTTTCACTAGTTTTGGTGAAGACATTGCTAAAATGAAAATGGGATTTGCCTGGTTGTTTACTTGTCGTGGTATTCCACAAACATACTATGGTAGTGAGGTTTTAATGAAAGGAGGAACAAATCCTGATGGTTGGGTAAGGCTTGATTTTCCCGGTGGTTGGGAAGGTGATAAAAAAAATGCTTTCACCGGCGAAGGCTTAACTGCAGATGAAAAAATGATGCAAGATTATTATAAAACGCTTGCCAATTACAGAAAAAAATCATCAGCTATTAAAACTGGTAAAATGATGCAATATGTGCCTCAAGATGGCTTGTATGTTTATTTTAGATATGATGAAAAACAAACTGTAATGTGCGTAATGAATACTGCTGAAAAGGAACACAATATAGACTTTTCAGATTATGATGAAAGAACAAAAGGTTTTAATAAAGCTATAAATATCGTTGATAAAAGTAGCTTGGGTAATAAGTTTGCAATTCCTGCAAAAACTATGTGGGCGTTAGAATTAGGAAATTAGAATTATTCAATGACAAAACATAAAATCATCAACGATCCAGTTTATGGATTTATTACCATTAACAATCAGTTGATTTTCGATATCATCGCTCACCCTTTTTATCAAAGGCTTAGAAGAATACACCAGATGGCACTGGCTTATTTGGTATATCCAGGAGCAGTGCATACCAGGTTGCATCATAGCCTGGGTGCTTATCATTTAATGTCACTTGCACTTAATGAACTAAAGTCGAAAGGAGTTGAAATAACTGAGGAAGAGGAATTGGCTGCAAAAGTTGCCATATTGCTTCACGATGTTGGACATGGTCCTTTTTCGCATGCATTAGAAGAAGAACTCTTATCTGGCATTCATCACGAAGAATTGAGTTTGAAGATTATGCAAAAGATGAATGAAGAGTTTAAGGGTCAATTAGATTTAGCAATACAAATTTTTCAAAATAATTATCATAAAAAATTTTTGCATCAACTTGTAAGTGGTCAGCTGGACGTTGACAGAATGGATTACTTAACAAGAGATAGTTTTTTTACTGGTGTTCATGAGGGAGTAATTGGCTATGACAGAATTATTAAAATGTTGGTAGTACATAATAACGAATTGATGGTTGAGGAAAAAGGCATTTACAGTATTGAAAAATTCTTAATCGCAAGAAGGCTAATGTATTGGCAAGCATATCTGCATAAAGCTGTTTTAGCTGCAGAAGAAATGCTTGTAAAAATTTTAAGAAGAGCTAAAGAATTAAGTAAACTTGATAGCAATTCTTTAAAAACTGGCAGTGGCACTGATTATTTTCTTTTTGAATTCAATGGCACTGTCGATAACAACGTATTGGATAGATTTTGCGAAATTGATGATGTAGATTTTGAGTTTGCCATAAAGAAATGGAGTAAACACAAGGATATTGTTTTAAGTACACTTTGTTCCAGAATTTTAAATAGACAACTATTCAAACTAAAGCTTCAGTCTGAAGAAATTGACACAAACATTTTAACTGAAAAACACCAGGAAATAGCAAAAAAATACAAAATCAGTTTAGAAGATGCAACGTATTTTGCTTTTTGTGGGTCTATATCTAATACAATTTATAAAACCGATGATGAAAAAATTAATATTCTTTTTAAAGATGGAACTGTTAAAGACATTTCTTCCATTGACAACACCCTCATTCACAAAACTATTTCCACAACTGTTAAAAAAAATTATATTTGTTCAATATAATTAATCTGAAAACTTTTAATAACTCATCGTTTTTACAAGTTTCAAATTCTACATATTCAAACTTTATTAATGACTTTTACCGCATCACAAATAGCATTACTTATAAATGGAAAGGTTGAAGGCGATGCCAACACAAGTGTAAATTCCTTTGGAAAAATAGAAGAAGCTAAATCAGGAGATTTAGCTTTTTTATCTAACCCTAAATATGAAGAGTATGTTTATGCAACTAAAGCTTCCATTATACTTTTGTCTGAAAATTTTAATTTAAAAAAACCTATCACATCTACAATTATAAGAGTTCAGGATGCCTATTCAGCCTTTGCTTTATTGCTTGCCAAGTATCAAGAAATGGTTTCGCAACAATTGGTAGGTATACAACAGCCCTCATATATTTCAAATTCTGCAAAACTCGGAGTCAATTGTTTTGTTGCTGCTTTTGCATATTTGGGTGACAATGTAAAAATAGGTAACAACGTTAAAATTTATTCGGGTGTTGTAATCAATCATAACACAACTATTGGAGATAATTGTATTTTATACCCTGGTGTTAAAGTATACAGCGATTCAGTTATTGGCAACAATGTAATTATTCACGCTGGAACGGTAATTGGAAGCGATGGATTTGGTTTTGCTCCTTTAGCAGATGGTTCATATAGCAAAATACCACAACTGGGAAATGTTGTTATTGAAGATGATGTTGAAATTGGAGCTAATACAACTGTTGATAGAGCTACAATGGGCAGTACAGTTATAAGAAAGGGAACCAAGCTTGATAATCTTATACAAATTGCACACAATGCAGAAATTGGTAATAATACTGTAGTTGCAGCACAAGCAGGCATCAGTGGTAGCACAAAAATTGGAAATAATGTGATGATTGGTGGACAAGCGGGCTTTGCTGGACACATTACAGTAGCAGATGGCAGTAAAATAAATGCACAAAGTGGTGTAAGCAAATCAATAAAGAACCCTAATACAACTGTCTCGGGCACACCAGCTTTTGATTATACTGCTTCGCTAAGAAGCCAGGCTGTTAGCCGAAAACTTCCAGACTTAGAGAAAAGAATCAACGAACTTGAAAAAATAATAGCTGAATTAATTACCAATAAAATTCTTGTTTAATCATTTACAAGCGTTTGGTAATATTTTCTCTCACATTCATTCAAATACTAAATTAATTTATGATAGATTACAGAAGTGATACTGTAACTAAACCAACAGCAGCTATGCTTGATGCAATGTTTAAAGCAAAAGTTGGAGATGATGTTTTTGTAGAAGACCCCACTGTAAATGAATTAGAGCAATTTGCAGCTAATATGTTTGGAATGGATGCTGCTTTGTTTTGTCCAAGTGGTACAATGACCAATCAAATTGCCATTAAATGTCATACTCAGCCTGGAGACGAGGTGATTTGCGACAGATTAAGCCATATTTATCAATATGAAGGTGGTGGAATTGCGTTTAATAGCGGTTGTTCAGTAAACTTAGTCGATGGCAAAAGAGGAATTTTAACTGCAGAACTAATTGAACAAAGTATCAATGCTGATGATGTTCACAAAGCTGCTACAAGTTTAGTAAGTCTGGAAAATACCTGTAATCGTGGTGGTGGCAGTTGTTATAGTTTTTCAGAAATAATCAGAATAAAAGAGGTTTGTAATCGTCATAACTTAAAGCTTCATTTGGATGGAGCCAGATTGTTTAATGCAATTATTGCAAAAAGTGAATCTCCGAAACAATATGGAGAAACATTTGATAGCATTTCAATTTGTCTTAGCAAAGGTTTAGGAACACCAATAGGTAGCCTTATCATTGGCAATAGAGATTTTATTAAAAAAGCAAGAAGAATAAGAAAAGTTTTTGGTGGAGGAATGAGACAAGTAGGTTATTTAGCAGCTGCAGGTTTGTATGCACTACAAAATAACATAGACAGGCTTTCAGTAGATCATCAAAATGCACAAAAGCTAGTAAATAGTTTATTAAAAAAAGATTTTATAGATGAAATATTACCCACTGAAACCAATATTGTAATTTTTTCAGTAAAAAACAAAATGACACCATCATTGTTTATTGAAAAAATGAAGGAAAAAAACATACTTATGTACCCAATTTCACCCACCCAAGTTAGAATTGTAGTACATTTAGACATTACAGATCAAATGATAAACGACACAATTAGTGCCATTGAGTTAATGTAAAAACTCGTAGTTTTGATATCGTTTGCATAACCTACTTTAAAAAATCACAGATTTAAAAAATCAAAATTTAAAAAAAACTTCTACTTTTATCCGATGAATAGAATACGTGCAGGCATTTTTAGCCTTTTAATGATGTTTAGCCTTTGTGTGTTTTCACAACAACGTCCACATTATACCCAGTATATTATGAATAATTTTATCATCAATCCTGCAGTTGCTGGTATTGAAAATTATTGGGATATGAAGGCTAGCCACAGAATACAGTGGGTTGGATTACAAGATGCCCCTGTTACTACTTATGTTACTATTCATGGTCCTTTTAGCAAAAGTCCTTATGGACGAGAAACCCCTACTACTTTCCATGCAGATGGAGAAAATCCAAGAGGCTCTGCTTATTGGGACGAATATACTAAAGCTGAGCCACATTTGGGGTTTGGTGCTACATTTATTAACGACAAAACTGGTCCATTAACTACAAATTCTGCATCAGCCTCATTAGCTTATCATTTTGGTATTTCACCTAAAACAAGCTTATCCATTGGTTTATCATTTGGATTTAATCAACTAAGATTAGATGCTGACAAATTAAACTTTGCCACACCGAACGACCCAGCTGTTTATTCGGAAATTAGTAATAACTTAATCAACAGAATGAAACCCGACGTTTCTGCTGGTTTATGGTTATATTCAAGAGATTATTTTGTAGGAATTGCTGCTCAAGGCTTATTAGGACAAAAATTAAGCTTCTCCGATACACTTCAAGTTACACAAGCAGGCAAATTAGTTCCGCACATATTTGCTCAGGCTGGTGTTAGAATGTTTTTAAGTGAAGACTGGAATTTTTTGCCATCAATTACACTACGTTCTGTTAACCCATTACCTTTAGGAGTTGATATAAATGCCAAATTTCAGTACAAAGATTTATTTTGGTTTGGTGGGGGTTACAGATATCAAGATGGTTTTGCAGGAATGGTTGGTATGAATATTAGCAATACGCTTAATATTGGTTATTCTTACGATGTCACAACTTCTCAATTGAATACTGTTAGTAAGGGAACACACGAACTTTTAGTTGGTTTCTTAATTGGAAACAAATATGGAGATTGGTGTCCTAGAAACTTATGGTAATTTAATATGAGACTTGTAAAATTAGCAATACTCAGTTTTTTTATATTATTCTCAATAATTACCACAATTGGGCTATTATTTCCATCGACTGTAATAGTATCAAGGGCTGTAGATATTTCGCAAAACCCGGATTCTGTTTACCAATACATAAAAGATTTATATGGATGGAAACAATGGGTTAGTGGAATGCAAAACCAACCTATCAACTCTGCTACTTTATCTAAAGTTGGTGCCTCCACCATAAAAATAACCTCATCTAATCCAAAGGAAATTACAGGTGAATGGATTGAAAAAAATGGTAATGTGCAAAAAACAAAAATTGACATTATTAGAAGCCAAAATAAAACCATAGTTCATTGGCAATTTGAACAAGAAATTAAATGGTATCCTTGGGAAAGATTTAGCAGTATGATTAATGATAAAGTTATTGGCAATATGATGGAAAGCAATCTGGCTAATTTGGTTAAACTTGCTGAACATAAATAACTGTTAGCTTTTTTGCAACTAATATTGATTAATCATTAAAAAAATTACTCTTTTAATAGCTTCAAAATTTTTTCTTTGTTGTTATATAAAATCTTTATAAAATACAATCCTTTTTTTAGACTGGTAATATCTATTAAATTATTTCCATTCACAATTCTTTGTGTAATTAATTGTTTCCCCAATATATCAATTATTGATAAGCTGGCAGAGTTTGTTAATTGATTGGTGCTAATAATAAAATAATCTACCGCAACCGGATTTGGATATATGATAAATTCATCTTTTTTATCCATCACAATATCATCTGTAGATTCGTTTGTTCTTGATGAACATATGTATCCATAACCTATAATTGACCTGCTATTACTGCACCCAGCTGCATTAGTATAAGTGTACTTAATGCTTCCTTGTCCAACATCATCAATAGTTACAACACCAGCATTTGTAA
>CAZTOP010000087.1:0-8994 GCA_964615145.1 uncultured Chitinophagaceae bacterium
CCACTTTTGCAACCTAGTGTTCTGATTGCAAAACTTAATTCAGGAGTTGGTCTAAGTGCAGGAAATAAATAAACTTTAATTCCATTGGCTGCAAAAACATTGGCTGTGGTTTCAGCAAAAAACCTACTGTTGTTTCTGCTATCGTGTCCTACACAAACTTTTATTTCTTCGTTAGGATAAGTTTTCTTTAAATAATTTGCCATTCCTTGTGTAGCCATACCAACAGTATATTTATTCATTCTGTTAGTTCCTACACCCATTAATCCACGTAATCCACCAGTACCAAACTCTAAGTTTTTGTAAAAAGAATCTTCTAAATCAGTTGGGTTTTCTGTTTGAAGATTTTGAATGATTGATTTTGTTTCGGCATCATAATTTCCATTAAGCCAAACATTAATTTTTTCAGATGTAGCAGGATTCATATTTAGTTTTTAATAAAGTTAATAACGCCAACCAGCGTAAATTATTTTAAGGAACAAATGTAATGAGATATGAGAATCTATCTTACTATTCAAAATCTCTGTATAGTAGATATTTTTTTCTGATTTTTTTAAAGGCATATAATTTCGGTTGCCAGCTTGCTCTTATTTCAGCTTCTGTTTTGCTTAGTTTAATTTGCTGCATTATCAAATCAGTTCCAGCTAATTTATTAAAAAAATATTCCTCACTTCTTTCCACTTTAGGTTTGATGAAGAAACTATCTTTCTCTATAAACATTTTAAAAGCATTGATTAAATAACCTATTTGAATTTGCTTATTAAGTTGCTTTAAAACAATTGTGTTATCTGAATTAAACAGATTCCAACCATAACAAATCTTGTCTTTAAATTTTGGCTCTTTAGCTCCAGATTTACTTACAGGCGTAAACGAATATAAATCCTTAGAAAAACTTGGGTGTCCAAAAACACAAAAAGGATTATCTGTGCCACGACCTTCACTAATTACAGTTCCTTCAAACAAACAAGTTGATGGATAACAATAAACGCTTGCCATTGTTGGTAAATTAGGAGATGGCTTTACAGGTAAAATGTACTTGCTATTGTGAGTATAATTTTTGCAGGGAATAATAGTGAGTTTAAAGTTCTTTCTTTCACTTTCAAAGCCCAGCATTTCTGTTAACGATATTTTATGGTCTGCTTTTCTAATGTATTTCCAATCGAGCCACTCTTCACCAATTAACATTTTGGCATATTCACCCATTGTCATTCCATAAACAATAGGAATTGGC
Organism: uncultured Chitinophagaceae bacterium; assembly: GCA_964615145.1. GTDB lineage: Bacteria > Bacteroidota > Bacteroidia > Chitinophagales > Chitinophagaceae > CAIVPM01. Next base: position 1,229 of record CAZTOP010000087.1, read on the forward strand.
TGCATTCCCACAAAGCTTTTAAAGTTAGAATCTAGTATAGGTCCATCAACATAAAAGCCATTGGGGTTGGGTCGGTCTAAAATAATTAAAGGCTTATCTGCATCAATTGCAGCTTCTATATAATATTGCAGAGAAGATATATAAGTATAAAATCTAACACCCACATCTTGTATATCAAAAAGCATTATATCCACTTCTGCCAATTCATAGTTTGTGGGTTTTAACTTTTTTCCATACAATGAAATCACTGGGATTTGTGTAGCAGAGTCAATAGTATTTGTTAGTTTCTCTCCTGCATCAGCTGTACCTCTAAAGCCATGCTCAGGTGCAAATATTTTTACAACATTGACACCTGCTTTAACTAGGGTATCTACTAAATGTGTATCATTAATAACAGATGTATGATTTGCAAAAACAGCAACACGTTTATTTTTTAGCAAAGAAAAATACTGCTCAGTTTGAAAAGCACCAGGCAAAATAGCAAGTGCTTCTTTACGCTTAACATTGGCTTGTTGAGCATTGATTTGCACAGCAAAAAGTATTGCTAGTATGAATAAAATTACCTTCATTAATTCAACAAACCAGCAGCATCTATAGCTGCAACTTTATTTAATATTGTTGCTCCCTGCATTAAGAAATAGGTTGGATTAACTCTTGCTGCAGTTTTAATTTCAGTTACATCGCATTTAAAAAAAGTTACATCTTTTATATAAACATTTGTTGCTCCTTGTACATCGCTTGTAACAATAAAAACAGGCAATCCTTTCTTTTGCAAATCTTGCAAAACTGGCAGATTTATTTGATTAGAAAGTTGTGTCGCAGCTTTAAATTCTTTAACAAAAATTAATACGTATTTTCTGTCTTGTCCTAATATAGCTTGTGTACTGTCATTGTTATTAAAAGTGGTTAAAGCAAAATTTCCAATCTTAGGTGTATTGTTTCCTTTACGAATTATTTTCTGAACCTGACTACCATCAATAAATACATAAGTAGAATCAAAATCATCAGGGAAATTATCACCAATAATTTCAATCTCTTTTCCAGCTTTTTTGTATTTGGTTGTTATTAAAATACTGTCAGAAACCGAACCAACTGGTGGCTTCATTTGCTCTAGAATATTATTCCCTTTTTTATAAGGCAAACAATCTCTAAAAGGCAAGTGTTTTGAAACATAAAACTCAATACCTGCAGTAGCTACAACTGTAGCAACTAATATTATAACTGAAATTTTTGAAGATAATAATGGCTGTACTTTTTTTACATTAAAAAGAATAATAAGCACCAATATCAATAAAATAATATCTTTTGTAAAAGTTTGAATAGGTGTCAATGGAACACAATCGCCAAAGCAACCACAAGCGTGTATTTTGCCACTAAATAAAACATAGCTTGTTAGGAAAGTAAAAAATACAATTAACAATAAAAGTAACCAAGTAAAAAACTTAGGTCTCCAAGCAATAATAATAGCTACCCCAGCAAGCACTTCTACCACATTCATAGCAAAAGCAAAACTGTATGAATAATTGTTGAAGAACTCCATTCCCCATTTTTCAAAAAATTCTTGCATTTTAAAACTTAAACCAAGTGGGTCGTTGGCTTTAATTAATCCAGAGAATATAAATAACAATCCTACCAACCAGCGACAAATTGTAGTTAAAACTTTCATTTTAATAATTATAAATTATGTGTGATACAATGATGAATATTTGAAAGATATTTAGTAAAACATACTAATATCTTTGAGCACTGCAAAATAATTAAAAGATGTTTACACTTTACTATAAACAAAAACAATTTACAATAACCAAGCCAGTAGTAATGGGAATTGTAAATGCAACACCTGACTCATTTTATGCTGAAAGTAGAAGACTAACTGTTGATACAGCTCTTGTATTAACAGAAAAAATGCTGAATGATGGTGCAAGTTTTATTGATATTGGTGGACAAAGTACAAGACCTACGAGCGAACAAATTTCTGTTGATGAAGAACTAAGCAGAGTTATTCCTGTGATAGAATCAATCATTAAACAATTTCCTGAAGCCAAGATTTCTATTGATACATTCAATGCCAAAGTAGCAAAATATGCAGTAGAAGCAGGTGCAATAATGGTAAATGATATTGGTGGTGGCACGCTAGATGAAACAATGTTTGAAACTGTTGCGAAACTCGAGGTTCCATATATCTGTATGCATATAAAAGGCACTCCCCAAACAATGCAACAACAAACAAACTATGTAAATGTTGTAGAAGATGTGAAAGACTATTTTATTAACAAAATTGAAGAAGGTAAGCAACTTGGTGTTAACCAAATGATTTTGGATATTGGATTTGGATTTGCAAAAACACCTGAACAAAACTTTGAATTAGTAAAACATCTTAATCAATTTACAGTACTTCAAAAGCCTTTATTATTGGGTGTTTCCAGGAAAAGTAGTATTCATAAAACACTTGGTATTACGGCACAAGAAGCATTGAATGGAACAACAGTGTTAAACACTATTGGTATTTTAAATGGAGCAAATATTTTGCGTGTTCACGATGTAAGGGAAGCTGTTGAAATAATTGAATTATGTAAATATTTTTAGAAATAATAAATTCTACAAAAAAGGCTGTCTATTATTTTTTAGACAGCCTTTTTTATTATTTTGATTTATACTATTCCTTTACAGGTGCAGCAGCACTAGCAGCTTCTTTTTGTGCTTTTTGTGCTTGTTTAAAGGCTTTATACTTAAACTCACCCATTACTTCTTTTAACTGTTCGTTTCTTTCTTTATATAGTTCTTCAACTTTTAATTTCTTCTCGTCATCATTAAGTTTTGCATCAGACTTTATTGCTTTACTTTTTTCGTTGGAAGCATCTAATACCTCTCTGGCTTTTTTTTGTTGCTCTTCTGTTAAGTCGGCTCTTTTAAAAGCTTCTACTAAATCAGCTTCTTTTTTAGCCTTCATTGCTTCTTTCTCAGCTTTAGAAAGTTGTTTCTTTTCCTGAGCAGCTACTGGAGCTTTTGCATCTTGAGCTTGAGTAGTTGTGTAAAAAGTTCCTAAAGCCAACATTGTGATTACAATTTTTTTTATCGTTTAAATTTTTATTTTAGTTAATTCTTGATGTTTGACAAACAAAGTGCCAAATTATCTGATTTTTTATTGTGAATCCAAAAGTAATAAGTTTTAACAACTATTTTAACATTTGTATTGCCTTATTCATAATTTCTATATCGCCTTAAACCATCTTCCATCATTTCATAAACTTGTTGTTTTAATGCCGGTAAATCTTTTAGTGTTAATCCCAACACACTTACTTCTTTCAAAAAAACCGCTCTGTTTATTCCAGGAGTAAGGTTAAAAATGCTTTTGTAGTGTAACCTTTCTAATGTATCTACAAAAAGTATTGGCTTAATATCTGTTTGTGTTTCTATGGCTATTCTAAATGCACCATCAAAAAAATCTTTTAGTGGTTTACCCGTTTCATTAAATGTTCCTTCAGGAAAAAGGAATATAGAAATTCCTCGTGCCAAAGCTGCTTTTAAAGCTCTCACACTTTTGGCTCTTTTATCTGAATCTCTTCTATCAACTAATATTACTGTTGCTTTATAAATCCATCCAAATATGGGTACATTCACCATTTCGTATTTACCCAATGCTCTGAAGGGTTGGTGTATGCACAATATTACTGGTGGAATATCCAAGTATGAAATATGATTCCCAATAAATATGTATTGCTTATTTTTATTGTGAGGTGCTTCATAAATTTCTTTGTGTAAAATACCAACAGTTATATACCACAAACTTGCCCAATAGCGACATACCTTATAAATAAAATTACCTCCTTGTATTCCAAACAATGCAGCTATCATAATGAAAGGCAATGCCAGTATCATAATTAATACAAAAGATATTAAAGCATAAATGCAGTATACAATTTGTAGGAGTTTAATGGGATATTTTAAAATATTTTTTTTCAAGTATTTGATTTTAAATAACGGTTACCCATTGAGCTAAATATTTTTCTGGGAAGTTAAAAATTGATGTATCAATTTCGTTTTTAAATATCCCAAATACAGTACTTCCGGTTCCAGTTAATGACGCATAAATAGCATCATAATTATATAAAGTTTCTTTAATTTTTTTTATGGATGTATGCTCTTTTAATACAGAATTTTCAAAATCATTTATTAACTCGTTTTTCCAATTTTCAATTGGATGTTTAATGATGTCACATACTTTTTTTAGAGGAAAATGTGGTACAATATTATTGAAAGCCCATGCTGTAGAAATATGAATATTGGGGTTGATAATAATTATTTTATATGACGATAAGTCTAAATCTATGTTTTTTAAAAGTTCGCCCCTCGATGTTGCAAAAGATGGTTTATTTATGATAAAGAAGGGACAATCACTACCAAGTTTTAGTGCGTAATGCATCAATTCTAATTCTGATAAGTTAAGGTTAAATTTATTGTTCAACATTTTTAATGCAAATGCACCATCTGCACTGCCTCCACCTAAACCAGCCCCCATTGGAATATTTTTGTGTAAGTGCATTTTTATAGGAGGCAAATCAAAATCTTTTTTCAAAAGTTTAAAGGCTCTAATACATAAGTTGCAGGAAATATCTCCTACAATTTGCAGCCCCGAACTTGTAAAAACTATGTCTTGGGTTTTATCCTCAGATATAATAATTTCTAAAACATCTTTGATATTTATGGGCAAAAAAACAGACTCGATATTGTGGTATCCATCAGGTCGTTTTTCAACAACATTAAGACCAAGATTAATTTTTGCATTAGGAAATGAAACCATCGTATTTGATTAATCCTGGTGAGTGTGAACTTTGTTTTGTAATTATTTTCTTTTGTTCATTTCATCCCGAATAGCAATTGCCTTTATATAATCTTCATTCTCGAGCACGCTGTTGAGCATTGATTGTAACTCATCAATGCTGAATAAAGACAAATCTTCCGAGCTTACAGTTTCGGTATTGGTATTTTCATAGCTATCAATACTTTTAGTTTTTACGTTATCCTGTTCATCCATTAAAATTCCAGCATTGTCTAGTATATGTTCGTAAGTATAAATAGGGCATTGAAATCGAACAGCCAAAGCAATAGCATCGCTTGTTCTGCTATCTATTTCTACAGTATCATTTTCTGTATAACAAACAAGTTTTGAAAAAAATATCCCTTCCTGTAAATCGCTAATTAATATTTCTTGCAAATCCACATTAAAAGCACTCATAAAATTTTTCATTAAATCGTGCGTCAATGGGCGACTTGGTTGCATTCTTTCTAAAGCAACAGCAATTGCTTGTGCCTCAAAACCACCAATTACAATGGGCAATCTTCTTAACCCATTTGTTTCTCCTAAAACAACTGCGTAAGAATGTGTTTGGGTTATACTATGCGATAAAGCTACAATTTCTAATTCAATCTTCTTCATAAAGACCACGAAAATAAAACAAATACATATTTATTGGCAATACAATTTTAACTTATTTTTTTAACTCATTCCCCTTACTTTCGATTTCTATAAAAACTTTACGATGAAAAAGCTTTTTTTTATATTACTTCTATTGATTTCGGCACAAAATTATTGTCAATGGAAAAGTTATTTGCTGCTCGATACTGGCGATACTTTAAACAGAGTTGATAATAAAGACCAAAAACAAGGCAAATGGAAAATACACGTAAATGCTTTACGAACCGAGCCTGCTTATGACGAAGAAGGTGTTTTTAAAAACAATGGCAAAGAAGGAATTTGGAGAATTTATGATGCTTATGGTTTATTATTAGCACAAGAGAATTATAAATGGGGTAACAAAGATGGATTGCAACAATATTTATCTGAAGGCAGATTGGAAAGAGAGGAATTCTGGCGTTCTGTTGATCCCGAAAAAAAATTTGATACTATTGAAGTGCAGGATGTTTACGACCAATATAAAATTGAAAGAAAAATTATTAAAATAGAATCTTATGCTGTGCCTTTTGGTAAATGGAAATATTACGACCCAGAAACAGGAAGATTAATTAGAACCGAACATTATGATGCCTTTGGAAATTTATACACTCCAAAGCCAGAAGATACTAATAAGCCTGTAACTGATAGTATTCCTAAAAAAATAGCTAAACCAAAAGCTGTTGAAGAATTTGAAAGAAGTAAAAAAGGCAAAAAAGCCATCAAAGTTAGAGATGGAATGACTGGTGGTTAAAATTTTACAGTCATAACATCATCCCAACAAAAATATGCTGTGACAACAGTGTGCAAACATTTCAAGCTAATTGCCACCTTGTCACCCAAATGCTATGTGGTACTTTATTTGACAAATGCTTGCAACAAATATTTAAATAGTATTTTATGCAAAAAGGTCAAATAAGAGTTCAAACCGAGAACATTTTTCCAATTATTAAAAAGTTCCTTTACAGTGAACACGACATTTTTCTACGCGAATTAGTAAGCAATGCTATTGATGCTTCTCAAAAATTAAAAACACTTTCCGGGCTTGGTGAAGCGAAAGGTGAAATTGGAGATTTAAGAGTTGATGTATTGCTTGATGCCCAAGAAAAAACCATCACCATTAGTGATAGAGGTGTTGGTATGACAAAAGAAGAAGTGGACAAATACCTTAACCAAGTTGCATTTAGTGGTGCCGAGGAGTTTTTAACCAAGTACAAAGACGCCAATATTATTGGTCATTTTGGTTTAGGGTTTTACAGTGCATTTATGGTGGCAGAAAAAGTGGAAGTAATTACTCAAAGCCATAATGAAGAAGCACCAACAGTTTACTGGAGTTGTGATGGCAGCCCTGAATTTGAATTATATGAGGTAGAGAAAAAAGATAGAGGAACTAAAATAATCCTTCATATTAACGAAGAAAGTAAAGAGTTTTTAGATGCATTTAAGATTAAAGGAGTTTTAGAAAAGTTCTGCAAATTCTTACCAATACCAATTTACTTTAAAGATATTGCAGAAGAAGTGAAAGAAGGCGATGTTGAAACTTCTATCAACAACACAAATCCAATTTGGGTTAAAAAACCAAACGAACTTACCAAGGAAGACTACGAGAATTTCTATAAAGAATTATATCCTTTTAACGAAACTCCTTTATTCTGGATTCATTTGAATGTCGATTATCCATTTAACCTAACCGGGATTTTATATTTCCCTAAAATTAAACAGAGCTACGAAATTCAAAAAGATAAAATACAACTATACTGCAATCAGGTTTTTGTAACTGATGAAGTAAAGGAAATTGTACCTGAATTTTTAATGTTATTACAAGGTGTAATTGATAGTCCTGATATTCCATTAAATGTTAGCCGTAGCTATTTACAAGGCGATCCAAACGTTAGAAAAATCAATAGCTATATCACTAAAAAAGTAGCTGATAAACTTGAAGAAATATTCAACAAAGAAAGAAATGAGTTTGAAAGCAAATGGGAAAGCCTTGGATTGTTTGTGAAATATGGTATGATGACTGATGACAAGTTTGCAGAAAAAGCAAATAAGTTTATGTTACTTGAAGACACAACAAACAAGTTCCATACAATAGACGAATACAAAGCTGCTACAGCATCCAACCAAAAGAATAAAGATGGCAAAAACATTATTCTTTATACCACTAACCCAGTTCAACAAGATGCTTATGTGCAGGCTGCTGTATCAAAAGGATATGTTGTGGTTAAAATGGAAACCATTGTAGATGCAAGCTTTATCCATAATATGGAAATGAAGTGGGAGAATACAAGTTTTGTGAGAGTAGATGCTGATA
>CAZTOP010000088.1:0-8889 GCA_964615145.1 uncultured Chitinophagaceae bacterium
GATTGGTGGATATTAAAGTAGAGCAAACTGTGGGTATGCCTCAACTATTGGTTAAATACAATCGCAATAAAATTGCCCAATATGGTTTAAACATTAGCGATGTAAACACCATTTTAAATACTGCCTATGCAGGTGGCTATGCAGGTGTTATTTACGAGGGCGAAAAAAGGTTTGATATGGTGGTTCGTATCCCTAAAGATTCAACAACCGATGCAGATGTTTTAAAAAGTTTATTAATTCCTTTACCATCAGGCAAACAAATTCCTTTAAGTGAAATTGCAGAGGTAAACTTTAAAGCAAGTCCTTCACAAATCAGTCGTGAAGATGCCGAAAGAAGAATTGTAATTGAAGCCAACACAAGAGGCAGAGATGTTGAAAGTGTAGTAAAAGATATTCAACAAACACTCGATACAAAACTAAAATTGCCCGAAGGATATTTTATTACTTATGGTGGACAATTTCAAAACTTGCAGGAAGCTAAAAGCCGTTTACAGTTAGCCGTTCCAGTGGCTTTATTGCTTATTTTCTTTTTACTATTCCTAACATTCAATTCCATTAAAGAAGCCCTCATTATTTATTCAGCAATTCCATTGGCTGCCATTGGTGGCATCATTGCTTTATGGTTGCGTGGAATGAATTTTAGCATTTCAGCAGGGGTTGGTTTCATTGCTTTATTTGGTGTGGCTGTGTTAAATGGAATTGTTTTAATCAGTTATTACAATCGTTTAAAAGCCGAGGGAGAAACCGATGTTTTGCAAACAATCTTAAAAGGAAGTGCAGCACGTTTACGCCCAGTTTTAGCAACAGCAGCAGTTGCCTCATTAGGTTTTCTACCAATGGCATTTAGCACAAGTGCAGGGGCAGAAGTACAAAAACCTTTAGCCACAGTAGTTATAGGTGGTTTGGTTTCTTCTACACTACTCACACTTTTTGTACTGCCAGTTTTATACAGTCTATTTTATTTCAAACGAAAAAAGAAAATGAAAGCAACTACAATCACAACAACAATTATAGTAATTGCATTTTCAATAATGGGGTTAAATGCCAATGCACAAATTTCCCCCTCTCTATTGGAGAGGGATGGGGTGAGGCTTTTAACCCTGCAAAATGCTATTGATATTGCTTTAAAAAACTATCCAACAATTCAACAGGCATCCCTGCAAACACAGCAACAACAGGCACTCACAGGCACAGCTACTATTTTAGACCCCTTTAATATCAACACAGGTTTAGGACAAATAAATAGTAAGGTGTTCGATTACAATGTTGGCGTTGCACAAGGCTTCAAGTTGCCCAATGCTTACAAGGCAGAAAAGAATTTATTAAATCAAAATGTAACTGTGGCAAAGGCTTATGAGGCTGTTACAAAAAATGAATTAATAAAAAATGTTTCTATCGTTTATTACAGTTGGCAACACAGTTGGCAACAGTATAATTTGTTGTTGCAAACCGATAGCATTTTTGCAGACTATGAAACGTACGCCAACAAAAAATATCAAGTTGGCGAAAGCAATAAATTAGAAAAAATAAATGCAACCCTGCAACGCAAAGACCTAAAAATACAAGTAGCACAAGCCAACACACAAGTTGCTTTTTATTGGGCAGAATTACAAAAGTGGATGCGTACAACACAGCAATATCAAGCACCTTCAACACTTGCAGCATTGCCAACAATCAATTTAAGCGATACTGCATTAATCAATAAACATCCAGTTTTACAATTATTGCAACAACAACTTATTGCAAAACAATTAACCATTAAAGCAGAACAAGCAAAAGCACAACCATCGTTTAACTTAGGTGTTAATGCACAAAGTTTAGATAAGGAAAGGCAGTTTTATTATGGTAGTGTTGGCATCAATATTCCTTTGTTTAAAACTGGTATTAAAGCACGAACACAAGCAGCAACAATCGAAACACAAATTGTAAAAAAAGAATTAGACAAAACACAACAAGAAATCCTAACTACTTTTTTACAACAACAATTACTGCAACAACAGTTTGCCGACTTGTTAAACTATTATAAAGCAGAAGGACTGCCAACGGCTGAAACTATTATCAATACTGCACAACGCAGCTATAAGGCAGGCGATATTGGCTACATCGAATACATACAAAATGTAAAAGATGCCATTAAAATTAAAACTGATTATGTAACGGCTTTAAGCAACTACAATCAAACCATTATCCAAATCAATTATTTATTAAACAGATAAAAACAACAACAAATGAAATTTATATATAGCATCATTTTCTTTTCACTATTTGCATTTGCATCTTGCAAAAGCAATTCAAAAGAAACGGCAAAAGCCGAAACAAAAACAGACAGCACACATAAAGAAGAACACGCAGAAACAGAAGTACAATTAACAGACGAACAAATAAAAGCTATTGACTTGCAAACAGGCAGCATAGAGCAACGCAACTTAAAAACCACTTTAAAAGTAAATGGTAAATTAATGTTGCCACCACAAAACCAAGCACAGGTAAGCCTTTTAACAGGTGGGTTAGTAAAAACAATCAATGTTACCGAAGGCACATTTGTTTCGCAAGGGCAAACATTAGCCACCATCGAAAACAACGAAGTAATACAGTTGCAGCAAGATTATTTAGAAAACAAATCGCAACTAAAATATTTGCAGGCAGAGTTAAACAGGCAACGAGAATTACAAAAAGACAACATCAACGCCACTAAAACTTTGCAGCAAGTAGAAAACGAATTTACCACAGCACAAGCAAAGCAAAAAGGCATAAAATCAAAGTTGCAACTGCAAGGCATCAAGGCAGATGATGTAAGCACTACCAACTTTACCAATCGTGTGGCAGTAGTAGCCCCCATCAATGGTTACATTCACAAAATAAATTTATCGTTAGGTAAGTTTGCCGATGCAAATGCTGTGTTGTTCGATATTGTGGACAATCGTTTTCTACATTTAGACCTCACTATTTTCGAGAAGGATATACACAAAGTAAACGTTGGGCAAAAAATTATTTTCACCGATGCCAACGATAAAACACACTCACACCCTGCAACCATTTTTAGTTTAAACAAAGCATTTGAAGATAACCAACAAGCCATTATTGCACACGCAAAAATTGAAGAAAAAACAGAAACACTTTTACCAGGAATGTATGTAGAAGCAAGAGTACAAATAGACAATTACAAAACAAATGCTTTGCCCAACGATGCCATTGTAAACAACGGAGACGAGCATTTTATTTACATCGAAACTTCTAAAAATCATTACAAGCAAATAGCAGTAAAAACAGGGGCAACCGATATGGGCTACACCGAAATAACACCTCTTGACGAACTGCCACCCAATGCAAAAATTGTAACAAAAGGTGCTTACTATTTACTATCACAACTCACAAAAGGAAGTGGAGAACACGATTAAAAATAATTTATTAGTGGCGTGTGTCCTCACACGCCACACAAAAAAAACATTCGTGTTCATTCGTGCCATCTGTGGCAAAAAAATAAAAAAACAATATGACACATCAACATAAATACGATGCACAAGGCAAGCAGCTTTGTTGCACCCAAGAACAAAAAATAAACAATAATGCTCACGATGCAACACAACAGCATAATGATAATGATGAACACAACCACAGTGAGCATTCAGCAGCAAAAAACAATCCTCTAACTGAGTTTAAACTGCCCATCATTTCCCTTTGCCTTTTGCTCTTTGCAATAGGCTTAGATAATTGGTTTCCTCAATCTTGGTTCACAGGTTGGGTTCGTATAGTTTGGTATGCTGTAGCATATATTCCTGTGGGTTTTCCAGTCGTAAAAGATGCAATAAAAAGTATTGGTAAAGGCGAAGTATTTTCCGAGTTTTTATTAATGTCTATTGCAACGCTTGGGGCATTTGCAATTAATCAATATCCCGAAGGCGTTGCAGTAATGTTATTCTATGCAGTAGGCGAAGTGTTTCAAACATTAGCAGTAAAACGTGCAAAGGCAAACATCAAAACCCTGCTCGACCAACGCCCAGACGAAGTAACCATTTTGCAAAATAATCAACCAAAAACAGTTAAGGCAGAAGCCGTAAACATTGGCGATATTATACAACTAAAAGCAGGAGAAAAATTAGGCTTAGATGGAGAATTACTCACCGATACAGCATCTTTCAACACAGCAGCACTCACAGGCGAAAGCAAGCCTGATACTAAAGCAAAAGGCGAAACGGTGTTAGCAGGAATGATAAATTTAAACACAGTAGCACAAGTAAAAGTTACCACTGCCTACACCGATAGCAAGTTGAGCAAAATTTTAGAATTAGTGCAAAATGCCACAGCACAAAAAGCACCAACCGAATTATTCATTCGCAAGTTTGCAAAAATTTACACCCCTATTGTTGTGTTGTTGGCAATCGCAATTTGTGTAGTGCCAATGCTGTTTACACATAATTATGTTTTCAAAGAATGGTTGTATAGGGCTTTAATTTTCTTGGTTATTTCTTGCCCTTGTGCCTTGGTTATTTCAATTCCTTTAGGCTATTTTGGAGGCATAGGAGCAGCAAGTAAAAACGGAATTTTATTTAAAGGCAGCAACTTTTTAGACATCATTGCAAACATTCAAAATGTAGTGATGGATAAAACAGGCACTATGACACAAGGTGTTTTTAAAGTGCAGGAAGTTGTAATAGATGTAGCATTTAACAAAGATGAAATCCTGCAAATGGTAAACGTTTTAGAAAGCCAAAGTACACACCCAGTAGCAACAGCCATTCACGAATATGTAGGCAATCTAAATGCTGAAATTAAACCAACCAATGTAGAGGAAATTGCAGGGCAAGGCTTAAAGGCAACCATTAATGGTAAAGAATTATTGGTAGGTAATTTCAAGTTAATGGATAAGTTTAGCATCAATTACAATATAGACTCTTCAACCATTGTTTACACACTTATAGCCATTGCTTATGATAAAAAGTTTGTAGGATATTTAACCATTGCCGACACTATAAAAGAAGATGCACAAGAAGCAGTAAACAAGTTAAAAGCATTGAATGTTACAACCACAATGTTAAGTGGCGATAAAAGCAGCGTAGTAAAATTTGTTGCCGATAAATTAGGAATAATAAACGCCTTTGGCGATTTATTGCCCGAGGATAAAGTAAATAAGGTAAAAGAAATAAAAGACAAAAACCAAACAGTAGCATTTGTTGGCGATGGAGTAAACGATGCACCAGTTGTAGCATTAAGCAATGTAGGAATAGCAATGGGAGGTTTAGGCAGCGATGCAACAATAGAAACAGCCGATGTAGTAATACAAGATGATAAGCCAAGCAAAATAGCAATGGCAATCAACATAGGCAAACAAACCAAAAAAATTGTTTGGCAAAATATCACCCTTGCCTTTGCAGTAAAAGCAATCGTTTTAACATTAGGAGCAAGTGGTTTAGCCACAATGTGGGAAGCCGTTTTTGCAGATGTAGGCGTAGCACTATTAGCCATCCTAAACGCAGTACGAATACAAAGAATGAAATTTTAAAATTATACTGTGAATCTTACAAGTCTTTCCCTTAATTACATAACACTTAACAACATTTTACAAATCACTTTTGCATCGTGAAAATTCTTTCACATCAAAAAAATTAAACAAAATGGACAAATCTAAATGTATTGACCCTTGCTTAGCCTGTGTCATTACTTGCGAAAAATGTATTTCCGATTGCATTCAACACGGACACCAACAATGTATTTCATTGTGTCGTGATTGTGCCGACATCTGTGCTTTATGTGCAAGATTAAATGCAAGAAACTCTGCTTATGCTGCTGAACTTTGTGCCTTATGTGCCAAAATTTGTAAAGCCTGTGCAGAAGAATGTAGCAAACACGCAGACCACCACGAAAGCTGCAAAGCTTGTGCTGAGGCTTGTGAAAAATGTGCAGCAGCTTGTGCATAATTAAAACGATTGCTTCTAAGTGTAGCGTTCTAATAAAACGCTGCACAAACGAAGTATAATAATTAACTTCTCAAAAAATTACAATGAAAAAATTAATAGTTGCAATACTTGCTATTGCAGGTACACTTTCACTAACAAACTGCACTACTGCAAATGCAGACAATGTAACAAGTAATGCAGACACACGAGGAAAAGTAATTTCTCAACTAATGAGCAACGATGCTTATATGAATGAAGTAATGGACTCAATGAAAACAAAACATCCACATACAATGGATATGAGTGGCGATGCGATGATGGACAAAACAATGGAGATGTGCAAAGCAGATTCAGCAATGTGTAAAAAAATGATGGGCAAAACAATGGAAATGTGCAACAACGATACCGCCAAATGCAAAATGATGATGAATGAAATGAAACCACATCACAACGTTATGAAAGCTATGAAAGGAATGTGTGATATGAAAGGAATGAAAATGTAATCAATATTATAAAATATTGAAGTAGCCAACAACTACTTCAATATTTTAACTTATACAAATGCAAGTATCCTATAAATTTGCATCAGTGAAAAAATTAGTAGCCATATTCTTTTTAGTTATTTACAGTCTTACAACTGTTGGTACTACTATACATTCTCACTATTGTATGGGCGAGTATATGGGTTCAAGCCTGTATCATTCCAAAGACAATAAATGTCAAAAGTGTGGAATGACAAAAGCCAAATCCAAAGGCTGTTGCAAAGACGAACACAAATACGTTTCACTAAAAAGAGAACACAACCAAACAAAAGCATCTGTTGAAATTCCTAATTTCTTCGCAGAAACACTTTTACCTACTTACATAACTTACAATATTGTTGCAGTTACATATCCAACCACTACTGCAAATACAATACTTCATCCACCCCCTCTCATACACAAGCAAAGACTTCATTTGCTTAATTGCGTTTTTAGAATATGATTTAGTTTATTAGTTTATTACTATGCCTCACAAGCGTAACTTTTTGTTATGCTTATTATTCTTTATTAAACAAATCAAATTTTCAAAAATGAAAAAATTATTTATCGTGGCTATTGCCACATTTAGCATATTGTCATCTTGCAAAAAAAACGAGACAATGACAATGGAAAAAAATATTACTTATCCTGCTGCCTATGTTGTTAATGGCGAAAGCAGCACCATTTCAGTAATTAATTTAAACACAAATACTGTTACCGATAGTTTCGAGTTAATGAATGGTAGCAATATGATAATGTACCCACACCACGTTTATCATCATCGAAGTTCAACAATGCACCATTTAGCAGTTGGTGTTCCTGGTATGGATTTAAGTGCAGGACATACAGGAGGAATGGCTGGAATGAAAGGAGCAGTTTTAATTATTGATGCAGTTAAAGGCACAATAACAAAAAACATAGAGCTTCCAATGATGAACCATAACGCAGTTTATTCACCCAATGGCACAGAAATTTGGACAACTCAAATGCACACCGATGGAATGGTTTTAATTTTCGATGCCACAACCTATGCTTTAAAAGACAGTGTTATGGCAGGTATGGAATCAGCCGAAATTACTTTTAGTGCCGATGGCACAAAAGCCTATGTATGTAATGGTGGCAGCAATAATGTAACAGTTATTAACCCTACAACAAAAGCTGTAATTGCAACAATCAATGTTGGTGGCAATCCAGTTGGGGCTTGGCAATCTTCAATAGGCAAAATGTTTGTCGATAACGAAAGCACAGGTTCAATTTCTGTTATTGATGTGGCTTCAAATACCAATGTGGCAACAATTAATTTAGGTTTCAAACCTGGTTATGCTGCCTACAATTCAAGTGTTGATGAATTATGGGTTAGCGATGCAACCAACGGAAAAATTGTTTACTATAAAGATATGGGTGCCAATAATTGGATGAAGCACGGCGAGTTTATTTCAGGCACAAACGCACACGCCATAGCTTTTACAAATGATGGGTCAATGGGTTATGTTACCAATCAAGGTGCAAACACAGTTTCTATTTTCAAGGTTTCCAACCACACGAAACTTAAAGACCTTTTAGTTGGTAAAAAGCCAAACGGCATTATTCTTAAATATTAGTTCACACAAAATGTAGTAAAATGAAAACTGCAAACTATGTAACTAAACGAATTGGCGTAAGAACAAAACAAACGCAGCAAACAACAAGTGTAAAAACAATCAATCCTCTGCGTTGGTTACAATCATTTATCAAATCTGTTTTTCCAAAAAAGAAGTATCAAAGAAATTTTTATGCTGAGTATTTGGAAGAAAACAATTAAAGAAAATTACAATGAAAAATATAATAACATTCCTCGTAGCAGTTTTAGTAACTGCTACGAGCAGCACAGCACAAGTAAAAAACCCTAAAACCGAAACAGTAAAAGTTTGGGGAAATTGTGAAATGTGCAAAGCAACAATAGAAAAAGCAGCCAATAAAAAAGGCGAAGCAAAAGCAGTTTGGAACGATGAAACCAAACAAGCAACTATCACCTACAACACAAAAACAACCAATCTAAATGCAGTCCTAAAAAGAATTGCATTAGCAGGTTACGACAACGTTGCATTTGCAGCACCCAACGAAGCATACAACAATTTGCCAGGTTGTTGCCAATACGATAGACCAGACAAAAAAGAAATAAAAGCACCCACAACCACAGCAGCAACTACAACACAAACCGACAGCACAAAAGCAAGCAGTTTGCAAGCAGTTTACGATGCCTATTTCGATTTAAAAGATGCACTAATAAAAAGCGATGCAACTATTGCAGCTACAAAAGCAGCAACATTGTTAAAACTTATCAATGCAATTAAAATGGAAACTTTAGGCGATAATCATATGGCATATATGAATGTAGAGAAAGACCTAAAACTACACGCAGAACACATCAGCGAAAGCAAAGACATTGCACACCAAAGAGACCATTTCTCTTCACTATCAACAGCAATGTATCA
>CAZTOP010000089.1:0-8611 GCA_964615145.1 uncultured Chitinophagaceae bacterium
TTATTAGAGGAAACTGAACCTCGCACTACCATTAGCTTTTACAATTATTTTCAAATTGTAAACCCACAAGAGTTTAGAGATTATCTCTACAAAAATTTATCTTCATTAAATGTTTTTGGGCGAATTTATGTTGCTACAGAGGGCATCAATGCACAAATTAGTGTGCCATCTTCAAACTACGAATCATTCAAAGATTTTCTGTACTCAATTCCAGAATTAAATGGTTTAAGACTAAACATTGCTGTTGATGACGATGGCAAAAGTTTTTGGGTTTTAAAAGTTAAAGTTAGGGAACAAATTGTTGCAGACGCAATAGAAGACCCATCATTCAATATGCATCAAAAGGGTAAATACGTTGATGCAAAAAAAATGAATGAAATGCTGGATGAAGGCGATACTGTTGTAATTGATATGCGTAATCACTATGAATATGAAGTTGGACATTTTGAAAATGCTATTGAAGTACCTAGCGATACATTTAGAGAGCAATTGCCAATGGCTGTTGATATGATGAAAGGCAATGAAGATAAAAATATTATTATGTATTGCACAGGTGGAATCAGATGCGAAAAAGCAAGTGCTTTTATGCTACATAAAGGTTTTAAAAATGTGTTTCATTTAGAAGGAGGTATTATTAATTATGCCAGACAAGCAAAAGAAAAAAATCTTCCATCAAAGTTTATAGGCAAAAATTTTGTTTTTGACAATCGTTTAGGCGAAAAAATAACTGATGACGTAATTGCAAAATGTCATCAATGTGGTAAACCAGCAGATACACATACAAACTGCGTAAACAGCGGGTGTCATTTACTTTTTATTCAATGTGAGGAATGTGCTAAAGCATTCAACGGCACTTGCAGCAACGAATGTAAAGAAATTATTGCCTTACCAGAAGATGTACAAAAAGAAATCAGAAAAGGCATTGATAAAGGACAGAATATTTTTAATAAATCAAGAGTTAGAAAAAAAATACAAACAAAATAAAAAAGCTTAGTTGTCCTTTGTTTTTTAACAGTTCTTTACATTTAAAAAACCTTTGTTATAGTTATTTTTGCAATATGAGATTGATTTATACTTTATCGTTTATTTTGATATCAAGCCTTGCAGTGAATGCACAAAATCTTACTGGAATTTGGCGTGGCACATTTGAGCAAAACACTTTAGACCCAGTATTTGGAAAATTTTCAAAAGAAGCTTACAAATACGAAGTACAAATAAACCAGCAAGGAAATGGAGCTTTAGAGGGAGTTACATATTCCTACTTAACTACCATTTTTTATGGAAAAGCATCTTTAAAGGGAAGGTTAGATAAAAAAAATAAAACCATCACTATAAAAGAAACTTTTTTAATTGAGGTAAAATCAACAGGTAAAACCGACCCTTGTTTAATGACTTGCTACTTAGATTACAAAAAGAATGGCAAAATAGAAACATTGATTGGTACTTATAGTAGCATTAACTTGAATACTAAAAAAGATTGTGGTAATGGCACTGTTTATCTTGAAAAAGTAGAAGAAAGCGACTTTGAGAAAGAAGATTTTTTGAACAAATCAATAAGTTCTGATAAAAAAATAAATGCACCCCGCAAACTGCCATCAGGAAAAAACTTTGAAGCCGATAGACTTGAGGAAGAAAGAAAAAAGATAGCCGAAAAAAAGATAGAACCAAAAATTAAACCTGCAGGGGATACAAAAAAATCAGTTGTAAAAAATACACCTAAAGTAAGTAATCTTA
Source organism: uncultured Chitinophagaceae bacterium (assembly GCA_964615145.1). Taxonomy (GTDB): domain Bacteria; phylum Bacteroidota; class Bacteroidia; order Chitinophagales; family Chitinophagaceae; genus CAIVPM01. The sequence goes on from CAZTOP010000089.1 coordinate 1,735, forward strand.
TACCTAAGCCAGTTTTAAAAACAAATAATAACATTACAAAGCAAAACACTAAAAAAATAACTCCAAAATTTAATAAACCAATTCAAAATAAGGTTACTGTTAAAGAAGCACTAATACTAAAAAAAGATACTACAAACATTAATATAAAAAATACCACTATTGCAGAGCCCGAAAAACCCAAAATAAAATTAATTGAACCAACAAATGTTAAAGTATTAACAGAAAGAGAAAACAAACTAGCCACCACTGTTATAGTTGATAGCAAAGAAATTAATATAGAATTTTATGATAATGGAGAAATTGATAACGATTCCATTTCGGTTTATCTTGATAATAAGTTAGTAATTAACAATGAACGACTGAGCACAAAACCCATAACATTGAACCTTAAATTTGATGAACAAAATAACTTTTATGAATTAATTACAGTTGCCGAAAATTTAGGAGACATTCCTCCGAATACTGCTTTAATGGTTATTAATTATGGAAGGAAAAGAGAGGAAGTTTTTCTTACTTCTGATGACAGAAAAAATGCTAAAGTAATTATTAAGTACAAACCAAATTAATTAAAAATTCTGATTTCATTTATTCATACAAAATTAAAACAGGCTATCAAAATAAATTGATAGCCTGTTCTTTTATCTAGCTTTATTAATTACTAATCAAGAATTTCAACCGATTTAGGATAATGATTTTTATTGAATGTAAATAAGTTGTCTGCCAAATTTGCGTTCGTATTAATGTTGGTTAATGTAAACTCAATTACGTTATTGCTTTTATCTAAAATTTTAGCTTTAGTAATCATATTTTTCACTTTATCAATAAAAACGTTCACTTTAACAAAATTCTTTCTTTTATCATTTGGCATTAATTCAACTTCGTGAAATGCCGATTTGGAAGAAATTAATTTATAAGTAAAATCTTTGTCGTAAAAATCAGACAATAGATTCTGTGGACTTAATGTTTGTCCACTTTCTTCAACAGGTGTAATGGTTACAGTTTTACTTCCATCGTAGTTATAAATTTTTGCTGCATCGCAAATAATTTCAGTTTTGCCTTGTTTTAGTATGTATTTCTGCCCTTTTATAGAAACACTTCCGGCTTTTGTTCCATTATCTTTTCCTTTCGATGTTATTGATTTTATTGTAAAGGCACCTGTAATTCCTTTGTAAGATTTTACTTTACTGCTTACTGCATCTAAAATTTTTTTTGCGTTAGGGTCGTTTTGTGCTAGTGATGATTTTGCAATTGAAAAACCAATCAAAATAAGTAAAAATGTTTTTTTCATTAATGTGTTTATTAGTGCAAATATAATTGCGATACGTGATTAAGACGATTTTCTTTAAGCTTAGTTTAATATAAAGTGTTAATGATAAGTTAATTAAATTCAAAAAAAATAAACAAAGTTTTAATGTATGATATAAATCATATTCTAATGTACGATATGTCAATATCCATTATGAATAAGTAAAATAACTTGCAAGCCAAGAATAATTATTTATGAACATTAGCACTGTTGATACACAAACAAAATGTTTTCATTGTGGTGAAGATTGTTCATCTACACCAACAATTTTGAACGAAAAGAAATTTTGCTGTACTGGCTGTAAAATGGTTTACGAAATTTTAAACCAAAGCGGTCTTTGCAGCTACTATGATATTTCAAAAATGCCAGGCACTAATCAAAAAAAAAGGATTAGAGAAGGTAAGTTTGATTTTTTGGAGGATAAAAAAATTCAAGAAGCCCTCGTTACTTTTAAAGACTCGAATTCGACTCACATTACTTTTTATTTACCACAAATTCACTGTAGCAGTTGCTTATGGCTGCTGGAAAATTTAAATAAAATAAATCCGGGTATTATTAGCTGCAAAGTAAACTTCCCAAAAAAAGAAGTGGACATCATTTTTACCAGCAATCAAATATCTTTAAAAAAAATTGCCGAAATATTAGCTTCAATTGGTTACGAACCTTACTTAAGTTTAAATAATATTTCAGCTCAAAAACCAAAAGTTTCAAAATCGAAAATATATAAATTGGGTGTTGCTGGTTTTTGTTTTGCCAATATTATGTTGCTTAGTTTTCCAGATTATTTGGGTATTGATGCTAGTGAAAAAAGTTTAGTACACCTATTTAGATATTTGAATGTAATACTGGCTTTGCCTGTTTTTTTTTACTCGGCTTCTGAATTTTACATAAGTGCTTATAAAAGTTTAAAGCATAAATTTTTAAATATAGATGCTCCTATTGTACTATCTGTTGTTATAACATTTGTAAGAAGTTTATATGAAGTTTTTACAGATACTGGCGTTGGATACTTTGACAGTATGAGTGGTATTGTTTTTTTTATGTTAATTGGCAGGGTATTACAAGACAAAACATACCAACAGCTAAACTTTGAAAGAGATTTCACATCATACTTTCCCATTGCTGTTTCAAAAATAGTTAATGATAAAGAAGCAATCGTTTCCTTGCCTGACATACAATTGAATGATACTTTACTTATTCATAATAATGAACTTATTCCTGCTGATGGAATTTTAACAAGAGGAAAAGCAACTATTGACTACAGTTTTGTAAATGGAGAAAGTTTGCCAGTAACAAAAGAAATGGGCGAAATTGTATATGCCGGAGGAAAACAACTTGAAGGTAATATTGAAATTTTAGTAATAAAAGAAGTTGCTCAGAGTTACTTAACCAAACTATGGAATAAAGATGAAATTAAACAGGAAAAAGAATCCGAAAAATCATTTGTACATTTATTAAGCAAAAACTTTACCTGGATTATTTTTTCAATTGCAATTATTACAGCAACATACTGGTATTTTGTAGATGCAAGTAAACTGTGGAATACCGTTACAGCTATCTTAATTGTTGCTTGCCCTTGTGCATTATTATTGAGCAATAGCTTTACCAATGGAAATATTTTAAGAATTTTTGGTAAAAATAATTTTTACTTAAAAAACTCTCAAGTAATTGAAGACATTGCTAATGTTGATACAATTGTTTTCGACAAAACTGGCACCCTAACTACTGGAGTATATAATGATTTGGAATATATTGGCAAACCTTTAAGCAAACCTTTAATACAAAAAATTGCGGCTTTAGCAAATCAAAGCACACATCCATTGAGTAAAAGCATAGTAAAATGGGCAAACGTTAAAACCCCATTTCAAGTATATGCATTCAAAGAAACACACGGCAAGGGAATTGAGGGATTTGTTGGAGATGATTATTTAGCTCTGGGAAAAAAGACTTTTGTTTGTTCATTACAAGACGATGAACCATTTGAATCTTCTGTAAATATTGCTCTTGAAGGGGTATTTATAGGTAAGTTTGTTATAAAAAATCATTACAGAAATAGAATGATTCATTTAATTAATGTTCTTAAAAATAAATTCAGTTTAGCAGTATTAAGTGGAGATAATGCAGGTGAAAAAAAATACTTACAGAATATATTTGGGTTTACTTCTTTAATACTATTTAATCAACAACCAGAAGACAAGTTAAATGTCATCAAAAAACTACAAGACCAGCAAAAAAAAGTTTTAATGATTGGCGATGGATTAAATGATTCCGGAGCATTAAAACAAGCCAATGTTGGTATTGCAATAACTGAAAACACTAACAATTTTACGCCCAACAGCGATGCTATTTTAGAAGCTAACCAATTAGAATTATTGCCAAAATTTATTAAGTTAGCAAAATGGAATAAAATAGTAATTCTATCTGCTTTTACATTATCAATAGTGTATAATTTAGTAGGAATATATTTTGCTATGCAAGGGTTATTGAAACCAGTTATTGCAGCTATTTTAATGCCTTGCAGCAGCATCAGTATTGTATTAGTTACATTCGGGATGAGTAATATTTATGCAAAAAAACTAAAATTAAAAAATTAAAAAATTAACAATGAAAACAGCAAAACAAATTATCGAAAGCAAACCACATTATTTTAATACAATTGAGCCCAATCAAACTGTAATTGATGCATTAAGAGTAATGAAAAGAGAAAATTTAAGCTATGTAATTGTTATGAATAACGAGAATTTTTTAGGTGTCATGAGTGAAAAAGATTACTCAAGAAAAGTAATACTTGAGAACAAAGATTCTAGCAATACTAAAGTATCTGAAATTATGGAAGCTGATTTACCATTTGTAGATATTAATGATACATCTGATAAATGTTTAGCCATGATGGATACTTTTAAAGCTAGATATTTACCAGTGCTGGAAGACCAACATTTTAGAGGGATAATAACTTTACATGATATAATGAGAGTACTTTTAGCCGAAAAAATTAGTGATAAAACACTTAAGTTAATTAATGATACTTATTAATATTTACGCACATTTTTCATAACATTTATTTGTTTATCAACTGCTCCTTACTTTTGATTAATGAAGCACATTTTATTATTAGGAGCCGGGAAATCTGCAACAGTTTTAATTAATTATTTAAAAGATATTGCTACAAAACATCAATGGCAAGTTATAGTTGCAGACAGTAATTTTGAAGCTGTTTCAAAAAAAATTGGTGAACACAAATTTGTATCACCTATTGGTTTTAATATAGAAGACAAGGATGCAAGACAGCAATTAATATCTCAATCAGATATTGTTATTTCATTAATGCCGCCACATTTACATTTTTTAGTGGCACAGGATTGCCTTGAATTCAGCAAAAATTTATTAACTGCTTCTTATATAGATGAACCGACAAAAGCATTAGCCACTGCTGCTAAAGAAAAAGGAATTCTTTTTTTATACGAAATGGGCTTAGACCCTGGGATTGATCATATGAGTGCAATGAAAATTGTACATCATATTCAAAATATTGGAGGAAAAATCACCTCATTTATTTCTCATTGTGGTGGTTTGGTTGCACCAGAAAGTGATGACAATCCTTGGCATTATAAAATTAGTTGGAACCCACGAAACGTAGTAATGGCAGGCAAAGCAGGTGCATCATTTTTACAAAATGGCATTACAAAAAAATTGGAATATGTCCAACTCTTCAACCCATCCAATATAGTAGAATTGCCTGATGGTGAAATACTCTCCTATTACCCCAATAGAGATTCATTGAGTTATATTGAAACCTATGGATTAGATGACATCAACAACTTTATTAGAACAACACTTCGTCATCCGGATTTTTGTTTTGGTTGGAAAAATATTATTGACCTGCAACTTACAAACGAAGACAAAATATATGATACTAATGGAATGAGTATTGCTCAATTTTTTAAACTGCATTTCGATAAAAATGGTTTTAACAAGTGGTTGGATGAAATGCTAATGACACGGTTAAATTCTGCAAAAGAAACATTGGAAAAAATAATGACTTTAATGGATGAGGAAACTGAAGAAACACAATCCATAATGGTTGTTGACGAAGCAGGAACATTAAATAGTGTTGATGTAAATGAAATAAAAGATCATGCTGCCGAAAAAGTTGCTATAAGCATGAATGAAGCTAACTTGAGTATGAAACAATTGTTTTACCTAGGCATGGATGATGATGAAACTATAATAAATCTTGGATTGTGCAGTGCTGCAGATGTTTTACAATTTATATTAGAAAGAAAACTAGTATTGAGTAATGCAGATAAAGATATGATTATTATGCTTCACGAATTTGCATATACAATCAATGGAGAATCCAAATCTTTAAAAAGCCTTTTAAGAGTTATTGGTGACGATAATTTACATACTGCTATGGCAAAAACTGTTGGACTACCATTAGGCATAGCAGCTGAACTTATTTTACAAGGAAAGATTACCGAAACAGGATTACATATTCCAATTTTGCCCAGCATTTACAATCCAGTTTTAACGGAGCTAAAAAAATACAACATTATTTTTGATGAAACAGAGCATATAATTTAGAGGCTAACATTCAGCCAAGCCAACAGATAAAGCCAAACCACCATCGGCGGTTTCTTTGTATTTGCTGTTCATATCTAATGCAGTATTCCACATTGTCTCTATCACTTTATCCAGACTAACTTTTGCGAAGTCTGGCATAGATTGCAAGGCTAATTGAGATGCAGTAATAGCTTTGATAGCACCCATTGTATTACGCTCAATACAAGGCACTTGAACCAAGCCAGCAATTGGATCACAAGTCAATCCCAGATGGTGTTCCATTGCAATTTCAGCAGCCATACAAGCCTGCTTTTGAGTACCTCCCATACATTCAGTTAATGCAGCAGCAGCCATTGCACTGCTAACACCAATTTCTGCTTGGCATCCACCCATGGCAGCAGATATTGTAGCTCCTTTTTTAAAGATGCTACCAATCTCTGATGCTGTCAATAAAAATTTGATAATCTTACTTTCATCATTGCCATCACAAAAAGCAATGTAGTACATTAATACAGCAGGAATAACACCTGCAGCTCCATTTGTTGGTGCTGTAACTACTCTTCCAAAACTTGCATTTTCTTCATTAACAGCCAACGCAAAACAGCTTACCCAATCAAGTATATATTGAAAATTAAAACCACCCTGCTTAATTACTGAAATCCAAGTTTCATAATCATCATAAACTTTTCCTTGCAATAGTTTTTTGTTTAATGAAGAGGCTCTGCGATTTACATGTAATCCACCTGGTAACATTCCTTTTGTGTGGCAACCTCTGTAAACACAATCTTTCATTGCCTTCCAAATACCAAGTACACCATCATTAACTTGTTGTTCATTTCTCCAAGCCAGTTCATTTTCTGCAACAACTTCACTAATAGACATTCCAGTTTTCATACACCAATGCAACAAATCTTTGGCTGTATTAATTGGAAAAGGAAGCACCACATTAGATTTTTTATTATTCTCTTCATTTTCTTTCACCACAAATCCACCACCAATTGAATAATA
>CAZTOP010000090.1:0-8172 GCA_964615145.1 uncultured Chitinophagaceae bacterium
CGTGGTTGTATGGTTATTAAACCCTATGGTTATGCACTTTGGGAAAATATGAGAGACGTGCTTGATAAAATGTTTAAAGATACAGGACATGTAAATGCTTACTTCCCCTTGTTTGTTCCAAAAAGCCTGTTTGAAGCCGAAGAAAAAAATGCTGAAGGTTTTGCAAAAGAATGTGCAATTGTTACACACTACCGTTTAAAAAACGACCCAGATAAACCTGGAAAATTAATGGTAGACCCAGAAGCAAAATTGGAGGAGGAATTAATTGTTCGTCCTACTAGTGAGGCTATTATTTGGAACACTTATAAAACCTGGATTCAATCATATCGTGACTTGCCAATTCTTGTAAATCAGTGGGCAAATGTTGTTAGATGGGAAATGAGAACTCGTTTATTTTTACGTACAGCAGAATTTCTTTGGCAGGAAGGACATACAGCACACGCTACTAAGGAAGAAGCTATTGAAGAAACAAGGAAAATGTTGGATGTATATGCTGACTTTGCAGAAAACTGGATGGCAATGCCGGTTATTAAAGGTGTAAAAACTGCCAATGAAAGATTCGCAGGAGCAGAAGACACTTATTGTATAGAGGCTTTAATGCAAGATGGCAAAGCCTTACAGGCAGGAACATCTCATTTCTTAGGTCAAAATTTTGCAAAAGCATTTGATGTTAAGTTTAGCGATAAAGAAAATAAACTTGAGTATGTATGGGCTACAAGTTGGGGGGTTAGCACAAGGTTAATTGGTGGTTTGGTGATGGCTCATAGCGATGATGATGGTTTGATTTTACCTCCAAAAATTGCTCCATTACAAGTAGTAATTGTACCTATTTATAAAGGAGATGTTGAAAAGGGAACTATTTATAACAGAATGACGGACATTATTCAAGAGTTAAAAGACTTAGGCATAAGGGTTAAATATGATGATAATGATAATGCAAGACCAGGATGGAAATTTGCACAATATGAATTACAGGGTGTTCCTATACGTTTAGCAGTTGGGGTAAGAGACTTGGATAACAATGTTATTGAAGTGGCACGTAGAGACACTAAAACCAAATCGTCTGTAACGCTTGATGGCATTAGCTTTTATGTAAAAGAGTTATTGGCAGAAATTCAACTTCATATGTTTAACAGAGCCAAACAATATAGAGATGATCATATAACCACGGTAGATACTTGGAACGATTTTGTTTATACCCTAGATAATAAAACTGGATTTGTATCTGCACATTGGGATGGCACACCAGAAACAGAAGAAAAAATTAAAGAACTTACTAAAGCCACCATTCGTTGCATTCCTTTAAATAATGAACAAGAAGATGGTGCTTGTATTTTAACAGGAAACCCAAGTAAAGAAAGGGTGTTATTTGCAAGAGCTTATTAATATTAAAATTGGTTTTATAAAAAAGGGATTTGAAAAAATTTTTCAAATCCCTTTTTTTAATCTCATACAAAATAAGTTCTCTAAATTATATCTAAATCTAATTTTAGTTTTTCTTTTAATATCCTAACCATTGGATATTGAGAAGCCATTTTTTCAAATCGCTCTCTGCTATTCAAAATTTTATTGCCTGCATCTTCGCTAACATCTGATTCAATAACTTCAATAAAAAAACTAATTGCAGGATTAAAAAATGTATTCTGAATAATATTGGCAAAAGCAAGCTTTTCTTGTTCAATAGATCGTTGTGCAACCAAAGTGCCAACTTGTAATTTAAACAGTAAATCGTTTTCTATATCAATTTGAGCACGTTTAAAGTTGTTGATTGTTGACAGTTTTCCTCCTTCGTTTTCCAACACAGCAATATACTTAATTACACATTCTTGTATTTTTTCTAAGCTAAGCGGTATAGCTTCCTTTACCTCTTGAATAGTGTATTTATCTCCTGCTTTTTGCCTAAGAATATCTAGTAAAGATTTCTTTGGGGCATTACTATTAATAACATCTGTAGTTGTTGCTGAATACTTTTTTGAAGCTTCTTCTTTTACAACATTTTTTATATTTATTGCACTCGTTGTAGCTGAAATATTTGCTGGTTCATTAACAGTTGTAGCAACCTTTTGTTCAATATATAGCTTTGAAGCTGTGGCAGCAACAGTTACATTTGAAGCATTATTGTGAGCAAAAGATTTTATTGGCTTATAAGAGATAGCGATGGGTGCATCAACTCGTTTTTTTTTACTTAAACTTCCCGTTTCATTACTTGTTAAATCGATAGCCTGTTGTAAAAAATTGAGCTTAATAATAGCTAGTTCAATGTGCAATTTTTTATTGCGAGCCATTTTGTAATTAATCTCTGTTTCGTTTAAAATGTTTAAGGCACTTACTAAAAAAGCTGTACTAGCTGTTTGTGCAACCTGATAATATTTTTCCTGCATACCTTCTACAACATCCAGTAACTGTGCAGCTCTAGAATCTTTGCAAACTAAAATATTTCTTAAAAACTCGGCAAAGCCATTTATCACAGTATCACCCTCAAATCCTTTGCTATTAACCTCGTCGTATAATAACATAGCACTTGCCATCTCTTGTTTTTGCAAAAAATCAAAAAGCTTAAAATAATAATCGTGATCTAAAATATTAAGATGATCAATGGTGGTTTGATACGTCACCTCACCATTTGCAAAACTTACAATTTTATCTAAAATGCTCAATGCATCACGCATACAGCCTTCACTTTTTTGAGCTATGATTTGAAGCGATGCTTTGTCTGCTTTAATTTCTTCTTTATCTACTATTTGTTGTAAATGCTCTACAGTATCATTGGTAGTAATTCTTTTAAAATCAAAAATCTGACAACGAGATAGTATTGTTGGAAGAATTTTATGTTTTTCAGTAGTTGCCAAAATAAAAATAGCGTATGGAGGAGGTTCTTCAAGTGTTTTAAGAAAAGCATTAAATGCACTTGCACTTAACATGTGAACCTCATCTACGATATATATTTTATAACGACCAGCTTGTGGAGCAAACCTAACCTGCTCTACTAAACTTCTGATATCATCAACTGAGTTATTGCTGGCTGCGTCTAATTCGTGAATATTTAAAGAAGCTCCATCGTTAAAACTTTTGCAACTATTACATTTATCGCAAGCTTCGCCGTCGGGTTGTAAATTGGTACAATTAATGGTTTTAGCTAATATTCTTGCACAAGTTGTTTTGCCCACACCACGTGGTCCACAAAACAAAAATGCGTGTGCTAATTGATTGTTTTTAATTGCATTCTTTAAAGTAGTAGTTATGTGTGCCTGACCCACGACTGTATCAAATGTTTGTGGGCGATATTTTCGTGCCGATACGATAAACTTATCCATACAAGATGCAAGATAAGGGATGGAGATTATTTAAGATTTTTTGATTGTATTTTTAGGTTTAATGTGCATAAAAAAAGCCACAGATTCTAACTTCAAAAATCTGTGGCTGTCTTTTTTGAAATGATTATGCTGCTTTTTTACAAGCGTCACTACATTTATGTCCTTTTTCTCCGTGAACCATGACACATTTTCCGGATTTATGACATGCATCTGTGCAAACGTGATCTTTTAGTGCTGCTTTTTTCTCTGTTTTACCTTTTTTTTCTTTTGCAGGTGCGGTTTGTGCAGTTGCAGTAAATCCAATAGCCATTACCAGAATGCCACTCATTAATAATTTTTTCATTTGTTTAAGTTTTTGAGATGAATAATATTTTCTAGTTGAATTACGAAAGTGCTTTAAGTAACTTACAAAAGGAATTAACTTTTTTATTTTAAATAAAATATAGCTGGGCTTTCTGCATTTTTATTATATTGTAATACTGCGTTTTTCCTATTGTATATAAAAGGTATTGATATAGCATTTTCCTTTTTGTATTTGTTAATTCCCATCGAAGAAAATAATTATTATCAGGCTTCCAAACTTGATTTGAAGTTTTGAGACTGCTTTATTGGAAGAGGATAATATTTATTTTATGTAATTGTACTATGTATCATCATTTCAAAAATTGTCGCCACCAATAACCAGAATTTTTTATTGTTCTAAGTTGTGTTTTGTAATCAACATGTATAATCCCAAACCTAGCAGTGTAGCCTTCGCTCCACTCAAAGTTATCTAGTAAAGTCCAGGCAAAATAACCTGCAATTTTGGATTCTTCAATCTTTGCTTTGTGCAGTGCTTGTATATGTTTTTTAAAATAGTCTATACGTGCTTCATCATTAACAATTCCGTTAACAATTTTATCTTTAAAACAAGCACCATTTTCTGTTACTATTATTTTTTTTACATTTTTATAAGCAGCAAATCTTTTTATGATATTGTAAAAACTATTGGCATTTATTTCCCAACCTAACGATGTGTAAGGCACTTTTCTTGCAATGGGTTTAACCTCTGATGCATTGATGATTGGGATTAATGAATTGTGTTTTATAGTAAGAGGAAAATAATTTTGAATGCCAATAAAATCAAAATCAAATTGCATTCTGTCAGAATATTTCCAAGCTTTATTATGAAGATATAATTCATCTATCACTTTAAAATTTTCACTTGGATAACCCAATCCTAAAGCAGGCTCAATAAATAATCGATTCATTAAAACATCCATTCTTTTAGCTGCATCAATATCCTGCTGACTTTGTGTATATGGAATAATTTCACTGCAAGAAAAAGTAGTTCCAATATTAGCGTTACTAATATGTGCTCGCAAAATTCTGGCACCATCTGCTTGAGCTAATGTTGCATTATGCACAGCCGGAAAAAAATTCTTTAGCCCCTTTTTGCCAGGGGCGTGCATGCCTAACATATAGCCCAATGCCGTAAAAGACATAGGCTCATTAATCACCATCCAATCTTTTACTTTATAGCCATATTCATCTGCACAAATTTTTGCATATCGAGCAAACCATCTTAAAACAAAGTGAGAAGTCCAGCCTCCCTCTTTTTGCAAAGAATAAGGCAAATCCCAATGAAATAAAGTTATGAAAGGCACTAAGCCCAATTGCAAGCACTCATCAATTACGTTATGATAAAACCTTAACCCATCTTGATTGACTTTCCCAATTCCTTCAGGTAAAATTCTGCTCCAGGAAATAGAAAACCTAAACACTTTAAACCCTAATGCTTTAGCCAGCATCAAATCATCTTTATATCTGTAATAAAAATTACAAGCATCGCTTGGCTTTGAGCCATCTTTAATTTTGCCTTGTCTTTTAGCAAATACATCCCAAATAGATAAACCTCTTCCATCAACATTATAAGCACCTTCAACTTGTGGTGCTGCAGTGCCAATGCCCCATAAAAAATCTTTACCAAAACTTTGAGATGTAATATTGTGCATGTGCAAAACTGATTGATGCTGCAATATAGTTAGTTAATAACTGTCGATTTTATGAATAAACCAATATCATCGGTCAGCACATTTAGTGTTGGCATTTTTTTATTAATTGAAATTACTTGTGCTTTTGGTTGTTCAAATTGTTTTTCATCGTATTGATAAATATTCCATTCCCCTTTACTTAATTCAAGTGATGTTAAATTTTCAATCCAATCTCCACTGTTTAAATAAGTTACTTCTCCATCTTTTGATTGAATAACACGTTTTTGTGGTTGATGAATGTGCCCACAAATAACGTAGTCATATTTTTTTTCAATAGCAAGCTCTGCAGCCGTTTGCTCAAAATTATTAATCCACGAAACAGCTTTTTTTACTCCATCTTTTACTTTTTTGCTTAAGCTCATTTTCTCTTTCCCAAAGGCTTTAAGAACAGCATTAATAAAGCGATTTAATAAAATGAGCAAATCGTAACCCTTGCCACCAAGTTTTGCAATTAGTTTGGCACTGCCTTTTGTTGTTGTATCAAAAACATCTCCATGAAAAATCCAAGTTTTTTTGCCATTGATATCCAAAACAAGTTTATCTGTTAATTGAAAATCTCCCATTTGTAAATCGCTGTATCTTCTTAGCATTTCATCGTGATTTCCTGTAATGTAAACAATGCGAGTTCCTTTGCTTAAAAGACTCATGATTTCTTTTATAACTTGAATATGTGACAGTGGGAAATATCGCTTACTAAATTGCCAGCCATCAATAATGTCGCCATTTAAAACAAGAAGCTTTGGAGAAATACTTTTTAGATAATTTACTAATTCTGTTGCGTGGCAACCGATGGTTCCAAGATGTACATCGCTAATAACAACTACATCCAAATTTCGTTTAAGCATTTAATTAGGTTTTGCAAAAGAAATGAATGAATGTTAAGTGGATGTTATTGATACATTATAGAATTGTAATCAATGTTTACTATTTGTTTTTTTTGTAAGATGTTTATTTGTTTTTTTTATTGTGAATAAAAAAATAAATATTGATAGAATTGCCAGCATTGCATTACTATCGAAAAAATTAATAACAAACTGAAAATGTTTACTAGTAATAAATCCTAAAATAATCCAACTGCTAGTCCATAAAATTGAGGATGTAACAATTATTTTAATGAAAACTTTGTATGGTAAATGTAAGATGCCCGCTATTACACAAATATAGCCTCTAATAAATGGAGTAAGCCGAAGTAATAATAAAGAGCTATTGCTGCTTTTTATGATTTTTATTTTAAGAGTATTTATTTTCTTGGATGATACTTTTACCCAGAATGGTTTATATTTTTTTAAAAAATCTCCAAAGAAATAAAAAATGAAATACACAAATAACGCTCCTAAAATCTCTGCTATTATTGCAACACACAACACTAAAATTAAAGAAAAATTATGCAAACTTGCCAAATAACCAAAGTAGTAAAGTGTAAGTTCATTTGGAAAAATAGGTATACCTATTCCTTGCAAAACGACTAAAACAAATAAAATAGTATAGCCATATTGGTTGATGTAATCAACTAATTGTTGAGGCATAAGTAGAAGGTAAAGAATAAAATTATCTTGGATGTATAAGTTCTAAAGATTGCTGAGCACTGATAGCTTTACCCAATAGCAAGTCTTTAAATATGGTTTGATATTTTCTGTTTACTCTCCAAAATCCAAGTGCTTTATATCTTCGAGAAGATGTTTTTAAAGTTAAAAGTGTAGCATAGTTTACTCTACCATGTCTGCTAAGTTTAATTGCGATATCTATGTCATCTCCATAAAAAGTAAGGTTGGTATTAAAGCCTCCAATTTCAGCTAGTTTATTCGATTGAATAAAAGCATTACCACCTATTAGTATGGCTCCTCTTTTCTTAATTTGAATAATTCTATTAATGAATTTAAAAATAGTAAGCTGACTAAATAACGAGAAGGTTCTTAAAACAATTGAAGCATCATAATAATAGTATGCTCCTGTAGCAGCAACTACATTTTTTTTCAGAAGTTCTTTAGCTCCATTTTCAACCCAATAAAAATCTGGAACACAATCAGCATCTAGCATTGCGATTATTGAGCCCGTAGCTAATCGTCTGCCACATTCACGTGCATAATTGGTTCCTTGTCTGTGTTCTATTTGGTATGTTATCTCTACACTAGAATGATTTTTTTGAACAAAATATCTAATCATCTCATCAGAGGCATCAGTAGAAGCATTATTAACTATAATAATTTCGTAGTTAGTATAAGATTGTGATGTAATAGCATTCAGTGTTTTTAATATGTATTTTTCTTCATTGTAAACAGGAATTATTACTGAAACTTTTGGATTTAATTCTAAACGTATCATAGTTGAATGTTTTGCAAAAAAACATTTTCAATGTGTCTTGTATATGAACAGTCAATTAACTAATAGTTATGTACTGAAATTTAATAAATTATTTTTATAACTTAACGGTGTGCAGAATAACAATTTATTAATATCACTTTTATTGAATGAAATGCCATTTTTGAGCAATGAAAAAATTCGTTTTTTTATTGGTTATTTTTTGCAGTTGTAAAAAAAGTAGTTCAGTTGATTTGTCTGCCTCTTGCAATCCTTTAATAAGTTATACCACACAAATAAAACCAATTTTAATTAGCAATTGTACTAGCTCAAATTGTCGCGATGGAAATAGCTTGCCATCATTATCTGATTATAATGTTGCTAAAGATGCATCCTTGCAAATTAAAGATGCTGTTTCAAGAGGCATTATGCCAAAAAATGCCGTCTTGTCTTCTTTTGAAAAATCTTCCATTATATGTTGGATTGATAATGGTGCGAAAAATAATTAACAAATAAAGTTCTTGACA
>CAZTOP010000091.1:0-1041 GCA_964615145.1 uncultured Chitinophagaceae bacterium
TTGTATTTAATGTAATACCAGTTGGCCATACACCACTTTGACTGATGGTTGAGTTCGTGAATGTACTTGGTTGACCATTGGTCATATCATTGGTTAAGACATTCGCTATTGCTGTGCCTCCTGTTGCACTGCTCACCGTTCCATTTTCTGTTACTGGTTGTATGCTTGGCGTCACTTTAACTGTATCTACTACTGTAGCACAGTTTACTGGACTTAACTTATCGCATAACTGATAGGTTACTGGATAGTTGCCTGGAGTTGTTCCTGTTACTACACTGATAGCTCCTGTTGTTGTATTTAATGTAATACCAGTTGGCCATACACCACTTTGACTGATGGTTGAGTTCGTGAATGTACTTGGTTGACCATTGGTCATATCATTGGTTAAGACATTCGCTATTGCTGTCCCTCCTGTTGCACTACTCACTGTTCCATTCTCGGTTACTGGATTAATGCAAGCTGTAATATTTACAGCACTTGTAGTTTTACTACATCCAGTTGTGCTATTTGTAAAAGTAAAAGTTACAGAACCAGTATTGACACCTGTTACGACTCCAGCATTTGTAACGGTTGCTTTAGATACATCACTACTTATCCAAGTTCCACCTGTAGTTGGAGACAAGGACATTGTTGAACCCACACATACAGAAGCTCCAGCACTTACTACTGGCAATGCATTTACTGTTACTGTTGTGCTTACGGAATCAATACAACCATTCGCATTCGTTACTGTATATCTTATTGTGCTCGTTCCTGCACTTATTCCTGTTACTAACCCTGTTCCATTTATTGTTGCAACACTTGTTGTTACTGAACTCCAAACACCTCCTGAAGTTGTATTTGCTAATTGTGTTGTACCAGATACACAAACATTAGTTGTGCCAGTAATTGGGGCTATTGTAGGTAAAGCATTTACTGTTACTGTTGTACTTACAGAATCTATACAACCATTTGCATTGGTTACTGTATATCTTATTACTGAGGTACCTGCTGCAACTCCTGTTACTAATCCTGTTGAGTTTATTGTTGCAACACTTGTAT
>CAZTOP010000091.1:1141-7912 GCA_964615145.1 uncultured Chitinophagaceae bacterium
TTGTACTTGATAATTGTGTCGTTTTTCCTACACATATTGTTGTACTTCCTGTAATTGGAGCTATTGTTGGTAATGCGTTTACTGTTACTGTAGTACTTACAGAATCAATACAACCATTCGCATTGGTTACTGTATATCTTATTACTGATGTTCCTGCTGCAACTCCTGTTACTAATCCTGTTGAGTTTATTGTTGCAACACTTGTATTTACTGACTTCCAAACACCTCCCGAAGTTGTACTTGATAATTGTGTCGTTTTTCCTACACATATTGTTGTACTTCCTGTAATAGCTCCAATTGTTGGTAGAGCATTTACTATTACACTCATTGTATCTGGACAACTATTAGCTGTATAAATAAACTTATATGTTCCACCTGCTGCACTTGAAAAACTAACATTTGCAACGCCGGTTGTTGTACCTCCCAAAGTCGCTCCTGATGGGTTTCCGGCTTGTGCTGTCCAAGTTCCAGTAGTTGGAAATCCTGACAATGAAGTAGAAGTTCCTGCACAAATACCTGATTGATCAGGTTTGGCATTAGTATTTGGTGTAGTAGTAAAACTTGCAGAGCAAGTGTAAGTTCCACTAGTAGGTGTTGAACCACTACAAGTATTGGTATAAGTAAATGTTACCGTAGATGTACCACCAGTTACTACACTTGGTGCACCAGTGGAGTTATTTGTCAATACACCAGAACATCCACCACCAGCAACAACACTTGATAACCAAGTTGCATATTTACTGTTTATAGCAGATTGTGTTTGACAAGCAGCTTCTGTTTGATTTGCAGGGCAACTTAATATGACTGTTAAATAATCCTCAACTTCACCATCGCTTGCAGATAATGTTGAACGTTCATCAACGCTTGTTGTTGAAACATTGTCAGATAAATTATTTGTTGTTAAACGAATTCTGAGAAAATGACTGGAAGCGGAGCCGCTTACTGTAACGCCAGTCCAAGTTAATACAGCAGTTCCTGCTGTTGTACCAGTTGCAACAGTAACACTTGTAAATTCATTTGCAGAAAAATTACCATCACTATTTAAATCAATCCATCCATATAAATTAGCGGTAGCACCCGTTGTGTTGTAAATATTATTTACCGTGACTGATATATTTTGAACTCCATTGACTAAAACTGGCAAATTAGTAATGCCATCTTCATCATCAGAACCAGCAATGTCATCTCCATTTGCCAATGCTGAATATTGAGGAGCTGTTTCGTCATCTTCAAGTGCACCAATTCTAAGATTTGCACAGTCAATAATATGCGAAGGTGCTCCATAAGTAGCAGGAGCATCACCAAAATCTTTCACAAATAATGCAGAAAAATCAATTGCCATAATAATATGGGAGTCATTGGTGCCATTATCCTTGGTTGAATCAAATCCTCTTGTTAATACGGTAGGCAACATTGTTGAACTATGCGTAGTGGTACCACAAAAAATATTTGTACCATTTATCCATAAATGATTTGCCCCCCTTGGATCGCCGGTATTACCAAGATAGTCATTTGAAGAACCTCCAATATATGTTGAATAAAGTAAAGTATTCAAGTCTTTATTAAATCCAGCAAAAAATATATCTAATCCACCACCATAGGTTGCATTATAAAATGATTCATTGTTTACGTTTACGGTTGGCATACCACTAGCACCTACTGACCCAAATACCATTATGATTAATGTGGTTTGATTGGTAATACAATTTTTTTGTTGAAATAATTGTATTCCATTTCCAAGGTCATTTCCAGTTGTTCCAAAAAAAGTAGCAACATAGCCTGTGGAACCAGCTACATCTACCGAGCCTACAACCACATCTGTTCCACCATTATGGGTAACATCATAGCTTCCTGCAGATGTTGGAAATCCTGAACTAGCAGATCCTGTCCAATACAATTTTCCTAAAGCATATTGTAAATCTAATATTCTATCATTACCTGTGCCACCTATTTGGTCTAAATAATTAAATGCAGTACCTGTAGTATTTAAAATTCCTATAATCCCGTCTTCATCTGTGCCTGCCGAACGCCCAGCGGCACTATTTACCTCTGTTAAAGAACCTGTTCCATAACCACAAAATGCAATTCTACCATCTGGCAAAATTTCAAGGTCATTAAAGGTTTCGCTTCCAGAACTTCCTACATAAGTTCCAAAAGATAGTGTATTGTAGCTTGTAAACTTTGCAATATAAAAATCACTTGTTCCACTAAATGTTGTTTGTGCAGCACCTGCTGAAATAAAATTAGGAGCACTAGTTGGTAAAGCGGCTACCGTTGTCATTCCTACCGCAAAAGAATTATCGCTTATTGCACGAATAGATGTAACGCCACGTGTATCATTTCCACTACTTCCTAAATACGTTGCATAATTTAAACTTCCTAAATTTTTAGGGAAAACTGCCACAAAACCATCATCTCCATTTCTTGTATTATCAAATGCATTAGCAGTTACAGGTAGGTTTACATTGGTGTAACCACCAATAAATACATTGCTATTAGAAAGACTAATAGCGTATGCTTGTGTAGTATTGCCTGTTGTTACAGATGCTGGTCCAAATAAAGTTAAATTTAACAATTGATTGCCAGAGGCACTGATTCTATAAACAATGGCAGCACAAGGTATGCCTGCTGATGGAGCACCATCAAGTCCAGTAATCGTATTCAAATATCCAGTTGCAGTATAAGGGGCTGTATTAGTTGGAATATTTTTATTAGTAGCTCCTGCACAATAAATTATTCCCGTTACAGAATCAACAGTAAGAGCAAAAAGATATTGATCAAAAGCATTACCCGAAGCAATATTACCATCCATATAAGTTCCAAACTGTAATATAGGATCAATAACAAGCGAATATTTTGGGTCTATTTTAGATTTTGTATTAAAAGTTACTGTGTTTTTGTTTGATTTGTTAAAGCTAAAATCAACCGGCACTTTGCCAGTAGCTGTTACTTGATACGATTCAGGAATTTTAAACTTAACATCTGTAAATCTTAATCCTACTTTTAAATTTCCTTCTTCATCAACATTCAAATTATCTTGTCCCTGAAAATTTAATTTTAATTGACTGTAATCTGCTCCAGGATTTAAAATCCAATCAAACTCAAGTAAGCCATCTTTTGTGCTATACAATCTTAAATTAACACCAGGATATAAATTTTCAATAGTTAAATCTTTTGCCGCTTTTACATTTGTAATAGCTTCATTTCCTTTTTTGCCCAAAAAATAATTATACGCTGTAACAAATGATTCTCCCAATTTAATATTGGGGCTGGTACTAGCATTTTCAAAAGTTAATGAAAAAGTATGTGTAGCTTTTGTAACCTTTTCAAATTTATTTTCAATTGTACTTGGAGCATCAATATTGGATGTTCTTTTTACAAGTGTATCATCATTGGCTACAAAAACAATTTTGTTTTTTTCGATATAAGCCGAACCGTTTGACCCTTCAAAATAGTACAACACCTCTTTTCGAGCCAACTGTCCCTTATTCTCCATAAAACGGAGTGTTTGAGCGTTTTCTTTTAGCGTTTCCATTACCCTTTTTTTGGTATCGGCATCTACTTCACTTTTGTTAAGATTTGACTTTTCTATTTTGCTAGCACTATTAAGATTAGCTTCTTTTCTTTTTGTTGCATTAGATTTTGTTGCAAGTTCTACATTGCTGTCCTTATTTAGTACTTTACTTTTTATTAAAGGTTTTACACTTGCAGGATTGCTAATTTTCGATTGTGCTTCTACAATATTAGCTGCAAGTGTCATAAACACAAGCATAGCCCCAACTAAGAGCTTGCTAATTTTAGATTGTTGTGTGTACATATTATTCATATATTCTTTTTTTCTTATTAATTTATGCTACATCGCTTAGTGAACAATAAAGAACCTGAGCTGTTTTTTTGATATGGTCAGCAGCATCAACCCAATTATAAATTGTATTATTTATGCCATAAAAAATGGTTGCTCTAGCACATTTCCCAATAGAAATATCTTGAGATAAACTTGTTTTTGACATAAAATTATTTTGCTGAATAGATGCAGCATTGAATAAGAAAACTTTTTCCAGTTGTTGATTAATGGGAAAATTGAACGAATGTTCACTTTGACTTTTTGTAACTACTGTTGTAATTACAAAACTTGCAATAAGAAACATTTTAATTATTCGATTCATACAATTTGATTTTGTTAAATATTTGGAAAACTTGTAAATAGTTTGCCTTATCAACATTGTTGAATTCGTAGAGGGGATTATTATATGGCTTTAAATAAGGATGGAAATTGTTGAAAATATTTTTATACTTTGACAATGCAAAAATGTATAATTGTATTTTATAGTGCAATCCATTTAATAAGGGATACAATAAAAACAACTTAACATTTACCATTTTATACTTAAAAACTGATATTTAAAATGGAATTTCTACAAGATATTTAGATAGTATAGTGTTTGAAGACACCATATTTAGTTATAACGCAGAATATTAATAAAAATTGCCTTAAAACAAAAAACCTCCCAAGTTTTTACGCTTGAGAGGTTTGTATTTAGTAATAAAATTGCTGGTTTTTTATCCACCAAAAACCACTTCAATTATATCACTTTGTTGCCCTATTTCTTCATCGTCCATTACACCCATTGCCATATACTCTCTCGTTTCTGGAGTACCTACAACAGCAAGAGGTCTATTATCCTCGTAAGGGCTGTGGCTGTCAAAAGCTAGTTTGGTAAATACAGCTTGTCCTTTTAAACGTGTATAAATATTTACACCATCAACCCCTTTTTTGGTAAAATTGATGGTTACTTTTCCAGGAAAAGTTTGAGCCGTAAGCTGGGTTTTATATTCATCATTATTTAACCTTTGTTGTGGTGCTTCTAAACCCAAAGCCTGTGCCACTGATGGCGTAAAAGTGCTTTTAAGTTTCCAGCTTTGTATAGCATTTCTAAGCACAGCTTCTTCTGTTTTAATTACTGTATCTTTATTTTCTTTAGCTTGTTTAGCAGCTGTGCGTGCAGCTTCATTAGCAGAAATAGCAGTTCTAATATTGCTGCATTTGCCTTTAATGGTAGTAGCTTCGGCAGCAGTAATACCTAATGGGGTTAAAAAGGTATCTATTTTTCCTTCAATATTTAGAAGCCAAATTACTTTTTCGCCTTCTCTACTTGGAACATAATCTTGAGGCATATAATTTATTTTAATGATTATTAATATATTAGCAATAATACTACTGCTTTTTATTTGTAAAAATCCTTCCCTGCGGTTTGCAGGGGCTTCCCTATAACTTGCAGGGAAGGCAAAATGAGTTGCAGGGAAGGCAATGCAACTTGCGTTGCCTTCCTTTTACACTATGGGGACATCACTCCAACTTGCAGGGGCTTCCCTGCAATGCAGAATGATGGCAACGCAAACCTCTGGGACTTCCCTGCAAACCCATTGGGAAGGCAAAATGAGTTTCGGTGAAGACCCCATAAAACGCAGGGAAATGAAAAATGAGTTTTTTGAAAAATATTTTTCGGTAAAATGAAAATGCAACAGTTTGAGCAAAAAAAATATAGTTGGCTGCTATAAGCCAGCTACTCCATTGTGGATGAACAATAACGCCCTTATTAAAAAATATATTTAGCATACTAATATTTTTTAAGAACTCTATATCAAATTTAGTAACAAATTGAATATATCAAAAAAAATATTTTTTTAATAAGCTATACACCAGCCAATTAGTCTGTTTATTTAAGAAAATGGCACTAAAAAATAAAAATTTCAGGTTTTAGTTAAATTTCAACGCAATTTCGACGAAGGAGAAATGTAACCAATGCATAAACAGATTTCTTTGGCGCGAAATTTTAGAAATAACATTGTTGTGTTTGTTACTTCTATAACAAAAAATAAGGAGTCGCCTTTATTAAAGACAACTCCTTATTATATTTTAGTAAATCAGTATTAGTTATTCCTAATACCCATTCCCCAATTACTATTCACTATTTTTTATTCACCATCAATTTAGCAGCATTGTATTTAGTGTTGTCGCCTTCAAGTGTTACGATGTATAAACCGTTGGTTGAAGTAATATTTTCTAATACTACTGATGTTTGATTAGTGCCTTTAGTAGCATTGATGAACTGTGTTTTTACAGTTTTACCTGTTGCAGACTCAATTACTTTTAATACTAAAGATGTTGGTGTTTCGCTAGTGAAAGTTACATTGAACTTACCATTACTTGGGTTTGGATATACATTCATTGCTTGTGCTACTACATCTGCAGTTACACTTGCTGTTGTAAATCTTGCCTTGCTTAGGTTAATGTTCATTGTAGTTGTAATGTTTCTGCTAGTTCCAAAGCTAAAGTTTACTGCTGTAATGTCGTTGGCATTGATAGCTTGTGTGAATTTGGTTGACTTAAACTGATTTAAGTTAATACCATATTCTTTATTGCCATCTAATTCCATTGTGTAAGTGTATTGCTCGTTCCAATTAGTGATTGATTTTTTAACTAAAGTTACTTGAACTTTACTTGCACCTGTTGCATTGGCTGTGAACATTATTGATTTGTATGCATTCACGTTTTGCTCCAAACCACCACCATTCATTGTTTTGTACAAAGTGATGTAGTCTTTAGTGGTACCTGCTACACTTACATTTCTAAACAATCTGTGTTCATTACTGTTTGGTATTAGGTTGTTTGGTGTTTCGTTCGTTACATCAAATTTGCTAATACTTGTATTTGCTTTGTTGTAATCTAAAGCCCAAGTTCCATCTGCTAAATAAACTAAGTCGGTTAAT
>CAZTOP010000092.1:0-7829 GCA_964615145.1 uncultured Chitinophagaceae bacterium
ACCAGCTTCAGTATATTTTGAATTAAATTCATTTTGATAAACCTCTTCAAAAATATCTTTAAAACGACCATCATATTTTTTTAGAATTGTATTTTTTGTAGAAAGATATAGTGGCCATTTTTTTTGTAATGCAGTGTTAAAGCAACTTCTGGCAAAACCATAAATACTTTCATCTGTGTTATACATAGCTAAAGCAACACCATCGCCTTTAAAATTGAAAACCTCGTGTTGAATTATTTGTCCATCTTCACCTTCAAATTTAATTGTTAATTTTCCTTTGCCCTTAGTTACAAAATCTGTAGCACGATATTGATCTCCAAAAGCGTGACGACCAATGCAAATTGGAGCAGTCCAGTTGGGTACTAAACGTGGTACATTGCTGCAAACAATTGGCTCACGAAAAACCGTTCCATCAAGAATATTTCTGATTGTTCCGTTTGGAGACTTCCACATTTGTTTTAACTTAAATTCTTCTACCCTTTGTTCATCAGGTGTAATGGTTGCACACTTAATACCTACACCATATTGCTTAATGGCATTAGCTGCATCAACAGTAACCTGGTCATTCGTTTCATCACGATACTCCATTCCTAAATCGTAATATTTAATATCAAGTTCAAGATATGGTAGAATTAATTTGTCTTTAATAAACTTCCAAATAATTCTAGTCATTTCATCGCCATCCAATTCTACAACAGGATTAGTTACTTTAATTTTTGCTGCCATTTTTTTAGTTATTAATTTTTTGTTTTTATGTATCGATAGGTTGCAAATGTAATGCTTGATATAATTTGAATTTGATTGTTTTTAGTATTAGTAGTTACTTTAACTATGAAATCGATTGTGTAGTAGCTCGGTGAGCCAAAATTGCTTTTTTCAATTTCCTTTTTAAACCTATTTTTACTGTAAAATAATTCTGATGAAAAAATATTGGTTCACAATATTCATTTTTATACAAATTAGTGTGGTTGCTCAAATTGCAGATTATTCTTTGAGAAATTTGCCAGTTATAAATGTTTTGAAAATAGATGAAACAGCGTTTGAATCGGGAAAGATTTCAGTAAAATTTTTCAGGCATGAATTAGAGAAAATGGGGGATGATGCTACCAATATTTTACATCATTCATCTCTGCAAAAAATAGTTAAGCAATATCAACTTTTTAGCAGTAATAATACTTTCAAAAATATTTTGAAAAATAATGATTTAGTAAATAAACATAAAAAATGGGATTTGGATTTATGGTTTACTATTCAATTTGACAAAAATATTGATGTTAAAAGTGTTTATACTGCTTTAAAAAAAACTAACTTATTTCAGGTAGTAGAACCTGTATATAAAAAACATCTTTTAGATGATAATAATACTTCTGTAAACTATACTCCAAATGATCCAAAGTTAAATGAGCAATGGAGTTATAATAATACTGGTCAGGGAAATGGAACAGTAGGAAAAGATATAAAGCTTTTTGATGCTTGGAATATAGAAACTGGGAAGCCCAATGTTTTAGTTGCAGTTCATGATATGGGAATTCAACTTGATCATCCAGATTTAGCTCAAAATATTGCTGTTGGTAAAAGTTTTAATTTTATTGATAACAACGACACTATTGTACAAGGTTATCACGGCACACATACTGCTGGAACAATAGCTGCTGTTAATAATAATGGAATCGGTGTTAGTGGTATTGCTGGGGGTGATGGTTCAGTAAACAGTGGTGTTAGATTGATGAGTATTCAGATTTTTAAAGGAAATCAAAGTGCCGGATTAGCCGAAGGCTTTATTTATGCAGCAGATAATGGGGCTGCTATTAGTAGTAATAGTTGGGCTTATGATATTGAAAATATTTACGAATTATCTGTAATCGATGCTATAGATTATTTTATTGAAAATGGTGGTGGTGCTGCGTTACAAGGTGGGCTTGTAATATTTGCATCAGGCAATGTAAGCAGAACAATTAAATATTTTCCATCGGCTTATGATCCTGTAATTTGTGTGGCTGCCACTAACAACAGAGATACTAAATCTAACTATTCAACTTTTGGTTCTTGGGTTGATATTGCTGCACCTGGTGGAGATTATAATGCAGGAAGTGCCAGTCAAATATTAAGTACAACCTCTTATGGTGGTTATGCTGGAGATCACGGTACTTCTATGGCTTGTCCGCATGTTAGTGGTGTAGCAGCTCTTATTGCATCTAAGCTTTCAGGAAAGGCATCTGCTAGTGATGTTAGAGAAATTTTGCTATCAACCACTGATAATATAGACTCTTTAAATCCTAGTTATAAAGGATTGCTTGGAACAGGCAGATTAAATGCTTTTGCTGCATTACAAAAAGCTCAAAACATATATAACCACTTAAATATTTTGCCCATCGATTCTATTTGGTGCGAAAAAAAATGTGATTCTATTTATATACACTGGAATAAAAATTCCAATAATAATGATGTTGTTGTTGCTTATAATAATGTTAATGGTATTGGTGTTTTAAATAATGGAACAGTTTATACTACAGGAGATATTTTGCCAAATGGATCAACTATTATTTACAAAGGTGGAGCCAATAAATTTTCTGTTATAAACGATAATAATTTCAATTATTTTAAAGTCTGGAGTGTAGATGCTTTCAATAATTACTCTTTTGGAAAAACCATCGAAACAAAGCCTCAAACGTTAATAAATGTAAGCGGGAACTATGTTCAAGATTTTGATTTTCCACCCTACTTTCCTACAATAGAATGGAGAACTATCAATCCTAACAATGATATAAGTTGGATACACACAGCAGGGGATACTTCAAATACAGGAGCTGGCGATGACTATAGCATTGCAATGTATAATTACAGCTACAATTCATTGCTTGGTGCCGAAGACATTTTGACTAGTCCAATATTTAATATAAACAATGCAGACTCATTGAGATTAGACTTTTGGTATGCTTATAAATATAAAAGTACTGGGTTGCCTGTTGCAGATAGTTTAGAAATTTTGGTTTCAAATGATTGTGGTACCAGTTATCATAGTCTTTGGAAAAAAGGAGGATTAGGTTTAGCAACAGTTTCCAGTGTTTCAGACTCTGTATTCTATCCTTTTGGTATCGATAAATGGCAACAAGTTGTAATTGATGTTACCACTTACAAAAATGCTAATAAACTAATGTTTGCATTTAGAAGTGTCAATGGTAAAGGCAATAATTTATTTCTTGATAATATTGTTTTTGACGTAAAGTATCAAACAGATATTGCTGTTTCAAATATTTTATCACCTGCATCCTCAGGTTGTGATACACTTATTTCGCCACAAATTATTATTGCAAATAATGGTGAAAGCACTATAAACACTGCAAAAATTGCATACACTATTGATAATGGAACAGTCATTGTTACTAATTGGAGTGGAAATTTAAGCAAAGGAAATACTACTTCCATTACACTAAATGCTACTAATGTGAATAGTGGTAATCATAATTTAAAAGTATATTCATTTTTGCCCAATAATTCAGTTGATAATTTTTTGATGAACGATACACTTAACTCAAATTTTTTCATATATAGCACTACAAAAATTCCTATATCAGAAAATTTTGAAAGCAACATATTTCCTTCTTATGGGTGGCATATTTACCAAGAGCCAAAAGATGCAATAACTTGGGTACAATCAAGTATGGCTGGTAATAGTGGTAGTTTTAAGAGTTGCCTGATGCAAAATTATTATTACGACAATAACGGAAGGATTGATGATTTAATAACTCCAATTTTTGAAAGTAGTTATAATAATGATTCTTGTTACTTAACTTTTGATTATGCACATGCTACAAGATCAGTTCCAACATCCGCAAACATAAATTTTGATTCTTTAGAAATTAGTTACAGCAATGATTGTGGTACTACCTGGAGCAATATCTGGAAAAAAGGCGGTAACAGTTTACAAACAATTCAACAGAGTCAGGCTTATGGAATTGAGTTTATACCACAATTAAATCAATGGAAAAGTGATTCCATTTTGGTTACTGGAAATTTTAATATTGGCGATAAAGTGATATTAAGATTCAGAAGCATTGAAAACTTTGGAAATAATATTTATATAGATAATATCAAATTGTTTTCAAAATATACATTACCCATTTTAACTCCTGTGAGTATTAAAAGTTATAATGTTTCATTAATCGAAAATAATATATCCTCGACAAAACAAGTTGTAAACAACTGGAACACACTTGAAGAAACAAATATTAAAGGTTATTATATTCAACGAAGTATAGATGGAACCAACTTTAAAACCATAGGCTTTGTAAAAGCAAATGGTTTTGCAAGTAAGTATAACTTTATTGATGACTTATTAAATGTAACAACCACTAATAATGTTCTTTTCTATAGATTGCAAATTATTAATGCTTCAGGAAAATTGGAATATTCGACTATTGAGAAAATAAATATCATTACTCCTAAATTATCTGTTCGGGTTACACCCAATCCTTTCACAAATGAAATTTTTATTTCAAATATTTTAGAACGTAATAACTTGCAGAAGATAAAAATTGTAAATAATTTAGGTCAGATAGTTTATCAAAAAAATTATTTTGATTTCAATTCAGATTTTCTGAAAATCAATGGAAGTATCTTAAATGAAGGATTGTATTTTTTACAACTATTTTATAATAACAAAACAGAGGTTATTAAATTAATCAAAATAAAATAAACTATTCTTCTGCTAGTTCTGTGTTTGAGGTTTCTCCCTCTTCTCCAAAACCATCTAAAGTTTCTTTTAAATCATACTTTTCCTCAATATCAGCAAATCGTTCTCCTAATAAACTTTTTGTACCATATTGCTGTGGTCCAATCCCTTCTTTTCTGGTGATGCTAGGGTACAATAGTTTTGGGTCTTCTTCTTTTGAAATATTAATTAATTCGATATTAAAAATCCAATTTTTATTAAAGTCGTATTCGTAAATGAACCTTTGATTGGTATCTTTTATTTCGCTACCAATTGTTGTATCCTTCATTAGTAATGGCGGGGCAACGTAATTTTTTTCATAAATGTCAAAGCTAATTTCTCTACCTCTTTGCCAATTATCATTACTTCTGTAAAAAGTAGCTTGATGTTTGTTATCGAATTCATAAGCTTTTAAAATATTTAAGTGTAAGTCGTAAAAAGTATGAGTATGTTTAATAGCAATATCTCTGTAAACAGATTCATCTTCCTCTAAATAAGCCCTGAATTTTAAAATAGCCATAATTCAATTTTGTAAGGCGAATGTAAACTATTTATGAAATGTTGCTGAAATGTGTATTAAAACCGACGTAAAAAAAATTATTCCCATCGAGGCAACCTTTTTCCATATATTTACGTTATGTATGGTATTACTTTTGTATTCAATAATTTAAAAACAAAAACAAAAACAAAAAACTCATGAAACATTTTTTCAAAACTTTGCTATTCGTTTCAGCACTATTTTTTTCAGTGCTTGGTATTGCTCAAGTTCCAGCTTATGGTGTTACTGGATTTAATAATGACACATACGATCAATATCCATTCGCTACGGGCACTGCTTATCCTACAGTAATGACAGCTACTAATGTAGCATCAACTGGTTGGAGTTTTCATATAGGAGCAATTGGTGCATACGTAATAACACAAGTTGACAAAGCTACAAGTGGTAGCTATGATGGAGCAATAACTGCTACTAATGTTACCCCTAATGGCTTTCCTAAGTTATATCAAACTTTCGCTTTTACTTCAACTAATCTTTCAATGTTTAAATTAAATTCTGTAAAAGTTAAAATTGATAACTCATCTGCTTTACCAGTACCAATGATTTTGGCTGGTGTTATTAGTGGAGCTAATACTGGCTCTACTCAAAATTTTTTAGCCATGCCAGGCTCTAATTGGGTAACTTTAACTACATCTATTGATCCTAATTTTAGTAATATTAATGGAGTAATTATTATTAATGCTACTGGTTCAGCATCAGTTGCTGAAATGGCTTTTGATGATATTAATATCAGTGCACCAAATGTCTTAGCTATTCCACCAGTTATTACAGTGCAACCAACTGATAAAACCGTTTGCTCAAACAAAAGCACTACATTTTCTGGTACCGCAACCGGAGCTTCAAGTTACTTTTGGTTAATGTCTAACGATGGATTAATCTGGAATCCAATTACATCTTCAAATGCAGGGACTACATTTAGCGGATACAACACTAATACTCTAACTGTTAATAATGCATCTATAGCTTTAAATGGACTTTATTTGGGTATGACAGCTGTTAGTTCATTGGGTGTAAATAAAGGTTCAAATTCAGTTAGGTTGTATGTAAATGCTGCACCAAACGTGCCAGCAATTTCAGGCTCAAATCAAGTATGCGTTGGTTCAAGTATCAGTTTGTCTAATAGTCTTAGTGGTGGCGTTTGGAGTTCTTATGCAGTTGGAAGAGCAACTGTTAACTCTACTGGTCAGGTTTATGGAAATTCTGTTGGAACAAGTGACATTACCTACACTGTAACTGCTGGAGGCTGCAGCACATCTGTTAGTAAATCTATTTCTGTTATGCCATTACCCACTATGCCTAGCATTGGCTATGCTGCTGGAACAGTTAATCCACAAGCTGGTGCTCCTGCTGGTTCATATTGTGTTGGAAAAACATTCACTGTTGAGGGGACCCCTGCTGGAGGAACTTGGAGTTCATCTGGAATAGTTGGTGTTACTGCACTTGGTGTAGTAACAATTAATGCAGCAGGTGCTGGTACTTTAACATATACTTATACAAACGGTTCAGGTTGCTCAAATAGCAGATCAATTACTGGAAATGGATTTACTTGTTCAGCTCGTAGTAGTAATTCTTTCGGTGAAAGTTCAATAGAAAATAACGATTTAGTTGTTTTCCCAAATCCTGCGAAAAATAAAATAAATATATCACAAGAGTTTGTTACTACAAATGCTAAAATAACTGTTTCTAATATTTATGGTAAAAACATAAAAATTCAACCTTTGAGCATAGGTAATAATTCTATAGATATTAGTAATCTTGCTAGTGGGGTTTATTTTTTAAATATCAATAATAACGGTAAATCTGTTACAAAGAAATTTGTTGTTGAGTAAAATAATAAGTTGATGGTAGTTATAAGGGTGTTTTGATTTTTTCAAAACACCCTTATTTTTTATAATATTGCTAAATGAAAAATTTAAAATCTGTTGCTGTTTTTTGTGGAAGTAAAAGTGGGTTTAACCCAAATTTTCTTTTAGAAACAAAAAAAATTGGTTCGTACTTAGGTAAAAATAAAATTACACTAATTTATGGTGGAGGTAGTGTTGGTTTGATGGGCACTATTGCTAATGCTGTACTGAACAATGAAGGCAAAGTGGTTGGAATTATACCAAAACTGTTGGTAGAGTGGGAACAACAACATAATGATATTACTGAATTAATAGTTGTTGACGATATGCATATCAGAAAGAAAATGATGTATGAGATGAGCGATGCAGCAATAATATTGCCAGGTGGTAATGGTACTTTAGATGAGCTTTTTGAAATGCTTACATGGAATACACTCAAGATTCACGAAAAAAAAGTATTTATAATAAATATTGATGGATTTTATAATAATTTACTTACGCATATTGAAAAAATGCAAGATGAAGGATTTTTATATGATGATTGGAGAGTAAGAATAATAGTTTGTAATACTGCAGATGAATTCATAGAATACAACTAAAGTTCATCAAAGTTTTTTGTTAAGACTATTTTATATTTCGGTAGAATACTTTCTTAAAAATAAGACAATGTGGTAAAAAACAGTTGGTAAAATTGGCTGTAAATTAATACCATAAA
>CAZTOP010000093.1:0-7715 GCA_964615145.1 uncultured Chitinophagaceae bacterium
TACGATACGGTTGAGGCAATAAAAAAACCATCAACACCATCTAAAAAACCAAGTTTAAAAATATAGCCACTTACAAAAGCTGTAAGAGGATTAACAAAGAGTTTAAACAAACTACTACGCTTGCCTTGTTCAAACATTGCTTTGGCCTGAATGGTAGTAAACTTATTTTGTTGTGTTAATACTTCTTCAACATTATAATAGCTATAATGGTGTATATCCCCTTTTAAAAATACAGGCTTAACATCATCTCGCATTTCAATTTTATCGTGAGGATTTACACCTCCCCATTTTCCCTTTTGTTTATTAAACAATCTTAATTTTCTATCAGGATACCAAGTGCCATGTTTAATCCATTTCCCACAAAAATTAGTACAGCGATTCATTGTATAAGCATCAGCAGGAAAATTGTTTTGTTTTGCTTGTTTAATAGATTGTATCAGTTTGGGACTTAGGCATTCATCTGCATCTAAACATAATACAGCATTGTGTTTGCAGTGCTCTAAAGCAAAATTTTTCTGTTCAATATATCCTAAAAATGATTGTTTATAAAACTTAACGCCATATTGTTTGCAAATACTTTCTGTATGGTCAGTAGAGTTAGAATCTATTACCACTATTTCGTTAGCAATATCCTTTACACTATCTAAACAACGAGCAATATTTTTTGCCTCATTAAACGTAATTATAGAAACTGAAAGTGGCTGCATTTGTATAGTTAATCAAAGCAAATATAATTAGGCATTGTATTGTTATGATATTTTTAAAGGATATTAAAAAAGGCATAAGAAATTACATCTTACGCCTTTGAAAATTTTAATAAAAACTATTAATTATATTTCTTTATTTTTTTAGTAAACCAATTGTCTCTATAGCTGATGGTTATTCCAATTTGAGTAATGTTTTCTTTAATTAATCCATTGTTTGTATTGCCTCTACTACCAATTTCAATAGTTCCTTGAATACCCAAACCGCTGCGTGGAAGTAATGTTCCTGCACCCATTGTAATACCCCATTCTGTTATTTGTTGCCCATAAACATTCAAATAAGATTTGTTGTAATAATATCCTAATTGAAAAGAGTTTTTTTCGTAAGTTCCTGCTGTACCTCCTTTAACATCTTTTACTGTAACATTGTTAGCATACTGCAAACCTGCACTTATTCTTGAGCTATTGGTTAATGAATAATTGGTGCCTCGGTAATTTAAACTACTCCAATTTTGACCAGCATAGTCCATTACAAAAGTGTACTTATTTTTATATGTTGCAGCTATACCAATAGCTCCCATTAATGGTAATGATGTATATCCATTTCGTTTTTCATCGATTGATTTTAAAGTTGTGTTGCCATCTGTAACAGTAAGCTGATATTGACCGTTTACTTTAGTTTCTAAAGAACCAGTTGCACCAACTGATAACATTAAATCTTTATTAGCTTTTACGTTGTAAATAATGCCTCCTTTAAAATATGTGTTGGATAAAGAAATATTTCTTGTGGTAGTTAAAACACTATCTGTAATAGAACTATAAATAAGTTCTTTATCATTTACTTGTCCGAATAATAAAGAAGATTGTACGCCAATACTCAAGTTTTTTGCAATTAAAAAACTATTGGTCAAGTATACTAAACTAGTGTTTCCTGTACCTGTATAATTAGCATCTACATTAAAACTTCCACCCTGTACTTTTTTTATACCAGCAAATGAATAGTTAGAACTGCTGAAAGGTAATAGCCCAAAACTTAATGCCCACTTGGCTTTGGGTTTAATAGCAAATGCAATTTTTTTAAATTGCAGATCGTTACTTTGACTTGCAGTATTGTTAGAAACCGCATTACCAGAATAGTTTACATTTTTGTATCTAGCTGCAACATCAAAATAAAACGAATTAGAATAAGATGGTTTGGGTAAAAAAGAAAATGAGGCAGGATTAGATAAAAGCAAATACCTATCACTGATTAAAGCTACGCCACCATAACCCAATCCAGAGGTTCTGTCAAAATAACTTTTTTCTATGTCCCCTAATCCTATAATTGAATAGGGCGAGCTAGTGTTTTGTGCTAATAGTGTTCCGCAAAGCAGGCTTGCAAATAGAACTATATGTAATTTCTTCATCGTAATTTTTTTATTTAACAGCAGCGTAATAAATAACTAATTGAATTTTACCCAAAGGGTTTTGTCCATCTCCTATAATAACTCTTGCAAATTGATTTTCAAAACTTGGAGATGGGGGTGTAAGTAATAAACCTTCGCCAGGCGTTGTGCTGCTAGTTCTTAATACTTCTTTTAAATATTCAGTTAAATCGTATTGGTATTGAGTATTCTCATTTAAATAATAATCTGTTTGTAATAAGCCATATTGAATAGCAGTAGCCCCATTTGCACCCACATATGCCAAATCGTATCCAATATTGTTATTTTGATTGGTATACGAAAGTCTTAAATTCGCTGGTAAGAAATACTTAGTACTATAAGTCCCTTTTACTGGTTTAATAATAAGTGCAGCTTTCAAAATTTTTGCAAAATTGGGGTTATAGTAAATGTTTCTTATTGTAGGAAAACTTAGCTTAATCATACTGCCTGTGGCAGCTTGTGTGTAAGCAGCATTTCCTGTAAGTAAGGACGACAACTCTCTTTTCGAAGGACCAAAACCATTACTAGCTAGAACTCCAGTACGATTGATACTAATATTATTAAACTGATGACTTTTATTTGAAAGTGTAAAATCAATGTATTTATCTTCTGTAATAATGCCAGGTTTTTTGTAATATAGTCTCATTACAACAGCATCACTACACCCTACAACCATTTCTGTATTGTTGTCACTACTTAGCCTAATACCTTTGAAATAACTTAAAAAAGCAGCTGCAGATTTTAATGTAATATCTGTAGGATCTTTAAGCTTATTTAGTAAAATTGTACCAAGTGCATTAGGTAATTTAATATTTATTTCATTGCCAGATTGGGGACGTAACAATATCGTTGTACTTGTATTAATCAACGAGCTGCTTTTGGTTGCAAATTTTGCAGTATTGTAAAATGCGTATTCTCCTTCGGGTAAGTAAATCGAGTCTTGTAATTCATCTACATTAATTTTCATTGATACAGTACTATCGCCATAATAGTTAGCATTTGGTTTTAAAATTAATGAAATAGAATCCAATGTAGTATTAGCATACACATCATCATAAATAGGAGGAATTAATTCAAAATAAGATTGTGTAGCAACTCTGCCAAAAATTGGGTCGGTATAAGCTCCAATTAAAACTGTACCTTTTGACGATGTAATGAACGAGTCCATATAAACCGTTGATAGGTTTACTGAAAAAGAATCTGTTTTATAAATTTGAGTAATATCATTATCTAAAAATTCTTCTCCAAATTTTATATCTGCTTTTTTACAAGATGTTAAGTAAATAACAACAATTGTCAATACCAAACTAAACCGAATACTATTCTTTATATTCATAAAAAAAATTTCTAAATATTTTAACTGTTAGTTAAAACTATTTTATGGCTGGCAAATATACAAGTTGACGATTAGCGTAAATGCAGGTTTATTATTTTATGAAAGTTTTAACTTAATGTATGCAGCACTCTACTATTTTTGCGGTCTTTATATTTTGATGCTGTTTAAATGATTGAACAGAAAAATATTAAACCAAAAAAAAATAACTTTAAAAAAGATGAAGCATTTAAAAAATTTAGTACTTGTTGCTAGCAGTTTTGTTTTAATTGGTGTTGCTTGTAAGTCATCAACTACAGACACTACTACTACAGTTGGAAATTGGGTAAAGCGTTCTGCATTTGATGGTAATGGACGTGCAGGTGCAGTAAGTTTTGTAATAGGAAATACTGCCTATGTGGGTACAGGATTTGATGGTACTATTCGTTACAATGATTTTTGGGCTTACAATCCTACAACAGATTCATGGAGTCAGGTAGCACTTATGGGAGGAACAAAGAGAAATTCTGCTGCTGCGTTTACTGCTAATGGAAATGGATATGTAACTACAGGCTACGACGGAATTAATAAACTACAAGATACCTGGGAATATAACCCTGGTTCAAATACCTGGACTTCAAAAGCACCATTGCCAGATCCGGCAAATAGTGTAGTGGGAAGTGGTGCACGTTATGGTGCTGTTGGTTTTGGAATCGGTTCATTAGGATATATCTGTTCTGGATACACAGGAAGCCATACAAAAGATTTATGGGAATTTAATCCTGGTACAAACACATGGGCTCAAAAATCAAGTATGAATACTTCAGATAAAAGAAGAGATGCAGTAGCGATGGTTTATAATGGCGAAGCATATATTGTTTCTGGAACTAACAATGGTTCTGTAGTAACTGAAATGGCAAAATATAGTCCAGCAACTGATAAATGGACCAAACTAAGAGATATCGCAAATTTAAGTTCTGATACTT
Organism: uncultured Chitinophagaceae bacterium; assembly: GCA_964615145.1. Taxonomy (GTDB): domain Bacteria; phylum Bacteroidota; class Bacteroidia; order Chitinophagales; family Chitinophagaceae; genus CAIVPM01. The sequence continues at coordinate 4,427 of CAZTOP010000093.1, forward strand.
ATGATGATGGCTATACATCAATTGTTAGAGGAAGTGGTGTTGGTTTTGTAATTGGAGATTATGGATATTTAGCTACAGGACAAAATGGTTCTAACTTGAATACAGTTTGGGAGTATAACTTTAAAACAGATCTTTGGGTAGCTAAAACAAGTTTTGAAAGAAGCACAAGAAATGCTGCTGTTGGATTTGCTGTTGGAGGGAGAGGTTTTGTAGGCTTGGGAACTAACTCTACATACTATTTTGATAATTTAGACGAGTTTAAGCCAAACGATACTTATAATGCAAATGATTAAAAAGTATTGGGCTTACTTGTTGTTATTATTTGCAGTAATTTTTTTCTTTTATAAAAAAAATGCAAACTCAAATGAAATACTTCAAGTAAAACCATTTTCAATAGGTAGTGGTTGGGGTTATGATATTTTAAAGAATAATAAATTATTCATTCATCAAGATATGATTCCTGCTATTGAAGGTAAAAAACTTTTCATTAATAAGTCAGAGGCATTAACAGTTGGAGAATTTGTTATATACAAAATAAAAAAAGGAATAGGGGCTGGCTTACCACAAGTTACACCACAAGAACTAGATAGTTTGCATATTACAAAATAAAAAAAGGGTAGCTAAGTGCTACCTTTTTTTGTTTTAATAAATATTAAAACTTAATTATTGATCAACAAAAATTTAACATTCTTGTAAAATTTTCTTCCCTAAATTGCGTTAATAATAACGTTATGAAAACATTGAAAATATCCGTCCTTTTGTTTCTTATTTTCTTTGCCCAAACTTCATTTACAAAGCTTATTGGCAAAGACGATTTTTATATTGTAGTTAGCAAATCCAACTACACAATGAATATATATGATGCAGATAATAATTTCGTTGTTAGCTACCCTGTAACATTCGGAAGTAGCGATAAAAGCGATAAAATGTTTGAAGGCGATAGGAGAACACCTGAAGGAACTTTTCATATAGCTGCTAAAAGAGTGCATCCAAAATGGGATAGATTTATGGCAATTGATTATCCTAACGCTGATAGCTATCGTAAATTTTACCAAAGAAAAGCTCAAGGCATGATACCTGCAAATGCCAAAATTGGTGGTTCAATTGGTATTCATGGTACGTGGCCAAAAGAAGATTTTGCTGTAGACGAACATCAAAATTGGACAGAGGGTTGTGTAAGCACAAAAAACGATTACGTAAGAGAAATATATAGTCAACTTCCCGTTGGTACAAGAGTAGAAATTATTCCTTAATCCAATTTCATACGCATCACTGCCACTTTTATCTGCTGTAATTTATTTATCAAACTTACAAAATAATTTAGCAAATAAAAAACTAAATAAATTAGTTTTTTATTTAATTTTACCCTAGTTTTACACTTTAATTATATTTGATGACAAAAAAGAATGAAACAATGAGTACTGCAAATAGCGAAAAACTAAAAGCTTTAAAACTAACAATAGACAAAATCGATAAAGACTTTGGAAAAGGAAGTGTAATGATGATGAACGAAAGGGCTGTTACTGAAATGGAAGTAGTAAGTACTGGTTCAATAGGTTTAGATACTGCCCTTGGTGTAGGGGGTGTTCCTAAAGGAAGAATTATTGAAATTTACGGGCCTGAAAGTAGTGGTAAAACCACTATAGCAACTCATATTATAGCCGAGGCTCAAAAAAAAGGGGGCATTTGTGCAATTATTGATGCAGAACATGCGTTTGATAGTAACTATGCCCAAAAGCTTGGAGTGGATGTTGACAATCTTTTAATTTCTCAACCAGATTATGGTGAACAAGCACTAGAAATAGCAGATAGATTAATTCTTTCTGGGGCGTTAGATGTTGTTGTAGTAGATTCAGTAGCAGCACTTGTACCTAAAGGAGAATTAGAAGGTGAAATGGGCGATAGTAAAATGGGTTTACAAGCAAGATTGATGAGCCAGGCACTAAGAAAACTTACTGCAACAATTCACAAAACAAATACTGTTTGTATTTTTATTAACCAGCTTAGGGATAAAATTGGTGTCATGTTCGGAAGTCCTGAAACCACAACTGGTGGTAATGCACTTAAGTTTTATGCATCTGTAAGGTTAGATATAAGAAGGGTGGCTCAAATAAAAGATGGAGATGTTGCTATAGGAAATAGATCAAAGGTAAAAGTTGTTAAAAACAAAGTTGCTCCGCCGTTTAGAATTGCAGAATTTGATATTATTTTTGGAGAGGGTATTAGTAAGGTTGGTGAAATTATTGATATGGGTGTTGAATTAGGTATTGTAAATAAAAGTGGAAGTTGGTTTAGTTATGATAGTAACAAACTTGGACAAGGCAGAGATGCAGTAAAGCAATTGTTGCAAGATAATCCTGCTTTAGCAACAGAAATTGAAACAAAAATTAGAGCAAAGCTTGCCGAAATTCAACTAGGCAGTGTAACAGCTAATTAAAATAAATACGAAGTGGACTTTTATATAAGGCACACGGACTAGTAAGTGAAAAAACCATCTCAACTGAGATGGTTTTTTGTTTGTATGACTTATTTAAAAAGCGGTTATTCTCCAACTTTTTTTTCAGCATCATATTTTTTTTCTGCTTCTTGTGCTTTTTCAAAATCTAAAACCACACCGTTTATGCAATATCTCAATCCGGTTGGTGGTGGACCATCTTCAAAAACGTGCCCTAAATGCGATTTACATTTACCACACTGCACTTCTGTTCTGCTCATTCCGTGGGTATGGTCGGGTGTATAAATAATTGCAACTTTACTAATTGGTTCATAAAAACTAGGCCAGCCACAACCACTTTCAAATTTTGTATCACTTTTAAAAAGAGCATTACCACAAACTGCACAGTAATAAGTACCTATTTCTTTGCTTTTTTCAAATTTGCTGGTAAAAGGGCGTTCAGTTCCTTTTTCTCTTGCTACATAATATATCTCAGGGGCTAATATTTTTTTCCATTCTTCATTTGGCAATACCACTTTTTTTTCATCATTTCTATTGTACATTGGGTTGGGTTTAAGTGTGCTATCCATGTGAGTGTTTTTTGTAGTTTGACCGTTACAGCTTAATAAAAAAAAGAACAAAGGAAGTAGAAGTGAGTATTTTTTCATTTTTACAGTTTTATAAAATTACGGTTTAAAATAGTTTTAAGATTTTTAAATACGGAAATAAAATAAAAACCTTTTATTTTTTTAAAAATTAAACAAAATTTTAACATTTGATTCCGTTGCTTATATTTGTATTTCACACAAGCTAAGCAAGCAATGTTGAATATTATTTTGTTTGGACCTCCAGGAA
>CAZTOP010000094.1:0-7440 GCA_964615145.1 uncultured Chitinophagaceae bacterium
CGATAAAAAAGCACCTATTGAAGCTGCTTTAGAAAAATTAAAAGAAGCACACAAGTTGCAAGATGGTGCCAGCATTGATACTGCAATGGCAGAATTAAATACAGCTTGGACAGCAGCTAGTGAAGATATTTACAAAGCACAGGCAGAAGGTGCAGAAGCAGCACAACCACAAGGCGATGCTGGTGGCGAACAACAACACGCCAAAGCAGATGACCACGTGGAAGATGCACAGTTTGAAGAAGTGAAATAGTGAATGACAACAACATTCGGAAAGTTATAAAATTTTCCGAATGTTTAAAATAATGGGTAGAATAAAATATGTTCACGTGCCAGAACATAAAGCATATTATATGGCACAAGAAGATTGTTGTTTTGAAATAGTTTTCTACGATAATCAAATTTTAGAAATAGTTCCAAGGATAGATGACAGGGATTATTATCCTTTAAATTCTTGGGATATTATATGTAGATGTCATCCTAGGTTAGAAATTTTAGAAGTAACTGAAGAAGAGTATTTAGAAAAAAGAAAAGAAGTTTATGAAAGGAAAATGTTGAGGTTGAAGAAAAAAAAGTAATTATTATTTACAGTAAAAAAGATTAAATCCCTCGCATTTCTGCGAGGGATTTAAATAAAAAATGATTGTATGGGTGAAGATAATAAGTACATATACCATTATACAAAGCTTGCTACTGCTATTGAATTTATCCTTCCTAAAATGCAGTTGAGATTAAATAAGCTTTCAAGTTCAAATGACCCAAGGGAAAATAGAGGTAGGCTTTTTTTACACTTACGAAGCAATGAGATAAATAGCATTATAGATTTAGGGAAGGAAATTAATAAAAAAGTTTTCAATAACAGCAAGTATATCAGTTTTTCTAGCGACGAAAGTGCATTTAAAGGGTATCAATTATCAAATATGTGGGCACATTATGGTCATAATCATAAGGGTGTTTGCTTAAAAATTAACCGAGAAAAGTTTTTATTCTATAATAAAAAAATTTGTGAAAAATATGCTCAAAAAATTTGTTATATTGAGCCATCTGACACAAAAGGTTTTGGATATTTCCCACAGATCGATTCGAAAAATGTAACAAATCTAAGTAATACTACTTACTTATTTGAATTTATGGATTGCCATAAAGATTTACTATTTTTCAAGAAAACAATAGAATGGAAGTTTGAACAAGAATTTCGAGTTATTTTTTTGTCTAACGAAATTAAAAATGAATATTGCTGCATTAAGGATTCATTGGAAAGCATATACTTTGGTTGTGATTTTGATGAAAACTACTACCCAAGTATAAAAAAACTAATTATTGGTAAAAATATTAATATTGAAAAACTGCATTTTGATGAAAATTCTGGAAGTGAGAAACTACAAATTTTTAAAAGCTATAATTTTTTTTTGAAATAGATAATAAAAGCGAAAAATTTATAGCTATTTTTTAATTTTATTTAGTGATTAGTGTTTTATAAATCGCAAGATTTACCCGTTTGTATTCTCACAAATAAAAAATAATGTTTACTTTCAGTATTATCTTTTCACATATACTGTGAGTACGATTTAATCAGATAGTATCCAATTAAGTGTGTAAGTGATTATAAAATAATTTACATTCACAAGTGCATTTATCAAGAATCATTATATATTTATAAAAATAATGATGAAGAAAATGATATTATCGACCATGTTCTTACTCTTTGTTTTAAATTGTGACACTAAATGTGAAAAAATGATTTACAAAAACTCAGATGCTGTTTGAGTTAATTAATATTTTTACCAGTAAAACTTTTTTATGCAAATTGGCTATTTACACAAAAACTATTTTAAATAAATTCTTCTTTTGAAACAGAAATAATTTTTCATCAATATGGGTTTTTAAATAATTAACTCAAACAGTTTCTCAATATTTCATAATCTTACAACCGAATATATATGAATTTTAAAGATTACATTATTAGTAAACAAAAATTGGTAATAGGTTGGATGGTTATTAGTGGTGTTGCTCTATTCACCAATTTAACAGCTATTGAAGGAAATGTTTATAATGATGATTATAATACAAAATTTATAACAGTAAGTAGTGCTTATGAAGATCCATATTTGTATGCTTCAGAGCATTGTAATATCACTATCAACATATTTACAAGCACTGTTGCTTCTCCTGATGCTCAGTGGTATCGAGCAAGACAGCAATCTTTTTGGCCATTTGTAAGTTTTTATAAGAATTATGATTACTTCCCTATGTATGGATTAAACAGAATAGGGGGGGCATATAGAATACACCAAAAAAAATTTTTTGGTGTATTCTATATGTTTGATTTTTCTGAGTTTATTGCGTATCAAGTTTTATTGTTTTTTGGCTTATACTTTTTTTGGCGAAAAAGACATAAGCAAAAAAATAGTAATTAATATCTACAACTCTTTTTTCTTATCGGTTGGTGTCATCACCAACCGAAATAATCTCAACAAATGTGGTTGGTGAGACACCAACCACTAAATAAAATTGTTTGCTACTTAAACGGAGTTGAAAATTTTTCTTCTGTTAGTATAGTATTATCGGTTAATGTGTTTAAGAATGCTAATAAACTTTGCACATCTTGTGGGGCAACAGTATGTGCTGGAATTGGCAGAGAACCTGCATTAGGTGCAAGCATAGATTGAAGGTTACTTACGCTTCCATTATGAAACAGAGAACTTCTTGTACTAATATTTCTCAAACTTCCACTTTTAAATCTTTTTTCGTTATTAATACCAAAGTCTGCTGCATCAGGAATGCTAAATGCTGCTTTAGGTGAAGATGTTATAAACATTGGAGGTGTGTGGCAGCTTGCACAAGTAGTTGCACCTGCATTCAAAAAAATTTGTTCTCCTTGTTGCTCAGCTGCTGTAAATGTTGATAAGCCTTGCTTCACCAAATCGTATTTTGATTGATAGGTAACAATAGAACGGCAAAATTGTGCTAGAGCTTTTGCAATTTTCAAAGAGTCAATTTGGCTGCTCCCAAATGCCTTTTGAAACAAGCCAGAATAATAGCTCAGCGAAGCCACTTTTGTCTCTAATTCTGTAAGTGTTAATCCCATTTCTACGTGGTTTTGTATAGGTTGTAACACTTGCTTTTCAAGCGAGGCTGAACGTTCATCCCAAAACATTTTGCCAGACTTATAAAACCTTAAATTCAAAATTGCCATGGAGTTTCTTGAGGTAAAGCCTCCTTCAAAGCCTTTGCTCAACGCTAAGTCATCATCAAATGATTGAGTTTGTTTATGACAACTTCCACAGCTAATGGTATTGTTTTTTGATAAGTTTTTATCATAAAATAATACTCGACCTAAGGTTGCACCATCATTAGTGATAGCATTATCAATCGGTGTATTATCATTAATTGTTAGATCGTTTTGAATATGTGCAGGAAAATTAACAACATAGTCGTAAGCAACTGTGGGCAAATTGGGTGTTGTAACGTCTGTTGATACTGTATCTTTTTTTGAGCAGTGGTGGAATGTGATTGAAATTGCTATTAAAACTGTTACTACAAGTATTTTTTTCATAAATAAATAATATACTGTGATGAAATATTTTTAATGAATCCTATAAACTTAGAAGCTGTTTGAGTTATTTATTTTTTTCACCACATAGCCACATAGGAACATAGTTTTTTAAATTCTCTATTTATTTTCCTATGTGTCTATTGTGCCTATGTGGTTTTGATTTAATTAACTCAAACAGCTTCTTAAAGCTGCATCTTAATGTTAAATAAGTTTATCTGAGCAAAGCCTCTTACATATAAGACGCAACTTCACAAAAAATCCTTTGTTCAATTCTAAAATGATGATGCTGACGCCGTGGTTCGTGTCCCACGAACCGGTAAAATCAAACAAATAACAGTTTCGTGAGACACGAATCTTAAACCTTTAACTCATCACATTTCTCTCCGCCCCTCCGCCTTGGTACGTGTCCACCCAAACACCAAAATATAACTCCGCCCTGATTCGTGTCCCACGAAACAGCAAAATAAAACAGGTTTGTGAGGACACAAACCCTGGCGGGGGGGGGTAATACACTACTTGCTGTCTATCCCTCCGCCTTGGTACATGTCCACAGAAACACCAAAATATAACTCCGCCCTGATTCGTGTCTCACGAAACAGCAAAATAAAACAGGTTTGTGAAGACACAAACCCTGGCGGGGGGTAATACACTACTTGTTATCTATACGTTATCGGTTAGATAACAAATCACACTACTTACTGCCTATCCGTTGTCGGTTAGATAACAAAGCACACTACTTGCTGCCTATCCGTTGTCGGTTAGATAACAAAGCACACTACTTGCTGTCTATCCGTTGTCGGTTAGATAACAAATCACACTACTTGCTATCTATCCGTTGTCGGTTAGCGAGCAAAGCAATCAATACAAAAAACGATGTTGGTAGTCATTACATCATCAACTACGACAAAAAAATGCTCAAAACACATTAAAAGTGTGAATGATGCAAGTAAATAAGGTGGTTGTATAAAGGCTGCTGAATCCAATCTTTCACCTTTGCAGAGTAACAATTCTGTTACGATTTAATATTAAAAATGAAAAAAATAAAAATCATCCTATGCCTTATTGTATTTACTGCTAGTATGAGTGCTTGTAAGAAAGACGCTGCTTCGACTACCTATTCATACAATGTAAAAATGACCGATGGACCAGGACCATACGATGCAGTATATATTGACTTGCAGGGCGTAGAAATTACAGGAAGTGATGGCAAGGCTGTGCTTTTAAATACCCATACAGGGATTTACAATTTACTTAATTTTTCTAATGGTATAGATACTTTAATTGCAACTGGGGGTGTAAATGTTGCATCTGTGCAACAAGTGCGACTAATACTTGGTGCAAACAATTCTATTGTTGTCAATCAGATAACTTACCCATTAAGCACACCCAGTGCCGACCAAACAGGCTTAAAACTTCAGGTAAATCAAACATTACAAGCTGGTGTTGCTTACACAGTGTTGTTAGATTTTGATGCCAATAAATCTATTGTTGAAACGGGTAGTGGAACTTATAAATTGAAACCAGTTATCAGAACTATTGAAACAGCAATTAGTGGTTCTATTAAAGGAAAAATAACGCCAGCGGGTGCAGTAGCTTTTGTAACTGCAATTTCTGCAACCAATCTTACTTATTCATCTAATGTTACATCTTCTGGTGACTTTATGTTAAAGGGCATTCCAGCTGGAATTTATTCTGTTACAATAACACCCGCATTACCACTACAACCAGTTACTAAAACTAATATCACCGTTAACACAAACGTTACTACAAATATTGGTAGTGTGGTGCTATAGCGTATAGTAGTTTTTTTAAAAAAAATAATCTAAAAGCAGATATTGCGTTCATTTACTAAAACTATTAAAGGAGGGCAACCCAAAATTTAACGTTGTTTTAGAGCGTCAATTTGTAAAATATACTTTTTGTAAGCAGTCACTCTTTTTACTTCTTCTTCGCTGCTGGTTTTGGTATTTTTTGCATCTTCCATGTCTTTTTCAAATTGTTGCAGCAATTCAGTATTCCCTACTAAAAGCTTTCTCACATTTCTTTCATTAGCGTTGTAGTTTTTGTCATTTTCATCTTTAAGAGCAAGTACTAAATCCTCATCTTTAAAAGCTTCAATTGCCAGAGTAGCCAGTCGCATTAAGCCAGGCCCAAAGCCAAAACCCTTTTCAAAATAATAATAATAAGGGTGTATGCCTATATGTTCTACTCGCCAATATTTGTTACTATTTAATCCTGTGGAGCGTTTTATAAAAACATCTTTACCATCACAAAAACCCCATATACTTCCTACTTTTTCATCTTCATTCGCAAGTTCAAAATCAACACAAATAATTGCAGAATCAGATTTACGAAGAGTTTTAGGTTTAACTGTAAAGTCTTTCAATACTGATGGGCTATTATTAATATACTCGTCGTATGATTTATAAAACCCCTTTTTTAGCTCTTTTGCATTGTATATTTTGTTGCTGCTATTTTGTGCACAAACCATTGTGGAGCAGAAAAAACTCAGGATAACCAGTAATCGCATTTTATTATTTTTAACAAATGTACAAGCTTAATTGCTAACATTTTAAACAAGTTCTACGCACAAATCCGAGGTCTTTTATTGGCATTTATATTTTGCTTATATTATTATACTGTGATAGCCAATTAGTAACTTGTTATTAAAAAAAGAAGCTTCGAACTTTTTGTTCTTTACTTTTCTATGTTAATGTTTTATCTAAATCTATTGTTCTGTAAAAAACTTAACTTATATTAAAAAAAGCTTAATCACACTTCCAGGGCAATATTTCATTATACAAACATTTAAAACACTCAAAAATGGGGTGTGCAGTTTTTACGCCATTTTCTTCTTTGTAAATTATATCTTTTGTTCCTTTAATTGTACTTGAGCCATTGTACATAAAGTACATAAAGTTGGTATCTTTTATTGCCAGTTGACCTGTAGTCCAAAACACAGTTGTTTTATTATTTTTTTTAGCAAATAGTATATTGTTGAATTGTTGCATTTTATTTATTTGATCGTAAATAGTATCCAATATTATTTTTCCAAAACGAGATATTCCATATTGTAAAAAACGTTTTCCATTTTCTTCTTTCACTACTGCAATTAAAGTATCCATATTTCCCAAGTGCCTGGCAGAATAATATTTAGTGGTTTTAATTTCATTAAAGTTGCTGTCTAATAATATTTCTCTTAACTCATTATTTACTAAACTGTCTCTTATGTATCCGTGCCATTGTTTCTTATAAAAATCCACTGTTGGTTCCCCCTCAAAGTTGTAGTTGCAAATACGATTTCCTTGTTCGTTTAAAATGTAAGTACCTCTCTTACCTTTAGCAAGAAAATATATTATTTTTTGATTGTTATACAGTGAGTAATGAAATTGTTCTAAGCTATACACTTCAGGCAAAGGTTGTATGGTTCCATCTTTTTTAATTAAACCACATCTAGAAGTCGGATAACCACTTTTAGTAGTATCTACTTTAGTTTCTTGTGTATAAAAATAAAAATTTTTGTAGGGGATAATTTCTTTATAATCAATGTTGGCAATGGTTTGGTCGTTGATATTAATGATGCCATATTTTCTAAACCTACTTACAATAAATTGTTCTCCATTAATACACTCAATAGATAGATAAATGCAAGGAATTTTTTGTTGTAAATCTTTAGAAATAAATCCCCAGAAACTATCGAAAGGGTAATTAAATTCTGATGTAAAATTCTTGTACACCCTATCACATACAAAATAGCCATACTTAAAGGCAATAATATTATTGAATGTAATGGGTAAAATAGTATTACCTAAACTATCAATAACGCCATATTTATTATTCTTGCTTACCACATAAATCCATTTATAGGGCTTTGCATAAGGAATGTA
>CAZTOP010000095.1:0-7328 GCA_964615145.1 uncultured Chitinophagaceae bacterium
CTTGATTTTAACAAGATTCCCTTTTAATTTTCTACGTGAAGTAGAAAAACCAAATCTGTGCAAATGTAGGGTTGAGATTGAAAAAAGGAAATAATTTATTGATGCGACGCATTGATGTTCTCACTCAAAACATTCTCAATTCTGGCATTCAAATTTTCATACGAAGTATAACCTCGTGATAACAAATAAAACTTGCTTTCGCTAAGTTGCATTAAAACACAAGGGTAACCTGTTACTTGTAATTGCTTACATAGGGCAAATTCATATTGTGCTTTTTCTTTGTATTCATCGCTTTTTAGTTTTTCATAAAAAGCCTCTGATTGAATGCTGTATTTTTCAAGCAAGTGTCTATAGGCTTCATCATCAGTTAAGTCTCTTCCTTCAAAATGCAAGGCATATTGTAAATCTGCCGCAAACTCTATTTGCTTTTGGGGATAATATTCTTTAAAAATGCACAATGCAATTGCTGGTTTTTCGCTGTTAGGAAACCAATCACTCAAATTGGGATTGTTAATATGCCACAGATAGTCTTCACCAAATATAACACCACTGTATTCTTCAACAGTTTTATATGCTTCTTTTATATAGTTTGCTGTAGCTTCAATATGTACAGGTTTTTCTGGTAAAATCATACCTCCACTTAACACCTCAAATTCTAGTACGTTGTTGAATTTTTTTTCGATAGATGTGATGACTTTACTAAAGCCATAACACCAGCCACAATAGGCATCATAACAATAAATCAATAGCGGTTTCATGGTGCAAAGAAAAGGAAGTATTTAGGTATTAGTATTTGGCTTTTAGTAAACAGTTTTACTAATTTCTAAAACCAAAAGACAAAACGCATCCTTTTAATTACAGGCCTTATCTGCACAACAACTGCTTGCAAAGGCTTCTGGCTTAGCCTTAAAAGCAAAGCCCATTCCTAAAATATAGCCCATTGCTTCTTTTAAAGCATCGTTACTTTTAAAGTGTGGGTCTGTATTAATATCGGCATGTACTTCCATTTCAATATTGTGCTCTATAAATAAGTCACACAGTTGATAAGCAATATCAATACTCATTGCTACTTCTGACAACATTCGTTCTTTTATATGGTATTTTTGTTTTGTTTTTTCGTTATGAATGAACATAAATCCACCATTGTGTTCACGCAAAAAAACAATCACAGTTGCAAATTCTGTATCATTGCCCTTAACTTGGCTATCTGTACCAATACAGACTTTTAATTTTACTCCTTTAGATGTTTCTCTAATAATTGTTTCGGCTACAGCATCTTTAATTGGAAGATTGAGAGCCTCGCCATTAAATTTTCGCCAATGCATAATAATAAAGTTTGCTAAATATAAATGCTATTTTACAAATTCTATATTACTTTATTATTAACACCAAGTGAATAAACCCCAATTGAATGTTCGATCATTTTCCCTTTAACAGTATGTCGTCGGGTTTTATTAAATCCTCAAGCCTTACCTTAGCAGCTTATTTATAAGCAAAAAATGATAGTAGCTATATATAGTAGGGGTTTAGATGCTGAACAAAATGCACCCATGCAGTTTTTGCTAAGTGAACTATTATCTCATAAAGCCATTGTTTTTTTATACGAACCTTTGGCGTGGCAATTACCGCCTAATACTAATTTCTCTACCTTTAATTCTTATGAAGATTTAGTCTCTAATGAAATTGAGTTTTTAATTAGTATCGGTGGAGATGGAACAATATTAGACGCTGTAACCTTAATTAGAGACAGCAATATTCCAATACTTGGTGTAAATTTTGGACGACTTGGTTTTTTGGCAAGTATCAGTAAAAATGAAATTGCAAGTGCAGTAGAAGCATTGGTTAATCATACATTTATTGTAGATAAAAGAAGTTTGATACATATTGATTCCGATACAAACTTATTTGGAGAAACCCCTTTTGCCCTTAACGAATTTGCTCTACACAAAAGAGATACATCTCCAATGATTAAAATTCATACCTATATCAATGGTGAGTTTTTAAACACATATTGGGCAGATGGATTAATTGTATCTACACCAACTGGTTCAACAGGATATAATTTAAGCTGCAATGGACCTATTCTTTTTCCAGAGTCTTCAAGCTTTGTAATTACTCCAGTTGCACCACATAATTTAAATGTACGGCCTATTGTAGTTGCTGATTCCAACATTATTTCGTTTGAAGTAGAAGGGAGATCAAATCAATATATTTGTGTGATGGATGCTAGAAGAGAATTTGTAAATATTGACATTCAAATAGCCGTAAAAAAAGAAAATTTTACTGTAAGTCTTATCCGTTTAAATGAAAATAGTTTTTTATCTACTTTAAGAAATAAACTAACCTGGGGTATGGACAAAAGAAATTAACATTTATTTTGCACCTATTATATCATCTTTATCAAAAAAATATAGCCACAACTTTACACAATAACCTTTTTACTTAGCAATTATTTGCTTGAATTATTTTGTATATATGATGAAGCGTTTTGTTTTATTTATTCTTATTTATGTGGCTAATACTAACCTTAAAGCTCAATATTTAGAAAGCTTTGAACACGTTGGTGAAATTGGTATTTCTGCTGGTGTTGGTCATTATTTTGGCGACTTAAACCCAAATTTTGATATTAGCAAACCCAAATTTTCTGCAGCTTTACATTACACCAAGCAAATGAATAATTATATTGGTATTAAAGTTTCTGCCACCTATGCTTTTTTGGGTTATGCTGATAAGTACAGTAAAAATGTATTTCAACAAAATAGAAATCTTAGTTTTAATACAGATATCTGGGAGTTTTCGGTAAATGGTACTTTTAATTTTTTTAGTTTTAACCCTGGCTTTGAAGGACACAATTACACTCCTTATGTTGGTTTAGGTGTAGGTGTTTTTACATTTGACCCATATACTTATTTAAAGGGCGAAAAGTATATGTTAAGAATTATTGGTACAGAAGGTCAAGGAAGTGACGCTTACCCAAACAGAAGTCCTTATAAAAACTATGCTTTTTGTGTGCCACTTACTATTGGATTTAAGTATGCATTTAGTCCAAGTATGAATGTTTTTACTGAGTTTAGATACCGATTTACTAATACTGATTATTTAGACGATGTTAGCACAACATACACTCCAGATGCGTTTATTCCAGCAAGTATTGGTGCTTTATTAAGTGACAGAAGCAATGAAATAGGTTCAAACATTGGCATTAAAGGAAGACAAAGAGGAAATACTTTGGAAAAAGATGCTTTTGCAACTTTTCATATTGGCTTATCTTTTAATATTCAATCTTACAAATGCCCAGATGAAAAATTAAAATATTAATCTTCTTCATCAAAATTCAAATCATCTTTCCAAATTTTATAAATATAGAAAGCTACTGCTGATAAACTTATAATAAACCATAAGTAAAATACATAATTTGCAGTGCTAGGCTTTTCTTCAAAAAAAGCATAATTACTCATTATTCCAAGCCTAACATTAATAGCCATCCACAATATTCCTATTGAAATTGTTTTAATAATTCGCTTTAAATATTGAATAATTTTAGGTTCCATTTATCAATAGTACTCGCTTTAATAACAACTTTATATCGAATATAGTTATTTGTTTTCAGCAACATTTTTTAAGCAGCCACTAATAAAATCTAATACAGCATCTCTGCCCAAGTTTTTTTCAGCACTAGTTACAAAACTTTGAGGTAAAAATTCCCACTCTTCTCTCATTGCATCTAAAAAAGCTGTTACATTTCTTTGTACAACACCTGGTTTTTCTTTATCAGATTTTGTAAAAACAATGGTAAAGGGAATTTCCCATTTACCCAACTGATTGGCAAATGCTAAATCAATTTTTTGAGGCTTATGTCGGCTATCAATCAACACAAAAATATTTACAAGGTTCTCTCTTTTGCGTAAATAATTTTCAATCATTTGCTCCCATCTTCTTCTATCATTTTGAGCTACTTTAGCATAACCATAACCAGGCAAATCAACTAAATACCAACTTTCATTTATTTCAAAGTGATTAATTAATTGCGTTTTTCCCGGTGTAGATGATGTTTTAGCTAAGTTTTTTTGCTTTACAAGCATATTGATTAAAGAGGATTTCCCTACATTACTTCTACCAATAAAAGCAAATTCTGGCTTATCTGGTTTAGGGCATTTATCAAAGCTGGGCGATGATATAATATATTTTGCAGATTTTATTTGCATTTGGCAAATTTATACTAACTAAAGTCATTATTATAGTATGTTTTATTATGAGATGATATTGCTTTAAAAAACAAAATTTGCTTAATTAAAAAAATCATATAAATTGCCTTTTATCAAACTATAATAATTGAAACTGCTTAGCCCTGCCATATCACGTTTAGCACGAATTCGTCAATGGCGAACCGAAACTTGGGTGCAAAATCCTATTGCTACACAACGAGAGGTTTTACAAGACCTGGTTACCCATGCACAATATACAGAAATTGGCAGAAAGTACGGACTTACAAAGTTGTTTTCGATTGTTGAATTTAAAAATTCTGTTCCCATTCACGAATATGAAGATATACAGCCATACATAGACCGACTTTTAAGTGAGGAGCAAAATTTACTTTGGAATACCCCGGTAAACTGGTTTGCAAAAAGTAGTGGTACTACAAATAGTAAAAGCAAGTTTATTCCTATAACAAAAGAAAGCTTGGAGGATTGTCACTTTCAAGGAGCCAAAGATGTTTTAAGTTTATATTACAATATTAAACCAGATAGTGATTTGCTTACTGGTAAGGGGTTGGTAATTGGTGGAAGTCATCAAATAAGTGTGGTTAATGAAAATATTCAGTTTGGCGATTTGAGTGCTGTTTTATTACAAAATACTCCTTATTGGGGTCAGTGGTTACGAACACCCGAACTAAGTATTGCTTTATTAGACGAATGGGAAGAGAAAATTGAAAAGCTGGCTCATAGTACTATAAAAGAAAATGTAACTTCTATATCTGGTGTGCCTACTTGGACATTGGTTTTATTAAAAAGAATTTTAGAAATTACCGGCAAAAAATCAATTTGCGAAGTATGGCCCAATCTTGAATTATATATTCATGGTGGTGT
Source organism: uncultured Chitinophagaceae bacterium (assembly GCA_964615145.1). Classification (GTDB taxonomy): domain Bacteria; phylum Bacteroidota; class Bacteroidia; order Chitinophagales; family Chitinophagaceae; genus CAIVPM01. The sequence continues at coordinate 5,088 of CAZTOP010000095.1, forward strand.
TTCCTTTGTTCCTTATAAAGAACAATTTAATCAAGTAATTGGCAAGCCTATCAACTATCTTGAAATATATAATGCAAGTGAAGGGTTTTTTGCAGCACAAGACGATTTGAATATTGATGGAATGTTGTTGTTTTTAAATCACGGCATTTTTTATGAGTTTATGCCTGTAGAAGAATATGGTAAACAGCACCCAGAAACCATTGGTTTAAGCAAAGTAGAAATAGGTAAAAATTATGCTCCTGTAATTACCACCAATGGCGGTTTATGGCGATATATGACTGGCGATACCATTCAATTTACACATCTTAATCCTTTTCGTATAAAAGTTAGTGGCAGACTTAAACATTATATAAATGCTTTTGGCGAAGAGCTAATGGTAGATAATGCTGATAAAGCTATTGCTATTGCTTGCAATAAAACCAATAGTATTGTAAATGACTATACTGCTGCTCCAAAATATTTTGATTCCATAAGTAATGGTGCACACGAGTGGTTGATTGAGTTTGAAAAACAACCGCAAAACATTAGTGAGTTTTGTTATGAACTAGACTGTGCTTTGAAATCACTTAACAGCGATTACGAGGCAAAGCGTCATAAAGATATTGCTTTACAAATGCCCATTGTAAAGGCTCTACCACAAGGCATTTTTAATAAATGGCTATCTAAAAAAGATAAAATTGGGGGCCAGCATAAAGTACCCAGACTTAGCAACAATAGAACTTATATAGAAGAAATTGTGAGTATTTTATCATTGTAACATTATACCAAGCTCCAACTCATCTCTCCATCTTTTTCGTCTTTAATTATAATACCAGCAGCACTTAATTCATTTCTTATTTTATCGCTTGTAACAAAGTCTTTTTTGGCTTTTGCCTCTTTTCTAATATTAATTAATAGTTGCATTGCTTCCTCTAATTTATTGTTAGATATAACTGCATTTTCATTCTTCAAACCAAACACATCAAATAAGTAATTATGCAAGGTGTTTTTTAATAGGTCAATACCTACTTTACTAATTTCTTGCATTTTAATCTGCCCACCTTTTAAAGAATTAACTATGGTTGCAAGTTCAAACAAATTAGCAATCGTTTTTGCTGTGTTAAAGTCATCATCCATACACTCTTTACAAGCATTAGCTAAATTTTCTATCTTAACGTCAAGTTCTGTTTTTTCTATACTATTTTCTGTTGACTGCAGACTATTAACTATTTCAAATGCTTCCATCAATCGTTTCAAGCCTTTTTCTGCATCGTGTAATCCCTTTATGTTAATATCTAATTCAGAGGAATAATGCGATTGCAAAAACAAAAATTTTAATACACTTGGAGCATAACCTTTATCAAGCAAAGGATGGTTGCCAGTTACAAATTCCATTGGTAATATAGAGTTACCAAGGCTTTTGCTCATTTTTTGTCCATTAAAATTTAGCATATTCGTATGCAACCAATACTTTGCACCTTTATGATTGCAACTACCCATGTTTTGTGCTATTTCACACTCGTGATGTGGAAATTTTAAGTCCATTCCGCCACCGTGAATATCAAAAGTTTCGCCCAAATATTTTGTACTCATGGCCGAACATTCTAAATGCCAGCCAGGAAAACCCTTGCTCCACGGGCTATTCCATTGCATAATATGCTCGGGCGATGCTTTTTTCCACAAAGCAAAATCTATAGAATTTCTTTTTTCCTCCTGTCCATCTAAGTCTCTGTATCCAGCCATTAATTCATCAATATTTCTGCCACTTAAAACACCATAATTATGTTCGTCGTTATATTTTTTTACATCAAAATAAACCGAGCCGCCTGCCTCATAAGCAAAACCATTTTTCAACAAGGTTTCAATCATCTCAATTTGTTCAACAATATGTCCTGTGGCTGTAGGTTCAATAGTTGGTGGAATAGTGTTAAAAATATCCATAATTCTATGAAAACTTACTGTGTATTTCTGTACTATTTCCATTGGTTCCAGACTTTCTAATTTTGCCTGACTTTCCATTCTGTTCACACCTTCGCCACGATCATTTGTTAAATGTCCAGCATCAGTAATATTTCTTACATATCTTACTTTATATCCTAAAAAATTAAGATAACGATAAACCATATCAAAAGAACAAAAAGTTCTCAAATTACCAACGTGAGGCTCGCTATAAACTGTTGGTCCACACACATACAATCCAACGTGATTGGGAATGATAGATTTAAATTCTTCTTTTTGGCGAGATAATGTATTGTATATTTT
>CAZTOP010000096.1:0-7213 GCA_964615145.1 uncultured Chitinophagaceae bacterium
ACCGAAGGTGTGGTTCTACGACCTTCTTCGTTTGCAATTACCACAGGTTCGTTACCTTCCATAACGCTAACGCAGCTGTTGGTTGTTCCTAAGTCAATCCCAATGATTTTTCCCATTTTATTTTAAATTTAATTGTTACTTATTGATAGTTTTATAGGTGTTAGTTACTAGCCCACGGGCTTTTACTTTCACTTTTGACTTCACCCAAATAGACAATAATGCTGCCAATTGCAGGGATTGTGCTAAAATGTCATATAGCAATTATTATGGAGATTTAATATTACCTTTTGTCTACAATATTCGATTACTTTTGACTGTTTGTCTATTTGCTGTTTAAACTAATTCACGTTTTTGAAGTTTCAGGCAAAGGGTTTTGAACAAATAGTCGTCAAAGAAATCATTAACTGCTAACATTTATACTCATGATAAAAAGCTTTATTACTTTTTTTTCTCTTTTTCTTTTTGTGTACGATGTAATTGCACAAAATCCTGTACTTTCAGCTTGGTTAAGAAACACAACTATTACAGCCAGGCACTACGATAAAACTACTGGAGCCTTAATTAATGATGCTAGTTTAGCAAATGTTCAGTCTGTAAAGTACAATTCTACAGATGTTTACATTTCAACAACAGGGTTACCAGCGTATATAACCGGTCCTTTCTTAGATGGCAATACAAATGTTGCCGGTAACCAGAATGCGATTTTTAAATTTCCACTAACACCCACACAAAATACTGGAACACCAACTGCAACAACACTTGGAAATATTGGAATATTTATTAATGGTGTAGCTTTATTTGATTACCGAGATGGGGTTAGTTGGCAAAATAGTACCAATTCACTAAAGGGTGGGCCACTTGGGGGAAGTGGAGATGGTGTTTGGAACAGAGATGCTATTGTTGGAGAGCGTTTAGGTTTCGATTGCTCCAAGGGGCACCCAGCTGGTACTAATTATCATCACCATCAAAATCCAAGTGCCTTTAATTTAGACTTGAATGTAATTTCCACAATTTGTAATTTGTATGCATCTGATGGTTTATACACTATTAATTCATCTGCACACTCCCCTTTAATTGGTTTTGCTTATGATGGATTTCCAATTTATGGAGCATATGCTTATAAAAATACTGATGGTACTGGTGGTATAGTAAGAATGAAATCGAGTTATACACTAAGAAACATCACTACACGAACAACTTATTCAACAGGTGCAAGCGTTACAGCTGGACCAGCTGTAAACACAACATATCCTTTAGGATATTTTAGAGAAGATTATCAGTATACTGCTCCCACAGCATCTCAACCAGATTATTTGGATGAGCACAATGGTAGATTTTGTGTAACACCAGAATATCCAAGTGGCACTTATGCTTATTTCTGTACGGTTGATGCTAACCATAATTCTGCATATCCTTATGCGGTAGGCCCAACTTTTTACGGCAATAAAGTAGTTACAAAAGTGACAACAATACCTGCAGGAACTACCACATATACTGGTCCTATTTTGCCTGTTGAATTATTGGATTTAACAGGATATATTACTAATAATACTGCTGTCTTGAAGTGGACTACTTTAACAGAAAAAGAATTGAATAATTTTGATGTGGAAAGAAGTGATGATGGTATTAACTTTAAAAATGTTGGAACTGTTAAAGCTGTTGGTAATTCATCTGTTGCAAATAATTATTCATACTTAGATTATACTTCTTTCAATGAAATCAAATATTACCGACTAAAGCAAGTTGATATAAACGGGAAATTTAGTTATTCTAAAACTATTTCAATTCATAACAATTTGAAAAGTGACGAAATTGGAATTTTCCCAAATCCAGTTTCCGATTTATTGATTTTGCAATCGAAAGGAATTAATAAAAAATCGTTGGATATAGAACTAATGAATGTGAATGGACAAGTTGCAAAGCGTAGACAATTTTTGCAAGGTAGTACCATTTGTTATTTAGACGTCAAAAGCATTGATAGTGGTACTTATTTCTTGTCAGTGTCTGATGGAACAACTAAAAAGGCTTACAAAGTAATTGTGAATCATTAATTTTTTTTGTTTGGTTTGGGAAGCTGTTTTGAAAATTTCAAAGCAGCTTTTTGTTTGTATATTCACAACTTATTATGCTTTTAAACTGGATAAAAAAATTTAGAACATCGATAATACTTTTTACAACATTAATCTTGATTTCAATATTTGAAAGCAATAAGCAATGGGTTGAAGTGTATTATTCGCAGGGTATTTATCAAAATATTTCATCTTTTTTAAGAAGGCTGAATCGATTATTTTCTTTAAGCATTGGGGATTTGTTTTATTTTCTGCTCATAGTATATCTGATCTTTACATTTTTTAAATTTGTTTATAGAATCAGAAGTTCAACTACTAGAGTTGCTGAAATAAAGCAAGGCATAACTTGGGCTATTAATCGATTAGTTTTACTAATTATCATTTTTAAATTACTGTGGGGAATCAACTATAACAGACAGGGAATTGTAAATCAGTTGGAGCTTAAGCAAGAAAATTATACTAAAGAAGAATTAGTAAGGTTTATTGAAAAAATTATCGATTCTGCAAATTTTTACAGGTTGCAAATACCTGACACGCCATTGCCAATATTAGCCAACAGTGCTTCATTTGCAATAGCTGAAGCTGCTTATTTAGATGCAAGACCTTTTTACAAATTTTTAAATTATAATAATCCAATTGTTAAAGAGAGCTTGTTTAGTAAAGCTGGAAACTATTTTGGATTTACTGGTTATTATAATCCATTTACAGGTGAAGCACAAGTAAGAACAGATATTCCTCAAATAATGCTTCCTTTTATTGCTTGCCACGAAATTGCACATCAAATTGGTTATGCAAGTGAAGATGAAGCCAACTTTGTAGCTTTTTTGGTTGCTGCAAAAAGTGATAACAATTACTTGAAGTATTCAATGTTTTTGGAGATTTTAGATTATGCATTAAATGACTTAATCAACTTTATTTTCGATAGTGATGATGCAATAAATATCTACAATTTGCGTTATAGTTTGGTAGATTGTATTAACCCACGAGTAAAAAAGGACAGAAAAACCATCAAAGCCTTTTTTGACAAAAACATAAAAAAAATGTCCAATATCAGTTCTAAAATCTATGATAAGTACTTAAAAGCGAACAACCAAAAGTTTGGGATGCAAAGTTATAGTAAGGTGTTAAGATTAGTTATTGGATATGAAAAATCAAAAATGTAGTAATAAACCTACAGTGCTTGTATAAATTTTGCTACATTGTTTTTCTTGATTGATTTTGAATATTTGCATAATCCTAGATTTATACCTAAAGAAAACAATGTTCCTATGAAATTTTTTGCAAAGAAAGTCTTCCTACTTCCATTTACAATTATTATCATCATCTCAAGTCTTTCCGCTAATAAAAGCAATTGGTCAGGAATGGATTTAACTCAGGATGAGATGAATAATTCTATTCATTTTCAGTTATCAAGAGGTTCTAATTGTATTGGCGAGTTTAAAAAATTAGAACCTTTTCTAAACAGATTTATTGAAAGAAGGTTTAATTCTGACTATTTGGTCAACATTTTAGGAAAGCCCAACAACGAAACTGTAAATCTCAATAAAATAATTGATTACAGTTATATTTTAACAGAAAAGCTTGATGAGAATGTTGTGCACTTTTTTATTAAGGATGGTGTGCTTTTGAATTACAAGTATGTAGCTTTCCAAAACAAGTGAAAATATTTTTTTTTTAAAAAAGTATAAAAATTGTTAAATACCACTAAATTTGAGAATCCTTTTTTCTGAACTCCTGTATTATTGAATTCAATAACCCAAAACCAGCTTAATAATGCCCAAAATTTTAAACCAAAAAAGTATGATAAAAAAATCTACATTTTTTAAATGCATAATGTTATTTGCATTCTCATTTGTAATGCTTTTTTCAAATGCACAGGTAACCTCTAGTTTTAGTATAAACCAAAGTCAACAATGTTTTAATGGCAACAACTTTGTTTTTACTAACACTTCTAGCTCTGGTGCAGGTATTACTTATGCTTGGAGTTTCGGAGATGGTACAACTTCTACAGCAACTAGTCCTACTAAATCATATTCAGCTGCTGGTTACTACAGTGTTCAGTTGATAACAGATAGTGCGGGAATTCAGTACTATGCAAATCAAACTGTAATAGTGAGCCCTTTGCCGGTTGCTTCATTTTACACAATAGCTAGCACTACATCAGGTAACACATACACTTTTATTAGTACTTCAACGATTGCCAATGGCGTTATGAATTATTATTGGGATTTTGGAGATGGTACTACATCTACTTTAGTTAACCCTATTAAGGGGTATAGTGCAACAGGTACTTACAATGTTAAATTAGTTGTAACTAGTGATGCTGGTTGTATGGATAGTGTTACTCAGTCAATAATAATAACCACTACTGGAAGTACAACTCAACTTACATCTAGTTTTGGAATCTCATCAAATACTACTCAATGTTTGTCAGGAAATAATTTCACTTTTACAAATTCATCAACTGCAGGAGTAGGTATCACTTATTTATGGAACTTTGGAGATGGCAATACATCTACTTTAGCTACACCATCTCATTCATATTCTTCCAATGGTAATTATACTGTTACACTAACTGTTAGTGCAGCAGGTGCTGCTGATGCAGTTTCTTCTCAAAATGTTAGCGTCTCAAATCCATCTGCTACATTCTCTGTTAATAATTCTGGAAACTCTTATAGCTTTTCTGCATCATCAGTATCTGGATCAACATACTTTTGGGATTTAGGTGATGGCTCAACTGCATCAACTGCTACTGTAAGCAATAAAACTTATGCTGCAGGCAATTATGATGTAAAATTGGTAGTTACTGCAACAGGGGGTTGTAAAGACAGTTCAACACAAACTATATCTGTTTTACCTGCACCAACAGCTGCATTTACAGTTACAAGTGCAACAACACAATGTACAAAAGGAAGTTTATTTACATTTAATAATACTTCAACCAGTGGAGCTGGTGTAACATATCATTGGGATTTTGGTGATAATTCAACTCATAACATTGCCAATCCAACTAAGGTCTATTCTAACCCCGGCACTTATACAATAACATTAACTGTAACTACCAGTGGAGGCTCATCATTCGCAACAAACACTGTTTCTGTACTTCCTAGTCCTAATGTTTCTTTTTCAAGTTCTACTTCTATTAATACGGTTAGTTTTACAAATAACTCTACAATTTCTTCGGGCACTATATCAACTTATAACTGGGATTTTGGAGATGGTTTTACATCAACATCAACAAATCCAATTAAAAATTTCGCTGATGGTTCTTATTCTGTTAAATTAACTGCAACTAGCGATTTGGGTTGTGTTGATAGTGCAGTAAATACAGTTTCAGTAGGAGCACTACCAACAGCTGCTTTTACTGTTTCAAGTGCTACAACACAATGCAGTAACAGCGATAACTATACCTTTAATAACACGTCAACTACTGGCGTGGGGGTAACATATCTCTGGAATTTTGGAGATGGTACAACTTCTACGTTATACAACCCTACAAAATCATATACTACGGCAGGAACCTTTATAGTTAATTTAACTGTAACAAATTCGGTTGGAAGTGTTACAACATCACAAACCGTTATTGTATTGGCTGGACCAACAGTTGGCTTTACAACACTTAGTAATACCAATAGTGGTAATAGTTTTACATTTATCAGCACTTCAACTGTACCTGCTGGTACAATGACATATTACTGGGATTTAGGAGATGGAACGCTTGTAGATTCAACAGTTAATGTTACTCATACTTATGCAGCACCAGGTACTTATACTGTAAAATTAATTGTTGTTGGTTCTGGTGGTTGTAGCGACAGTTCTTCTTCAACAGTAACAGTTTGTCCTACTGCAACTGCAGGTTTTAATGTTTCTAGCATTACCAGTCAATGTATGACCGGTAATTCATTTACTTACGTAAACACATCATCAAATAATGCAGGAATACCAACTTCTAGTATGGCTTACGAATGGAGTTTTGGAGATAGTACTTTTTCAACTCTAGAAAATCCACCTGCACACTCTTATGCTACTTGGGGAGATTATGACGTTAAATTAGTAGTAACCTTAACTTCTGGTTCTTGTGTAATTAAAGATTCTATAACTAAACTACATGTAGTTGCTGTAGAGCCAATGCCTGTTGCTAGTTATCGTTTAATTTTAGATAATTTTTATGTACCAACAGCTTTATTAAGTGACACAACAAAAAGATGCTGGCATTATGGTTATGACTTTTCATACCAAAGCAGCTCAACTTTAGGACGTGGTACAATGGATTATTTCTGGCATTTTGGTACGTCTGCCTTATACTTCAGAGATGGAGATAGCAGTCACTACATTAATCCAAGAATCGTATTTGATACAGCAGGTACTTATCCAGTTCAATTAATGGTGATATCTGATAAAGGATGTAAAGACAGTGTTACAAGAATTGTTGAATTAAGCGATCCTCGTGCAAGATTTAATTATACTATTGACTCAACAACTGATGTTTATGCAAGTCCTGTAATTTCTGTAACAGATGCATCCTATGATTACGGTGGATACATTGTTGCTTGGGATTGGAATTTTGGTTCTAATGCTAGCCCAGCAGGCTCAAATTCACAAAACCCATCATCCTTTACTTACACTTGTGGTGGAGCTAAGAGCATTGTATTGACAGTTACTAGTGATGTAGGTTGTACAGTAGATACAACAAGAAGTTTTGTTATCAGAATAAGACCACACGCCGGATTCTCTATTTCTGCACCAAATTATACTCCAAATCTTTATGCTCAGCCAACATTTACTTATACAAATAGCACTACAGTGAATGATGCTTGCCCTAATATGAGTTATGCCTGGGATTTTGGTGATGGTTATAGTTCTACAGCAACTAATCCAACACACAAATACAAAGGAAGCGGAACATATACAACTACTTTAATTGCAACAAATGGAAATGGAGGTAAGAAAGATACTACAACACAAAGTGTTACTGTTTTAATAAGACCAAGAGCAATTTTCTCAACATCGCAAACTGTAACTCCTAATGCTTATTCTGCACCAACAGTAACTTATACAAATACTACAAGTTCACAAGATACTGCTGCACCAGCTGCATCATTAACTTATGCTTGGGATTTTGGTGATGGTAGCACATCTGCTGT
>CAZTOP010000097.1:0-7111 GCA_964615145.1 uncultured Chitinophagaceae bacterium
GAATCTCTTATTACATAATTCATAGAATAACTGTTTGTGTAATGATACACATCTGCATTCCAATCTTGCTGCATTCTTCTTGTAAATTCATTGCTTTTTCCATTGCCAATATGTATTAGTGCTACTTGTGGCAACACATCTTTTGGCTTTGTAATATCATTTAGCGGAATAATGTTTTCATTGTTTTGTTTAACAGTTGTAATTGCGTTTTCTGCAATTTGAGCAACAAGTTGATTCGTTAAGCTATTTAAGTCTTCAGTTAAGTTTTTTGTATCTATAAATTGCTTTTGATTCAATCCCAAATGATACTTGGCAAGTAGCACTTTTTTTACACTTGCATACAAGTCCTTTTGCATAAGGGTTTCATTTGCCAATGCTTCTTTGATTTTGATAATACTTGAGTCAATTTGTTCTGGCAAACAAAGTAAGTCGTTGCCTGCAATGATAGCTTGTGCAGATGATGCACCACTTGGAAAAAATTTAGTAACGCCTTTCATTTCTAAGCCATCTGTTATAATGAGCCCTTTAAATTTTAGTTTCTTTTTTAAAAGATTAGTAATTGTTTTTTTTGAAAGAGAACTTGGTAAATTTTGAGTAGTATCAAATGCTGGAATGGATAAATGTGCTGTCATAATGCAGCCTACATTGTTTTTTATTTGCTCTTTAAAAGGATATAATTCTAATGTGTCAAGTTGTTTGTACAATTTAGTAATTATAGGCAAATCCAAATGACTATCCACTGACACATCGCCGTGTCCTGGAAAATGTTTGGCACAAGCCATTACACCTTGGCTTTGTATGCCTTTGGTTAGTTGTAAAGCATAGCAATTTACTTTGCATTTATTTTCTCCAAAACTTCTATCATTGATAACTGGATTTTCTGGATTGTTGTTAATGTCCACAACTGGAGCATAGTTTAAATGAATGCCCATTCGCTTGCATTGTTTTCCTATGGCTTTTCCTACTTCAAAAACTAAAGAGTCATTGGGCAAAGCACCCAACATCATATTTTTGGGAAATAAATCAACACTGTCTAACCTCATTCCTAAGCCCCATTCAGCGTCCATTGTAACTAATAATGGTGTTTTAGAAATACTTTGATAATAGTTTGTAAGATTGGCTTGTCTTATAGGTCCACCTTGAAAAAAACATAATCCTCCTACATTGTATTGCTTAATTAAATTGGTTACTTTTTCAATATGTTCAGCACCCAAATTACTATGAGCACGAATGATGAATAGTTGAGCAATTTTTTCATCTTCAGATAAAGTATTAAATACACTATCTACCCATTTATTAGCTTGTTTGGAATGATTTAAAAACTGTTGTGCTGTTGCAGCTTGTAGGCAACAAAAAAAGAAAAAAGCAATAACTATTTTTTTCATATTGTGAATGTATATAAAAACACAAAACCATTCGTTTTTGGCGAATGGTTTTGAAATAAATTGGTGCTGTTATTTTGTTTCTTCTTGATTTTCTTCTTCAGGAATTTCAGAAAGTTTTAGTTCCACATTATTAGATTTTAATTGTGTAAACCATTTTACCATTTTCTTTCTATCGCTGTCGTACACTCTATCAAAATCCATTTTGCTAAATACAATTTTAAAATATTCTTTTACAGCTTTAGCATCTTTTTCGTTGGGAAGTGGTTCGTTGCTAGCTTCCATTGCTTTAAACACTTCAACAAGATTTATATTTTCTCTTGTTGTATAAACTTCGATACTTTCCAAATGTGAGAAATTGTGCACTCTGTTGCTTGCAAATTTTGTAGTTTTATCTTCTAATGAGCGTACTAATGCTCCATCAGATTTGCTGCTTACAAGTTCAAAAAGACCTGATAATCCTGTTACCGATATAAGTTTGCTATATTCCATGTTTTATAATTGGGTCGCAAATGTAGTTGAGGGAAAGATATATTCAAAGACAAATTTATGAACTAGCAGTTGTTTGTTTTTTTTGCCACCAAATTTTCCAAATTGTTGATAATAAAACTATGATGAAAAGGAATTTGGTTATTTGAAATAAGATATTGTAGTTTCTAAGCAAATAAGTTCTTATTGATACTTTATCTGCTTTTTCTTTTCCTAAAGCTACATTTAAAATAGATTTTGCAATCGGTCCCAATATTTTTATTTTATTCCAATTTGTATAAGTTGCTCCTTCGTATTTGTAAGTACTAGGGTAGTTAATTGGCAATTGGTTTTTATAATAATCGAAGTTTTTACTTACTTGGTCGAAACTTGCAAAATTGTTTGCAGAATCTTTAAAGTATAAATTAAATAAAGGATCTAAAACAATCCAATTGCCGTGTTTATTTACTTCTATTACAATATGTCCGGCAGGCTTGTTGTTTACAATCATTTGTACAAATCTTACTTTAAAGTCATACGATTTTAAAATACGTGCCAGAATAGCTGAAGCACTTCCACAAGCTCCATTTCCTGTAATTAAATCCATTGTTACTGGTCGTAAAATATTTGCTTTTACTCCTTTGATTTCAGTATTGTTAAATACATTAAGACGATTATGTTCAAATGTATTTGAAATATTCATAGCCCTTACAAAAAAGGTATCAACATTATTTTTACCTATGCTATCTCTAACAATATAATTTGCTACCGCACTAAAAATTTCTGATTCATAAGTAGACTCGATTTTAAAATAAATCATTGATGAAAATAGTATTCCATTAATAAAAACAAGAAAGTATAAATTTGTTAAATAATGGAATGCAGTTTTAAAATATTTCATAATAACTTATATCGATGTTAAATATTTCATTTGGTTTTAACAAATGTAGCTTTTAATTAAATAGTGCTTCTAAAGCAAAGTGTAATAAATAAAAAAGAATCAATGGGCGTGAATAAAATAGAAAAACTTGTTGTTATTGGCGGTGGAGCAGCAGGTTTTTTTTGTGCTATAAATGCAGCAGCAAATAATCAAAATTTGAAAGTAATCATAGTTGAAAAAAATAATAAATTACTAAGCAAAGTTAAAGTGAGTGGGGGAGGAAGATGTAATGTAACGAATGCTTGTTTTGATATTGTTGAGTTGTCAAAAAAATATCCAAGAGGCGAAAGATTTTTAAAAAAAGCTTTTCATTGGTTTAACAGTAAACACACAGTTGACTGGTTTGAACAAAGAGGTGTTGCTCTAAAAACTGAACCAGATGGAAGGATGTTCCCCACAACAAATACTTCTCAAACTATTATAGATTGTTTATTGAAAGAAGCTGATAAAAATGATGTAGAAATATTATTAAGCACCGATGTTAAAAATGTTTTTTACAGAGATAATAGATTTGAAATTCAATTGAACGAAGGTTTAATAAGTGCAGATTATGTTTGTGTTGCTTGTGGGGGATTTCCAAAAGCAGAGCAGTTTTCCTGGATTGAAAAATTGGGACATCACATTGAAAAACCTTTGCCATCATTATTTACATTTAATATTCCTAACAATGATATTGTAAAGTTGATGGGTTTAAGTGTTGAAAATGCCCAAGTAAAAATTGGAGGAACTAAGTGGCAAATGAATGGAGCAATATTAATTACTCATTGGGGTTTAAGCGGTCCCGGAATATTAAAATTATCTGCCTTTGCAGCAAAAGAATTAGCTTCAAAAAATTATCATTTCGATATTTTGATTAACTGGTTGCCAAAATATAATGAACAAACATTAAGAGCCGAGTTTTTAAGTTTTAGAACAACTTTATCATCTCAAAAAATATACTCAAAAAATCCGTTTGAATTGCCTAGAAGACTGTGGGAATATCTGCTTCAAATATCATTAATTAATGAAGAGTTGCGATGGGCAGATTTGTCTAATAAAAAACAAAATGATTTTATAAAAAATTTGACCTCACAAAATTTTAAAGTTTCCGGGAAAACAACATTCAAAGAAGAGTTTGTTACTTGCGGTGGTGTTCAGCTAAATGAAGTTGATGTAAACACAATGCAAAGCAAAATTATTGAAAATCTTTATTTTGCAGGCGAGGTGTTAGATGTAGATGGAGTTACTGGTGGATTTAATTTTCAAAATGCTTGGACAACAGGTTTTATCGCTGCAAAGTCTATAGTACAAAAAAGCCTTGAACAGTAGACTTTCAAGGCTTTTATAAATATGGTCATAAATTATTTTGCCAATACTCTTTTTACAACTTCTACAATTTTATTACCTTTTTCTTCAATTTGTTCATCACTCCAAAGTAAGCTAATTGCAGTAGAAATGCATCTACTCATAATAGCATCACTAGCACTAAAATCTTTATTTGAAAGATTCATTAAACTTAATTTTTGATCTAAACTAAGTGGGTATAAGCTTTTAGCTTGTTTTAAATGATCCCATTTTTTTATATAATGCCAATTGTTGTTAAACCAATAAAAGTTTCCGGGCATTTTACCCTCAATTTTCATCTCTTCAACAAAAGCATTTGTAAGATCTTGTGTGGGTAAAAACCAACTTAAAAAAGTACAACTATCTCCTTCAACATCTGGTACTCTTCTAAAACTAATTTCAGGAATTGTTGATAATATTTGTTTAAGTTTAGAGTGATTTTTTTTCTGTATCGATAGAAAAGTATCAAGCTTTCTTATTTGAGCTAAACCCACAGCAGCGTGCAATTCGCTAATTCTAAAATTATAGCCAATAAATGGATGCAAATCTGCACCTCTATCAACACCTAGATGATCGTGTCCGTGATCAGTAAATCCATCACATTTCACTATTACGTCATTGTTGTTTGTCATTACTACACCACCCTCAGCACAAGTAATTGTTTTAACAAAATCAAAACTAAAAGTTCCTGCATCGCCAATGGTGCCAAGTTTTTTTCCTTTGTAAGTTCCACCAATACTTTGGCAAGCATCTTCCAACAACAACAGCTTATGTTCTGCACAAATTTCTTTTAATGCATCCAAGTCTGCCATACTTCCACACATGTGTACTGGCATTACACATTTAGTTTGTGGGGTAATAGCAGCTGTAACGGCTGCTGGGCTTAGTGTTAGTGTATCATCAATATCTACTAAAACAGGAACAGCACCCACGCTTAGCACTGCTTCAAAGCTAGCAACAAAAGTAAATGCAGGCATTATTACCTCATCGCCTGCACCAACTCCTAAAGCTGCCAAAGCTGTTGTGAGTGCAGCAGTACCGCTGCTTGTAAGATGTGCGTGTTTTGTTTGGAAAGTATGGCAAATGGCGTTTTCCAATTCTTTTGCTTTCCAAATATCCTGTCTTGCACCATCAAATCCATAACGCATTAAAATGCCTGTTTGCAACACATCGTTTACTTCTTTTTTTTCTTCGGCACCAAAAAATTCAAATCCTGGCATAAAATATTTTTTGAAATATGAAAGGCAAATGTAGATAAACAGCTTGTATTTACATGGTAGTATTTGTTTTTTTATTGAAAATCACAACTTAATAATTTGACAGTGAAAATACTTTTAAAATAAATGAATTTAGATAACGTTAAACATATATTTGGTATCGTAATTTATTATTCAACTAAAACAACAAAAATGAGAACCAACAAACTAATTGCAATATTATTTGCAATATTCTTTTTTGCTGCTTGTAAAAAAGAAACGAATGTAACTAACTATCCCACCACAAGTCTAGATGTTTCACAAGCTGTTTACACAGGATTTCCTGAAACTTTTGAAAGTGGATCAAAAACTGCGTATGCAGCAGCAGACGTTGCCTTAGGAACAGGGTCATGGAATTTAAATGATGCCTTGCTGGGTACTTCAACTGCAGATGCAAAAAACGGCACAAAATCTATTCGAGCACAAAATGCAGGAACTATTACTATGAACTTCGATGTTACTAATGGAGCAGCGTCTGTGTCTATGTTTTATGCAAAATATGGCACTGATGCAAGTAGCACATTTGAACTTTGGTCGTCAACTAATTCTGGATCTACTTGGAGTAAAGTTGGTAATACCATTACAGCCTCAACAACTACACTCACACAAACTACTTTTACTACGTCTTTTGTTGGTACAGTGCGGTTTCAGGTAAGAAAAATTTCTGGTGGTAGATTAAATATTGATGATATCAGTATAATGGATAATAATGACACTACACCAACAAGAGATGATAATATGGCTTTAGGTAATCCTAGTGGAGCTACCACTAATACTGCTTTTCCAGATAATTATTTGATGGTTAAAACACAATATGCTTTATCATACAATAACTCAAAAGGCACAGCTAATTGGGTTAGTTGGCATTTGAGCACTGCTTGGAAAGGAACAGCAACAAGATGTGATTGTTTTACAGGCGATGCTACTTTGCCAACAACTTTTTACAAGGCAGTAACTTCAAACTACACAAATACAGGTTTTGATAGAGGACATATGTGTCCATCAGATGATAGAGATGGTAGTAGTACAGACAATGCAGCAACATTTTTAATGACCAATATTATGCCTCAGGCACCCAACAATAATCAAATTACATGGGCAGCACTAGAGACATATTGCCGAAATTTAATTACCACAGGAAAAGAGTTGTATATTATCTCTGGAGGTTATGGTCAGGGAGGAACAGGAAGCTTAGGTGGTGTTACAAATACAATTGCTTCTGGAAAAATAAATGTAGCTAGTAGAGTTTGGAAAGTAATTGTTGTTTTGCCAACAGGTTCATCAGATGTTAATCGAGTATCGTCTTCTACAAGAGTAATTGCAGTTGATATGCCAAATGTTCAAACAGTTAATAGTCAAACTTGGGGCTATTACAGAACGAGTGTTGATGCTATAGAGGCTGCAACTGGATTTAATTTTATGTCGAATGTGCCAACATCAATTCAATCAATTATTGAAGCAAGTGTCGATAATGGTCCTACTCAATAGTTTTTATCATATAACGAAAAAGAGGCTGTCTTGAAAGGGCAGCCTTTTTTATGTTAAACCGTATTTGTTTACATTTTTTATTTTCCGAATCAGTTTAAATTCACTTTAGAGGAAGTCATTTAAAAGGCAGAATAAAAAAAAAATAAAAAAAAATGCATTAGAATTTTGTCGGTATTTATTTTCTACTACTTTTGCCGTCCGAAAAACGAGTTAAGTTCTTTTCAGAAATTTTAAGCCGAGGTAGCTCAGTTGGT
>CAZTOP010000098.1:0-7015 GCA_964615145.1 uncultured Chitinophagaceae bacterium
AACTGTAAAAGGTGGAACTGGTGCTATTGTTGAATATTTTGGTGAAGGTGCTGCATCTATGAGTTGTACTGGTAAAGGTACAATTTGTAATATGGGTGCAGAAATTGGTGCTACTACTTCTACTTTTGGATATGATGAAAGTATGAGCAGATACTTAAAAGCTACAGGTCGTGCAGATGTTGCTGAACTAGCTGATGGTATTGCATCTTACCTAACTGCTGATGCTGATTGCTATGCAAATCCTGAACAATATTTCGATCAGGTAATTGAAATTAATTTAAGCGAATTAGAGCCACATTTGAATGGTCCTTTCACACCAGATTTAGCTACACCTATTTCTAAAATGAAAGAAGTAGCTGCTACTGAAGGCTGGCCAAATAAAGTAGAGTGGGGTTTAATTGGTAGCTGTACCAACTCTTCTTACGAAGATTTAAGTCGTGCTGCTTCTATTGCTAAACAAGCTGTAGCCAAAGGTTTGGTCACTAAAGCTGAGTTTGGTATTAACCCAGGTTCTGAACAGGTACGTTATACCGCAGATAGAGATGGATTGATTGGAACATTTACCGATTTGAATGCAACTATTTTCACTAATGCTTGTGGTCCTTGTATTGGTATGTGGGATAGAATGGGTGCAGAAAAGAAAGAGAAAAACACCATCGTTCATAGCTTCAACAGAAACTTTGCTAAACGTGCCGATGGTAATCCTAATACTTATGCGTTCGTTGCAAGTCCTGAAATTGTAGCAGCTATTGCTATTGCAGGAGATTTATCTTTCAATCCACTTACTGATACTTTAACTAACGATAAAGGAGAACAAGTTAAACTAGATCCTCCAACTGGTGATGAATTACCAAAAACTGGTTTTGCTGTTGAAGATGCAGGCTATCAGGCTCCTGTTGAAGATGGAAGCAGTGTAAGTGTTGCTGTTGCCGATGATAGTAAACGTCTTCAATTATTAGCTCCTTTCGCAGCTTGGGAAGGCACTGATTTAAAAGGTTTGAAATTGTTGATTAAAGCAAAAGGAAAATGTACTACAGACCATATTTCTATGGCTGGCCCTTGGTTAAAATTCCGTGGACATTTAGATAATATCTCAAACAATATGTTGATTGGTGCTGTTAACTTCTTTAATGAAAAAACAGATAATATCAAAAACCAATTAACTGGTGAATATGGTGCAGTACCTGCAACACAACGTGCTTACAAAGCTGCTGGTATTGGAAGTATTGTAGTGGGTGATGAAAATTATGGTGAAGGTTCTTCTCGTGAACACGCTGCTATGGAACCACGTTTCCTTGGTGTTCGTGCAGTGCTTACTAAATCATTTGCACGTATCCACGAAACTAACCTTAAAAAACAAGGTATGCTGGCATTAACATTTGCCGACAAAGGAGACTACGATAAAATTCAAGAAGATGATAGCATTGATATCATAGGCTTAACGACATTTGCACCTAACACACCATTAACATTGGTTTTAAACCATAAAGATGGTTCAAGCGAAAATATTAGTGTAAACCATACTTACAACCAACAACAAATTGAATGGTTTAAAGAAGGTGCTGCATTGAATATTATTAGAAAGCAAGTGGCCGGATAAACAAATATCTAAACAAGCTGTCTCTATTTTTAGGCAGCTTGTTTTAAGTAATACTATGTATGAAAAATTTGAAACCAATTGTTGGCATCATTATGGGCAGTGATAGCGATTTGCCTATTATGGAATCAGCTGCATTATTACTAAAACATTTTAATGTTCCTTTTGAACTTACAATTGTAAGTGCACATAGAACTCCTATGCGGTTGCTTGAATATGCTAAAAAAGCAAAAAGTAGGGGGCTCAAAGCAATTATTGCAGGTGCTGGCGGAGCAGCTCATTTACCTGGCATGGTTGCTAGTATTACAAACATTCCAGTAATTGGTGTGCCAATTAAAAGTAGCAATTCATTGAGTGGATTTGATAGCATTTTGAGTATTTTACAAATGCCTAATGGAGTTCCTGTTGCAACTGTTGCACTAAATGGAGCAAAGAATGCTGCAATACTTGCCTTACAAATAATTGCGTTATGTGATGATAAACTTTCAAAAAAATTAGATGAATTTAAGATCGAATTGCACGATGAAGTTTTAAATAAAGCCACAAATCTAAAAGATGTTTGGAATAATAATTTTGATTTGTAATAGTCAGATTTCATATTAACGTTTAATTAATTTTAACATTTTTTTTAGAAAAAGATATTTCAATTAACATATAGCTTTATATTTGTTCAACCTCTCATTGTTTTTTTACTGAACTTAATAATTATATATGATTGAAAATATACTAACGGGAGGACTGTTAGCTTTCAGCGTAACATTCTATTCAATACCCAAAATAATCAAAATTGCTCACGATCGAAAATTGTTTGACGTCCCTAATGATCGTAAAGTACACAAAGAACCAATACCATCTCTTGGAGGAATAGGAATTTTTGCAGGATTTATTATTAGTTTATTGTTTATTGGTGAGTTAGAGTCCTTTAATTATCACCAATTTTATATTTTAGTTTTTGTAACTGTTTTCTTTTATGGAATTAAAGATGACATATCAGTACTATCACCTCACAAAAAATTTCTTGGTCAACTCATTACCTCTTGCATACTAGTTTTTAAAGCCAATTTAGTAATCAGTAATATGCATGGTTTTTTAGGATTACACGTTTTAAATGCACCTATTAGTTATATTCTTTCCATTTTTACAATTATTGTAATTATGAATGCTTTTAACTTAATTGATGGAATTGATGGTTTAGCTGCCACAATTTGTATCATTACTTCTTCAGTATTTTCCTGGTTTTTTTACATGAATGGAGATTTAAGTTATGCAACTCTTGGTTTTACACTTGCTTCATCTTTGATGGCTTTTCTAATATTTAATCATGCCCCTGCAAAAATTTTTATGGGCGATACAGGCTCGATGTTATGTGGGGTAGTGAATGCAATATTGGTGATACATTTTATTGAGACAGCAAATTCATCAATAGTTTTCAATGTGACAGCATCGCCTGCCTTAGGTTTTGGAATTTTGATAATGCCACTATTAGATACTTTAAGAGTCTTTACCATTAGAATTCTACATGGCAGATCCCCATTTTTTCCAGATAGGAATCATTTGCATCATATACTTTTGGATAGAGGTTTAAGCCACAAGGTTATTACACTTATTATGGCATTATCAGCCGTATTGTTCATTTTTTTAACATACATCGCTTTACCAATGGGAATAAATTTTATTATCCTATCACAAGTATCACTGTTTTTTTTAGGTGTATTTTTATTGCAAATCACGAAAAAAAAGGTACATTTTGGTTTAGATAATGAACATCAGGAAAATCTGACAATTACTAAGAAAATTAAACATGTTGTTACACTTATTGCCAACAAAGACAAAACAACAGTAGAAAAAAATTAAAAAATTAAAAGCCTCAAATTACGAGGCTTTTTTTAATCATTGGACTCATTCTATTAGATTTGCGACTTCAATTTTATTTTATGAATGAAGACATTACTTTTATACTTGATGATGTACAAGATTCCATGCGTAAAGCTATTAACCACCTAGAATCGGAACTTACTAAAATCAGAGCTGGTAAAGCTAGCCCAACAATGTTGGATGGACTATTTGTCGATTATTATGGAAGTGCAACTGCAATTAATCAAGTTGCAAATGTTTCAGTGTTAGATGCTAGAACAATTAGTATCCAACCTTGGGAAAAAAACATGTTAGCTCCAATAGAGCGTGCTATACTAATGGCAAATATTGGAATTACACCTCAAAATGATGGTATACAAATTAGGTTATTTATGCCTCCTTTAACCGAAGAAAGAAGAAAAGAAATGGTTAAGAAATGTGGTGCTGAAGGTGAACAAGCTAAAGTTTCTATTAGAAATATTAGGAGAGATGCAATTGAACAAATCAAGAAACTGCAAAAAGATGGATTAAGTGAAGATGAGGCAAAAGATGGAGAAAGTTCTGTACAAGAACTAACAGATAAACATATTCTCTTAATTGATAAACACCTTGCTGCAAAAGAAAAGGAAATAATGACTGTATAAAGATTGATTTTTAATTTAGAAACTCCAACCTTTAATATTGGAGTTTTTTTAATCAATTGCTTTTAAAACGCTAGAAAATATTTTTAATTTACTTATAATGGAGAAAACGCATTTACTAATTATTGGAAGTGGTCCTGCTGGATATACAGCAGCAATATATGCATCACGTGCTGGAATCAAACCAATTTTGTATCAAGGGATACAACCTGGTGGACAATTGACGATTACAACTGAGGTAGAGAATTATCCAGGATACCCAGATGGCATTCAAGGCCCTGAAATGATGGTACATTTTGAGAAACAGGCAGCACGCATGGGGGCAGATATTCGTTATGGATTAGTAACAAAAATCGATTTTAATAAAAAACCGTATACTGTAGAAATTGATGAGGAACATACAATTGAAACTGATGCAATCATTATTTGTACCGGTGCATCAGCAAAATGGTTGGGTATAGAAAGTGAACAACGTTTAAATGGTTTTGGAGTTAGTGCTTGTGCTGTTTGTGATGGTTTCTTTTTTAAAGGAAAAGAAGTTGCAATTGTAGGAGCTGGAGATACAGCTGCAGAGGAGGCTTTATATTTATCTAAACTTTGTACAAATGTTCACATGATTGTAAGAAGCGATAAAATGCGAGCTAGCAAAGTAATGCAAGATAGAGTGTTAAATACTGCCAACATTAAAGTTTATTGGAATAGTGTTACAGATGAAATTTTGGGAGAACAAAAAGTAAATGGAGTTAGAATACACAATACCTTAACAAATGAAAAATTTGAAGTGCCAATAAGTGGTTTTTTCGTTGCAATTGGACACAAGCCTAACAGTGATTTGTTTAAAGGTTTTATTGATATGGACGAAGCTGGGTACATTAAAACCATACCTGGAACTACTAAAACAAACCTAGAGGGTGTTTTTGCTGCTGGTGATGTTCAAGATAAAATTTATAGACAAGCTGTTACCTCTGCCGGAAGTGGCTGTATGGCTGCTTTAGATGCTGAAAGATATTTGAGCGAGAAGGGTATTTAACTTTTGACATTGAATGTTAATATTACACAACAATAAGTACTCCAAAGCTTGAATAATTAAAATTATTAAATTTAAAATAGAAATGTACCCTAATTTATACTACGTTTTTAAAGATTGGTTTGGAGTTGAGTGGCCAATTTTTAAGGTTTTTAATTCATTTGGTTTTTTTGTAGCATTAGCATTTATAGCAGGTGCATATATTTTAACAATTGAGTTAAAACGTAAGCAAGGATTGGGATTTTTTGTACATACTGATAAAAAAATATTAATAGGTCAACCTGCATCTACGTTGGATTTATTAATAAACTTTTTATTAGGTTTTATTATTGGCTATAAGTTAATTGGAATAATGCTTATAGAGGGAGCTTTGGATAATTCTCAATCATTTTTATTATCGTCTAAAGGACATTTGCCATTAGGCTTGTTAGTAGGAATACTTGCCTTGACCTATAAAATTTATGAATCAAATAAACAAAAATTATTAAAACCAGAAGAGCGAACAATTCGGATATGGCCGCATGATAGAGTCGGTGATATTATTGTTTATGCTGCTTTGTTTGGTTTTTTAGGTGCCAAAATTTTTCATAATCTAGAGAACTGGGGCGAGTTTGTTAAAGATCCTATAGATGCACTCATTTCTTTTAGTGGACTTACTTTTTATGGTGGACTAATTTGCGCCGCGATTGCAATTGGCATTTATGCCAAAAAAAATAGTATCCCTTTTATGCATTTGGCAGATGCTACAGCTCCAGCCCTAATGATAGCTTATGCAATTGGGAGAATTGGTTGCCAAGTAGCTGGAGACGGTGATTGGGGAATATTAAACAGTGCATTTATTACAAATGGAGATGGACATATTGTTTCAGCAACCGCACAGCAATTTAATGATGCATTACAACTAAATCATGGTTATTTTTATAAAGAGTTTGGTGCGTTGCAAAATGTGCATCATCTCACAGTTCAACCCGTTTCTTGGTTGCCAAATTGGATGTTTGGATATAACTATCCACATAATGTTGTGAACGATGGTGTAAAACTGGCAAATTGTAATGGTGAATACTGTAGTGCCTTGCCCCTACCTGTTTTTCCAACACCTTTTTACGAAACTATTGTATCAACAGTATTTTTTGTTGTTTTAATGAGTTTAAGAAATAGACTTAAAGCAACTGGTACTATGTTTGGTGTTTATCTTATGTTGAATGGATTTGAAAGATTTTGGATTGAAAAAATTAGAGTAAACACAGTATATAATATTGCCGGATTCCAACCAACTCAAGCCGAGATTATTTCAACTTTACTATTTATATGTGGATTGGTAATTTTAATAGCCTCAAGTAAAGTTAAAAGATAAATCTATATTCTTATACTCAATATCATCTTAACACAGTAACAATACCACTAATTGGATTGCTGTTTGGTGTTAATTTGATAATCCAATAATAAACAGCTACAGGAACTGGCTGCCCATTATAAGTTCCATCCCAAACTTTAATTGATTTTGTTCTGGATGATTTTAACAATTGTCCCTGTCTGTCAAATATGCTAATAGTGGCATAAGGATAATCTGTAATGTGTGCAATATCCCAAGTATCATTAACTCCATCACCATTTGGCGAAAACACATTTGGAATATTTATAGGCTTAACAATTACTACTTTTAAAGAGCTTGTATCTGAACAGCCATCAATACTAGTAGCTTTTATTAAGTATGTTAT
This sequence comes from uncultured Chitinophagaceae bacterium, assembly GCA_964615145.1. Taxonomy (GTDB): domain Bacteria; phylum Bacteroidota; class Bacteroidia; order Chitinophagales; family Chitinophagaceae; genus CAIVPM01. The sequence continues at coordinate 6,838 of CAZTOP010000098.1, forward strand.
ATCTGATGATGGCGTGCAAATTGGATTGTTACTGTTTGGATTGTCTAAATACCTAGATGGAGTAAAACTGACACTAACAGCATTTAAAATAGTTGGGTTTAAAACAACAGAACTATTTGGCATTACTAATAAATCACCACTAGTGATGATTTCAGGCAAAGGATGAACAACAATATTT
>CAZTOP010000099.1:0-6907 GCA_964615145.1 uncultured Chitinophagaceae bacterium
TATTTATTCAGACTTATACAACTGCAATCATACTTATCTCCACATTCACATTTTTAGGTAAACCTTTTACTGCAAAAGTTTCTCTTGCAGGGCAACTGCCTGAAAAATAGGAGCCATACACAGCGTTAACCCTTGAAAACAAGTCCATACTGCTTAATAAAATGGTTGTTTTTACAGCATTTTCAAAACTAGAATTTGCTTCTGATAAAATAGCTTGCAAGTTTTTCATTACCTGATGTGCTTCTGCTTCAATATTAGAAACTTCTACTTCTCCTGTTTCTGGAACAATAGAAATTTGCCCACTGATATATAACATTCCATTGGCAATAACAGCCTGACTATAAGGCCCAATAGGTGCCGGTGCATTGTTTGTATTCACTATTGTTTTCATTAATAATTAATTTGAAAAGCAAATAACCGAAATTACTTTTATATGCTCGCCTACATTTGCAAAATTCTTATAGATTATGAATATTATCATCAATGCTTCTGAAAATCAGAAAGCTATTTTACAGGGAAAAATAAATCAGTTATCGACAAATATTACTTGGTATAGTAATACAATTGCTGAAGCGGATGCTTACATAGATTTATTATTTGATGGAGAGGAGTCTGTATTTCAAAACATCATTAACAAACCAGTTATTGTTAATGATGTTATTAATACTTGTGAAAACTTGCCAATTAACTTTTGTAGAATTAATGCTTGGAATAGTTATTTGGAAAATGATAAACTAGAGGTTTGTACTTCAAATAAAGATTTGCAATCAAGCATTGAAAGTATCCTTAATGAAATCGGCTACAAATGTTTATTTGTAAACGATATTGCAGGAATGGTTTCAGCAAGAGCTGTGTCGATGATTATTAATGAAGCATATTTTGGTATTGAAGATGAAATTAGCACCAAAGAACAAATTGATATAGCAATGAAACTTGGAACGAATTATCCTTATGGACCGTTTGAATGGGCTGAAAAAATTGGAATCAAAAACATTGCAGCTTTATTAGTTGAGTTATATAAAACAGATGAAAGATATAAACCGTCTGATTTATTATTGAAAGAAGCTAATTCCTAAAACCCAAAAAGTGGCATTAATATTAAATATAGATACTGCAACAGAATTCGCATCGGTTTGCATTAGCAATGAAAATGAAATGATTGCTTATGAAGAAAATCTAGAGCAAAAAAGTCACGCTTCTTTTTTGCAACCTGCGATTAAAAAAGCAATGGACAATATACAATTGGCAATGGAAGATATTGATGCAATTGCAGTTACTAATGGTCCAGGAAGCTATACAGGATTAAGAGTAGGATTAGCATCAGCTAAAGGGCTGTGTTTTGCATTAAACAAACCGCTGATACTTCTAAACACTCTGGAAGTAATGGCGTTCGCAAGTATTGAGGAATTAGAAATAAGGAATAAGGAACTAGTAAATCAAACATTGTTTTGCCCAATGATTGATGCAAGAAGAATGGAGGTTTTTACAGCTTTATATGATAAAGACTTAAATGCTCTTATTGCTCCTTGTGCAATGATTTTGGATAGTCAATCATTTGCAGACGAACTTGCAAAAAATAAAATTGTTTTTAGTGGAAGTGGTAGCAGTAAATTGCAAGAACTAAATTTTGGTAATAATGCAATCACTAGCAATGTTCTTTATTCTGCAAAAAATATGATTGAATTATCTCTTAAAAAATATCAACAAAAAGACTTTGCAGATTTAGCATATTCAACACCAGATTATCACAAAGAATTTTATACACTAATGGGTAAAAAACATTAGTCTGTTTTAAAGTAATCCAACTCTTTGCTAAAGTCTAAATAACTATGTTGTTCCTGTAATTGATTCACTTTATCATAATAATTCTCTAAGAAACTTTTGTGCTGATTGCTTGTAGCATTAAATGGCTTATGATTGAAAGCATTGTTTATTTCTGCAATATACTGCATCAATTTTTTAGAGTCTTCAGAAATGCAGCTATCTACAAATTTTTCCCAGACATATTGTGTTGCATAGTAATTTGGATGCACTAAATCCTCAGCGAAAAATCTGTAATCTCTTAAATCATCAATTACCAATTCATAAGCCGGGAAATAATACAGTTTTCCTAAGCGTTCTAATAAATCGTGAACAGCTTGAACAAGAACAGCCTTACTACGATTATTATTTATAGCACCTTCACGTAAATGACGTACAGGACTAATGGTGAAAATAATTTTAATATCAGGATTAAATGCACCAAGTCTGTCAAGCATTGTAGCAAGTACCAAAATTGCTTGGTCAACACGAAGCAAACGTTTATCAAACCAATCAGCAGGAGCTTTATGATTGTTGGCAGCAACGGTTCCAACTTTAGCATTTAATGCTTTATCTGTAAGTGTATAAATCCAAGCAGAGCCTAATGTTATTAATATATAATCAGCTTTTTTAAGAAAGGCATTTGCCTCTCTTGTGGTTTCATTTATTTTTTGTAAAGCATCTTCTGCAGTAATGCCAGAAAATCTGCTATGATGCTGCCAGCTATGCCATCCTTCATTATAATTAAATAAGTCTTCAATAGTATACTCTTTACATTCAATCACATTAATAATGGCTTCACTTACGCTTACTGGATTAAATAAAATTCCATTTGGATTTTCATAAACCTCAAACTTATGTTTACGCAATTTTTCGCCAATATTTTCTGTAAAGCAAGAGCCCACAAGCATTAATTTGCTTTTATGTGAAATTGATTGCTCTAATTTTTTTATATCGAATTCTGTTCTAAATTTCATAAATATTGTTATATAAAAACACTATCTGCCATTAGTAATGATTCGGTAAAAGCAGTTTTATTATAGTTATTAAATAAATTTTGTTCTTCAAAATATGCAATCATCTTTTCACTGTCCATATTGCCCACTAAATCATCTTGTGCCATAGGGCAGCCACCAATTCCTTTTAAAGCACCATCAAATCGCTTACAACCTGCATCAACAGCAGCTTGGAGCTTTTCTTTCCAGTTGAATTGTGTTGAGTGCAAATGAACTCCAAAGGCGGTGTTTGAATACTGTGGAATCAATGTTGTTAATGCAAAACTAATTTGCTCAGCAGTGCCCAAACCAACAGTATCTGCAAGTGATATAATTTCAATATTTCTGTTTACCATTTCATCAGCCCACTTCAATAAAATTTCTTCATTATAAATATCTCCATAAGGATTGCCAAAGCCCATACTTAAATAAACAACAAGTTGTTTATTATTCTTAATACATAGTTCTTGAATTTCATCTATTCGTTGCAAACTTTCTTCTTGTGTGCTATTGGTATTTCTTAATTGAAAAGTTGGTGAAATGGAAAAAGGAAATCCTAAATAACTTATTTCATCATAGCAAACAGCTTCTTCTGCACCACGAGTGTTTGCTACTATTGCAAGCAATTTTGTTTTCGTATTCCCTAATTCCAAACTCCTAATTACCTGAGCAGTATCAGCCATTTGAGGGATTGCTTTTGGCGAAACAAAACTGCCAAAATCTAAAGTATCAAAACCAACTTGTAGCAGTGTATTTAAGTACTTTATTTTTTGTTCTGTAGGAATAAAATGCTGCCATCCTTGCATAGCATCACGTGGACATTCTATCAGTTGAATCTTATTATTTTCCATTAATGAGATTGTTAAAAATATTATTCAAATTCATAACCAATATCTTTTCTAAAATACATTCCATCGAAGTTAATCTGGGATAAAATTTGTTTGCTTTTATCAACAGCTTCTTTTATTGAATTGCCCTGAGATGTAGCAGTTAAAACCCTTCCACCATTTGTAATTAAGTTATTTTGTTCATCAATTGCAACTCCAGCAAAAAAAACCTTTGAGCTAGGTTCTATCACGACATCATCAAATTTACTAATGATAATATTTTTCTTATAATCACTTGGATAACCTCCACTCACAGCCATAACAGTTGCAAAATATCCTTCATTATATTCAATGTTTGCATCTATTAAAGTGCCATTGTCCATTGCTGCAAAAAGACTTACTAAATCAGTTTCTAATCTTGGTAGAATAACTTCTGTTTCAGGATCTCCCAATCTGCAATTATATTCAATAACAAAAGGTTCTCCGTTCTTGTTCATCAATCCTAAAAAAATAAATCCATTGTAAACTAAGTCATCATCTTTCAACCCTTGAATGGTTGGTTTTATAATCCTGTCTTCAACTTTTTGCATGAATGCATCATCCATAAAAGGCACAGGAGTTACACAACCCATTCCACCTGTATTTAATCCAGTATCACCTTCACCAATTCTTTTGTAATCTTTTGCGTGACCAATAATTTGATAATCTGTTCCATTGGTTAAAACAAAAACACTTACTTCAATTCCGTGCAAAAATTCTTCAACTACAACTTTGCTAGATGCATTGCCAAATTGTTTGTTGATAATCATTTCTTCAAAAACCTGTAAAGCATCTTGATGATTTAAAGAAATCACAACTCCTTTGCCCGCAGCCAATCCATCAGCTTTTAGCACAATTGGTAAAGAATGATTTTGTAAATATTGTTTCCCTGCTTCATAATTATCTAAAGTAAATTCAGTATAAGCAGCAGTTGGGATATTATTTTTTTGCATAAACTGTTTTGCAAAAGCCTTGCTTCCTTCAAGTTGAGATGCAGCAGCAGATGGAGCAACAATTATCATATTGTTTAACTGTTCATCATTTCTTAAATAATCATAAATGCCTTTTACTAAAGGCTCTTCTGGCCCAACAACAACAAGCTGAATATTATTGTCAACACAAAATTGTTTGATGCTTTCAAAATCAAGTATATCAATGTTTACATTTGTTCCGTACATTGAAGTTCCTGCATTTCCTGGTGCAATAAAAAGTTGAGAGCAATGATGACTTTGCTGCATTTTCCAGGCAAGTGCATTCTCTCTGCCTCCAGAACCTAAAAGTAAAATATTCATAAAAATTATATAGGCGGCGAAAGTAATTGTGAAATTGCAATTGCTGGTTTAAGATTTATCCCTATTTTGCCAACTTAAATTTATAAACGAAAACTTACTGTATGAATCAAGTTGCTACTGACACAAAACACCCAAAAGGCTTGTGGGTTTTATTTGGAACAGAAATGTGGGAGAGGTTTAACTTCTATGGGATGAGAGCAATCCTCACCCTATTTATGGTAAATTCCTTACTAATGAAAGAGGCTGATGCTTCTTTAATTTATGGAGGATTTTTAGGTCTTTGCTATTTAACACCAATGCTAGGAGGTTTTATTTCTGACAGATTTTTTGGCAATAGAAATTGCATTATGCTTGGAGGACTAATGATGGCAGCTGGACAATTTTTATTGTTTATGAGTGCTAGCGTTTTTAGTTCAAATATGGGATTAGCAAATACTTTACTTTGGACTGCCTTAACCATCATTATTTTTGGTAATGGCTTTTTTAAGCCCAATATCTCTAGTATGGTTGGTAGCCTTTATCCTAAACAAGAGAAGTCAAAACTTGATACAGCATTCACCATTTTTTATATGGGAATTAATTTAGGAGCCTTCTTAGGACAGTTGATTTGCCCTATTGTTGGAGACGTAAAAAATGCTGCAGGCATTCGAGATATACATGCATTCAAATGGGGATTCTTAGCAGCATCAATTGCAATGATTTTAGGAACCATTGTATTTCATTTTTTGAAAGACAAATATGTTGTAACACCAGAAGGAAAACCTTTAGGTGGTTTACCAAAACATAACGATGCATCTCAATACGAAGAAGGGGAATCACAAAAAGCTGAGTTTTCAATGCAATCTTTGGTTGTTGCTGCTATTGCATTTGTTGCTTTGTTTTTTGTTTTTAGATTTTTATTGGCAGGAACAAATCCTGTAAAAACGATTATCTATCCTATCATTTATGCATTAGGTTTAACCTTGGCAGGATTAATTATTTCTGACAAATCCCTTACCAAGGTTGAGTTACAAAGAATTTGTGTTATCTACATTGTAGGTTTCTTTATCATATTCTTTTGGGCAGCTTTTGAACAAGCTGGTTCATCCTTAACATTTATTGCAGACAATCAAACTGATCGTAAAATTTTTGGTTGGGATATGCCACCATCAATGGTTCAAATATTTAATGGAGCGTTTGTATTTGCCTTTGCATTTCCATTTAGTATGCTGTGGGATAAGCTAAGAATTAAAGGCATAGAACCACAATCAACTGCAAAACAAGCTTTAGGTTTAGGCTTAATTGCATTAAGTTATTTCATAATAGCACACAATGTAAAAGATTTAGGAAACAGTGGTTTATTGGCTATCAAATGGCTGATTTTATTATATCTTATTCAAACTTTTGCTGAATTGTGTTTAAGTCCAATTGGTTTATCATTAGTTGGTAAACTAGCTCCTAAAAGATTTGCCTCTCTTCTGTTTGGTGTATTCTTTTTGTCAAATGCGGCAGGTTATGCTTTAGCAGGTTCTTTGGGTGCATTGATTCCTGCAACTGGCGATAAATTTAAAAAAGCTACTGAGTTGGGCATTGATTTGCAAAGTGTTTTAGATAAAAAAATTGTTCCAACAGCAGAACAATTAAAATTATTAGATACCAATCAAATAAGTGCTGCAAACCCAGTATTTGTTGGATTTGAAATACACAATCTGTATGAATTTTTTATGGTGTTTGTAGTGCTAACAGGTATTGCATCCCTTCTATTATTTTTATTAACGCCAGTGCTTAAAAAAATGATGCACGGGGTTAAATAATTTTATTCAATATTTTTATAGCCACAGAAAAATTTCTGTGGCTTTTTTATTTAAAAATAACCGCTATAAAGGTTTAAAACCTTTATAGCGTTACAAACTATTTTTATGCAACCAACAACCCTCGAACAAATTCAAAACTTCAAAGGAAAATATCCCAAACA
>CAZTOP010000100.1:0-6556 GCA_964615145.1 uncultured Chitinophagaceae bacterium
TTTATGGTATTAATTTACAGCCAATTTTACCAACTGTTTTTTACCACATTGTCCTCAAATCTAACTTCTTTTTTTAATGCCTCCATTACATTAAAAATAATGGGGCATCTGCCATAGTGCATAAAAATGGTGAACAATCTTTTTTGAATTTGTGGCAGATGTAAAGCAGGAAATTCTCGGCATCCTCCAAACCTACTTAAGTAAATACTGCACTTATTATCTTCTAAAAAATGGCAAGGTATTTTGTTTATGAGCATTTTACCACCAGCACTTTTTTCAATGTATGTTTCATCAAATTTTGCCCTGCTAATTTGCAAATGTTGTGCAGCAATATCTGCTTCTTTTGGTTCAACATTTATCATTAAAGTTTTGCAGCAATTACCACATTCAGTACAATCAATATGGTGTGTTATTTTAAGTTCTAACTCAAAAACAGTTGCATCAATTTCATCGGCATTTAATAGTTGCAAATGATGCACAAAAGCCTGGTTTTCTTTTACATTAGTAATGGATTTTGCAGCAATTACATCAAGATTAGTTTCTAAATTCATATAGGCAAATTAATAATCATCATTGACATTAATAATTAATCACTAATAATTAATAATTAATTTGAACATTTGCCAATATTTCAAAAATAATAGATTATGACACAAGAGCAAATAAAAGATATGAGAAACCGTGTGGTGGTTTTGAGGAGGTTTCTTTGACTACGATAACCGAATACAAAAAGTAGAACAGGATAAAGCTATTTCCCTTTCGACTGGTTTTTGGGATGATAATGCTAGGGCTACAGCTATTTTAAAGGAAATTAAGGTTGATGAATATTGGATAAAAATGTTCAATCAGGTAAATAATGCTGTTGAAGATTTTGCTGTGTTATTTGAATTTTGGAAAGCTGGCGATGCCACCGAAGAAGAAACTTTGGAAGCACATAAAATTGCTATTAAAGAGATTGAAGATGCTGAATTTAAAAGCACATTAAATAAGCCAGAAGATGAGTTGTCCGCTATTGTTCAAATAAACCCTGGAGCCGGTGGAACTGAAAGTCAAGATTGGGCTGCAATGCTTTTAAGAATGTATTTAATGTATGGCGAAAAACAAGGTTGGAAAGTTACAGAACTCGATTATCAGGATGGCGAAGAAGCTGGTATTAAGTCTGCCACACTTCAGTTTGATGGCAGTTTTGCTTATGGGTTTTTAAAAGCAGAAAGCGGTGTACATCGTTTGGTACGTATTTCTCCATTTGATTCCAATGCTCGCAGGCATACATCTTTCGCAAGTGTGTTTGTATATCCTTTAATTGATGATACCATTGAAATAGAAGTAAATCCTGCCGATATTGAATGGGCATTTTATAGAAGTGGTGGCAGTGGCGGACAAAATGTAAATAAAGTTGAAACTGCAGTTCGTTTAAAACACGCTCCAAGTGGTATTATTGTAGAATGTCAGCAAGCAAGAACACAAGGCGAAAACAGAGAACTTGCAATGAAAATGCTAAAGAGCAGGCTGTATGAAGAAGAGTTGCGTAGGAGAGAAGCAGCCATCAATGCTACCAATGCAGGCAAGAAAAAAATTGAGTGGGGAAGTCAGATAAGAAGCTATGTACTGCATCCTTATAAAATGATTAAGGATCATAGAACAGACTATGAAGTAGGTAACGTACAACCTGTTTTAGATGGAGATTTAGAAGGTTTTATTAAAGCATATTTAATGAGTTTGAAAAAAGAAGAATAATTTTTTTATTTGAAATATTTTTATGGAAAATGAAATGCGATTTCATACAAGAAAATGGGTAAAACCAGAAGACTTGAATCCCAATCAAACACTTTTTGGTGGAAGGTTATTACAATGGATTGATGAGGAAACTGCTTTGTATGCAGTAATTCAGTTAGAAAATCATCACGTAGTTACAAAGTTTATCTCCGAAATAAATTTTATTTCGGCACCAAAACAAGGAGATATTATTGAAATAGGTATTATTGCCACACATTTTGGAAATACATCTTTAACAATGCGTTGTGAAGTTAGAGATAAATTAACAAGAGCTAGTATTTTAACAATCGATAAAATAGTTTTTGTAAATTTAGATAGTAATGGAAAACCTGCTCCGCACGGAAAAACCAATATTACATTTGTGAAGGATAGATTGTAGTTTTTAAAGATATACCTCTAAAAGACCATCAGGTAAATTTAAGTGAATTTCATTTTTTTTATGATCAATTGAAATTAAACTCTCTTGATGCATTGGAAGGTATGCCTCTTTTCCTCTGTATAAGATGGATAATAAAATTTGATGAGGTTGTTCTATAATTTCGTCAACTGTACCCAATAGCTCATTTTTACTAATTACTTTATAACCTAAAAGAGCAATAGGTGCATTTTTGTTAAATAATTTTTTAAAGTCTTCTTGCAAAAGCCAGACAGATTTTCCAATTAGTTTTGTTGCTGCTTCTTTTGTTGTTGTATCTTCAAAAAGAACATAGTTTTCTTCTTCAGTTTTGGCTTTTATATCTTTTACAAAATAAGGAATGAATGAATTTTTTATTTCTTCAATAAACAAAGCTTCTACATTTTTAAATAAAGACTTTTTACCCAAATTATGTACTAAAATCACTTGACCGGTTACCCCAAAAGTAGCCACAATTTTTCCTATTTTAACGTGCTGATGCATTGTATGCTTATTAATTGATTTACTGTTAAAAGTTCAGTAACATAAAAAACAAAAGCCTCAGAAAAATCTGAGGCTTTAATTTCTTTTTAGGGAGGATACTAAGCCTCTGTTGTTGGTTCTTCAGTTTCAGTTGGTGCAGCAGGTGCAACTTCTTCAACTTTTTTCACAACTGGAACATGCTTTTTAGCTTGCTTAGCCTTGTTGTGTTCTTTGTTACGACGCTCAATATTAGCTTCGTGTTCAACATGCCAAGCTTGGAATTTTACCATCGCAGTAGCATCGTCAAATAAACCTAATTTTACACCACGTAAAAGGTGTTTCAAATACAATACTCCCTTAAACGATAAGATTCTGTGAACAGTATCTGTTGGTTGTGCTCCTTTGTGTAACCATTCAAGAGCCTTTTGACGGTCTAATTGAATTGTTGCTGGAACAGTTAAAGGGTTGTAAGTTCCCAATTTTTGGATGAATTTACCATCTCTTGGGGCACGAGAGTCGGCTACTACTATAAAGTAGAATGGACGCTTTTTACTGCCGTGTCTTTGCAGACGAATTTTAGTTGCCATTTAAATAGAAATTTTTAGGCGTTAAAAAATAAATGAGTAGCGAAAATAGGGTTGTGTTGGGGTATTGCCAAATACTGTGATAAAATTTAATATTACTTTAGGTTTTCAAGTGCAGTTTTTATTCTTTCCCACCCTCTTTCAATATTGTACATATTATTAGCAAAAGAAAATCTAACGCAATTTGGATTACCAAAAGCAGCTCCCATTACACTTGAAACATTGGCTTTATTTAATAAATACATGCTAAAGTCTGCTGAATTGGTGATGATGTCTTCTCCATCTGACTTTCCAAAATAATAACTTACATCGGGGAAAATATAAAAAGCTCCTTCTGGTTCTGTACAAATAATACCCGGAATTTCGGCAACTAATTCCATAACGCGTTTTTTCCTTTTCGCAAATTCTTCTACCATTAATTTCGATGGACTAGAATCTTGCGTTAATGCAGCTATTGCTGCTTTTTGAGCTATAGAACAAGTTGCACTTGTAAATTGTCCTTGTAATTTTTCACAGGCTTTAGCTATGGTTTTATTTGCAGCAATATATCCTAATCTCCAACCTGTCATTGCATATCCTTTACTCAATCCATTTACAACCATTACTCTGTCTTTTATCTCGCTAAATGATGCAATACTTTCGTGTTTACCAACAAAGTTGATATACTCATAAATTTCATCACTTAAAATGTAGATATTTGGGTATTTTATAAAAACATCAACTAAGGCTTGTAACTCTTTTTTACTATAAACTGCACCACTTGGATTACAGGGTGATGAAAATAAAAACATTTTAGTTTTTGATGTAATGGCTGCTTGCAATTCTTGAGCAGTAATTTTATATCCACTATCAACCGATGTAGCAATTTCAACAACTTTACCACCAGCAATTTTCACCAATTCTGAATACGTAACCCAAAATGGTGTTGGAATAATAACTTCATCATCTTTGTCAACAACTGCAAGTATTGCATTGGCTAAACACTGTTTAGCACCTGTAGAAACAACAATGTTTTCGGGTAGATAATCTAGATTATTATCTCTTTTAAGTTTGTGGCATACCGCTTCTCTTAAATCTAAGTATCCTGCAATAGGGGTGTAATGACTCCAATTATCATCGATGGCTTTTTTTGCAGCATCTTTTATGTGTTGTGGTGTATCAAAATCAGGCTCGCCTAAACTTAAATCAACTATGTCAATTCCCTTTGCTCTAAGTTCTCTTCCAAGTTTTGCCATTTTTAAAGTTTCAGGCTCATTAAACCTTTCCAATAAAGATGATAAATAATTACTCATATACTAACGATTGTTAGGCAAATCTATAAGAAAGCATATTATAATGTACCAGAAAAATATTTTTACAATACAATTTGTGCAGTTGCTTTGTATTTATTAGCTCAATGTTTATTGGGTTCAATGAATATTCAATAACTCTGTTTAAACCACAAACGAAAACAAATACATTTGCAATTAAAGTTTTTTAGATGAATATTACAGGTAAGTTAAAACAAGCAGCATCAGTTACAATTAAGGAACTATACAGTATTGATATCAGTGAAAATGATATTTTGGTGAATGCTACCAAGCCAGAGTTTGAAGGCGATTACACTATTGTACTTTTTGCTTTGATAAAACAATTAAGAAAATCTCCTGAAGTTTTGGGCAATGAAATTGGAGAACACATCACAAAAAACAATCCTTCACTTTTTGCATCATTCAATATTATTAAAGGATTTTTAAACTTAGTTATTTCAGACAATTATTGGACAGATTTCCTTCAAAGCAATCATGCCAACACTTGTTTTGGAACAAAAGAAAATAGTGGTAAGAAAGTAATGGTAGAATACGCTTCTCCAAATACCAATAAACCATTACACTTAGGTCACTTAAGAAATATTTTTTTGGGATGGAGCATTGCAGAAATTTTTAAAGCAAATGGTTTTGATACAGTTAAAACCTGCATTGTAAATGATAGAGGAATTCATATTTGTAAAAGTATGGTAGCTTGGCAAATGTTTGGCAATGGTGCAACGCCACAAAGCACAAATACTAAAGGCGACCATTTTGTGGGTGATTATTACGTGAAATTTAATGATGCTTATAAATTAGAAATTGAGAAGTTAGTAAATGATGGAATGACAAAAGAGCAAGCTGAAAAAGAAGCACCAATTTTTAAGGCGGCTCAACAAATGCTTGTTGATTGGGAAGCTGGAAAGCCAGAAGTGATGCAGCTTTGGAAGGAAATGAATAGTTGGGTATATGAGGGTTTTGATGTTACATACAAAACCATTGGTGCTGATTTTCATAAAACATATTACGAAAGCAACACATATTTATTAGGTAAAAAAATTGTGCAGGAAGGTTTAGAAAAAAATGTTTTTGTGCAAGATACTGATAACAGCGTTTGGATTGATTTAACCAATGATGGATTGGATAGAAAAATTGTGCAACGTAAAGATGGAACAAGTGTTTATATAACTCAGGATATTGGTTTGGCAGAACAAAAGTTTGATGAGTATGGTTGCGAAAAAAGCATTTATGTAATTGGCGATGAACAAAATTACCATATGAAAGTATTGAAACTTATTTGCCAGAAACTTCAATTGCCAAGTGCAGATGGAATTGAGCATTTGAGCTATGGAATGGTTGAACTACCAACTGGCAAAATGAAAAGCCGTGAAGGAACTGTTGTTGATGCTGATGATATGGTTGATGAAATGATTAACATTTCTAAACAAAGAACTGAGGAATTGGGGAAAGTGAAAGATTTTACTAATGAAGAATTAAAGAATTTATATACTACCATTGGGTTAGGTGCATTGAAGTTTTTTTTATTAAGAGTTGACCCCAAAAAGAAAATGATTTTTAACCCAGAGGAAAGTATAGATTTTCACGGGTTTACTGGGCCTTTTGTGCAATATACTTATGCAAGAATTAAAAGTGTATTGAGGAAGTTGGAAGGAATTGAGAGTTTGGAATTAGGAAACAATCATTCGCTTTTGAAATTAGAGAAAGAATTGATTATAACATTGGAACAATTCCCTGCAACCATTGAAGAAGCTGCGGCAGAATGCGATCCTTCAAAAATTGCCATTTATATATTCAATTTAGCTAAAACATTTAACTCTTTTTACACAGAACATTCAATAGCAAATGCTGAGAATGAAGAGAAGAAAATGCTTCGTTTACAGTTAGCACATTTTACTGCAATTACCATTAAAAAAGGAATGTCTTTGCTTGGCATTGATGTGCCAGAAAGAATGTAATTTATGACAATGTGGTAAAAAACAGTTGGTAAAATTGGCTGTAAATTAATACCATAA
>CAZTOP010000101.1:0-6498 GCA_964615145.1 uncultured Chitinophagaceae bacterium
GAGCGACAGTTTGTGGCACTGTAGGTCGTGGGTTCGAGACCCATTACTCTCCCTTAAAAATTCCTCTTCAACTTTTGAAGAGGAATTTTTGTTAATATCAATCACAAATCAACTATTTCAACAATAATTTTACCCAATGAATAAGTGGCTTTTTTTAATTCCTTTTATATCTGCTTTTATTGGTTGGTTTACCAATTGGATAGCTATTAAAATGTTATTTCATCCCCGATTGCCTAAAAAAATATTAGGCATTACTTTTCACGGCATTTTTCCAAAACGACAAAAACAATTTGCTGAACATTTAGGAAAATTAGTAAGTAAAGAATTACTCTCTTTTAAAGACATTGAACAAAAAATAACACATCCGGATAATGTAAAAAAAATAATGCCTTTAGTAGATATACATATTGACGAATTTTTACGCAATAAACTTTCAGCAACAATGCCAATGCTTAGTATGTTTATTGGCGATAAAACAATTGCTCAGTTAAAAGAAGTTTTTATGTTAGAGTTGGAGCAATTATTTCCAGTACTAATGAAAAACTATATGAATAGTTTACAACAAGAGTTGGATTTAGAAAAAATAGTTATAGAAAAAGTTTCTAATTTTTCGTCAGATAAGCTCGAAGAAGTGCTCAATGCAATTATGAGTAAAGAGTTTAAGTTTGTTGAAATTATTGGGGCTGTTCTGGGGTTTGTAATAGGATTATTGCAAATACTAATAACAATGCTGCAATAGTTATTCGTTAGTAATAATTGTAACTTCTTTATTAGAAGTGGTGTCTTGAACCTTATCTTTTTTTGCATCAAAAAAAAGTATTTTAATAGCTATTAAAATTAGTGTAACAGCAAATATTTTTTTAAGCATTTTGTCGTTTAAAGATAAAGCCAATTTGCTGCCAAAGAAATTGCCAATAACAAATCCAACAGCTACAATTAATACCACTCTAAAATCTACCTGTCCTTGTTTATAATATTGCCAAACGCCTAAAATTCCTGCTGGTAATAACAAAATTCCCAAGGATGTACCTTGTGCCATTTTTTGAGGAAAAGCCAGAAAAAAAACTAAACAAGGAACAATAATAATTCCCCCGCCAACACCCACAAGACCACTTAATGCTCCCGATGCCAAGCCAATCAAAAGCATAACTGCTATGATTCCAATTGTTAATGTCATTTTATTTTTCAATTTATTTCTTTCCAAAACAGGTTTTATAGTATTCAATTGCCTCCTGAATAATGTTCAATGCAGTTGCTTTGTCTTTAAATTCTTCAACCTCAACAGTTTTATTTTCCAGCCTTTTGTATTCTTCAAAAAAATGTCTTAATTCATCAAAAAAGTGTTTAGGTAATTGTTCAATATTGTTGTAATGATTTACACTTGGGTCGTTAGCAGCTACAGCAATAATTTTATCATCGGCATCGCCACCATCAATCATTTGCATTACACCCATTACTTTGGCATCCATTAATGTTAAAGGCTGAACGGGTAAAGATGTTATTACTAAAATATCTAAAGGATCTTTATCGCCACCATAAGTTTGAGGAATAAAACCATAGTTAACAGGATAGTGAAACGATGAGTAAATAATTCTATCTAGCTTTAGCAAGCCACTTGCTTTATCAATTTCGTATTTACATCTGCTGCCTTGTGGTATTTCGATAATTGCATTTACAACTCTAGGTGCATTTTCTCCAGGTTCAACACCGTGCCAAGGGTGCAATATATTTGTGTTCATGCTGCAAACGTACTGCCTAAATGGTTAAATAATTGTTTTTTTATTGTTGAAAATAGCATAAAACATATTCAATACCTTACACCCATGTAAAATAATATTAGTGTTTAACCAGAGCTAAAGTATAAAATAAAAAAGAGGCAGCCTTTACTTTCAAGACAGCCTCTCTAACTAAATTATATCAAATCCATTATCTTACAAAATAGTAGAACCTTTTACAACAGTACTCAATGCACTTGTGCCGGCACTGTTTATAATTACAGCAGCTACTTCCACAGGTTTTAGTGCAGGTAAGTTTTTAAAAATGACACTGCGTTTAGTACTATTAATAATGATGGTTTTTGTGCCTGCTGGAATGTCAATTTGATTATTATTAATAGCTACATTAAATACTCCATCTATTACTAAAATAAAGCAATACATTTTTACATCTGCAACTGCATCTACACTCACTTTAATATTGCCACCAGGTTGCGAAACTAGAATAGGTGCAGTACTGGAAGGTAGTGTAGTGGACCTCATCACTCTTTCGCTTGCAGGTTTAGTGCTTATAAAACCTGCACTATGTATAATATCATCATTGCCATTAGCAATTCTATCTACATATTCGGCTTGTATGTGCAGTTTGTCGTTAAGGTCAGTGCTGGCATTATTGAGCTCATCCCTTGCAACGGCACCATTTTCTCGGTTAGCCCAAGCATTTTCTAATCTTGCAGCTGCTGTTGTCATTGCTGTTAAAGTTACAGCAGGAGTGGGAAAACTAGCATTACCCGTCATTGCCAAAACAGTACCACGGGCAAAGCCTGCTTGTTGTAGCAAAGTAGCTTTTGTCCAACTCATTTTTACTTTAATCTTTTTCATAAATTTATACGAAGTATTTTATATAACAACAACTCGTTGCTAAGGATACTTCGTGTAAAATATGGTACAAAATATTTGCCGTTTTTAAATAAATCTGTTAAGGAATATCTAAATTTTTGTTGGTAATTAAGTTTTTACGTCAAGTCTATATGGAATTGACTAAAAACCTTAAGGTATTGGAGCAGTTCTGTATGGAATTGACTGAAAACATTAAGGTATTGGAGCAGTTCTATATGGAATTGGATGAAAACCTCAAGGTATTAGAGCAGTTCTATATGGAATTGGATGAAAACCTTAAGGTATTGGTGTGGTTCTATATGGAATTTAATAAAAATCTAAGGTTGTTATCCTTTATAGGGTTTTAAACCCTATAAAGGTTTTAGTAATGGAACGATTCTATATGGAATTAATTAAAAACCTTCAGGTATTAGATAAGTTCAATATGGAATTGAATATAAACCTTGGGGTTGTTATCCTTTATAGGTTTTAAACCCTGTAAAGGTTAGTTGTTATTAAATATAACAGATTGATTTGTTGAAAATATTATCTTCGTAAAAACAAATAGTTGTGCCACAATTGCCTTATACTGATGCTTTTAAACCATCATCATTTTATCATTTATTTAATCACGCTGTAGGTAGCGAGAATTTGTTTAGAACCGATAACAATTATCAATATTTTTTGGTAAAATGCAAGCAATATATGACTCCTGTTAGTAAAGTGTATGCTTATTGTTTAATGCCTAATCACTTTCATTTTCTTATTCAAATTAAGACTGAAGAAGAATTATTATTATTCAATAATTTGCAAAATAAAGACAATTCAAAAACTGTTGATTTTCATAAAATAGTAATGAATCAGTTGAAGTATATGTTTAATGGATATGCCCAAGCATATAATAAAATGTATAACAGAAAAGGTGCATTATTTATTGATTATTTAAGACGAAAAGAGATTAACGACAATAACTATTTTACCAAATTAGTACAGTATATACACAACAATCCTGTACATCATAATTTTTGCAATAAGGTTGATGAGTGGAACTATTCAAGCTATCATACCATTACTAGCATAAAGCCCACTAATATCGAACGTTCAACTATACTAAAATGGTTTGGTGGAATCAATCAATATAAAATATTTCATCAACAATCAGCAGTGTTGTTAAATGAAATTGAATTGTATTAAACCTTTATAGGGTTTTGAACCCTATAAAGGATATTTAAAAGCAAAATAACTTTGGTTATGATGGGTTTATCCTACCTTCGGCATATCAAAAATTAACTATATGAGAAAAGCTTGCAAGTTGTTTTTTCTATTACTATTGTTTATATCAAACTGTATTCAAGCACAAGCACCACAAAAAATGAGCTATCAAATTGTGGTTCGTGATAGTGTTGGAGCATTAATTACTAACGCTAATGTTGGGTTTAAAATTAGCATTTTAAAAGACTCCGCAGCCGGAAGTGTTGTATATGCTGAGATACAAAATATAAATACAAATAATAATGGGTTAGCTAGTCTAGAAATTGGTGGAGGTAGTCCTATCACTGGAAGTTTTTCTACAATTATGTGGGGGAGTAGTTCTTATTTTATCAAAACAGAAATTGACCCTTTGGGTGGTGTTAATTACAGTATGAGTGGTGTGAGCCAACTGCTAAGTGTGCCTTATGCTTTATATGCAGAGAATACAAAAAAAGGAACTTTGCCAACAGTGACAACTAATAGTGCTATTGCACCAATAAACTCAAATACAACAGCAACTGTTACTTGTAATTTAGTAAATAATGGTGGAGAATTTGTATTAGCAAAAGGAGTATGCTATTCTACATCAACAAATCCTAGTTTAAATAATGCTTATGAAACATTTCCTGTTGGTTCAAGTTCTGCAACAAGCAATGGTAATTATACTATTCAATTAAACAATTTAACATCTAACACTAACTATTATTTAAAAGCTTTTGCTACTACTATAAATGGTACTGCTTATGGTAATGAAATTATTGCTAAAACTAATGCTTTTATTGCTCCTACTTTAAATAATTTAAGTTTAGGTGCCGTTACCCGAACCTCTGCAATTGTAAGTGCAGAAGTAATAACAGATGGTGGTGCTGCAGTAACACAAAGAGGGTTTTGTTATAGTAGTACTAATGGAAATCCAACAATAGCAGATAGTAAATTAGTTGTTGGGTCTGGTGTTGGAAATTTTACAGGTACAATAAATTCTTTAATTGCTGGTACTGCATATAGTCTTAGGGCATTTGCTACAAATAATATTGGTACAACTTATGGGAATCAAGTTGTGCAGTTTACCACAATGCCATTAGTTAAACCAGCCATTATTACGCTTGATACATCAAATGTTACTGCATCAACAGTTAACCTCGGTGGAAAAATAGTAGATAATGGTGGCACTACAATTATTGAAAAAGGCATTTGCTACAGTAAATCACCAAACCCAACTATTGCAAATTATAAAGTAATTGCAGTTGGTGCAGATAGTTTTAGAGCTAATTTGGATACACTTTTACATAACACTATTTATTATGCAAGAGCTTATGCAATTAATAGTGTAGGTTTAAGTTATGGTAATGAGATTAGTTTTAAAACAGACTCACTAAGGTTAGGTGCAAAATATCAAGGAGGAATTATATTCTATATGCTACAACCTGGAGATTCAAATTATGATGTATCTGTTCCACACGGTTTAATTGCAGCTGTTGTTCCTTACGATATTGGTACCAATTGGGGACCTTGTTATGATTCAGTATTTGTAGGTGCAGATGGAGTGAAAATAGGAACTGGCAAGCAAAATACTCAAGCAATAGTTGCCTCTGCCATTACATGTTCACCACCAGCCTCCATTTATGTTGCAAAAATGTGTAGTGATTATGTCGTAGGTATTTATGATGATTGGTATTTACCAAGTAAAGACGAGTTAAATGTGCTTTACCAAAATAGAACATTAGTTGGTGGATTTGAAACTAATAGTAGCTACTGGAGTTCATCACAATCAGGAATAAACAGTCCACTTTATTTGCAAACGGCTTGGGCACAGAATTTTAATAATGGATCCCAATCTGGCTGGGATGGTACATACGTTATAAACTATTTTCGTGCTATTCGTTCATTTTAAAACATACGACCAATATGAAATACTTTCAAATGCTGTGTGTTTTTGTCATCCTTCATTCATTTATTCTTAATGCCCAACAATCTATATTACCTGTTGGTGGCAATATTCAAGGCAAGGGTGGGAGTGCTAGTTTTTCAATGTTGTATAGTAGCCCAAAAGCAAATTCAAATATTGCACAAACTGTGCAAACGCCTTACGATTTATATTATATAAATGGCACTATTAAAACACCTGATGGCAAAATTGTTAGTACAGCAAGTGTTGCAGTATCTGGCAAAATAGCTTCAAATTTTATTAACAATATAAGTGGTAAATACAATTTTAATGTACCCAAGGGCAATTATACAATTAAAGCTACGAGAACACAAAACATCACCAAATCCAATGGCATCAATGCTACAGATGTATTATTTACCCAACGCCATATATTAAACATCACCAAACTTAATAGTGCATACAAATTAATAGCAGCAGATGTAAATGGTGATAAAAACATTAATGCAACAGATGTATTACGTATAAAACGTTTAATATTGGGAATAGATACCACATTTACAAGTGCTACCAAAGGCAACAGATTATGGGAGTTTGTAGATAGTGCATATCAGTTTCCAGATACTACCAATCCTTTTCCTTTTAAAGACAGTATTAGCTTTACCAATTTAACATCTAACAAAATCAACCAAACATTTATTGGTGTTAAGCTTGGAGATGTTAATTACGATTGGAATCCTTTAGTGGCAAAGGGCTCATTAATTGATA
>CAZTOP010000102.1:0-6377 GCA_964615145.1 uncultured Chitinophagaceae bacterium
GCCAACGATGGAAACGATGTTGAGCCAGTCGAAGTAGATAGATTACTAATTGCAGTCAGCGAAACCTACGATGTTATCGTTACCATTCCCAACAGCAGCAAGGCTTACGAATTTTTAGCAACAACAGAAGACCGATTATATTCAGCATCATTATATCTCGGCAATGGTCGCATACAATTAGCCAGCCCCTTGCCCAAGCTCAAATATTTTGAAGGAATGAAAATGATGAATGGAATGATGAAAATGAATGGTGATTTAGACGATATGGGAATGAGTATGAGCCTAAACCAAATGGATATGAATGTTGTAATGTATCCTGAAATAACAGGCAAACAAACAACAAAAAAAAGCAGCGATAAAATGCAGGGAATGAAAATGACAGAAGACGATTACAACAGCAATAAATTATCCGACATTGTTACCCTAAATTATGCAATGCTTAAATCAACTGCAAACACTACACTTCCAAAAGACGCACCCATAAAAGAATTACACTTTGAACTCACAGGCAATATGAATAGATATGTGTGGAGTTTAAACAACAAAGTAGTTAGCGAAACCGATAAAATACTCATTAAAAAAGGCGAAACTGTAAGAATGATTATTTACAATGGTTCAATGATGCGACACCCAATGCACCTACACGGACACGATTTTCGCCTACTAAATGGACAGGGCGAAAACGCCCCACTCAAAAATATTGTTGATATTATGCCAATGGAAACCGACACATTAGAATTTACAGCAAACGTAGAAGGAGATTGGTTTTTTCATTGCCATATTTTATACCATATGATGAGTGGAATGGGCAGAATATTCACCTACCAAAACCAAGCACCTAATCCACTAATTACAAACCCAAAATATGCACAACGAAAACTCTTTGCCGATGATAGAAAATTTCATTCTATGGTAAGAATTGGGATAGAAACAAACGGCAGCGATGGAGAAGCAATGTTAGCAGGCACACGCTGGAAAGCAAGCACAATATGGCACTTAGGTTATCACGATATGCACGGCTACGAAAGCGAAACAATGATAGGGCGATACATAGGCAAAATGCAGTGGATATATCCCTACATTGGTTTCGATTATCATTACAAAATGGAAGGAGAACCACAAAGCAATTTCTTTAGTTTACAAGGCAGTCCAAAAAATATTTTTGGAAGCGAAGAAACAAATTGGTTTGGGCAAAAAAGCAATAAAAATCATCGCAAAACAGTAGTAGCAGGTATTGCCTACACACTACCAATGTTGTTTATTGCCGATGGCAGAATTGATGGCGATGGAAAATTTAGATTTCAGTTAAGCCGAGAAGATGTTCCCATTTCAAAACGCCTACGCTTTAGTCTAATGATAAACACAGATAAAGAATATATGGCAGGTTTCCGATACATCACTTCACAATACCTCAATATTTCAACCCACTACGATAGCGATATGGGTTTCGGCATCGGTGCAACATTCAATTATTAAAAAACCATTCAATAAACCATTTATGCTGTTATATTTTATAGCAGCATAAATGTTTCGCAACCTTAAAATATTCATTACCAACTACAAAATAATTAACACTGCTTTTTCGTTTTTGCATTGGATATAAACAAAGTATAATGCAAAATATTTTTGTTTTGCAATTTGTTTATTAATACGCAAAATATTTCCATATCCTAAAACAACCCTTTGAGAAACTACAGCCAAACACTGCAAGCAGAACTTGACAGCCAGTTACAATTTATTCGGTTCGAAACAGATGATCAAATTAAAACAGCAGAATTATCTATGAAAATTCTGTTATCTGTTATGCACAAGCTAAAGGCTTTTACCATAAAGTATAAGTTTTGTAACGATGCAGAAGAGATTGCTTTTTTCAAGAAAATAAAGCCACAGTTTTTATCAAAACTTATTTATTACAATAAGGTACTGCACATCGAAACAAAAAAGCCACACGGTGGCAGAAAGGTTTTAAAGAAATATTTTTGTAATGAACTAATAAAGCTGAAGGTTTTTTTCGATAGCAATCTTGAGTTTTATAAATACTATCGTACAGGCAGTACATACCTCGACCATAAATATTTTATGCGTGGTAAACCCGATTTGAAACTTGGTATAGATACTTACTTTTTTGAGTCTGACCCACGCTTTGCAACAACACACGATTACAAGGTGGCAAAAATAATTGCACACGATTTAATAGAGGTTTATTTGGAAGATGAGTTGGCAAAATTGGAAAAAGAAAATTCAAGGGAAAGCACCCAAGATACACCCAAGTTCAAAATGAATTGGACTGATACCAAAACCTCATTAATAGAGCTTATTTATGCTTTGCATACCCAAGGTGTGTTCAACAATTCACAAGCCGAAATAAAGGATATAGCAGCATATTTTGAAAGCGTTTTTAACATTGATTTAGGCGATTATTATAGAACATATCTGGAATTAAGAAATCGTAAGACTGGTAGTACAAAATTCATTGATACTATACGAGAAAACCTGTTGAGAAGAATGGATGAAGCCGAGGAAAGGTAGAAATTTCATTTGATTTCATTTGCAACAAAATTTCACCCAACTTGGGTGCAACTTGGGTTCTGTTGTCATTCATTCAATATTTTTTTGTGCCATACTAAATTTTTTTATTATGGCAATAGAAATTATTACAAAGGAAGATTTACAAACTTTCCGTTTCCAATTACTCGATGATTTAAAAAACATCATCCACACCAAACCTGTAAAACAAAAGCAATGGCTTAAAAGCAGCGAAGTAAGAAAGCTATTGAAAATTTCACCAGGCACATTACAAAACCTTCGCATCAATGGCACACTTTCATTTACCAAAATTGGTTCAATCATTTACTACAACTATGATGATATTGAAGCAGTATTAGACAGCAACAATACTAAAGCAATTCCAACGCTAAACTTCAAGCCCTAATGGGCTTTGCGTTCTTTAAAAGAACACATTGCCATTCCCCTTCTTTATTGGAGAAGATGGCTGAAAGACGGATGAGGCTTTTGCCCTATGCGTAAAACAAATTCATAATTCATAACTCAAAATTTATAATTACAAAATGAATTACATAAAGCATCTTGCAGGTTTTTTCGATAGAGTTTCAACAGATGAAAGGTTAAATCCAACACACGTTAGTATGTATGTTTCCTTGTTTCAATTCTGGAATGCAAATCGTTTTCAAAATCCAATAAGCATTTCACGAAACGAGTTAATGAAAGTTAGTAAAATAAGTTCCAAAGCTACCTATCATAAATGTATGAAAGAATTAAACGAATGGCAATACCTCAAATACAAACCTTCATACAATCCCTTCAAAGGTAGCCTCGTTTTTCTATTCAATCTGCAATCAGATAATGAAGAAAGCCCGAAATACAAACAAATTAGCTTGTTCAATTTTCAAACATCTAATAAAAAGAAAGAAGATAACCATACCAAAAACGAAACAAGTGTTGAACAAGCATTAGTAGCACACCATACTAAAATCGGAACAAGTGTTGAACAAGCACAAGAGCCTTATATAAACATTAATAAACATAATAAACTAAACATAGTAAACTTGGATAAGCAAGCAAAAAAAACAGCAGTTCAAAATTTGAACAGCTCGGAAGAAAAAGAAAAGTTGCGTCAAAAGAAAAAGAAACAAACAACCGATGTCACTGCAATGCACGAAGCAGTCCCAATCAATTTGCAAGTAGCCCAGGAATATTTTGCTTTGCATAAATTCCCTGCTATTGAAGCAGAAAAGTTCTATAATTATTTTCAAAGCAATGGTTGGCTTGTTGGTGGTAAAACAAAAATGAAAGACTGGAAAGCAGCAGCAAATAACTGGATGATTAATGCTAAGAAATTTACAAATTCAAAAACTACTAAACCCAAAGCAAAAAACTTGCACACCAAACAAAACAAAAACTATAACGAACCTTTGTAGCCCTTTGTGAAAGGTGGTTTTGTCTAACTACTATGTACTAAATACTAACTACTTTCTAAATGGAATTTCTAACAATTAAAACTCAATACAATTATGAAGAAGCTTGGCAATGGCTGCAGCAAAAAGGCTATGAAATACACGGCAAAAAATTTCTATTACTACAAGAAGACAAACCAACAATTTACCTAATGCTTTGCTATTTTTTACAAGATGAATTAGCAGCCCAACAACTAAACATTGATTTAAACAAAGGAATTTTATTAACTGGTCCCGTTGGGTGTGGCAAAACAACACTCATTAATTTAATGAAGTTTTTCATTCAAAAGGATAATCAAAAGTTCATTACCAAACCTTGCAGAGATATAAGTTTCGAGTTCATCCAAGATGGTTTCTCAATAGTGCATAAATACAGCAAAGGCAACTTGTACGAGTATGCTGCAAGAACATTTTGCTTCGATGATTTAGGCACAGAAAGCAGCCTCAAATATTATGGCAATGAGTGCAACGTAATGGCAGAAATCCTATTAACACGTTACGATTTATTCGTTTCAAAAAACTTACTTACACACATTACTACAAACCTTTCAGCCAGTGAAATAGAAGAAATGTATGGCAACAGAATTAGAAGCAGATTAAGAGAGATGCTCAACCTTATTTCCTTCGATAAAAATGCAACCGATAAAAGGAAATAAGTTGACATCCACAAACACAAATAAAAAAATAAAATACCGTAAGTAAATGTTTAACTTCATTACATTTAATAAAAAGCTTGAGATAAAAGAGAGTAACGTATTTATTTGCAAAATCCAAATCGCTACAATTGATTTTATAAAATACTTTTTATTATGAAATATAGTCCAAATATTTGTAAAAATAATTTAACCAAATGAGCATAACTGCAATTCAATTACACGAAAGCCTATTGGAAAAAGCAAAGGAAATAAAACCTGGCTTTGAGTGGGCTACCCTTGATAAAGAAATCCTGATGGAATGTTGCGAAAATGTTATGGCGTCAGAACAGGCTAAAGAATTAAATTTTGTGCATCTTCAAATTTGTACCCTTCAAGCTTTTCAAACTTCTACAAGTTTATTTTCAAGTCTTATAAATGGTATGATACCTAAAGTTGCAGATACAGTAAATGTAAATTATCGTGAACATTCTTTTTCATTCGATAAAAATTCACCCATAGTAACTAATTTTCAAAAAAAAACAAATCAATAAAAAGCCTATGTATTTCTGTTATGTTGATGAAAGTGGCGATTGTGGTTCATACGATGAAACAAAACCCGATAAAACAGGCTCACCATATTTTATATTAGCTGGCTTAGTGGTTCATTCCTCTAATTGGAAAACTGCATTGGCAATAATTAAATCTTTTCGTAAAGAGTTAGCTCGTCAAAGCTATTTACGTTATGATACAGAATTTCATTGCACAGAAATGATAGATCCACATAAAATACAAGAATTTAAAAGTATTGGCACTTCCGACCGTTGGAAATTGATTGAACGTTATGCTGAAACAATAGGGCAGTATAATGCTTTTAGAATTATTACAGTGTCAATTGATAAAAAGAATAGCAAACTTGCACCAGAAAATTACTTAACTACTGCAGTTACGAAACTCTATCAGGCTTATGATGAGTTTTTGAAACAACAAACACAAAACGGTATATTGTTTTTTGATAGGGCAAATGAAAAACACATCAATACCCACGTGAGAAAATTATTAGGTACTGGTGCAAGTGGTGAAACAGTTCCAGATGTAAAAATTGGCTGGGTAATAGAAGACCCAATTTTTAGGGTTTCTTCCGATTCTATGTTTGTGCAATCATCTGATGTAATTGCATATACCTTAAAAGAGAAGGATTTCTCACAAGCCTCAAGGAGAAAGTATCAAGCACACAAAATCTTCAATAGTAAGCTGAGGAATATTTGTTTCGAATCCAGTATTACCGATGCTGATGGCGTTATTAGAACATAAAAAAACCTCGGTTCGAAACCGAGGATTTGGTCCGAGCCAGCCAAAGCCGTACAGCTTCTTAGGTTCAGAAGAATACAAAAATAGTAGTTTCTTGGAACTTCTTGGAATTTTTCTTTAAGGACTTCCCTTTCAGGTCGTGCTATCCACTTAAATCTTTTTGTTCCAAAAAGGATAACGTTACTATCACTAAGCCAAAATACAGAAATGGTGTGGCAAGAACCACGAGTTATACCCACCCAGCTCTGCCAAAGAAAAAAACGGCTTATGCCAAAAGGATTTGTCATTTTGTGTTGCTGCCAATTTTTAACTGCAATACTTTTTATTGCAATGCAGCTATACTATTTGGCACATTGCAAGCCTCGTACCTCATTTGCAAAGAGCCAACCAACACACGAAAGCATAGCATAAAAAAGACAGTCATTCCAACCACCACCACCATTCCTTTATTGCAGTACAA
>CAZTOP010000103.1:0-6300 GCA_964615145.1 uncultured Chitinophagaceae bacterium
GAAACATTTGTTGGTTTATCTTTTACTGTAATAGTTTTTGTGAAAGCAACAGATGTACAACTTGTACCTTGAATGGTTGTAGTTAAACTTACCATATAAGTACCGGGTTTAGAAAAATTCATTATTGGATTAGTAGAAGAAGAACTTGTAGAATTAACAAAAGTTGGAGCAACAGAGCTAGCACAACCAGCAATATCATTTTTGGTAACAGACCAACTATAAATATTGCTGCCACACAATGGTGTATTTGAAGTGCTTGTAAAACTTAGGTTCTCACCTGCACATAATGTGTCTTTAGGAGTTGTAAAAGAGGCTGTGGGTGTTGGGTTGACACAAATGGTTTTAGTTAAAGTATCGTTTCCACACGAACCCTTGACAATTAGAATTACAATAAATTGCCCAGATGTTTGATATGTATGTGAGACATCTTTAATTGTTGACACATTTAAAGACCCGCTTGCAGGATCTCCAAAGTTCCAAGAATACAATGTGTTAGTGTTGCAATCATTGCCATTAAAAGCAAGGTCACTATTATTAGTAAAAGTGATTGTTGTATTTAAACAAACTACGCTATCGCTGACGATAAATTTTGCCTTGGGCTTCTTAAAAATTTTGATGTTACCAATTGTTGCCGGCGTGGATGTGCATTGATTTATAGCATTAACAGAAACAGTAAATTGCTTGGTTGGTTTGTTACAAGAGCTTGTATTGAAAATATGAAATACTGAATCAACGATTAGTGGTGTAGTCCAAGTTAGAGTTGTGTTATCATCAAAATCCCAATTATAAGTTGTACCTGTTGTATTACTTGAATAGTTTGTAAGCTTAAACCAATACCCAACAGGAGCACATCCCTGTGTGCTTCCATTTGGTGGACCTTGAATACCAACTGCTGGGTTAGTTTGATTCACTACATCTTTAGACCAACTAACAAAACAGCCTAAAGAGTTTGTTGTTGAAAGAGTTAAATGAAATACGCCAAAGCTTGTATATTGATGGGTCTTTGGGAAACTCGAACTCAAAACATTAGTCTCAATATTTCCATCACCCCAATTTAATGTATAACTATTTACTGTTGAAGTATTACTACTGATATTCCCAACAGTAAGTGTATAGTTGGGAATTCCTGAATTATTTCCACAATTGTTAAACGGTGAAAATGGACTTCCAACATCCTCTAATTGTAATGTAGGTGCATCTTTTACAGTAATACTACCATTAGCTGTAGCATTTGATCCACAATTTCCACCAGTAATATTAATTGTATAATTAAAAGGACTTGTACTACTTTGTGTTGGTGTTCCACTAATTATTAAAAAACCATTGCTGTAAGTTCCGGTTACACCAGTGGGTAGATTATTAACTGTTGCACCTGTAGCTCCAGTAATAGCATATTTTATTTGAGTAATTGCAGTATTTTGACAAACAGTTTGGTTAGCAGTAACAGCAGCTGAACTTAGTGTAATATTAGCAGTTGGTAAAATTGTAATTGTAATTTTATTGGATGTATCTTTTATACAAGGTAATGTTGTTGTAACTTGAACACAAGTGATAACGTCTCCATCCACTAAAGAATTAGTTGAATATCCTTGATTAGTAGCATTCAAAATAGGCACACCATTTTTATGCCATTGATAGGTTGAATTACAAGTAACAACACTTCCAAAGCTAATTGATGAACCTGCACACATTGTGCTATTTCCAGAACTAACATTAATAGTAATTTGCCCCTTAACACCTCCACAAACCAACATAATCCCAACAAATAATATGTATCTAAATAATTTCATTTTTCTTAATTTAAAATTCAACATTTATCATTCAAAATAATCCTAATAACCAAACCATCTTAAATTGCTACTACCTTTTGGGCATTTAAAACCTCCTTCCGAATGATAAGAGTTGCCAGGTGAACCAAAATTGAACCCTGCATTACCGCTATTTTCAGGATTTTTTGTAAAAAGATAACTGAGTGTAATTTCAAAACCTCCTTTTAAATTACTAGCAGGTGTTAGCTTTGATACATTTACATCATAAGAAATACCAAGTCTGTAATTTTTATAGCCCAAACCTACATACGGAGATACGGCATCATTATATCTGTACCAAGCACCCATAATTAAATTATAATCTTCATCTGCTAATGACTTACTGTAAGCAGCACCAAAAATTAAATCTTCTGTAAACTCTGAATTCATATAGGCTGCACTCAAAAGCATTTTATTGGTTTCATCAACGGTAAAACTTCCACCTGCATTCGCTACAATTCTTGCCTTTATTTTATGTACAGGTCCATTGAAAGATTCTGTTGGTTTGTTAAAATGATATATAGATGTGCCACAGTAAAAACTGCTTTCTTCCGTAATTGCTGAATAGACTATCCCTACTGAATAATCTACATAATTTGATGTAAAGCCATTGATAGGTTCTCCAGTGGGTAAATTGTGGTCGAAACCTAAAGGGGTTAATTGTTGTCCAAAAACAAATTTACTGTAATCTAACAATCTGGTGTTGTAGGTTGCCATTGCTCCAATACTTAATCTGTTTACACCAAATGGGTCTAGTAATTTATGGTATGCAAATGAAGCTGATATTGAATTCGATTTTAATCCACCATTATTACTTTTATCAAATAAACCAGTAAAACCAATACCCATTACATCTCCTTCTTTTAAAATACGCTTTAGCATATTAGCATCCACAGAAAATGTACCTGTGGTATATGGATATTGGATACTTGGCCATTGGCTTCTATAGCAAGCAGAAGCTCTAACATCGCCATTAAAAAATCCTGTAAGTGCTGGATTCATAAGCATTGGAGCTGCATAATATTGAGTGTAGTGTGGATCTTGTGAAAAGACATTAACAGATGGGCATGCTAATAAAATGTATAATAGTAGCTTGCTCCAATTTTTTTGCAACAAAAAAAGAATGATCATAAGTAATAATGTAAGGGTAAATTCTTGCTACAGTGTAGCAAGAAGAAAGTATCAACTTTGTTTCAATATCAATATCTCAACATCAAGGGGGAATACAAACATAAGTTAAATATCGATTAAAACAATGTCAATTTTTTTTATAAATACTTACTAACAGATGTTGTGTAAACAAAGTGATGATTAGTTCTAAAATAAGCATTTCAATAAATAATATTTTAGCTGTAATGCCAAGCATCAGTATTGGATTTATAAAATTGGTTTACAGTATTATAGTACCATTTATTTTGCAATAACAGCAGGTAAATATTTTACATTTTTATTATCAACAATTTTGGGTGTTTGAGTACCTGTGTATTCAATAATTAAAAAGTTTTTAACCAACTCCACACTCTTGGTTTTAACAAATAATGAATAATCAAAATCAATATTCAAAACAATGTAACGTAGTTTATGATAAGGGAGATTGATGCTTTCTAATAATTCAAATTTTTCTTTTTTGTTTACTTCAAGTATAAACTTTTCTGTTGGCTTTATTTTGTGTTGCAGATAATAATCTATTGCAAACATTTGTAGCATTATTTTATCATCTTTAAAATTTGAGTTGATAAATTCAAATGCAATATCATACACATTGTTAATGGTGTATCCATAAAACTTGCTCTTAGTTTCAAAGTAAGTACCAAGCCCAAGTAAAAAATCGAATATGCTGTAGTGAAAAGTAATGTATTCAAGCGTATTTCCTAACCTTCTTTTATTCCAGTAAATTTCAAGTGCATTTTCAAGTTTAACTATATTAGCCAATTCTACCTCACTTAAAAAATCGCTTTTAATAATCTGATATGGAGCAACTGCATCAAATACATATCCATATTGCTGATGCTTTTCTCGCACCGGAGTTCCTTTCAAAAACTTTAAAAAACCAAGCTGAAGTTCGGGTGGAAATAGTTTAAACACTTCTTCAAAACTGTACTTAATATCTTCCCAGTAATCTAATGGAAGTCCTACAATCAAGTCTAGGTGCATTTCTACATAATCTTTCAATTGTAGAATCACTCCTTTTGTTTTATCAAAATTTTGTTTTCTGCCCACTTCCAAATTGGCTTTTTGGTTTACAGTTTGAATGCCTATTTCAAATCTGAACATTCCTTTAGGAACTTTATCGATAATGAACTGCATAATTTCTGGATGTAAAATATCGGCAGTAATTTCAAATTGAAATACGTTTCTTGGTAAAGCATTATCTAATATAAACTGAAAAATATCCAGAGTAAAATCTTTCTTAACATTAAATGTTCTGTCTAAAAATTTAATAACTGTACCATGTTGCATTAAATAAAGCAAATTGCTTTTAATATGTGCCATAGGCAAATACCTTACTTTATTATCTAAACTTGCCAAACAAAACTCACATTTATAAGGACAACCTCTTGAAGTTTCAATGTATAAAACTCTATTTTTTAAAGTTTCAGGATCTTCATTTTGATATGGATTGGTGTTGCAATAAAGTTCTAAACTATAATTTTCAACAAATTTATTGTACTGTACTTCTCCATTTTTTTTGCTTGCAATGTTTGCAATATTTTCTGTATGTGGATACTGTTGTATGAACTTTGTAAATGGGATTTCTCCTTCGCCGGTAACAATAAAATCAATGTATGGTTCTTGAATTAAATCTTGCCAATCATAACTAACCTCGGGACCGCCTAATAATATTTTTGTTGAAGGATTTAAGTACTTGATAATTTTACACACCTCAAGCGTTTGTGTTATGTTCCATATATAGCAACTAAAACAAACCACTTCAAAATTTTTGCAATAGTTAGCAATTTCATTTTTATTTTCTTTTATTGTAAACTCTTTCCAATACAAATTCTCATTGGCTTTGTTTATTTCGAACAATAACCTAATAGCCAAATTAATATGAATATACTTAGCATTAAGAGTGGTTAATAAAAAACGCTGTGTCATATTTGCAATGCTATATAATTTTTTCTAAGTGTATAGAATTTAAGCTGAATAATACTTACAATAACTACTGATTTACCATAACAAAATTTTTAAGAAAAGGATTTTGGAGAAATAATTATTGCTAATATCTTCACCAACTTAAAAAAATGATATGATAAAAAGAATGACATGCTCTGCTTTATTTACAATTTCCTTACTTATGCTCTGTCACATTAGTAAAGCACAAACAAAACTCACTATTTTATATAAACACGGGAATATAAAAGGTTCTTTAGCAGATTATTTAAAACCTATACCCACTAAATGGAGTGGTAAATTTTCTATTGATGAGTTTACAATTAATGATACTATTACTTATTATCAAACTGTAGAAACCTACGATGAAAAGGATGAATACACAATTAAAGCCATTAAAAAAAGCAGAACCAATAAACCAGTAGGAAAAGCTTTTATTCCAAAAGCAAATTATTGCAACTATTCAAAAGGCTTTAACATAGAATCTGTAGAGTGGAAAGATGATAATTATTTAGTAAAAGACAATTTAGAGAACAAACAAAAAATTTGGAATTTATCGGATGACAGTAAAGTTGTTTTTGGTTACCCTTGCAAGCAAGCAACTCAGTTAAAGGATGGAGAAGTTGATGTAATAGTTTGGTACACCGAAAACTTTAAATGTAACTTATCGTTTGATGGAGATAGCAGTTTACCTGGAACTATTTTAGAAACTTTTTATCCTAAAACCAATACTTTAATTACAGCTATTGATTTACAAATTGAAACAAATCAGATACTTTATCCAAAAATGGGCATTGCCATAAGCAAAGACGATTTTATTAAGCTACAAAAGAATAAAAAGAGGTCGTAAATCATAGTAAATTCAGTAAGTTTTAAAATGTCAAATAAAATTTTAAAAAAAACAAGAATAAATTATTGCTAATTAGAATGACTCCCCTACTTTTGCAATCCGAAAAAAAATCGGATTAAATTATAGATTTATGGCAAGAGTATGTCAGGTTACAGGAAAAAAGCCAATTGTAGGTAATAGCGTATCACATTCTAACATTAAGACAAAACGTAGATTTTTACCTAATTTGCAAACAAAACGTTTCTTTTTTGCTGAAGAAGACCGTTGGGTAACCTTAAAAGTTTCTGGAGAAGCAATTCGTACAATTAACAAAAACGGATTAGCTAATGTAATTAAAGATATGAGAGCTGCTGGTTCAAAAATCTAATTTGTTTAATCTGGTTCAAGTACCAAAAAAAGTATAACAATGGCAAAAAAAGGAAATAGAGTTCAGGTAATATTAGAGTGTACCGAACACAAAACAAGTGGTCAAGCTGGAACAAGTCGCTATATCACTGTAAAGAATAAAAAAAATACTCCTGAAAGAAT
>CAZTOP010000104.1:0-6293 GCA_964615145.1 uncultured Chitinophagaceae bacterium
TGTTTTTTGTTTGATTGTTTCAACACAACGCATAGCTGCACGCCAAGGACCAAGCGTATGAGAGCTACTTGGACCAACTCCAATTTTAAACATATCAAAAACTGAAATGGCTTCGTGAGGCATTGTATAAATGTTGAATTATAAATTATAAATTTTGAATTTTGAATCGAAAGCTACAAACTATTAATCATAGATTTTAAACTATTTTTCCAGTCTTTAATTTCAATTCCAAAATCATCTGCAATATAAGACGTATCCATTACAGAATAATTAGAACGTTTTGCAGGCGTTGGATAAGCAGTACTTAGGATTGGATTTACAGTGCAATTTAAGTTTGAAATTTCTTTGATTGCTTGTGCAAACTGAAACCAAGATATATTACCTGTGTTTGAATAATGATAAATATTTGAATGCTTGAAACTATTGTCAACATTAAGTTTCAACACAATTTGCATGATGGCATCTGCTAAATCTGCGGCATTTGTTGGACAACCAATTTGGTCCTCAACAACATTAATTTCATTTCTTTCACTCATCAACTTCAACATTGTTTTCACAAAGTTTTTACCATGAGATGAATAAACCCAGGATGTTCTGATGATGATTGATTGAGGATTGTTTTCTATTGCAAGCTTCTCTCCTACTGCTTTTGATGTTCCATACACATTTAATGGATTAATTTTATCCAAAGGTAAATAAGGAGCTTTTTTCTCTCCATCAAAAACATAATCGGTGCTAATATGTATGAACTGGCACTTAATTGCAGCACAGGTTTTAGCAATGATTGATGGAGCTGTTGCATTTATTGCATATGCAACTTCTTTCTCTGTTTCTGCATTATCAACAGCAGTATATGCAGCACAATTAATGAAATATTTTGGTTGATGTTGTTCAATGAAAGTTACTATTGACGCTTCATTCATCAAATCCAAATCGTTTCTGCTTGTGAACAAAAAATCAAACTGATTTGAGTATTGGTTTTGAATTCGACTCAATTCAAATCCAAGTTGTCCATCTTTTCCTGTGATTATTATAAGTGGTTTTGACATTGCACTAAACTGTAAAAAAAATTACTTCTTAACTAAAGTTCTGTTCAATATTTCTGTGATTTTTAGTTTGGTGTGCAAAGCAAAATCACCTTTCATCATCCAATCATAATATTGAGGTTCTTCTTTCAAAACCCTTGTTACTGGCTTTCCTTTATGTTTACCAAAGTTGAAAACTTCAACTCCGTTTTCCATAATAAATCTTCTGGAAAAATCTACAATTTGCTCTTCTCCAGTAAACTTTATAATGCTATCAACTGTGTTACCAATTTGGCTATACTTTTCTATTTGAGCCTCCAAAACTTCATAAGTTGCAGTTGCATCAACTTCTGCACCATGAGCACCTTCTAAATCTTTCTGACAATAAAATTTATATGCAGCACTTAAAGTTCTTTGCTCCATTAAGTGATATACTTTTTGAACATCAACCAATTTCCTACTTTCAATATCAATGTTTAATTCGCAACGCAAAAACTCTTCCACTAACATTGGAATATCAAAACGATTGCTGTTATACCCTCCAATATCACATCCTTCAATAAATTGCTTTATTTCGTTTGAAGCCTGTTTAAATGTTGGAGCATCTTTCACCATTTCGTTAGTAATGCCATGTACATCAATTGCTGCTTGTGGAATTGGAATTGTAGGATTTATAATTTTTCTTTTAACTGTTTTTGTTCCATCAGGAGAAATTTTCACAATAGCTATTTCAACAATCCTATCTGTACTGATATTTATACCTGTAGTTTCTAAATCAATAAAAGCAATAGGGCGTGTTAGTTGTAAGTTCATTTTATGTTAATTGATAATTTGTAATTGATAATTGATAATGATTTTTATGTTTTAATACAATTGATAATTAACGGTTGTCAATTATCAATTGTCCATTTTCAATTAAATAACTGCTTTTCTAATTTTCACTAGTTGTTCTAATAAATTTTCAAGCAAATCTAGTTGTAGCATATTAGCACCATCACTTTTTGCTTGTGACGGATTAGGATGTGTTTCAATAAATAATCCATCTGCTCCAGTTGCAATAGCAGCTTTGGCTATAGTGCTTATCAATTGTGGATTTCCACCAGTAATACCACTTGTTTGATTAGGCTGTTGTAAGCTATGCGTAACATCCATCACCACAGGACAATTGTGTTCTTGCATCCAGGGGATATTTCTGTAATCAACCACTAAATCCTGATAGCCAAAAGTTGTTCCTCTTTCACAAAGCACTACTTTATTGTTTCCAGCATTTCTAATTTTGTCTGCTGCAAATTTCATTGCAGGTCCACTTAAAAACTGTCCTTTTTTAACGTTGATAATTTTACCAGTTTCAGCAGCAGCAACCAGCAAATCTGTTTGTCTGCACAAAAATGCAGGAATCTGCAATACATCTACAAACTCAGCAGCAACAGCACATTCAGCAGCACTGTGCACATCGGTAACTGTTGGTAAATTATATTTTGTTGCAACCTTTTTTAAAATATCTAACCCAATTTCATCACCCAAACCAGTGAAAGATTTTGAGCTTGTTCTATTCGCTTTTCTATAAGATGCTTTGAATATGTAAGGAATTTCTAGCCTTTTACAAACACTAGAAACTTTGTCTGCTATTTCCATCACAATCTCCTCTCCTTCCACAACACAAGGCCCCGCCATTAAAAAGAAATTATCGGGATTATAAGATTGACTTTTAAAAAGTTCTTTTAGATAATTGGGTAACATTGACTAATTATTTGTATTAATTTTTTACAAATAAACAGATTAACCAATAAACCATTAAACTATTTGCTAACATAATGCAAGTTTTCCTTTCTTTGCTAGTCAAAAAAATAAAACAATGCAACAAGTTAAAAGTGGCGACACTGTAAAAATTCATTACCATGGTACATTAACTGATGGTTCAATATTTGATTCTTCAAACGGAAGAGAACCATTAGAGTTTGAAGTCGGAAGTGGAATGGTAATTCCTGGTTTTGATGCTGGAGTTATGAACATGGTAGTTGGAGATAAAAAACAAATTCATATTCCTTTTATGGAAGCTTATGGACCCAGCCAAGCTGAAATGATAATGGATTTTCCAAAAAATCAATTTCCTGAGGATATGGTTCCCGAAGTTGGGATGCAATTACAAATGAGCAATCAAGATGGTCAAAACTTTCCAGTTGTAATTGTTGAAGTTGCCGACGAAACAGTTAAGCTAGATGCAAATCACCCACTTGCAGGTAAAGATTTAGTTTTTGATTTAGAGTTGGTTGAAATTGTTGGCAGTAAGCCTTTAATTTATATGCCTTAGATTACACATTCAGTAATATAAACCACACATTTGTTCTAAAATAAAATGTGTGGTTTTTTTATTTATCAAAACTCTTCGTTAATTTTATTGCCTAATTTATTATTTATGAACAAAATTCGTACTAAGCTATTTGCTGTAGCAGTCCTATTTTTTACTGCATATCAGTTAAAAGCCAATGCTCTTTATCCAGTAAGTATTGATGAAAAAATTGCAAACTCCACAAATATTATTGAGGGTAAGGTTGTAAGCAAAACTAGTTTCTGGAATGCAGCACACACCGTAATTTTTACTGCAAATAAAGTTAAGGTATATAAAATTTTTAAAGGAGGATTAACAGATACTTACATTGACGTTTTAACACAAGGAGGAACAGTTGGCGTAGAAAGTATGGAAGCCAGTGATTTATTAACTTTAGAAACTAATGACATTGGGGTTTTCTTTTTATTTCCGAATGTGTTGAATCTAAAATCCCCAGTATCAAATAATACTTTAATGGATGTTTACAGTAGTAGTCAGGGTTGTTTTATTTATGACATTGCCAACAAAAAGGCTTATGCACCATTTGTAAGTTATGGTAGCATTACTGGCACATTATATACTGAACTTCAAATTAAAACTGGAAATAGTGTTATTGTCAAAGATCCTTCTTTCAATTTAAGTGCTAGCCCAATTGGAGCTGGTGTTTTGGCTACACCAAGTATTACTACTTTTAGTCCAACTACTGTAAGGGCTGGTGCATCTCTTGATCCATCAAATAATATTTTAACAATAGAAGGAACTAATTTTGGAACTGCTGGCGGTTCTGCTGCTATTTTATTTTCTGATGGGAATACTGGCGGCTCAAGTCCAACTTATGTTGTTAACTCAACTGATGGGGCTATAGTACAATGGACAAACACTCAAATTAAAGTAAGAGTTCCAACAAGGGCAGCTACTGGCTTTTTTTCAGTAAGAGAATCATCTGGTTTAACAGCACAATCTGCCGATTTTTTAAATGTTTATTACAGTATTCTACAGGTTTCTGGTACATATAAACAAATGAACTTAATTGATCAAAATGGAACAGGTGGATATACAGTTTATTTTAGTAACAGCACCGATGGTGGTGGTTTAGACTTAGATGGCTCGGCAACCAAAGCTACTGTTCAAAGAGCCCTAGCTACATGGAGAGAAATTGTAGGAATGAATTGGCCAGAAGGTGGTGCAACAACAAGTCAATCTCTAGGAAACAACACTGAGAATATTGTTATGTACGACAATACAAACTCTGGAACAACACCTTTAGCTGCTGGAGTACTAGCAGTCTGTTATTCTTATTCTATAGCCTGTTCTGGAAAAGAAGGTCAAAAAACTGCTTTTGATGTAATTATACGCAATGCTGGTGTTTCTACTGGCAGTGCTAGCTTCACCACTGGTCCTTGTTCGCCATCTACTTCTCAAATAGATTTAGAAACTGTGCTGTTACACGAACTTGGTCATGCTATTAGCCTAGGACATATTAATGATGGTTCGCAAGGCGGAAGCCCCAATAATAATCCCGGAAAATTAATGCACTATGCAGTAGAGTTTGGAGTTAAAAGAAGTACCCCTGACGGTTCTGCGTACAGAGGTGCATTATATTTATGTAATCCGCAAAACCTTAGCTTTGGTTCTTGCACAGCTTATTCAACAGGGCTAGTACAAACATCATATACAACAGTTACCAATGATGATTGCCCTGCTAGTTTCTCTAGTTTACCAACCAATATAGGCACTGTGGTTCCTTTTGATTTAGTACATGCCACCAGCAATTCTTTATCTGACCCACAATACACTGAATTAAAATGCACAGGAACTGGAACCGGTGTTACCAATACTCAATATTATGCAGTTAAAACTGCTAATTCAGGAGTTCTGAGCATTAGTGTAACAGGCTATTCAACCACACCAGGGGGTTTAAATAGCTGCTCTAGCAAAGGAATTGAGTTGGCATTGTACCAAGTATCGAGTTGTCCGGATGGTCAAAACTATCCAACACCTGTTGCTTGCAGAACATTTACAACAAATACTACTTTAACAGACATAACAGGTTTACTTGCAAATACAGATTACCTTTTGG
Source organism: uncultured Chitinophagaceae bacterium (assembly GCA_964615145.1). GTDB lineage: Bacteria > Bacteroidota > Bacteroidia > Chitinophagales > Chitinophagaceae > CAIVPM01. The sequence continues at coordinate 5,435 of CAZTOP010000104.1, forward strand.
TAGCAGATGGAGTAGCTAATACAAAAGCTACATTTAATTTAACTTTTAATGGTTCTGCCCTACCAATAAAATTGACCTCTTTTACTGGTGAAATTTTCAATAATTACAACCTATTAAAATGGACAGCAGATGTTACTATTGGCACTAGTAAAATCAATGTTGAAAAAAGTGCCGACGGAACAACATTTGAATCAATTGGAAGTGTTAATGGAACAGATATTTTAAAATCCAGCAATTCTTTTAAAGACAATAATCCGTTTGTTGGAAACAATTTTTACAGACTAGCTGTTGTTTCAAATACTGGAGAAAAAGAATATTCAAATATTGTTGTTTTAAAGAGAAAAGATAAAGTATTGTTATCTATGAATCCTAATCCAGCAAAGGGTTCTGTTAATGTTCAAATATCGTCTGAGGTATCAGGTAAATATTATATTGAGCTAATTAGTATTGCCGGAGTAAGGGTAATTTCAAACAATTTTATTGTTTCAGGAAATACAAATCAAAAATTAAACGTTAGTAATATTTCAAACGGAGTGTATCAAGTTGTAATTTATGATGCTAACCATAACAGAGTAAGTTCACAATCGATTATTGTAGAAAACTAATGATTGAATTATTTGTAAAAAAGGGTTCGGTTTAGTAAAACCGAACCCTTTTTATTTTGTAATAGCTCAACCTAATTTGCCATTTTTTAAAGCCTACCTCACCAATACCTTTTTCACATTTTCTCCTTCAACACCAACAGCTTTTAAGAAATAAATACCGGTTGTAAGGTTGCCATTCTTTTTTAAATTCATTGTAAAGTTGTTATTGCCTTTTTGTAGTTCAACAACTTGTTTTAAAATTGTTTTTCCTTGTG
>CAZTOP010000105.1:0-6252 GCA_964615145.1 uncultured Chitinophagaceae bacterium
TCTCTTCTAAAGCAAGGGCTGTAAGCAGTCATTTTAATTGGCAAATCACTTTCTTTGACAATGGTGTCTCTGTAAATATTGGTTACAGGTACTTCTGCAGTTGGAATTAAATAAAAATTGTCTGCTGTTGCGTGATACATTTGACCTTCTTTATCTGGCAATTGTCCAGTACCATAAGCACTAGCTTCATTTACCATATATGGTGGAATAAATTCTGTGTAACCTGCATCAGTATTGAAGTCCAGAAAATATTGAGACAATGCACGTTGAAACTTAGCTCCCTTTCCTTTGTATAAAGGAAAACCACTGCCAGTAATTTTTGCACCAGTTTCAAAGTCAACCAAATTGTATTGTTTAATTAAATCCCAATGAGGTTTTGCACCTTCATAAAGTTTAGGAATTTCACCCGCTTGTTTTACATTGATATTTTCTTCTGGGGTTTTTCCAATAGGCACTTTTGCATAAGGCAAGTTTGGAAGTAAAACCAAAGTCTCAGTTAATTTTCTTTCAAGCAATTCCAACGCTTCTTTATGTTTTTCTACTTCTAACTTCCAAGTGCCAACTTCTAACTTTGCTATCTCTGCTTCTTCTTTTTTTCCTGTAGCCATTAACTTTCCAATTTCTTTAGAAGCTGCATTAATCTTGGCTTGTGTATTATCAAACTCTACCTGTGTTTTTTTTCTATCATCATCCAAAGCAATAATTTCATCAACAAGTTCTACTTGTTTAAAGTGCTTAACTGCTAATCTTTCTTTCACAAAATTTGGGTCGTTTCTCAAAACGGTCACTTGTAACATATTCTCAAAAATTTGCTGCGAAGATAGGCGTTGAATAAAACCATGCAACTCCAATGTAACATCTATCACAAACTGCATCTTTTTAAATCCGTTACTTTGCAGCCAATATGAGCAAGCAAACAAAAGTTCCAAATTATTTAGTAAGCACTTTAACTAATAAATGTCCACGTTGCAGAGAAGGTTATTTGTTTAAGTCAACAAATGCTTACGATTTAAAAAATGTTGTTGAAATGAACGAAAAATGCCCTGTTTGCAGCCAGCGTACAGAAATCGAAGTTGGTTTTTACTACGGCACTAGCTATGTTAGTTATGCATTAGGTGTAGCATTTACTGTTGCAGTATTTGTAGCCTGGTATGTTTTAATTGGTTTTTCAATTGATGATAATAGAGTTTTCTGGTGTATGGGCATTGCTATTGGTGGTTTAATAATTTTGCAACCTATACTAATGCGATTGTCAAGAAGTTTATGGCTAAGTTGGTTTGTAAAATATGATGCTAACTGGCGAGAACACAAATTGGCTGAACCTGAAAGACTAATTCAATAGCAATTGTGTAGTAGTTTTTGTTAATTTTCTTCAATATTGAATGTTTGTTTTTACAAACTATTTTTTTCTGTTATGTTTGCACGACCTCTAATAATTATTCAAAGGTCACTTTGATTTGTAGTTGATTCCCATTTTCATTATTTAGTTTGCAGTTTATATTTAACCATCAATATATGCTATAAACTAGTTTATTCAACTACTATCTAATCACATTCATAAAATCGACACAATGTCAAAATATATATTTGTTACAGGTGGAGTTACCAGTAGTTTAGGAAAAGGTATTATAGCAGCTAGTCTTGCAAAGTTGCTGCAGGCAAGGGGTTTCAGGGTAACTATTCAAAAGTTCGACCCATACATAAATGTAGATCCTGGTACGTTAAACCCTTATGAACATGGCGAATGTTTTGTAACTGAAGATGGTGCTGAAACAGATTTGGATTTAGGGCATTATGAACGTTTTTTAAATATCCATACCTCTCAAGAAAATAATGTTACCACAGGAAGAATTTATCAAACAGTTATCAACAAAGAAAGAGCAGGAGATTTTTTAGGAAAAACTGTTCAGGTAGTACCACATATTACCGATGAAATAAAGCGTAGAATGCAATTAATTGGCAAAACTGGTAAATATGATATTGTAATTACTGAGCTTGGTGGTACGGTTGGTGACATTGAAAGTTTGCCTTTTATTGAAGCTGTTCGTCAATTGCAATGGGAATTACCAGATGAGGATGTTTTAGTCATTCATTTAACATTGGTTCCATATTTAAAAGCTGCAAAAGAATTAAAAACTAAGCCAACACAACACAGTGTAAAAATGCTCAGCGAAACTGGTGTGCATCCAGATATTATTGTTTGCAGAACAGAAGAAATATTAGGTAATGACATTAAAAATAAAATTGCTTTATTCTGTAATGTAAAGCCAGAAGCAGTTATAGAAGCAATGGATGCAAGCACTATTTACGAAGTGCCATTGTTAATGCTGAGAGAAAAATTGGATGTAATTACAATGAAAAAGCTGGGCATTAAAGATTATCCAGAACCTAACTTAGATAATTGGAAAATATTTTTAGATAAATTAAAATATCCAAAAGCAAAAGTTACGATTGGTTTAATAGGAAAATATATTGAGTTGCAAGATGCTTATAAAAGTATTTTAGAAAGTTTTATACACGCAGGAGCAATGAATGAAGTTAAAGTAAGGGTGCTGGATGTACACAGTGAATTTATTAATGAACAAAATGTTGCTGAAAAACTGGAAGGGTTAGATGGATTATTGGTAGCACCAGGTTTCGGCAATAGAGGAATAGAAGGCAAAATACTTGCAGTAAAATATGCAAGGGAAAATGGCTTGCCATTTTTTGGTATTTGCCTTGGAATGCAGATGGCTGTTATAGAATTTGCAAGAAATGTGTTGGGTATAAAAGATGCACATAGCATTGAAATGGATGCCAACACACCCAACCCTGTTATTAATATGATGGAAGAGCAAAAGCGTATTAAGATGATGGGAGGAACAATGCGTTTGGGTGCTTATCCTTGCGAAATTGAAGAGGGCAGCTTGGCACACGAAATATATCAATCTACATTAATTAGCGAAAGACATAGACATCGTTACGAATTTAACAATGCTTATTTAGTACAGTTCGAAAATGCAGGATTAATAGCAAGTGGCACTAACCCAGAAACAGGTTTAGTGGAAATTGTAGAAATACCTACACATCCTTTCTTTATTGGTGTGCAATACCACCCTGAATTGAAAAGTACAGTAGAAGCTCCAGCACCATTATTTGTTAGTTTTATTGCTGCTGCAAAAAAATATAATGAAAGTAAAGTGGGGAATAAAAGATAAAGACTGGTTCAACAATTTACCAAATTGCACTGCTGTTAAGTTATTGAAAACCTTGTTGAGCTAATTATGAATGATTTTAAATCTATATGCAAAAAGAGTATAAGCCTTGGGTTTGTACTCTTTTGTTTTAATGCGGTTATTGCCCAATTCAACTTGGTACCTAATTACAGTTTTGAAGATTATATACAATGCCCACAAAAGTTAAATGCCCCCCCCCGAATACTGGTATTTGGCAACTAACAATATACCTTCAGTCTATTTAAATAGCTGTTCAATAGATATCTACACAAGTGTGCCAAACAATTATATTAAAAACAAAAATTTTCAATATGCACATACTGGTAATGCTTATGTTTTTTTAGATTATTTTAATGGTAGTACAAGACAGTATTTGCAATCTAAATTAAAAGATAGTTTAAAATATAACAAACGTTATTATATAGAATTTTTCATAAACATTCCCAATAGCTTAAAATTTGCTTGCAATAATGTAGCTTTATTGTTAACTAATACTGCTGTGTATGTAGATACACTTACAACTCCTTACGGTGTTTTACCTGCTAACCCACAAGTATATAATTATGGCAATCCCGTTTTAGGCGATACACTTAACTGGATAAAAGTTAGTGCAATTTACACAGCACAAGGTGGAGAGCAATTTATTACACTCGGCAATTTTAAAGCAAATGCACAAACCACATTGCAACAAATACAACCAACCGCCTATTATGGTGCAGGCTATATTATAGACGATGTTTCTGTAATTCCAATAGATAGTATGCAATTGAAAGCAGATGCAGGTAAAGACACAACAATAGCTCTAGGTGATAGTGTATTCATAGGCAGTTATACCAATGGAATAGACAGTTTAAAATGGCAAATACTAAACACTAATAATACAATAGACAGCATTCGCCCAGGCTTTTGGGTACATCCAACAGCCTATACTTGTTATGTTTTAACCCAAACAGTAAATGGATATACAAGCAGTGATACAGTATGTATTTCTGTTGGCACAGTTCCTTTAAAATTCATAAACTACTCCGTCATTGCGAGTGCAACGAAGCAATCTATTGAAAACAATTGGACTACCGCCAACGAAATCAACGTTTCACATTTCAACATTCAACGCAGCATAAACGACAATAACTTTATAACAATTGGTAAGGTTAAAGCACAGAACAAATTAACAAACGAGTATAATTTTATAGACAACGAACTGCCGATTACTAACGACCAACTAACTATTTACTACCGAGTAGAAAGCGTAGATTTTGATGGCAGAAAACAATACTCAACAATTAAACAAATCAACACCAAACACCAAACGCCAAACATTGTTTTATTCCCCAACCCAGCAAAAGACTTTGTAACTATCGAATCAAAAGACATTATCAAACAAATAAAAGTTATAAACCAAGTTGGGCAAATCGTTTATTCAAATACCATAAATCGAACATCTTACATATTAAATTTAACTTTATTTAGCAATGGCTTATACATAGTCCAAGCTACTAAAACAAACGGAGAAACAAGCACACAAAAGCTAACTATCAATAATTAATCAACATAACTTATTGATGATTTATTATTTAAAACATACAAGTAAAAACTTACATTCAACCAACGAACACTTACATTCAATCAAATGTCTCTTCAATCAGTAAATCCCAACTTAAAGTTAGTCAACAAATACTTGCTTTAAGTAAACAAACTAAAGCGATAAATAACATCAATATAAATACGTTAGTAGCTAGTTTCCTTTCTAAAAATTCGTATTCACAATTAAATAATCTTTCTTTTATTTATAAAAATTGTTTATCGTCTTTATTACCCTATTTTCGCAAACTAACAAACGTTAGTAAATAAATTATGAATTTCCAACACTCAGAACTTACACAGCAGGTTGCACAAACTGCCAGAGATTTTGCAATACAATACTTAAAACCACACTTGATGGAGTGGGACGAAAGTCAGGAATTTCCTGTTCACATTTTTAAAGAACTAGGTAAACTTGGAATGATGGGCGTTTTAGTTCCTGAAGCTTATGGTGGTGCTGGTTTAAGTTATCACGAGTACAATGCTATCATTCAAGAAATCTCTCAAGTATGTGGCTCTATTGGTTTAAGTGTTGCTGCACACAATAGTCTTTGCACAAATCACATTCTAACTTTTGGTAACGAAGAACAAAAACAAAAGTATTTACCAAAGTTGGCTACAGCAGAACATATTGGTGCTTGGGGTTTAACTGAACCTAACACAGGTAGCGATGCTGGAAATATGAAAACAACTGCTGTTCGTGATGGTGATGGTTGGATTTTAAATGGAACCAAAAGCTGGATTACACACGGTAAAAGTGGAGATATTGCAGTTGTTATTACAAGAACTGGTGAACCAAGGGCAAAGAACAATTCCACTGCTTTTATCGTAGAAAGAGGGATGCAAGGATTTATGGCAGGAAAAAAAGAAAATAAACTTGGAATGCGTGCCAGCGAAACTTGTGAAATGATATTTGATAATTGCAGAATTAGCGATGCTCAACGTTTGGGCGAAGTGGGTGATGGTTTTAAGCAAGCAATGAAAATATTAGATGGTGGACGTTTATCAATTGCAGCATTGTCTGTTGGTATTGCAAAGGGTGCATACAACGCTTCTTTACAATATTCAAAAGAGCGTTATCAGTTCGACCAGCCGATATCAAGTTTTCAGGGAATTAGTTTTAAATTAGCTGATATGGCTACCGAAATTGCTGCTGCTGATTTGTTATTAAGTAGTGCTTGTGATATGAAAGAAAGAGGGGAGAAGGTTACTTTATCTGGAGCAATGGCGAAATATTATGGAAGTGAAGTTGCTGTAAGAGTAAGTACAGATGCAGTTCAAATATTTGGTGGATATGGCTACACAAAAGATTTTCCTGTAGAGAAATTTTACAGAGATTCTAAACTTTGTACAATTGGAGAAGGTACAAGTGAAATTCAAAAATTAGTTATTGCTAGAGAAATATTAAGCTAGTAGCTTATTATTTTATGTATATTATTTGCTTATGAAAAAACAA
>CAZTOP010000106.1:0-6206 GCA_964615145.1 uncultured Chitinophagaceae bacterium
TAAACCTATAACAGTATTTATTTAATAACCTGTAAACTTATTTTAGGACGAGACAGGTGATGAAAATTTGCAGAAAGTTGATAGTAATTCTGCTGCTGGTTGCAGCGTAGGTTTGCAGCTCTTTTGCAATGTTAGCCTTTGCAGCGTTGGCTTGTGTGCATTGCAAATGTGCTGCAAAGTGTGTGAGCCAAGTTTTTAGTTTTTTCATAGTCAGTCGTTTTAGAGTGTGTCAATAGGGTTACACACAACGGCTAGGGCTTGGCGATGGCGTGGCTGCTGCGTTTCGTCACGCTTGAACTGAAGCCAAATATAGTGATGTTGTTGATTGTAATTACAAAAGTTGAACAGCGTTCTGTCGAGCCAGTGACGAAAGGAAAATAGTACTACAAATGCTGATGCCTAATTCGTCTGCCACGATATTGCCAAACTTTTTGTTGGTAGCAGTGCAGTCGAACTATTGGGTCAATTTAATTATATCTAATGAAAAATCAGTTATACTTTTTTGTAATGAGTCTAACGTTTTGTCTTTAAACATTTCTTTTATCTGCTCTTCACAAATTGCTAACTCTATACGCCCAGTTAAGTCTTTTAAAAATGGTTTGTCATATACAACTTTTAAAATTTTATTTTCAGATACTAGATGCCTTGAAACGTACGTAGTTGTGTCATAATGAAATTTGTCTGTAAAGTATATTTGATGTATGTCATAAAACTTACTGAATTTTTCATTTAGAAAAGTATCTTTTTCAATCACTCTTATTCTGTAAATACGATAAACGCTTTTGTCTGCAAACTTATTTTCAATTGAGTTAATTGATACAATAACATTACTGTCTCTGCTGTCTCCATAAAACTGTTTATAATTATTGTTATGTTCCAAATTGTCAATTTTCCAATAATTTTTATTCTCATTGTAGATTGTGATAACATAAGCAAACCAAATAACTAACACACAAGAGTGACAATAAAGAAAGAATTTATTAAAGTACGAACGAATAAATTGTCCTTTAATAAGAGAAGAAATAACTACTGATGATACTGTAGAAATAAAAGTTAGAAAAATAGGAAAAATGAAAAACCTTACATAGTTAAAATCATAAGCAATATTCGAGATGATAGTAACTAAAAGAAAAGTTACTACAATTATTAGAAGTATTTTTTTTAGGCGTTTCATTTTGCATTGCTACCAACGAACAGGTATTGCCGATGTTGGGGTAATAGCGTTCTGTCGAGCTGGGAACAAAAGTATAATTGAAATACAAGTGTTGAGATTTTATTTTAATGCCTAATAGCGTTCTGTCAAGCCCGAACTGAAGCCAAATAGTAGTGCTAAAGTTGAGATGTGTTGGGTCAAGCCCCAATATTGGCAATACTTATGTTGGTAGCTGTGTTTCTTTTGCTTCGTTCTTGTGCATTGGACAATAGAATTACTGTTGTTGATGGTTTGCACTGAACAGCCTGTTTGCAAAGTTGGCTTTGTAGCGTTGCCCTGTGAGCTTTGCAAAGTGGCTGTGGTGATGATGCGTATTCGTCAAGCCCCAAACTTGCAGTTTAGGGTATAAGTAATTGATTGTTATGTGTCTGTATATTGCTCCCAAGTAAGTGAGTAAAGTTTCCAAGTAAGTGAAATATCTTTTCAGGTAAGTGAGTAGAACTTCCAAGTAAATGAATTTAATTTCCAAGTTGTCGACTGAAACTTCCTTGTTAGTGGATTTAGTTTTCAATTGAGTGGTTTGTCTGCCCAAGTAGTCGAGTAGTGTCGCCAAGTGGGTGGATTTAATTTTCATATTGTCAACTAAAGTTCCCTTGTTGGTGGATTGAACTTTCAAGTTGTCAAGTCGAGTTTTCAAGTAAGTGTTTAAAGTGTCCAAAACCGTAAAGAAAAAGTCCTTGTCTTGCAACAGGGACTTTGAATACTATTTATGGTGTTGGTGGTGTTGTCTTTTTAACTTTCATTGCTGTTTGCTGTGCATTAGCAATTTTGGTGTAACTAAAAGTTTCTTTCAGTGGTTTGTCGTGCAAGAACAAACGAGAAGAAATTTTGCCCACTGCAATTACATCATCATATAAATCATTAAAAGTATTTATTGCTGCTTCACTTAAAGTTGGACGATTGCTTTTAAATGTTTCTTGCGATACGTTTGAATTTTTAAGTGTATCTGCAAAGCCAATAATTTCTGTAATGCTTGCAGCGTCTGTGCCTTTTGCAGTTACTTCTGTTTTTAATGCAGCATCCATATTCTTTTTAAACTGATACAATAAATCAATTAAAGCATCTTGGCTTTTGTTTTTATAAGCATCTTGATAAAAAGATGTGAAGCCTAACACATTTAAAATTTCGTCTCTGCGAATAGGTGTCTTTTTAAAGTCTTGTTCTATCTGCACTTTGAATAATCCTAATTTGTCTATTGCTGTTTTTTGAATGGCAACTAAAGCCTGTGTTGCTTGCCTTAATTCTTTGGCACTATCAACACCCAAATTTGCTTGTATAACTGTGTCAATACGTGTTTTAAGATTTGGTAAAAATGGGTCTGCCCAAATAGCACGTTTTGCAACTAATGCTGTTTTGTTTTTGATTGCATTTTCTACGATGGTTGAAAGTGATGTTAGCATTACAACATCGGTGTGTCGGTACTTGCGAATTGGTGTTGCCATAGTGTGAGATTTAGTATTTGTTTTCTATTTTTTTTGACGAGTATTATTATAAAACTTTAAATTGATTTACTTGTTGGTAATAGCATATTTGTAAATTGAAAAACCTTGATTACTTTTTTTGCGAACTTTGCAGTATGAGTTTCCAAATTTGTCAATCTTTACATCTGATATTTTATCGATATAGACATTTTTTTCTTCATTTTGTGTTATAGACCATATTGGTAAAAACTTTCCATCTTTATACTTTAATAAATAAAAAGTAGGTTTAACATCGGTCCATTCTGGAATAAATGCTGTGACATACAGATAACCATCTTCTCCTTTAAATAAATTACCTATCTCTGCCGACTTATTGCCAATATTAAGTTTATTGTTAGAAATTTTAGCCCAATTTGAGCCATCAAATTTTAGTATGCAATTGGGCATTTGGATATAAATATTATTTTCTGAAAAAAAGGTAAAGTCTTTAATTATGGTATAGTCACAAGAGTATTGAGTTAATGAACCTTCATAATCTAACAAATCTGCATTCTGATTAAAAACATCTACCCATTTTTTTGATTCCCATTTGATAATTGAATTACGGACATACTCAACATCTTTCACTCCCTTTGAATCTACGCTTTCATTATATGCTACTTTTTTTGATATTTGTTTAGCATCAATAGTATAAACATTGAATTTGTTTTTATCATCATAAAAAGCTTCGTAAGGTTTATAGCCACATTGCCAAAACATATCTTTAAATTTACCTTTTTCTTCTTGCCAAGTTTTAGAATCCCATCTCAAAAATTTATATTCATTGTCTATACTATTTTTCAGATATAAAACGAAAATGTTACTTCTATCATCCATTGTTAGTTCACGAGGTTCAATTCCAACAAATTTTTCCTTGTCCCAGATAGAATTCCACGAAGATCCATTCCAGTGATAAATACCAAAAAATTGCATAAAGGCATATACATCTCCAGAACTATCAATAAGTATTTTGTCTATTTCTCTACTAAAAACAGATTTACCCTCACCTCCCAGCTCTTCCCATTTTTGCCCATCAAAAACACGAATGATATATTTGTCATTTTTATTTTTAAAGCAAGAATATACTTTACCTTCTTTGTCAACTGCAAATCCTTTAAAAAATACTTTATCAGATAATAAAGTAAATTGGGCATAAGAGCTTACAATAAATGTATTCAGTATTAATAGTATGATAATTATTTTTTTCATAAATTGAATTCGATTTATTTATTTTTATAGGCATTTATAACAATAGTGTAACAATCTTTTAAAGTATTAGGATATAACTCACCAAATGTTTGAATACTGCCTTTGTTAACAAACTCATCTACCTCGTTCTTTGTATAAGAAAATTCTTTTATCGCATTGTTGCTGCTAAACTCATCTTGTCTAATATCGTGTTTGTCTAACTTATTTAACGAAGAAGTGCAATCTTCATTTTCAAAGACACGTAAAGCAAGTGATAATTCAAAGAGTTTGGCTACTTCAATTGCAAGAATATTGGCAGCTTCATCGCCCTTCAAGTTATAAATTTTGAGAGGCAATTTCATTGTGGTAGTTTTATTACAGTAGTGACATTTTTCCTTTGTAATAAGATACTTAACAGTATATGAAATTTGAGAATGTGCTGTGGAAAGAGTGAAAAATATACTTGCGAGTGCTAATAGTTTTTTAATCATTTCTTTTGGGTTTAATAAATAATTTCAACGTTATTAATTTTACAGTAATAATATTGAGTATGATTTTTAGTTATTTTGGCTTTGAATGATAAAATACAAGTTTGATTACAAGGGCTACAAATGATTAACCTGTTATTATTTAATTTAACAATTCCATCTAGTAGAACCCATCTATGATTCCTATTTTGTAAACAAGCATCTTGAATAGTATCATAAACTTTTATAAAGCAATTTGTAGTTCCATAAATCCTATTGTATGCTGCCGTAATTGTGTTTACAGAACAACTATTATCTAAATTCGACTCGAGTAGTTTAATTTGCTTTCTAACCTGAACCTTAGTCATTACTGTTGATTTGGTGCAAAAATGAAGTAGTGCAATCATTTATAAGTTGTCCAATTTTGTCCAAATTCTTAAATATAAAATCTTGTAATTAAAATCAGTTCAACTTTACAAAATGCAAACAATAGAATTGATAACGTTGATAGAGCAAGTGTATGGTGTGCCTGTAAAGTATGGCAATCAATGTAAAAATCTTGCTATTGATATATTTGAACAAACTGGTGACTATCTCTCGTTTCAAACGCTTAGGCGTGTGTTTGGCTTTATAGATAGTAAGAGCAAACCAACTATTGCAACCTTGAATGTTTTGGCAAAGTATTGTGGTTACAGGCACTACGATGACTTGTGCAATAACTTTAAAAATAAGAAAACTGCTGTTGATAGTTTTATTGTAAGCAGCTATAATATTTCGTTGCGTAAGGAAGAAGATTTGAACTACCATTATGTATGCAGAAATATCGCTAAACTGATGTATGAAGACCTAAAGTTGATTGATGAAAATATTAGTTTTTTAAGTTCATCTCTTGTTGCACACGAATATTTTTTTGAACGTTTTGTGTTTATTGATTATTTGCTACACCCTATATATAAAAGGGCTTTGCTGCAATACAAGAAAAATAAAAACAGTTTAGATGCGAATGTTTTTGTTGATAGTGTTTTGTATTTAGCAGATAATTTGAATACAGGCAAAGTGTCTAAATTGCCTACAACATTATCGTTAAAGAAACTGCATTTGCTTCATCCTTTTTTACAAGCAAGAATAATTGGTAGCTTTTTATTGAGTGGTAAGTTTAAGAGTGAGGAACTAATCAAACTTGCTTTTGATAATGAGAAAAAACAAAGTGAATTAAACACTAATGAGTTTCCATTTTTTCACTGGATGATGGCTGATTATTTTCTGGTTTGTAAAATGTATAAAGAAGCCTATCAGATTATTTTACTTGCTAAAAAAACATACACATTACAACCTACTGGATGGCTTGAAACTGGCTACCACGAAACATTTGAATTACTATACATCATTTGCTTGGAAGCTGTTGGTGAAAAGGAACAAGCAAAAGAGTTATTTGCCAAACTGAACAAAAAACATTTCCATTTTATCTTTTCTAAATACTACACAATTCGTTATTTGAATTTAAAGAAACGCTTGTATGCTAAACTTACAAAAGCAGAAGATGAAGAACTGGAAGAACTTTACAGAGAAACAAAGTTTACTTATTTGCAATAACGCCTTTAACATAGGGTGTTGATGTGGGTTGTGTTGCTGATGTTTTGCACTAAGCCAAATAGAATTACAACTGCTGACAAGAAGCGTTAGCATTAAGGCTCTTTTGCAAGGTTGGCTTTGTAGCGTTGGTTTTGTGTGCCTTGCAAATGTGCCTTAATGAAGCGTTGGCTGTTGATGTTTAGCAATGTAGTTGAGTAGCGTTGTGTCTGCCCAATAGTGTGTGTCATAACATAGCTACCAACGTTCAAGGCTTGGCGATGGCGTGGCTGCTGCGTTTCGTCACGC
>CAZTOP010000107.1:0-6157 GCA_964615145.1 uncultured Chitinophagaceae bacterium
AAATAAATAACACTTAGTTGCAATACATTAGGGTTGTTTTTATATGCCACAGGATTCATACCAATTGGTTGTCCCTGATTAATGAGTCTTACATATAACACATTAGACCCTTTGTTAGTAAGCTTTACAATGGCTTTACCATTTTGCCAACCCACTATTTGTTGTGCTATACTAGAGTTAGAACTGATATTAATATTGGTTGCACCTGCTGTTCCATTGGCTGTAATTTTTCTGCCACCATTATCGCCACAATATTTTGCAATGGCTATTAAACTATAGGCAGTTGTTTGTGTGCTATACCAGGTTTCCTGAGATAGTTTGCTGGCAATAGTCCTAACCAGTTGTTCTGCCTCACCACGACGTTTCATTAGTGTTAATGCTTCAAGCACCATTGCATCATCTCTCACATCACTACCATAACTCATTCCCCAATAAGGACGCTGGGTAAATGTTGTTGGCAAACCTGTAATGAGTGAGTTGGCAACCTGCGTTTGTCCACACAGGTAATAAGCTGCAGCCAGTCTCCACTTGGCTTCAGCACTAATAAACTTAGATTCTCTCAGTCTGTTCATTGCACCTTGTTCAGGAGCTTTTGCTAAAGCAAGAAGATAGAGTCTGTATGCCTGTGTTAAATCTGTGCCATACCAAGGTGCAGCAGAAATACTCCAGGCATTTGCTTTATTACGCTGGTAGGCTTTCCACGAACCAAGCATAGATGAAGAAACATTAAATCCTTTAGCACTTGCTTCCAGTAAAAAATGACCTGCATAGTTTGTGCCCCATTCATCTGCATCCATATTGCCTGGCCAATAACTAAAGCCACCATCGCTTGTTTGAAAGTTTTGTATTTTTTGAATAGCAGCTTTAATGTTTTTATCAATATCTGCTTTTTGTTTATCATTCAAATCCATCAAGCTATTCAATGCCAGTTGAGGAAATACTGATGATGTTGTTTGTTCGATACATCCGTGTGGATACTGAATTAAATAAGACAACCGCTTTTGCAAATTGATGGCAGGAATAGATGAAATTTCAACAGTTGCCTTACTGCTGCTGGCATCGCCAATAGTGGCTACTGTAGTGTTCATACTTTGCCCAGCCTGTAGTGTGTATTCTGAAACCTGCGTGATATAAGGATTTGGATTACGCACATCTATTTCTATTTCGTGATAGGCAGATGTATTGCCACTGCTTGCCACAACTTTCACCTTGCCAATACCTGTTGCATTTTTCACTTTGGCATTGATGTAAACTACCTGTTCTCCTGTTGCAGCAAACTTAATATTGGTAGTGCCAGCAGGCACTTCAATCATTGGATTGCTTTGAATGCTGATGTTGACATTTTTGATATTATTCTCTGTAGCAAAAACAGTCACTGGAATTTTTAAATCCTCACCAGGACCCAAAACCCTTGGCATTGTTGCCAGCAGCATTAAAGGCTTTCTTACTTTCACACTTTTTTCTGCAGCACCATAAGCACCATTGCCTGCAGCAATTACCATTGCTCTGACACTGCCCATATAATTAGGCAAAGTAAAATTGTGCGTTTTGCTACTTCCATTGGTTCTAAATGGTCCATAGTATTGCACTACTGGTTTAAACCTATTAGCCCTGCGTGTTTTAGCAGCATCATCACCTTCGGCATCACCACCAATGGTTAAAATTCGTTCTAACTGACCACCCCAAGCACCAATAACATAATCATACACATCCCAGCTTTTAACGCCCAATGCTTCTTTAGCATAAAATGCACTATGCGGATTTGGTGTTTTAAAATGCGTTAAATCAAGTAAGCCTTCATCAACAATGGCTATACAATAAGTCATTGATTTGCCATTTTGTTCAGATACTGTGATGGATGTTTTTTCTTCAGGTCTGATGACATCATTCATTTTAATGATAGGCTTCAGAATGGTATTTTTATCTTCTACTTCAATAGGAATTACACCATACATTCTAATAGGCAAATCGTTTAATGTTTGAGCGTGTGGTTGCAGCATACTAATATTTACATAAATATTAGGTGTCATTGTTTTATCTATCTTAAAGCTATAATTTGTTTCGCCAGCATTGGTGCTTACCCATTTTGTTTGCAATACTTTGGTTCCTGTTTCAATGCTCACCAACATTTTTCCATTGGCAGGAGAAGGCACTGTAATTTTACACTCTTCTCCCACACTATATTTTGTTTTGTCTGATGTGAATGATAACATTGCAATAGATGATGCATCATTTTGTTCGGCATAGCTTTGATGTGCATAATCATCTACATAAAAAGATTTACCAGTAGTGTGTCCACTTCTTATATCCTTAAATAAAATAAGATAACGACCATAATCGGCAGCAGTCAATTTTAAATTATAAACGCCTTTACCAGCAGCAATGGTTTGTGTTTCCTTTTTTATAAGTTTGTTGTAAGAGTCTTGCGTAAAGTTGCTAAAATCATCTTCACTTCTATCCCACCACCATCTCCATTGAATTTTATATAATAGCACTTCAACATAAGTATTGCCGTTGGTTGCAACTCCATTTGTATTTACATCTACAAGCTGTAAAGCGTAGTTTTTATTGTTTTGTAAATAACCCCAGCCACTGGTTTCTTCTGGTATTTTTAAACCAATATAAGATGAATAAGGATGATAAGGAAAGCTGATATTATCCATACTAAAATTGCCTCCAGGCTCAAATACTTTAACCATTAAATTGGCCAACAACATTCCTGGTGCATCGTTACCTGCTTCAAATTGTGGACTAATAGCAGCAACTCCTTTTTCATTTAAACTTCCGTCAAATATTGTTTTTGATTGCGATGAAAAGGAAGATATTGGATTATCAAATTCATAGTCACTATATTTTTCAAAAGTGGTGTTCTTTCTATAAAGTTGGGCATCAACTCTTGCTTTTAAATTTTGAGCATCGGCACCAAATAACCATTTTGCAGAAAGTGTTCCTTGAGCCGTAACGTTTTTGCCCAAAGCTTTTGCATCGCCAAAGTTTAAATCAATCTTAAGCCTGTTAGGCATTACAGTTTCTATCTTGATTGTTTTTTCAAACACTGCACCTCCCACTTTTACTTTACAGAGCCAGTTTCCTGTTGGAGCATTGGCATCTGTTGCAGTTCTAAATACATTGTATCCATCTTCTGCATTAGGTGTAACCAATCGTTTATACAACTGACCTCTTGGAGAAATCAATTCCATTTCCACAGGATGACCTGCTGGTAGTTTCTTTTCTTTATCTTCAATAATGCAACCTAAAAACAAACTATCACCAGGTCGCCATACTCCACGTTCTCCAAACACAAAACCTTTGATGCCATTTTTTACTTGTGCTCCATCAATATTAAATCTTGCTAATGGCAAACTGCTGCCATCATCCAATCTTAAATAACTTTTCTCGTTTCCTTTTTTTGCAACAAGTAGATATGGTTTTCTTTTTAATTCAAGCATAGCAATACCATCGCTATTGGTGCTGCCTTTACCAACAATCTGCTGCTGATAATCCAATGCCTGTAATTCAACGCCAGTCATTGGTTCTGTGTTGATGATATTGTTAGCAGCTATCATCATACTGTTATTGCTGCCTCGCTTTGCAGTTAAACCAATATTGGTTGCCAGAATATTTCTTGATGCAAATCTTTCTTTATTGTAGTATGCTTTACTGCAAGGATTATCTCTTTGATCCCAATTATATCCATAAGGATAATAGCTGTCATATCTACGCCAGAAAGCATCGTCATCATCTACATTTTCATCTCTTCCATAACCATACTCATCTTCGTCTGTACTATTACTTTCATCTTCACCTTCTGGTTTGGTGGTGCAAGTGTATAGTGAATAAGATGGTCTGAAACCAATAGTGATATGATAAATAGCACCCGGTTCTGTTTTTATGTATTTATCAATATCTAAAGAAAACCTATTCTTTTTGTGGAGGTTTAGACTCTTATCATCATCTAATTTAACTGTTGCTTGCACTGTTGGACGAGCCACTCTTCTCAAATTATCGTCCCCATCTATTTTATTATTTTGAAAAAACTGAGGAATATTATTTTCATAAATCTTAATAATACTAATATCAACAGCTTTAAGATTTGTAGTTTCAAAAGGCAATAAAATTTTACTTCCACTGTTTGGTAATATCACGCCTTTACCGTGAATTTTTACCGATGGCAAACGATTTTCAAAAAATATCTGAGACGTGAAAGCATTTAACAATTTATCGCCCCACATATTTTGAATACCTTCTAAAACGGTGGCAGTATAACCTCCATCTAATTTACCACTGGCATATACTTTTACTTCACTGCCCAATATGGTATAACTAAGATTTTCTTGTTGACTAATACTTATCAAACCTTCCAGTTGCTGGCCAATCATTAAGGGGTCACTAAACTGCACTAAAGCATATTGTTCTTGTTCTTGAAAAACTCTAATATCCATTACCTTAAAATCACCAATGGCAGGAATAGAAATTTCTTTTTGGTCTTTAATATTTGCTTTAATAGAAATGCCATCCCACTTTAATGTTAAACTACCCGCACTAGCCGATCTTTTAATATTTTCAATGGTATAGCTATGTGTTTTATTAGCTTCATTATGTTGCCATTTAATAGCAAGATTTGATGTGTTGATGGTTGCAGTTAAAATGCTTTCTACCTTTTTACTTTCTTCCACATCGGCAGTAACAATTTCGCCAGTCAGCATCATTGTTTCTTTGCCCAAACTACGTAAACCATTATCATTTATTTGAAATGATGGTTTAGCTGTTTGAACATTGAATCTAAATTCTTTAAATTTCTTAGGAACATTCAAAACCTTGCTGAGCTTGAATTCAACATCATATATCTTATCAATTTCCAAATCTTTGGCTGGCTTAAATTCTATTGTTCTGGCATCCACCCAAAACGCTTTACCCTCAACTGCTGGCGAAAATTCAAACAATGTTTCTTTGATGTTTTCATTAACAGTGTGAGTTGCAGCTGCATCAGTTGCTAGTTGAATTTTAATGGATGTTTTTTTAGAAACAACACCAGAAGTGTATGCATCGATATACTTGCTGAACTCAGGGTCAACCTGAATTAATTTTTTCTTTTTGCAAGATGAAAAACTAATAGATAATACACATACTGATAAAGCCAATACTAAGATTGGCAAGCGTTTGAGAGATTCCATATTTGTTGGGATTGTTGAGAAGTTAGTGGCTTTAATATTTGCCGATATAAAGTAAATGAATGTTTGTGAAATGGAAAAAATAAAATTTTGTTAAAGTGTTATCCATCAATCCCTCTATTCAAAAAGTCTATTAAGGGTTTCATTGTTTCAAATACAGCAACTATTTTGTTTGCAAGTTGTTTTTCTGTTAAATCTATATCCATAATTGGTGTAGTAGCTGTCCAGCTTTTAAGTTTAATATAATCAATAGCTGGATTATTTTCATCGTATCCTTTGGGAGGGCGAACCAGTGAAAACTCAGCAGATTTTGTTATATCGCCAAAAACAGTAGCAAATTTTTTAGTTGTAATAATCTTTTTAAATTCATCCCAGTTATAATCAATTTCCTGACGAATTTTTTTAACCTCATCAGGCATTGGCATATAAATGCCACCTCCAATAAAACAAGCTCCTGGCTCTAAATGAAAATAATAGCCAGCACTCATAGCCGATTTTCCACCTTTACTTATACTCATTCCCATATTGGTTTTATAAGGGCTTTTATCTTTACTAAAACGCACATCTCTATTGATTCTAAATACACATTTCTTGGGATCTAAGTGTGATAAGGTTTCATCTTTAGCAACAATGGCTTTTAAAACCGCTTCCGTTAAATTTAAAAAATCTGCTTTTGCTGCTTCATATATTTTTCTATTAACATCAAACCATTCTTTGGTATTATTCTTTTTTAGGTCTTTTAGAAATTTAATTGTTGAGGACTGCAGCATAAATATTTCTTTAAAATTACATACCGAAAATAAGCAACAAGGTTCAATTAAAACAGTTGAATTTTATGAGAAAAGAAAACTAATATTTGCAATAATGAATTGGAACAATGTTATAGGTCAAGAAACTGTGAAAGCACATTTACAAGAAATGGTGCAACACAACAGATTGAGCCACGCTTTAATTTTTTTAGGAAAAGAAGGAAGTGGTGCATTGCC
>CAZTOP010000108.1:0-5885 GCA_964615145.1 uncultured Chitinophagaceae bacterium
ATTTTCTCTAATATTTTCACCATTGCCAATGTATCTAATTTGCAATATTCAAGCAAAGCAGTTTTTGTTTCGGCAATTACTTGTTCGTCTGTTTCATTTTTTAAATTATAAAACGCTGCACTTGCATCGCCACCATTACTGATTTTTAGATTGCTGTAGCTAAATTCTGGCACTAAAGCAGGCAGAACATATTTTATAGAATATGAGCCGTGCATTTTGGGTGTGTAATAATACTGTTTTCTAAAGGGATACATTAAGTCAAAAAATCTACTTTGAATATTCTCAATGGCTTCTTTGGATTCTTCAATATCATTTTTAAGGTGGTTTAATATCATATTTTCGAATGTTTGATTATACACAACCACACTACCTTCATCACCAATATTCTCTAGTAAAGCGTTTGCAAAATCTTCTAATGAACTTTCTGTGTTTTTTGCCAAGTATTCAAAATGTTCAACCTCAGCATTGGGTTCTTTTTGAATATGCAATGAAAACTGAAAAGGTATTTGTCTGTATGACCAATGACCATCTTGCTCAGGGACAGCAGCCATCCAGGTTTCAAAGTCTAAAAAGTATAATGGATATTCTAAATTTCTGATGCAAGCTTTCAATTCTTTTTTAAAAATATAGGCTTCATTGTTATCAATCTCATCTTCTTATACAACGTTTTTACTACAATATCCCATAAAATCACAACTATATGGAGTGTTGCATTGTTTGCCCATTTCAACAATGGGTTCACTTTTATTATGCAATGTTGCTTTACATTCCTGAATTTTAGTTTTAATAAATGGATACAAACCTTTTACTTTATTTAATATACTAGTAGCAGTGAAGAGTTCATTTAAATCTAAATCTCCATATCGAACATATTCTTTGTTTAAGTGTAGAATAAAAATATCCTCTAACTCAATTCCAGCATTGGTTATAACAAAGTATTGCAGTGCTGCATCCTGCACATAAACATCTTTAGCACTGGTACTGCTTTTAACTTCATAAGCATACCATTTGTTATTTTCCTTTACCAAAATATCAATAGCACATAACACTCCATTAAACTGAAATGCAGCTTCGTAAATAATGGTTTCACCAGCCTCAATTAGTTCAGCAGTTTTAACAACAGATTTCTGATATTCGAAATAAGTTTCAGGACTTGCATCAACGCCATTTGGAAATCTTTGTTGTGCCAGCAAGCCAACATTGGTTCCTCCTTGAAAAATGGCGGCTTGTGCTTCATCAGGCTCATCTTTAGCTGTAGGCATAAATTTATTAAGCCATAATCTTTTTGGACATTGGCAACCATACATAAAGGTTGTTTTAGACAATTGATGGCGTGGTGGTATTCTCATTTGTTTTGATTTAATCATTAAAGATTGTCGAGGTTTTCATAGAAGTATTTTTCTAACGATTCTTTATTAAACTGATCGTAAGGTTGCCATTCTTTTTCAACAGGAAGATACACTTCGATAGCGTTTACATCTGGATAAAGTTTATAATCAAACTTGGTGTAAAATGTGCTGATATATCCTGTATAGTAGAATGGAATGTCATTTTCTAAAGCATAGTCAATTTTTTTTAGAATCAAGAATTTTCCTAGACTACATTTTTTATAGTCAGGATGATAAAAATTAAGAATTCCTGCCAAAGAGTTTGTACCCTTATCAAAATAGCCAACAGCAATCAATCGAGTAAAATCTCTAATTTCAACCATCATAGAATCAAAAGGATTTTCAGATGCTGTTTCGTGAAGATATTCTGCAAAAGTATCACTCACAGAAAAGTCAACTGAAGCTTTATACTCCTTATATAAATTATTTATTTCATCATTAATTTCGGCTTGCTTAAAAGTAACAGTAAAGTTCTTGCAGGCTTTCCTAATCGATTTTGCTGTTTTCCCTTCTTCAATCTGGTGAACTCTTGTTCTTAACCAAAACATTGGTAACAACAAATCTGGATAATCAGTTTTCATAAAATTGATAGTAAACATAAGGTGCTGCATTCTGTAAAATCCATTTGCAAGATAGTTATCAAGAATTGCCTCCTTAAATCCATCTTCTTTCGGTGATTTATATACTGGTTCTTTTGGCATATTATGAATTATTTCAAATGCAAAGCTATTTGGCTTAGCGACAAATTATGACGCTGAAAATTTGTTTTATAAATATTCCACAAGTTTAATAGATAATAAATAAAGAATTTACTATGTCATTGTTTGGCGTTGTGGAGATAGAACTTTGCTTTAAGAATAAAAATAAATAATTATGAAAATATGGGCAATGCCAGCACCTATTTCAAGCAATATGGGTGAAGAAGAAATGCTAGAACTTACAACGTTTATTGCTAGCTCTTTAAAAAGAGGAGTTTCTCGATATGGTTGGTATAAAGAAGATATGTATAAATATAGAATCACCAAAGAGGATATTAAAGAGATGATAAAACATATAAAATTTTACGTAGCTAAAGGGCAACATTTAAATCCAATAAGCTTTTTACAAAAAGTAAATATTGGCGATTGGGTCGTGCATATCAACGTGCCTAAAATGGGATTTTGTACAGCAGCACGAGTGATAGGAAAGTATGAAGAAAATGATAGCCATAGATTATACAGATATAACTTTAAGCACACACTAAAAATAGATACCAACACACTAATTGAATTTAACAGAAACAGTCCAGCAGTGTTGCCTAAAATAAGTAATCAGTTAAAATACAGAGGTAATAATTGGACAATAAATGATAAAGCAGCCTTTTTAGAAAGCATTTACAATTTACACCTATATATGGCAGATGAAATTAATATAGACAGAACTTATTATTTAAAAAATGCTATAACACCATCGCTTGAATCAATTGCAGAAAAGATAAATGCTTATTATCCCAAAGAAGATTTAAAATACTTGATGGCAAAGGTTTTTAAGGCAATGCCTGATGTAAGTAATGTTGTATTTAAAAACAATATTCACAATTCTAATTACGAAAAAGACCTATACATAACTTATAAAACAGATGGTACAGCAACCTCAATAACACAAATGGTTTTAATAAATGTTTATGAAAAAGATGATTTTGAAATAAGCATCAAAGAACCCATTTTAAATGCAATAGAAACACATAAGATAGACACAGCTTTGGTAATTGATATAAACAACAACACTCTGAACTTAAAAGAAAATATAAGCCAATTAAGTGCGTTAACAAACAAGCAAATTGATTGATTGGCTGGTGTGGATGTAGCAAAGTTTATAGTGAAGCATACACCTGATATTGTGATGTAAAGGATATATTTACAGAGTAAAAAAAATATTAAAAATTTGAAATATGGAAGAAAAGCAAATTGTACAGCACCTATTAACACAAGTATCTATTATAAATAAAAAGTATGATGATATAGCAGCAATTACTGGTGAAAGATTTAATATTTTTGAAATATTAGGGCTTAGCTCAAATGAAAATAGAACACATTCTGCATTTTTAAAAGAAATGTTAGACCCAAATGGTAAACACGGCTTAGGTAGTGCTTTTTTACAATTATTTTTGAAACAAATTAATTGGGAAGAACCCTTTATTGCAGAAGGTGCAACAGTAATACCAGAATTTCCAATTGGACTAATACCAGCAGACTACAGTGAAGGAGGAAGAATAGACATTATAATTGAAAATAAAGAAAAGACAAAAATAGTTTTAATAGAAAATAAGATATATGCTATTGACCAAAAACGACAATTGGAAAGATATTACAGGTTTGGTATAAAAAAAGGATATAATAATTTCAAACTTCTTTATTTAAACCTTGATGGTTCTGAGCCAAGTAAAGAATCTTTTGGGAAGTTAACAGTAGAACAAAAGACTAAAATTCAAATTATATCGTACCAAGAACATATAAAAAACTGGCTAGAAGAGTGTAAATCATTAAGTGCTGACTATCCCCTACTAAGAGAAACAATAAAACAGTACATTCATTTAATAAAAAATTTAACAAATCAATCAATTAATAATAAAATGAGTAACGAAATTTTAAAAACAATCACTTCTGACGAAAAAACATTTTTTGCTGCTTGCGAAATACCCAAAGTTATAAATCAGATTCGCTTGGAAATACATTCTAAAATTATATCCCATTTTAATTCATATTTTAACCGAATTCAAAGTATTGAACCGTTATTAAATTCAATGTGCTCACTTAAAATTCAACTTGCAAGTGATATTAAAGACCATTATTATGTGGGAGTTAGCAGAACTGATAAAACTGCAATAATCGAAGTTGATTATTGGGAAAAATTGCAAGAAATGGGAAAACAAATAGGAGGGTCGGGTAACAATGAAGTTTGGGCAACTTACTACAAAATTCAATCTGTAAAATATAGAGCAACAGATTATTCTGATGCAGAGATTTTTAAATATCTAAACGAAGAAAATCTAAACAAACTATTTGAAGAGATAGACAGCGATATCGAGCAATTTATTAGAAATTTTGCAAACAGATTTAGAGAATTAGATAATAAATAAGTATCTACAATCTTTTATTTTCAAGGTTGGTAATTTTTATATCTTTCATAAACTCCGCCTTTTGACGTTTACTAATTTTATGATCGCTTTTTAAATAAAAATATGAAAACAAGAAAACAACTAGAGAAAAAAAGAAATCTTAAAGAAGAAAAAAGAATTAACAAAAAAGAAGCAGAAAGTATTCGTCGCTTTTTTAGTTTAATGAGTCATAGAAATAGCCAAATGAGTTTAGAAGATATTGATGCAACCATTAATCTAAGTAAAATTAAAAACGAAACATAATTTGAGAACTATCAAAAAGTTAAAAGTAATTATCATATTTAAAAACCCTATAAAGGTTTCAAACCTTTACAGCGTTAAATTAACTTCAATCCTTTAAAAATTTCAAATTTTCATCCGAAAATCACATTTCACCCCCTAAAAATTCCACTGTACCACCAAAAAACGGCTCAGTTCCATCTAAAAATTGTTTTGTGCTGTTTCCATAAATTTTTTATTTGATTAATTAATAGTGCTAAAGTATAGACCATAATTATTTAACAGCTAACATATTGTGTTAAAATTTTGCTAAAATATATTTGCATAAAATATTCTTTTTTATGCTTTTTATAACGACACATTTTGGCGTTGAGTGAATTTAGGTTTGCATTCTAAAACAAAAATTATATGATACCAATAAGCAACGAAAAGTTTATGCAGGAAATCAATGAAAATGCAAAGGCATCGTTTAACAAGTCTTTAATATCTTATGGTGTGTTTGAAAAAATTAATCTCTATTTTAATACAAATAGAATATTTTATGCCTATTACCAGAAAATACCTAATATAAAAAGCATTGACAGTATTAATTGCAGCAAGATGTTGGAAGCTATAAAAAATCAAAAAAATGATGCTATTTTAAAAATACATTACAGACAAGATTATAACAGAAAGACTAGTAAAATGATGTATGTAGATTTAATTTATCTTATGAAGGATGGCACAGTTATTAACTTAGAGGAAGATGTTGTTTACATTGCCTTTGCAGCAGAAAACGAAGCTTACGCACAACAATGGATTAATTGGGCAAAAACATTTACAAAAAGAACAAAAGCAGTTACAAATGAAATTTGCTTAGTAACATCTAGTCAAGATGGGTTAAGAGCAACTGCTATAAAAATTAAAAAGCCCAAGCTAAATATTAGTCAAAACTATAACGATGATATAGTAGAGGTACATAAAAAAATGGTCAAAAAATTAAGAGAAAAAGATGCCAATGGATTGTTTCTATTTCATGGCACACCTGGAACTGGCAAAAGCACATACATCAGGTTCTTAATTCATCACCTCAATAAAAAAGTAATCTTTATGTCCCCAAAGTTGGCAGGTAATTTAGATGC
>CAZTOP010000109.1:0-5861 GCA_964615145.1 uncultured Chitinophagaceae bacterium
CCTACATTTGGAGAAGAAATACCAGCAAAAGAAATCGATTTAATTTTGGTGCCATTATTCGTTTGTGATGAAAAGGGCTATAGGGTTGGCTATGGCAAAGGCTTCTATGACAAGTTTTTAGCTAAATGCAACAGTAATGTTACAACAATTGGATTTAGTTATTTTGAACCAATAGATAAAATTGAGGATACTAATAGTTTTGATATACCTTTATGCTGTTGCATAACACCACAAAATATTTATGAATTTTGATGTATGCCAAGAATTACTAATCGTGTTCTTATTTTCGTTATTCAATTAAATACAAAAGTCACGTTGTATTGATAAATATTAGTGCATTTGTGACAAATAACTTATGAATCTTAACGCTTTCTTTTTAAAATCTTTTCGAGTACTACTGCTACCTTTTGCAATTATTTATGGTTTGGTGGTAGCTATTAGAAATTATTTATACGATAATAACAGACTCAAAAGTACAACATTTAATTTCCCCATTATATGCGTTGGGAACCTTGCTGTTGGCGGCACAGGTAAAAGTCCTATGGTTGAATATTTGGTTAGACTTTTAAAAGATGAATTTGAAGTGGCCACTTTGAGCAGAGGTTATAAAAGAAAAACAAAAGGATATGTTTTAGCAAGCTCTACTACAACTGCACTAGAAATTGGCGATGAACCAATGCAATTTCATTTAAAATTCCCAGAGGTTGCTGTGGCTGTTGGTGAAGAAAGAATTGTTGCTGTTCCTCACTTACTGCAAGATAAACCAACGCTTCAAGCTATTATTTTAGATGATGCTTTTCAACACAGAGAAATCAACCCAGGATTCAATGTTTTGTTAACAGAATATGCTAACAGATTTACCCACGACATTTTTTTGCCGACTGGCGATTTAAGAGATGAAAGAAAATCTTACAAAAGAGCTAATATTATTATCATCACAAAATGTCCTGCCGATTTAGATGAGAAACAAAAAAAGAAATTATTATATGAAATTCACGCCTGGCCTGGTCAACAGGTTTATTTTACAACAATAGATTATGGAACTCCATATCATATTTTCGACAGACAAAAAACCTGGGATTTTACAGGAGAAGAAGAAGTGCTATTGGTTTGTGGCATTGCAAATCCTAAACCCCTAAAAGACTATTTACACAACAAAGCCCATACATACTATCAGCTTAATTTTAATGACCATCATATTTTTAATATTGATGATTTGAATAATATCAAGAAGAAGTTTGATGGTATTGAACACGAAAACAAAATTATTTTAACAACAGAAAAAGATGCTGTAAGATTCGTAAAATTTGATAAAGAACTTTCAGAACTTCCGGTGTATGTTTTACCCATCACACATAAATTTTTATTTAATGAAGGTGAGGCATTTAACACATCGGTTCTATCATACATAAGAAATCATTATAAAAACAAAACAGAGAAAAAAGAAGACTAATTTTTATATTCATTATATTTGGAAAAGTATGAAAACAGTCACATTAAACATACCAGATTCTCTTGATATCAATAATAATGAGATTTCTATGCTTCTTGCTACTAAACTATATCAACAAAGTAAAGTTTCATTGGGTCAAGCAGCAGAACTTGCAGGAATAAGTAAACGTAGTTTTGCAGAATTACTTAGCAAGTATGATGTATCCATTTTCAATTTCCCTGAAATAGATTTATCAAAAGATGTTGCAAACGCATAGAATCATTATTGCTGACACAAGTTGTTTCATCATATTAAACAATATAGATGAATTGGATATTTTGCACAAACTATATGGAACAATACATACAACAATAGACATTGCAATTGAATATGGAGAAACACTTCCAGACTGGGTCGAAATCCTTGCAGTTAAGGATAAACAAAAGCAACATCTTTTAGAAATGCAAATTGATAAAGGCGAATCAAGTGCCATAGCTTTAGCTCTCGAAACGCCCAATTGTACAGTAATCTTAGATGATTTTAAAGCTAGAAAAATTGCTAGCTATCTTGAACTAAACTACACAGGAACAATTGGCATTATCATTAAGGCAAAATTGAATGGGATTATCCCATCTATAAAACCAATCATTGAAAAAATTAAACATACAAATTTTCATATCTCCAAAGAATTAGAAGTTCAAGCATTAATAGAAGCAAAGGAGTTTTACTAAATATTTAAAAAACACAAATGTCTAAATCAAAGACTAGAAATAAACACACATCAACTGCTGCAGCATCCACCATTAAAGGGGTTTTAGAAATCACCCGAAGTGGCTTAGGTTATGTAGTTGTACCAAATGCAGGAGGCGATGTAATTGTTCGCCCAGGCGATTTTAATACTGCACTCAATGGAGATACAGTAAGAGTAAAGGTTACAAAAGAAAATCTTAATAGTGGTAGAAAGGAAGGCAAAATAGCAGAGGTTGTTACACGTAAACAAACAGAATTTATTGGGCATCTTCAACTAAGCACCAACTTCGCTTTTTTCGTTCCCGATACCAATAAACCAGTACCCGATTTTTATATTCCTTTAGACAAATTAAATGGAGCTACCAACAAACAAAAAGTTGTAGCAAGACTTACCAAATGGGAGAAAGGCGATAAAAAACCTTTAGGTGAAATTGTAAGTGTAATGAACCCTGAAGATGAGAATGATGCTGCAATGAAAGAAATTTTAGCCGAAGCAGGATTCCCACTTTCTTTCCCTGAAGAAGTGATGGAAGAAGCTTTACGCTTACCAGAAGTTTTGGATAAAGAAGAAATTAAAAAGAGAATTGACTTTAGAGAAACCCTCACATTTACCATTGACCCTATTGATGCAAAAGATTTTGATGATGCTATTTCCATCAAAAAAATAAAAAAAGATTTATACGAAATTGGTGTTCATATTGCCGATGTAAGTCACTATGTAATTCCAGAAACCAAATTGGATGAAGAAGCTTACAAACGAGCAACATCAGTGTATTTGCCAGATAGAGTGAACCCAATGTTGCCAGAGAAAATCAGTAACGAATTGTGTTCGCTAAGACCTAGAGAAGATAAGTTTACTTTCTCTGCCATATTCGAAATCACAGCAAAAGCCGAGGTTAAAAAAACAACTATCAGCAAAACTGTTATTCACTCTAATCATAGATTCAGTTACGAAGATGTGCAGGAAATGATTGAAGGAAAAGATGGTGAGTATAAAGAAGAAGTAATGTTATTGAACAGCATTTCTCAAACACTTCGTGCCAAAAGATTTGCTAAAGGAGCTATTAATTTTTCATCTAAAGAAGTTCGTTTTAAACTGGATGAAAAAGGCAAGCCAATTGGTATTGTTGTTAAGGAAAGTAAAGAAGCTCATCAACTAATTGAAGAGTTGATGTTGCTTGCTAATAAAGCTGTTGCTGAATTTGTGGCCAAAGTAAAAGTGAAGAACGATGAGGTTCCTTTTCCTTATCGTGTTCACGATACTCCTGATGAAAAGAAACTAGCACCCTTTATTGCTTTTGCAAAAAAATATGGACATACTTTCGATATCTCCTCTCCACAAAAAATAGCTGAAAGTTTTAACCAGTTACTGGATGATGCAAGAGGTAAACCCGAGCAGCAGGTGCTTGAAACCCTTGGTATCAGAACAATGGCTAAAGCAGCTTATACCATCACCAATATTGGTCACTATGGATTAGCATTTGAGCATTATTGCCACTTCACCTCTCCTATTCGTCGTTATCCCGATGTGTTGGTGCATCGTGTGTTGCAAAGCATTCTAGAAGGCAAGGTGATGGTTGATAAAAAGATGGAGGAAAAATGCAAACACGCCAGCCAAATGGAACGTGCTGCTATGGATTGCGAACGTGCAGCCAACAAATACAAACAAGTTGAGTTTATGAAAGAAAGACTTGGACAAACATTTGAAGGCGTTATCAGCGGTGTGGCTGCATTTGGTTTTTGGGTAGAGACCATTGAACATAAATGCGAAGGCTTGGTGAGCATTGTTAGCCTAAGCGATTTTGATGATTTCAGACTGATTGAAGGCGATTATAGTTTGGTTGGAAAAAGAAGTGGCAGAACATTTAGAATGGGCGATAAAGTAAGCATACTAGTTGTATCAGCTAATCTTGACAGACGACAACTAGATTACGAATGGGTGTTGGTGGGCGATAAACCAGCCAAGGAAAAAGAAAAGAAAGAGAAGAAAAAGAAATAAACAAAAAACCTCGAAGTGGAAGCTTCGAGGTTTTTTTATTTCAACTTTTGGGAAATTTTAAAACTTCCCGAAAGTTGAAATTGTTTTTGGAATGGCAAAACCTAGCAACAATTTTTATTATGGTAAAATTGTTTGTGAAGAACACTCAATATTGGCTGTTTATCTATCTCACCTCCTGCATCCACTTTTTCATCCAGGGAGAAATTACAATAATAACCACTCCAAAAATCAAAGCATAATTAGCTAATTGTTTGTATCCATTACAGTAAACATTCAATGCTTGCAGGTTGGTAAGGGTGGTGGCATCGCTAGCTATATTAGCACCTAATATACCTGCTACATATTGCCCATAAGCACTGGCTAAAAACCAAACACCCATCATTACACCTTGTAGTTTTTGTGGAGATAGTTTTGTCATCAAACTCATACCAATTGGCGATAAGCACAGTTCTCCAAAAGTGATAATAAACCAGCCAAAACTAAACCATCCTAAACTGGTTACACCACCACTGTTTGCCATTGTTTTTAAATCGAAAAAAATATAAAACCCAACGGCTAAAAATAAAAATGCAATACCAAATTTTACTACAGAGTTGGGTTCGGCTTTTTTTGCTTTCAACCAAAGCCACAGTAATCCCAGTAAACCTGCAAATGCAATTACAAATAATGAATTGCTGGAGTTGTTGACGCCATTGGGGTCTAGCTTAACACCCAAAACAGTATTCGATAAATTCTTTGCAGCAAACAAACTTAGTGAGCCACCACTTTGCTCAAAAAATGCCCAGAACCAAATAGAAAAGAAAACAAATGCAATGGCAGCATACATTTTCTTTCTTTCATTGCTGTTTAGTTTAGTTAATTCATATATTAAATACAGCAATGTTAATGGTCCAATGGTGTACATAAAATAGTCGGTGTACTCGGTTTTTGAAACCATTTTAATAATGATAGGAATGATAGCAAGAGAACCTAGATATACAACATACTCATACCATTTTTTGCTGCTATTTTCTGTTATAGATGCAGGTTGTAAACCAATAGGTCCCAATGTTCTTTTAGTATAAATAAAAGTAATTAAGCTAATGGTCATAACAATGGCAGCAAAGCCAAAAGCATAGTTCCAACGAAGGTTTTGAGGAACAAGTGTTTGCCACAATTCGCCATTGGCTACAGCAATGCAAATGTATCCACCAAGCAATGCACCTAAATTTATACCTGCATAAAACAAAGAGAAACCAGCATCGGTTCTTTCGTCTCCATCTTTATATAATTGTCCTACCATAGTAGAAATATTTGGTTTAAAAAAACCTGTACCAACAATAGTGAAACCAATACCTACATAAAAAAATTGTGCAGGATTTATTGCCAAAATACAACTACCAATAATCATTAAAAATCCTCCCCAGAAAAGGGATTTTCTAAACCCTAAAATTTTATCGGCAAACAATCCACCAATAAAGGTAAAAGCATACACAAAAGCCTGCGTTGCTCCATATTGTTTGTTGGCAACAACATCATCCATTTTTAAGCCAACCAATTTGTTCACCATAAACACTGTTAGCATTCCACGCATTCCATAAAAACAAAAGCGTTCCCACATTTCACTAAAGAATAGATACCACAATTGTTTGGGATATTTTCCTTTGAAGTTTTGAATTTGTTCGAGGGTTGTTGGTTGCA
>CAZTOP010000110.1:0-5753 GCA_964615145.1 uncultured Chitinophagaceae bacterium
GAATTGTTGATAAAGATGCTTTGCATAGTTTATATAGTGAGTTAATTGCAAAACGTCATCAGGTAGCTTTAAATGCTGGGTTTGCCAATTATAGAGATTATAAGTTTGTTGAGCTTGGGCGTTTCGATTATACCAAAGAAGATTGCTATAATTTTCACGATGCAGTGAAGCAACACATTGTTCCATTGGTAGAAAAAATTTATCAAAATAAAAAACAAAAACTTGGATTAGATACATTAAGACCTTGGGATACTGAAGCTGAACCTGCTGGAACAGAGCCATTAAAACCATTTACAACTGGTAAAGATTTATACGAAAAATCAGTGGCTTGTTTTCAAGAGTTGAATCCATTTTTTGCAGATTGCTTACGCAAGATGAATGAGCTAAATCATTTTGATTTAGAAAGCAGAAAAGGTAAAGCACCGGGTGGTTATAATTGTCCATTAACAGAAAGCGGAGCACCCTTTATTTTTATGAATGCAGCAGGGCAAATGGATGACGTAACAACAATGGTTCACGAAGGAGGCCACGCCATTCATTCTTTCTTATCACACAATTTAGAGTTAAGTGCTTTTAAAGAATATCCAATGGAAATTGCTGAAGTGGCAAGTATGGCAATGGAATTGTTTAGTATGAATCACTGGCATTCTTTTTTTGATAATGAAGCCGATTTAAAACGTGCTAAAGAACATCAATTGGAAAGAGTCATCACTATTTTCCCTTGGATTGCTATTATTGATAAGTTTCAACATTGGGTGTACGAAAATCCAACACATACTGTTGAAGAGAGAACTGCAATGTGGCTAAATATTGTTGATGAATTTAAAACAGAAACAATGGACACAAGTGGTTTAGATGGATACAGAAAAACTGGCTGGCAAAGACAATTGCACTTATTTGAAGTTCCTTTTTATTACATCGAATATGGTATTGCACAGCTTGGTGCTATTGGTTTGTGGATGCAATACCAACAAAATCCTGAACAAGCTATTAACAATTACATTAATGCTTTAAGTTTAGGTGGTACTAAAACTTTGCCTGAATTGTATAAAGCTGCTGGATTAAAGTTTGACCTATCTCCAAATCATATTAAAACATTGATGGAGTTTGTGAAAAGTGAAATGGAAAAGTTGTAAAGATTACTTATGTAATTTTTTAATAATTACATCTTGTTTTGGCTTTGTTTTTGCAAAGTCAAAAAATCTATGCTAAAAAAAACACTCTTTTTACTCTTCACTTTCACTCAAATAAAATCATTTGCACAGCAATGTGGCTACGATAACTATTATCTTTTTGTAGTGAATGTGCACACAAAAAATAGTGCTGGAAAAATTCCAAAACTTAAAATGTATTTAGTAGATGAGAATGAAAAACCCTCTACTGCCCAAGTTATTTACAAGGAAACAGGGGGTAAGAAAGTGAATGAGGAACAATCTCAATGGAAGCACAGATACGATACATTATTTTTTTGGGATAATAAAAAAGCTAAAGAACGTGCTGAGGAGAAGCCATTATTACGCCAAAAATTTTACAATATTGGCGATAATTATGTTGTGGCTTTTAGGTTAGATGTCAACTCATTAAAAGATCCACTACATTACCCTATATATAAACTAAAATTAGAATCAGGACTAAACGATAATTCAGGAAATTTTTATTCTACACAAACATTTCATTTGCCTATTCAAAAAGCTGTAAGAATTTGCAATAATAATATCTCAGAAAATTTTAAACCATTTAAACCTGTTGAAACTATTGATGGTAAGGAGTTTAAACCAATTGAAATTATTTTAAATGAAGAGGTGCAACAAGCCGTTGATGTAGTTAATGAAGAAAAAAATCAACTGCAATATACCGTTCGGTTTGAGTTTATAGAAAATAAAAATCAGCCTTTGAATTTAACAGAATACAATATTGTTACTGCTAAAGTTTATAATACTCAAACTGGTAAACTACATCAAGAAATTTATATTCCAAGTAAAGAAAAATCTATTAATAAAGAAAGTAAAAACATTGTTCAGTTTATAGATTTTTATAACCGTAGCATTGAAGAAGCGAAAGACTTTTCTGTACTAATGGAAAGTTGGAGAGATTTGGAATTTAAAGTTGTTAGAAATAAAAGAAATTATTACATTTTTAATACAATTAAAAAGCAATATGAATTGGATGAAGATCTCAGTAAAGATGATGTGTTTTACTATGAGCCTTTGAAAAAAATGAGAAGATATGTGTATGAAAAAACAGAAAAGTCTAGCATCATTTATACGTATCAATTCGAAAATAAGAAATGGGCATTGATTGATAAAAACGAAACATTGTTTAAACCCAATCCACCAATCATAAAATATGCTCCTAAAGCTTGCATATTGGTTGAAAACAAATGGCACACTTTACCTGTACAAGCAGTTGTTGGCACTAATGTTACCAAGCAAATAAAAGATACATTTTGGTTGTACAATGCGTGTGATGATACTGTTTATATTACTAAAGTTCAAAGCCCAAACAGAGATTTTTTTAGCATCAATCAAACACTTTTGCCTAAGCAAAATACCCCTTTGGTTTTTAATGGAATACTTCAAAACAGCAGTTTCGATTTTATTACTAAAAACTTTTCTTGCTATCTTACTTTGTCCGATAATCATACACTGGCTTTTGAAGTTTCTGTGCCTACAGTTGGTAATAATGCTACTGTTATTTATCGTAAAGACAGTAGTGTGAATTATGCTATTGCACAACATAACGACAAGAAGTTTTGTAATGCCTTACTTACTTACCCTGATGGAAAATTAAGAGCCAAAGGATTTATACAAAATGGAGATACTAGTTTAAAAGTGGGTAAATGGGAATATTACAAAAAAGATACTTGGGGCATTGATGAAGTTATTTATTCTAAAGAGATTTCTTTATCTGCCTTAAGTACAGACAATGCAAGTCAGCACACCAATTTTAATATTAAAGTATTAGAAAATGGCAAATGGAAACAACCTATTATTGACAATGATAACAATCAGAAGCATTTTTATATAACCAAAGAAACAGATAGTGTTGTTGCCTACACAGATACAACCAATTATGCTTTTGGCTTGAATTATGATAAACTGCCAGCCAATTTTTCAATGCAATTTTTCTTATTAAAACCCAATGAAAGAACGATGAAAATTGGCTATTACCGAATGCCTTTTTCAGTATTGAAAAATCAATACACCATTATTCCAGATTATTCAAAATTTAAATCAAAAAACAGAACAACCTATCAAATTACAGATTCTATTCTTCAAGCATTAGAAAAGCAATATCCAAAAATTGGTACTGTACGAGTAAGCAAACATCAACGTGGTATTGATTTAAGCAAACTCAGCTTTGAGGATCAGTATAAAGTAGTAATGCAACTTACCAACGATACTTGTATTCGTTTTGTTTGCAATTTATTTACAATGATGAATAAAAACAGAATTGTTTTTTGTGATAATAGAGTGTATGCAGAAATTAATGTTGAAGATGCTGAAGATTTTAAGAAAAAAGCAAAGGCGTTAGGCTATATAGATTTTCAAGCAGATATGGGCAGCAACAGATATTGGCTTACACATCAGAGTGGTAAATTAATTGATGATGGTTTCTTTGAAGCGTATGAAAAATTGACTCAGCATCCATTGGTTTTAAGTGCACATTTTAATACTTATTTTGAAGCTGAGTTAGATAACGAAATAAAGCACTAAGTTGTGAAAAATATATTTTTAGTACTTATATTATTCATTACAATAAAAGCTTTAGGACAAACCCAAAGCGACAATAATATATTTCTTATAAGTAAGTTTAGCTATAAATTTTCACCTCAAAAACCTGCTACGCCAACACAAATTACACACAAATTACCCATCATAAATCTAATAGGTTCCGATGTTTTAAAAGAAATTCAAGATACTTTTTGGTTGTTCAATGATAGTGATGATACGTTATTGATTAAAAGTATTGAGAGTGCACATTCATCCTATTTTCAAACTGCTAATACCTTTTTGTCAAAGCAAAAAATCCCATTCGTCTTTAAATGTACATTACAAAACAACGATTACGATTTCACCACAAATCACTACTCAGCAATTGTGAGTTTATCCAACAATGCTAAGTTGTTTTTTAATATTGTTATACCTACTATTAGTCATAATATGTTTGCTGTTTATAAAGAAGATGGTGTAAATATTAACTATGCTATTTCAAAGCAAAAAGATCACCTATATAATCTTGTAGTATTTTTTAATAACAAAGGTGGGTTGCTGGCAAAAGGGTTGGTTAGAAATGCTGATACCACTCATAAAGTTGGGAATTGGATTTGGACAAAAGATGGTTATGAAACCCTTAAAACTATACAATACTCAAAGTCAATTTCATTAAGTGCTTTTGATAAAAATATTCAAAATCCACATACTAACTTTTCAATAAAAATTTTAGAAAATGGTCAATGGAAACAACCTATTGAAGATATTATTGATAAAGAAAAACGATTTTTCATTACTGCTAAAACCGATAGCATTGTAGCATATACAGATTCATCGTACTACCGATTTAAACTGAATTATAAAAATCTATTACCTCATACAAGCAAACAATTTTTTTTGCTAAAGCCAAATGAAACTTCTATACCAATTAAAAAGTATGATATACCTTTTATTTTACACAGCGATGTTTATACAATAGTTTTAGATGATAAAATGGTTCAGCAAAATAGTACTGAACAACTAAAAAAATATCATTTCTTAATGGATAAGTACTTTGAGAAATATTCAAAACTTACCAGAACAAGTAACAACTCTTTTAACGTACGAGCACTATCTGCAAAAGAAAGAAAACAATTGCTGAAAGATATAAAGGAGGATAGTTTAATTATATTAGCTGGTAATACTTTCTCTTTTCCATTCTCAAAGGGTAGTGCTTATTGTAAACAGCTTATTTATGTGGATGTTGATGAAAATAAACTCAATAAATTTAAAAGAGTTATACAAAAACTTGACTTTAGCTTTTTAAAGAAAGAAAACAAGGAAGTAGACTATTGGCACATTATTTATAAGCATAAAGTAGTTGATGAAGCATTTTTTACAGCATATAAAAAACTCGCTAAACTAAATTTTGTTAACAACATTTCTCTAACAATAATTACTGACCAGGAAACAAATAATCAATTAAATAAATTATAACAATGCAGCAACTCATAACTATACTTTTACTGATTGTATCATTCGAAGTGCTTTGCATTTGTTTTCAATTTAGTACTGAAATAAAAATTTATCAAGTGAGATTTTTAGATAAAATACCAACTGCCAAATGATTCATAAATTAGCATTTTCTTGTACCATATTATTAGCTTTAATTCTTGCAGCTTGTAAAAAGAATAATTCATCCACAGATTACAGCCGAAGAACAACTTATTTCAAAAACATTAGTTCGGCAAATTTTAACGACTCAATCATTACATGTGCAACATTTAATATTCAACTTGGTTTTGGCGATGCAGACCCTTGGAATGCCTCACAAATTGGTGGAACAAGGGCTCATATTCAAAAGTTAAAAGAATATTTGAATGTTGTAAAACCTGATATTATTTGCTTGCAAGAAGTACCCAGAAACAGATATAATACTGAAGTTAAAAATTTTATAGATACGCTTGCCAAGGTTCTCAATATGAATTATGCCTTTGGTTCCAACAGTTATAATGACCCTACAGGAATTGTACCAGTGCATGGAGAATGGGGCAATTCTAT
>CAZTOP010000111.1:0-5527 GCA_964615145.1 uncultured Chitinophagaceae bacterium
CTAAGAAAATTGGTGCATCAGGCTTGTCCAACTGTTGAAGAAAAAATAAAATGGGGAATGCCAAGTTTTGAATACAAAGGTTTAATGTGTGGCTTTGCAGCTTTTAAACAACATTGCACTTTTGGTTTTTGGAAAGCATCTTTAATGAGTGATCCAATGCTAGTGCAGAATGCAAAAATTGAAGATTCAATGGGGCATTTAGGGCGTATTACTTCTATAAAGGATTTACCATCTGACAAAAAAATTCTGAGTTATATAAAAGAAGCAATGAAGCTGAATGATGATGGTATTAAAGTTGTGAAAGCAAAATCTGTTATTCAAAAAGAACTTATTATTCCTGCAGAAATTATTGCTGCTATCAAAAAAAACAAGAAAGCCTTTACAACATTTGAAAATTTTAGCCCAAGCAATAAACGAGATTATCTTGATTGGTTTAATGAGGCTAAAACTAAAGCTACAAAGGAAAAAAGATTAACCCAAGCAATTGAATGGATGGCAGAAGGCAAACCGAGAAACTGGAAATATATGAAAGCATATAATTAAGGTTTTGTTATTGTTTATCTATTGCTACAATCATTGCTACAGCAGATTTATCGCCAACAGGTGTTGAAAATCCAAAGCTGCCATTACCTGCACTAAAATTAATACCTTCGACACCGTTTCTTTTAATAGCAGCATTTACTGCATTCGCAAAACCTCTCGATTTATTTTGATTCACAGCATCATTTAACTGAAACACATCAATTGGCTGGCTGCTTGTAACAATAGCAATATAATCTTTGTTGCCAACCTCATCTGCCTGCAAACTTTTCCCTTTAGGGAACAGCCTATAACCAGTGATGCCACAATATGGAGAGAACATTGTTTTTTGTGGGTTTGATTTACTAGGATATGGAAATAAAACATAGCTGCTGCCATCTGTTTCTTGTCCAAGTACATAAATATAACAAGGATTATTATTCTTTACCTCTACTTTAAACTTGCTCATTTTAGCAATAGGGCTGATAGTTTCAAAAAGATTATTACCAGCAAGTTTTAAAGGAATATATTGTTTTTGCTCATTTACTAATCCAATTTCACAAGACAAGTTTTGTACAACAGCGGTCCCATTTTTAGGCAATGGATTAAGTCCATAAGCTTCTTTTGTAAAGTGTTTAAAATCTTTGTACAAAACCCAGCCAATACCATTATTTCCCCAATCATTTCCCCAACTATTCATAATTTGAAAAGCTCCACCTTCCTTTCTATCGTCATATCCTATTACACACATTGCATGACCACCAAAGCCCAACATATTATAATCATCATCATTGGGGTGCCACACATCCTGACCTGCCATGTTTTGCATAAAACTACCGCCAACCATCATTCCAATAACAACAGGAACATCCTTTGCTAAATGCTCTTTAATGGCGTGTATGTCTATATTATTTGTACTTTCTTCTCCACTCAATCTGGCAAAACCAATCATTTTATGTTGCTGTGCTTTATTCAGTAAACTTCCGTCTGGCATTTTACTACAATCTCTATCGTCGTAAGGAAATTCATCAAAGGCAACAGCTCCAACCTTTGTTAAATTTTCCATTGCTCTAATAATATAACTTCCTTGGCATCCATCTAAACCAATTTGGTTATACATAAATGATGGGCTAAACGCTGTGCTATTAGGATTAACGCCTGTTGCAGTTGCTTCTAAAATGGTTCTTGCACCATAAGCACTACTCCAGGCAACACAACTGCCTTGCTGACCTTGATTTTTTCGGTCGGGGGCATATTTTAATAATGAAACTTGCTCGGGCAAATCATTTTTACTTTCATCAAGAGCTTCATATACCTCTGCTTTTTTATATTGTTGAGGGTCTAAAACTCCGCCTGTTGCAAATTGAGCTAAACTACCAGCGACACCACCATTACAACCTCCTTTAAAGAACATAATGCCACCAACTACTACTACTACCAACAATAAAATAGGTTTGCGAATTAAAAGTCCAATTATCATTGGCAAAAACTGTAGCAACCCATTACCTCTACTATTATTTCCACCACCACCACCTGTATTTTCATTTTCATTACTGTAATTATCATTTGGATCGTCAACCATTCTTATAGGCATAACAGCATATTTTTTACAAAGTAAATATATATGAAAAAATAATGAAGAAAATTGCTCGTATAAATAGTCAGAAATCAAAGATTTTTTTCGAGTTATCTGTAATCTCTGCTAAAAATGAAAAAATAAATTTTTATGCAAATTTTAGTTTGATTATTAATTTCAACATAATAGAATCTAACTATTTACTTTGCTACAAATCATTAATAAAAAATTACTAAAATGAACATAGAAGAACTTATAAAAAATAAATCTTCAGATATTATAGAAAGTCTTATTCGTGAACTTTTAGCAAATAAACACGTTGAGGTTAGGTTTGACTTTTTTGATCAAGATCAATGGGCTATTGTTTCTATAAATCAATACGAAGACGACAGAGAAATTTCGCTAAGACTACACCCAAGCAGTTTGTATGAACTAGTTATTGGTTACTACGATGATGAAGATGAGTTTTTTGAAGTTGTACATCAATTAACACCAGATGAAGTTGATAGTATTCCAATGGGTCTTAAAAAAATTATGACTAAAGTTGTTGGGGATGAACAAGGATTAAGAGTGGCTTCTGAATTATTAACCCCTAAAACTAAATAAGTGGAATAGAACCGAATATTTTTATTCTCAAAAGCCTAATTCTCCTTACCAGCCCCATAAAGCATTTTACCATTTTTTTCATTGGTATGCTTGCCTTTGTTTAATGTAAGTTTACCATTCACAAATACGTAATCGATTCCAGTGCTGTACTGGTGTGGTTGAGCAAATGTGCTATTGTCTTTTATTGTAGATTCATTAAAAATAATAATATCAGCAGCAAAACCTTCTTTCAATAAACCTCTGTTTTTTAAACTAAACTTCTGAGCTGGCAAGCTTGTCATTCTTCGTACTGCTTCTTCTAAAGAAATTAATTTTTCTTCTCTCACATATTTTGCCAACACTCTTGCATTGGTTCCATAACTACGTGGATGAGGTACTCCAACATTCATTACTCTAATGGTGCCATCGCTGGCAAACATATTGAAAGGATATTGCACAAAGTATCGCACATCATCTTCACTCATCCCATGAAATACACAACTTGCTCCACCGTTACGCATTATTTCAAAAATGGTATTTACTTCTTCTGTCAAAGTATCTTTTCTTCCTTTTATTATATTAATCTGCTGAATGCTTTTGCCATTTAAAGATGGATCTGCTGGATAATTTGCCACCACTGCATAATCAAAATGTTCTAGTCCTCTTTTTTGCAAACGCATCATTAAAAAATCAGCAATCTCATTTTTATCCTTTGTTCTTTTAAGCCTAGCGTTGATAGAGTCTTGTCCATTAGCCAAAGCCCAGTCTGGAAATAAAGTTGAAATAGTCGTGCTTGCTGCTGTGTATGGATATTGATCAATAGTTACATCAAGCCCTTGTTCTCTGGCAGTTTTAACCAAGCCTAATGTTTCTTTTCCGCGACCCCAATTGTTTTGCCCACTTAGTTTAAAATGAGAAATTTCTACTGGCATATTGCAGGTTTTGCCAATATTAATAGCTTCTTCGATTGCAAAACTGATGCTATCTCCTTCACTTCTCATATGTGTAGCATAAACGCCATTGTATTGTGCTGCAATTTTTGCAAGTTTGATGATTTCTTCT
Source organism: uncultured Chitinophagaceae bacterium (assembly GCA_964615145.1). Lineage (GTDB taxonomy): Bacteria > Bacteroidota > Bacteroidia > Chitinophagales > Chitinophagaceae > CAIVPM01. The sequence continues at coordinate 3,743 of CAZTOP010000111.1, forward strand.
GTTTTGCTATAATTGCCAGGAGTGTATATTAGTCCAGTAGAAAAACCAACAGCACCAGCTTTCATTGCATTTGTAACAATGTCTTCCATTCGCTGCATTTCTTTAGCAGTAGGTTCTCGATTGGCTTTACCCATTACATATTCCCTAACATCATTATGACCAATCATTCCTGCAACATTGATAGACAATTTTATGCTATCAATAAAATGAAAATACTTTTTTAAATCCACTCTGCTTAAACCACAGTTTCCAGTAACCACAGTAGTTACGCCATCATAAATGAAGTTAGTTGCTAATGGATTTTTCACTTCATCGTCTTCAATATGCGTATGCACATCTATAAAACCTGGAGCAACAACTAGGCCTTTTGCGTCTATGATTGTTATTGCCTTTAATTGAATATTCTTTTGAATTAAAATGATTTTACCGCCTTTAATAGCAATGTCTGCATAAAACCAACTATTACCCGTTCCATCAATAATTTTTCCATTTTTAATGATGATATCTGCCTGCTGAGCAAAGCTTATTTGGAATATGAATAAGAGAAGAATTGACAAGAAAAATTTCATTGAATAAAAGTAAGAATAAACCCCATCATATCATCTATTCTAATTCTGTTTTAGATTTATTATGCTAATCATTTACTTTTGATTATTCTAAAAACCCGAACATCACTTTGTTTACAATCTACAATGAACTTTAAGAATCTTTTTGAACAATTTACCGAGATAAAAATTGCTGTTATTGGCGATGTAATGCTTGACACTTATTGGTGGGGAAACGTAAATCGAATTTCTCCCGAAGCACCTGTACCCATTGTGGCTTTGCAAAAGAATGAGTTAAGGCTTGGGGGAGCAGCCAATGTTGCTTTAAACCTTGTGGCATTAGGTGCAAATACTTCTATCATTTCTATAATTGGTAAAGACACAGAAGGCGAAAAACTACAATCGCTTTTAGAGCAACAAAATATCAACACAACATATATTCATCAAGCAGCAGATAGAATTACAACTAATAAAACACGTGTAATTAGTCGTAATCAACAAATGATGCGTTTAGACGCAGAAATTACAACAGACGTTTGTGGCGAGACTGAAACTATTTTATTAAACAATATTGAAAAATATATTGCAACTGAAAAGCCTGAGATCATCATTTTTGAAGATTATAACAAGGGGGTTTTAACACAAAATATTATAGAAAAAACAATTGCATTGTGCAAGCAAAATAATATTTTAACAACCGTTGACCCCAAACGAAAAAACTTTTTCAGCTATGTTGGTGTAGATATCTTTAAACCCAATTTAATTGAAGTAAAAGAAGGATTAAATGTGTTATTAGATGATATTAATAAAAATATTTTACAAGATATCCATTGGCAATTAAAAGAGAAATTACAGCATAATATTTCTTTCATTACTTTATCTGAAAAAGGTGTTTTTTACAATGATAAAAACGATTGTAATATTATACCAACACACATCAGAAGCATTGCCGATGTTAGCGGTGCAGGGGATACTGTAATTGCTGTTGCATCTTTGGTTTTTGCTACTACAAAAAATATTCACCTTGCAGCCGAAATGGCAAATATTGCTGGTGGTTTAGTTTGTGAAGAAGTAGGAACAGCTGCTATTAACAAAGAAAAATTATTAATTGAATGTGAAAAGCTGATTGGATAATTTCCAATCAGTTTAAATTAATTTATACCATAATTTTATAACCAATAAAATAAACAAACGTTCGTATGTCTAACATAACAATTTGTATTCATGGTGGAGCAGGAAC
>CAZTOP010000112.1:0-4650 GCA_964615145.1 uncultured Chitinophagaceae bacterium
AAACAAACGTTCGTATGTCTAACATAACAATTTGTATTCATGGTGGAGCAGGAACTATTTTAAAAGAAGATATGACTCCTGAATTAGAGAAAGCATATTTAGATGCATTGCAAACAGCACTTGATGCTGGTTATGCCGTTTTAGAAGAAGGAGGAACCGCTGTAAATGCAGTGAAAGCAGCAGTTGTAGTATTAGAAGATAACGTGCTTTTTAATGCAGGTAAAGGAAGTGTATTTACAAAAAAGGGTGTACAGGAAATGGATGCTGCCATAATGAGTGGTATTGATTTAGAAGCTGGTGCTGTATCTGGTGTTAGAAGTGTTCGAAATCCTGTTGTGCTGGCAAATGAAGTTATGCAACATAGTAATCACGTTTTTTTAAGTGGAAAAGGAGCAAACGATTTTGCAATTAAACAAGGCATCAAATTAGAGCCAGATGAATATTTCTTTTCACAATTTAGATACGATCAATGGAAGTCTTTAAGAGATTCTGACAACTACTCTTTAGACCATACACACCATCATTTAGATGAATTAATGAGAGATAAAAAATTTGGAACTGTTGGTGCTGTAGCTTGTGATGTTAATGGTAATATTGCTGCTGCAACAAGCACAGGAGGAATGACCAATAAGAAATATGGTCGAATTGGTGATAGCCCAGTTATTGGTGCAGGAACTTATGCAAATAACCAAACTTGTGCAATTAGTTGCACAGGTCACGGCGAACCGTTTATAAAAGCTGTTGCAGCACACACTGTAAGTTGCTTAATGGAATACAAAGGAATGACTTTGCAAGATGCAATAGAAGAAACTGTGATGCACAAATTAAAAAATATGGATGGTGAAGGAGGAATGATTGGTGTAGATGTTCATGGCAATTTCTCAATGTTGTTTAATAGTGCAGGAATGTATAGAGGTGTTAAAAATGATAAAGGTGTTAATGAAGTTGCTATTTATGGTAACTAGAATTATTGTTTATTAAATATAAAACGCCAATTTTATAATAAATGTTTCAATTTATTAGACCACTATATTTGTATCACAAGCTATACCAAAACACATTTTATGAAAAAAATTTTCTTAAGTCTACTAGCACTCCCCCTTTTTGCTATTGCCCAAAAAGAATTATCTGTAACAAGTACCCCTCCAGATGCGGATATTTATAACCTTTCTCTTGGAGCTACCCCCGTTAAAGTAGGAACAGGTACTGTAAAACTTAAGCTCGAAAAAGACAAGCCAGTTGTTCTTGAGGCCAGAAAAGAAGGATTTGTACCTGTACAAAAAACGTTTCTGAGAAAGAAAGATGGCGAGCCAAATGAAACAATAGAATTAGTTGACAGAATTGTGCAAATTAATGCATCTCCAGCCGATGCTTCCATTTTTGTAAATGATGTTGATAAAGGTAAAACCCCTCAAAATATAATAATCCACAAAGGTGAAAGCATTACTGTGGAGGTAAAAAAAAGAGGGCTTGTTTCTCAGTCAAAAACATACTCTAATAGTACTTCACAAGAGGTGCCAGAAATAAGTAGTTTGTTTAAACTCGAAGACAGGCTGGTATCAATAAAAACAATACCTCAAGATGCAACTATTTATGTTGATGATAAAAAGAAAGCAGATGGCAGTGCTCAAGTAATCATACCCAAAGATAAATGTGTAATTGTAAAGGTAGAAAAAGCCGGTTATATGCCTAATGAAGTTACATATTGCAATAAAGAATCCGAAGTAGTACCTCCTTTTTCTGATGAAATAAAACTAAAGGATAGAAAAATTCAAATTAATGTATTACCAGAAGATGCAAAGATTTTTGTTGATGGAAAAGAAGTGGGTAAAGGCAATTATTCCATCAAAATTCCATTTGGGAAATGTACAGAAGTATTAATTGTTAAGCCATCATTTGTAACTGAAAGATACGACTTGTGTAACCAAATTGATGTACAACAGCCCGACCCTGCCTATTCAATAAAAATGAAGGAGGATGAGGCTTATCAACAATCAGAGGAAAGCAGCATAGCAAACAAAAACTTTTCGGTAATACCTGAAGGAAATGTATCTCCTTCCGAATCTTGGAAAAAATTAGTTAGTATAATACAATCGAGATTTGACGAAATAGAAACAATAGATGCTTCTACCAATTACTTGAAAACAAATTGGGTTGGTAAAACCTTTAATAAGGGATCTGCTTTTTCTTCAATGATTAGAACAAGGGTTATTATTACAAATGGCGGTACTAATAATTCTTATAATATCAAAATTCAAAGTGAAATTTCCAAGGCCGATTCTGATTGCTCCCGTGCATCTAGTAACGGAGACAGCGGGCAACGTCACTTAACAGCCACTATGGATGAGTGCTTTGAACCTGTTGATAGGATTTTAAGAAAATATTCAGATTTAATTTCAGAGATACAAAGAAGACTAAAATAGTTAAGAAAATAAGCCTCTCAAAATTGAGAGGCTTATTTGTTTATACGGGTTTTATGTTAGAAATTAAATCGAACTCCAGCATAAATATTTCTGCCCAAAGTATTGTAACCACTAGCTTCTGTATATTTTACATCGGCTATATTTCTTGCATTAACAAATGCTTTTAGTTTGTTTTTATAGAAAGCATATTCAGCATAAATATCAAGCAAAGCATAATTGTCTAGTTTTGTTTGTACTGTTTTAAATGTTGAATTATCGTAATAAGCATCATTTCTTTGGGATTGCCATATAGCATTGATTGACACAGAAAATCTGCTGGTAATTTTTGTTGACAGATTTATACCAATGCTATGCTTTGGTCTTTTAAGTAAGTTGTGAAAACTTGTATCTTTCCCTGCTCCATTTTTTGTATTAATAGTACCATCAACAAAAGTGTAAAAGGTTTTAAGTGTTGTATTTTTCTCAAGTTGAAAAGATGTTTCAAACTCAATACCTAAATCTTTTTGCTCATCTCTGTTCAAATACTTTCCTGCATAATAAATTTGAACATCTTTAATGTTCCTTGAAAAAACAACAAACTGAGTTTTAATTTTTTTATCATCAAAATAATGTTCTAAACCAAGTTCGCTTGTTACAGAAACTTCGGGTTTTAAATTTTTATTGCCGCCATAAGGACTGTATAATTGATCTAAACTTGGTGTTCTGTATCCAGATGAAATATTAGCAAAAACTTTAATATCGTTTGTTACCTGATATGAAGGATTTAAATTAAAAACGCCATTGCTTCCATAGGTTGAATGGTTATTGTATCTACCTCCAAATTCCAGGTTAAACCCTGATTTATCAGCATAATTAAACGCAGCATATACACTTGTTTGATGCTGCTTCACACTATCACTGCTATAGCTTGATGTATAAGGACCCCAAGCATCTGAATAAAAATAATTTTGAGATGTATTAGAATTTCTGTAATCCACACCAACAGTAAGTTTGGTTGATTTACAAATAGAAAAATTACTATATATATCTACAAAATGTTCTGCTCCTGAATAAGATGAGTTTGTATAATATTCATATCCATTTTCGCTTTTACGGGAATCCTCATTATACAATCTTTCTATCTTATTATAACTGTATAAAACGTTCAATTTTGTTTTACCAAAACTCAACTCATTCCTAACACCTGTTTGAAAGCTTTTTTGAGAATATACATTGTTCAATCCATCTGTAAAAGCACCATTATCAATATCGCCTTTTATATATCCATAGCGTAAAAATGGTTTCACAGCAATGTTCTTTGTTGCAGCAAAACCAAAGTTGGCATTGAAGGCTTCTTGCTTAAATCCATCTTTATCTGCATTTGGATTTGTGGAAACAGCTTCACTAATACCATCAGTTTTATTGTAACTGTAACCAACATTGTAATCTACTCCATTTGTTTTTCCTGCAACACCAATATTTCCACGAAAGCTATTATTACTGCCGTAACTCAACAAACCATTTGTTGTGATTTGTTTGTTAGATGTAGATTTTTTTGTAATGATGTTGATGACACCAGCAATGGCATCGCTACCATATAAAGTGGATTGACTGCCTTTTAAAATCTCAATTCGTTCTACCAGATTAACCGAAAGATTTCTGATATCAAAGTTGCTGTAAACACCACTTGGGTCACTAACAGGAACACCATCAATAGTAATTAAAGTGTATCTGGCATCTGCAGCACGCAGATAAATTGTTTTATCCTTTGATGCATTGCTATTTGCCCCACTAATAATTAAACTGCTTTGCTCGGCTAAAATTTGCGACAAATCCTTCCCCCCACTTTGCTCTAACTGTTGTTGTGTTATAATGGTAACAACTTTCCCTGTAGCCGAAGTTTTAATTGGAAACTTGGTGGCAGTAATAGTTACTTCATCAAGATTCGTCGATCTTAATGTGTCTTTTTGTGCAAGTGCATTCATTGATGCAGCTACTGCAATAAGCGTGAAAATTTTTTTGCTCATTGTTGTTTGTTTTTGATGTGAAACAATGAGCTTTCGAGAAAACTAAAACGTAGAAATATAAACGACTTAAATAAGCCTCTTAAATTCCATGCCTTTCGCCCGAAAGCCGTGAATAATTGAGATTTTGGCAGGTCTTCTGACTTTAGCATTCACTTCGCCTTCCCGTTTTTAACAGTGGTTTTATTGAAGTTGAATCTTTCGATTCTGCTTTACAGCTACGG
>CAZTOP010000113.1:0-4502 GCA_964615145.1 uncultured Chitinophagaceae bacterium
TGGTGAGACTCGAACTCACAACCCCTGCATTAAAAGTGCAGTGCATCTAACCATTGAGCTACAAACCAATATTCGTGCGACTTTCAGAATTGAACTGAAAATAGTTTTCTTATGTTTACCTTTTAGAAAAAAAGGAAGTAAACCGTGTTACCATTACACCAAATCGCATTGGTTGACTTCGGGACTCGAACCCTGTTCTCCACATTCACAGTGTGGCACTTTGCCTGTTAAGCTAAAGCCAACATTTTAATAGCCATAAAAGCCAGAATTTTTACATAATTTAAATACTTTTTTTATTCGTGCATTCGTGGCATTTACTTGTTATTGAGACTGGATTCGAACCAGTATCATCAGAATCAAAATCTGATATGCTAACCATTGCACCACTCAATAACCCTGATTAATTTTCTAACACCATTTCTCTTCTAAAGCCAATCACAGTATGTTGTTTAGCTTCATAATGATTGTCATCAGGATTTGTAATTTCAGCAAGTGTCATTGGTTTTGTTATGGTATTTGCTAAACCCAAATGACTACTTAATTTGTTTGCCTTTGCAACGTCAAGCTTACCAAACTCGTACTTTGCAATCAATCTTCCCTTTCTCATCAAAGCACTATCAACAAAGCTTAATTCACTATTAAATGTGCAGATAATTTGTACATTCAAACAGTCACTTAACAAGCCATCACTAATGTTCAACAGATTGCTTACACTGCTATGGCTGCTGAATCTTCTGTCCATAATAATATTCTCTGCATCTTCAATAACCAATACACTATTTGGATTGTCGATTAATAAATCCATAAACTCTGGATTCATTAAATTGCTTGCTACACTTGGCGACACGAACATTACTTTCTTTTTTAATGATCCAATTAAATGTCGCAAGTAGGTTGTCTTTCCTGTACCAGGCAAACCGTGCAACAACACAATGCCTTTGTCTTTTTCCTTACTCAATCTCTCTTTAATCGTTGCATCTACTGCTTTAAAATCGTCGTTGTAGTATAAGTCCAAATCGAGTTCTGTTGGTGTAATGTTGATAGTTTTAAGCTCAAGACCATTACCATTTAATGAGATAATATTGATTTCATAATCCTCTTCTTTGCTTTCGGCTTTATGATTTTTAAATTCATCAATCATTGCTTTTACTTTTTCGTATTGAGAATTTTGGTAGTAAATAATTACATCATCATAGCTTAAGCTAATCATCATTTTATGGTTCAGAATAAAGATTGTTTTGTCATACTCAATCTCATTTTTACCCCAGTTGTATTCATTACTCTGAAAAATCTTTTTTACTTTTCCGTATTTGTTACTTTTAATCAAATCAAACACTGTACTCAGTTTCACATCGGTAATCTCTGCCACATTTGGCTGCCTGTTAAATCTATTCACATATAAATTTCTTGTTTCTATGTAGTGATTTCCAAATGCTATTTTCTCCTTGTTAAAAAGTTCACTGATGCCTTCTTTAGTTTTTAAAATCTTCAACCAAGAAAGTTGTAGCCATTTTTTTAAATTATTAATTGTTTTCATTTTATTAGTTTTTTGGCATAAAAAAACCCAGTCTTGTTGTTACACTCGACCGGGTTTCATACCTCCTTGCCAGCACTAGCTGGCTAAGATTTTTTACACCTTTTCGGTCGTTTATATTTTTTACGCTCATTACTAAACACACTTGTTGAGGGCGAGTTATAGTAATTGTGATGAATCTGTTGTTTAAAGTTTTGTTGTATTTGTTTTAGCATTTTTAAATTTTATTTAAAAACAAAAAAGCCTCGCTTTTTTGTAGCGAGGCTTTTAGTTTTATAATGAAGTTTATCGTTTATAAATTGACATAAAGTGCCCCGCAAATAGTATAGTAAACCATAGGTGTACTAAACCATTGTTTTGTTTCGATATGTAAATTTATGCGTTGCATTTTTTTTGTTTTATTGTATTGCAAAATTGTAGTGTTGTTTTTTAATCTGCCAAATTTTTTTTTATTTGTAAAATAATACTTTTTATAAATCCTGTGAAAGTGTTATGAATAAAGGGTTTTATGATTTTTTATTTTTTTGTTTATTGGTATTGACTAATTCCTTTTACATAACAAATTTTAAATAGCTCGTATAATTTTGGTCAAAACTTAGGTTTGATTATTTGGCTTTGATGAGAATAAAATAATATCAGCTGCTTCTGAAAATATAGTTTATGGTAACCACATATTTTTTTTAATTTGGAACTAAATCAAATATTTTAATGCTAGGTCAGCTAGGGTGTTTCAGTTAAAAATTGATAGGCTCCTGACATTCTAAAGATAATTATTGTAAAACTTCAAGCTCTAAATTTATTTGATGGTTTTTTTTATATAAGGTTTACTTTTTAAGTAGTAGTTTATACATTCTATCTAATTCCATTTTTTCTGTTGCAGTTAGTTTATCGTATTTATTAAAATTGTTTTGCATGCCAAGTACAGCTTTATGCTGAGGGTACTTTGCCAAAATTTCAATTAGTTTTTCTTTTGTTGCTTCATCCTTTTTAACCACATTTATTGTTATGGGTGTATTCTTTTTCTCGCGTGTTGGAAGCTTAGATAAAGTAGCTTGCAATGTGGCTAATAGCCCTGCAGGTATATCTTCAACTTTTTCTGCTTTGTAAAACAATCCTTGCAATTGCCCCTTAGTTAAAAAGCCTCTGTCTTCGTACTGGTGCATTAAGCTCATTACAAATAAATCATCTTTATTACTGTTGTAGCAAGCTGTTAAAATTTTTTCTACAAAGTCTATATTACCTTTTTTAATTTCCATAAATATTTAAACGAATCAAACATAAATATTATTTTAGTAATACTAACACCTTTGATAGGGCTAAATTCAGCTTAAGTATATTTTAGGTATTACTAAGGTTATAAGTTAAATTTATCTGGAAGTATCGTGGGAGCTTAACTTATAAAACGTCAAAATATTTTGATTTTGCTTCGGCAGTTTAGCTGCAGCCTAATTAGCATTTTCAAAAAAATCTTTAGCTATAAAAAATATAGTTTCTGGTTTGTAGAGTGTATCCTCGATCATAATTTTTAATGAATTGTTTTATAAACATCATCCGGATTCGTTCCCAGAATTCTTGTCTCTAAGCATCTTACTTATTTCCAGGACAGTTGTGTTGTTTCATTATGGATGAATTCTATGATATTAAAGAATATAGCAGAGAATCCTTCTAATTTTTTTTCGGAAACGTACAATCCAGAGCTATCCTCTTCTCTATAGATAAATACCTCTTGCGTTTTCCAAAAAAATCTAACTGCTGGAAATTGCTCTTCAATTTTTTTTAAAAGTTTATTTTTAAAGTATTTGAAATGCTCAACCTGTAAAGATTGAAAATGCAATCTATATCCTACAGAAAGTTTGAATTTTGATGTCGGAAAGTCATATAAAATAAATCCCTTTTCTTCTTTTTTGAAACAATATTAGGATATTGAACAATTATCCTTTCATAGAGTTTATTAATTTCAATTATGTTCTTTTCGTGCATATTCTTTTTAAGTCGTGAGATATGAACCTCTCTCTTCGAGGCTTGTAGCCGATTAGCACTGTTATGTTGCTTTTAGCAACAAACAATATTAATACAAAAACTATAAAGTAATTGCGAGGCACGAAGCAATCTTTTGTATTGGATAATGCCAGAGTATAATGAGACTGCTTCGTTCCTCGCAGTGACAGCAATTTGAATTACCATTTAGAAACTTCTGTTAACCACAAGTCAATCCAATTAGCGTTTATACTATTTATTAAATCCATTTTTTGTTGCCGATTGCCTCCTTTAATTCTCTTTTCTTCTGCAATTGCTAATTCTATTGTTTCGTACTGTTTATAATAAATAAGTTTCGTTGCATTGTATTTAGCAGTAAAACTATCTGGATAATATTTTGAAATATGTTGTTGCATTCTAACAAATAAATTAGAAGTAACGCCTGTATATAAAACAGTGTTGTTCTTATTAGTAAGAATATATACAGTTCCTGTTATTTGTAAGGGCTTTATCATATTCTAAAATAAACTTTAAAGTCATTACGAGGCACGAAGCAATCTTTTGTATTGGTTGATGCTAGAGTTTAATGAGACTGCTTCGTTCCTCGCAGTGACGAAAGAAACTACTTCCTCTTCACCATTGTTAAAATAGTAGCCACGCCCACTAATTCCTCAGTTTCATCAATCATTTCAACCAGCCATTTTACAATGCCTTTTGGTATATCATTTTCATCTTTGGTGTCTTGTGGTAATTTTTCTTTGCAGGTAAAACGTATATAAATTTCAGCACCAGCATAAACAGGTTTTGTAAAGCGTAATTCATCGATACCATAGTTCAATAACACAGGGCCTAAATCACTGCCATCAACAAATAAACCTGCAGCTGCACTCATTATAAAATAGCCATGTGCCACTTGGCGTTCAAACATTGTTCCTTCAAAATTTGTAAAGGTTTTATGGGCATAAAACTGGTCGCCACTCAGGTCGGCAAA
>CAZTOP010000114.1:0-4442 GCA_964615145.1 uncultured Chitinophagaceae bacterium
AAAAGCTGCTCCTGCAAAAAAAGCTGCTCCTGCAAAAAAGAAGTAATTCTTTACACAAAGGAAATAGAATTCAAAGTCTCGATTTTATCGAGACTTTTTTTATTTTATCACTCGCGTAAACCAATATTTAAAATATTTTGATTTTAAAGAATATTTTCGCTTTTAAATACTATTCACTTGAATGCAACTGTTTTATTATTGACGCCCCCGTTTACACAGCTAAACACACCATATCCTGCAACTGCATATCTCAAGGGTTTTTTGAATACTAAAAATATTTCTTCATTCCAGGCAGACCTGGGAATTGAAGTAACAAATAAAATATTTTGTAAAGAAGGCTTGAGTAAGATATTTTCATATGATTGTACTAGTAACGATGAAAATATACAAAGAATTTATTCTTTGCAACAAGCGTACATTCATTCTATAGACGATGTTATTTTTTTTCTGCAGGGGAAAAATGCCTCACTAGCTCATACAATTGTTTCAAGAAATTTTTTGCCTGAAGCAGGAAGGTTTAGTCAATTAGAAGATTTAACTTGGGCTTTTGGAACAATGGGTATTCAAGATAAAGCTAAATATTTAGCTACAATGTATTTAGAAGATTTGTCTGATTTTATAAAAAATTGCATAGATCCTCATTTTGGCTTTAGCCGTTATGCAGAAAAACTTGGTAGAAGTGCGAATAGTTTTGATGAGTTGTTGTGTGCATTGTTACAACCTTTGAGTTTTGTAGATGAAATTTTATTAAAAATTTTAGATGATAAACTGCAAGCTACGGTTCCTAAATTAGTTTGTATTTCTGTACCATTTCCTGGTAACTTATATGCAGCATTTAAATGTGGACAGCACATAAAAAATAATTATCCCAATATTAAGGTTGCGATGGGTGGTGGTTTCCCGAATACTGAATTACGTTCTTTAAACGATAAAAGAGTTTTTCAGTTTTTTGATTTTATAACGCTTGATGATGGTGAAGCTCCGATTGAAAATTTGTTGAGTTTTATTGAAGGCAATAAAAAAATAGATGAACTAAAAAGAACATTTTTGCTAATCGACAATAAAGTATTATACATCAATAATAAAGATTGTGTAGATTATAAGCAGGGACAGATTGGAACCCCTGACTATAGTGACTTTCAGTTAGAAAAATATATTAATGCCATTGAAATGATTAACCCAATGCACAGCCTTTGGAGTAATGGCAGATGGAATAAACTAACAATGGCACACGGATGTTATTGGGGTAAATGCACTTTTTGTGACATAAGCTTAGATTATATAAAATTATATGAACCTATTACAGCTAGCTTGCTTTGTGATAGGATGGAGTTGATAATAAAACAAACTGGTGAAAGAGGGTTTCATTTTGTTGATGAAGCAGCACCGCCCGCATTAATGCGAGCCTTAGCAGTAGAAATTATCAAAAGAAAATTAGTAGTTACTTGGTGGACCAATGTTCGGTTTGAAAAAAGTTTTACAAGAGATCTTTGTTTGCTTTTAAAAGAATCTGGTTGCATTGGTGTTAGCGGGGGGCTTGAAGTGGCAAGTGATAGACTTTTAGGACTAATACAAAAAGGAATTACTGTATCACAAGTAGCTAAAGTTAATAAACATTTTACCGAAGCTGGTATTATGGTTCACGCATATTTAATGTATGGGTTTCCAACACAAACAATACAAGAAACTATAGATAGTTTAGAAATGGTTAGGCAAATGTTTGCAGCAGGAATATTGCAATCTGCTTTTTGGCATCAATTTGCAATGACTGCTCATAGCCCCATTGGTTTGGAGCCAGAAAAATATAATGTAAAGAAAGTTTCAGAAAAAGTTGGAGCATTCGCAAATAATGATATTGATTATATAGATGATACTGGGATTGACCATAATAGTTTTAGCTTTGGGTTAAAAAAGTCTTTATTCAATTATATGCACGGAACTTGTTTGGATTATCCATTGAGCAAGTGGTTTGATTTTAAAATACCTAAAACAAGTATCGCACCAGATTATATTACAACTTGCTTAATTGAACCTGAGTTGTATAATTATAAATCTAGTTCTAAGGTTATTTTTATTGGTAATATGCCCAAAATTGAAATAATTTCAAAATCTAAAAAAGGTGTACAATGGCAGATTGCTTCTTTAACATTTGAAACTAAAAGAGAAACGATTAATATTTCTTTAACGCCAGAACAAGGTAACTGGCTGATAGAAATATTAAAACTATTACATATTAACAATACCAAAACTTTTACAATACAGGAGTTACAAGATAATTATCAATCTTTTGGACTAGAGGATTTTGAATTATTTTGGGATAATAAACCTATTAACACTTTACATAAAGCTGGATTACTTATTATTTAATTAAACAACTTTTATGTGGCAACCATATAAAAAAGGCTTTAAAGCTTATTTACAACTCGAAAAATCTTTGAGCGATAATTCTGTAGAGGCGTATTTGAGAGATTTGGAAAAACTAACAGAATTTCTTTTAGCCACAAATTGTAAAAAAAATCCAGATGAAATTGAATTAAAAGACTTACAAAATTTTGTAAAATGGATTGCTGAATTAGGGATGACGCCAACATCACAAGCTAGAATAATATCCGGAATTCGTGGCTTTTATAAGTATTGCTTAATAGAACAAATATCAAAAATAGACCCATCTGTTTTGCTTGAAGCTCCTAAAACAAAACGTTCTTTGCCTGATACTCTTAGTTTTGAAGAAATTGAAAAAATAATAGCAGCCATAGACCTGAGCAATGTGAATGGTGGTAGGAATAAAGCTATTTTAGAAACAATGTATAGTTGTGGATTAAGAGTTAGTGAGCTGGTTAATTTAAAAATTAGCTGTTTATACTTGGATGTTGGTTTTATAAGGGTTATTGGAAAAGGAGACAAAGAAAGATTGGTTCCAATTGGTAGAGATGCTATTAAGTTTATTACTATTTATAAAAATGAAATAAGAAATCATATTAAAATTAGTAATGGATTTGAGGATTTATTATTCTTAAACAATAGAGGAAAAAATTTATCAAGAGTAATGATATTTTATATCATTAAGGATTTAGCTCTAAAAGCAGGAATTACTAAAGTAATTTCTCCGCACACATTTCGACATTCATTTGCCACACATTTAGTAGAAGGGGGTGCCGATTTACGTGCAGTACAAGAAATGCTTGGGCATGAAAGTATTACCACAACTGAAATATATACTCATTTGGATAGAGATTTTTTAAGAGAAACATTGAATAGATTTCACCCAAGTTTTAAGACAAGTTAATGTTATTACTTTTTACTTTAATTACATTTGGCATTATTTTGGAAGTGTTAATGCAGCTTTAATAAATCTAAATTTTTTTTATGAAAAAAATATTTGCACTACTTGGACTTAGCTTCATCTTAATGTCTGCCGACAATTTTGGATCACCTGATGAAATCATTGATGCCTTAAAAAAAGGGTCGTCGCAAGAGGTTGCTCAATATTTCGACAATTTTGTGGATATTACTTTGCCCGAGAAAGACGAAATGAAAAATATGGGCAAAAACCAAGCTACCATTGCATTAAAGTCGTTTTATGATGAAATGGGAATTAAAACATTTCAACTTACATCTAAACGAGAGGCAGGTTCAATTATGTACATTACTGGCAAATTAGAAGGCAAGGTAAAAAATACGAACCTTACACTAATTTTAAAAAATTCAGGCAATAAATATTCTATTACATCAATAAGGGTTGGTTAGTTTTTTATGTTTAGTATGTTCTACTACTATTATTATTTTTCCTAATCCTTAATATAACTAGTTAATTTTCTATTGAAGTAGTTTTGCCAAAGCTGTAACTTCTTCTTTCTTATCTTCTAAATTGGAGTTATAAAAGCACTTTCCTACTTCTTCAAGCAATATTTGTATAGTGCGTTTATGCGATAAAGGTTTAAAATGCTCTTTTGTTGGGCTAATATTAATTCGTTTGAAATATTTTTGAATGTCTAAATAGCTATATGCTTGTCCATTTACAGCATCCACATAAAAGTGTATTTTGTCTCTAGAATCTTCATTGCTTTTATCTGCATAAAAATCTGTATGATAAAATGCAATAATCATTTGCTTAGGAATATTGATAATACTGGCATTAATATCTAATAAGTCACACATTACTTGGTACAAAATACCTATGCTAATGGCATTGCCACGTTTACTTTCCAGAACTTTATTAATAAAAAAATCGTTAGGTGTTTCGTATGAAACTTCATTGCCACTTAATTGGTAGTAATTATACAAAATGCTGCACAACACATTGGCTTGCTCCAACGGAGTCAAATGATTATTTAATTCAAGCCATATATTTTTTTTAATACGCTCTAAATCTTGCAAAATAGGGGCTGTGTGTAAGTCGGGATATTGGTATTTTGCAACCAATAAAGCCCCAAACAATAAAT
>CAZTOP010000115.1:0-4257 GCA_964615145.1 uncultured Chitinophagaceae bacterium
TGGTATTAATTTACAGCCAATTTTACCAACTGTTTTTTACCACATTGTCTAAAAAAAGAGATCCTGTAGTTGCAGAATCTCTTTTTTTATGTGTGTAACATCGTATTTATTGTTTCACAAACTTTACTACAGAACTATTGCAGCCGTTGTTGCAAATGACTTGTAGCATATAAGTACCACTTGCTAAAGCATCAACTTGAAGGTGTAAGTTGTTATTTCCTGTATTTAATTGTGCAGCTTGTTTTTGTAAAATTTTACCAGTAATATCAGTTATAACTAATTGAACATTTTCATCAGTTGGAGATGCTATTGTCATATTCAATAATTTGCTTGCAGGATTTGGATAAATATCGGTTATAACAAGTTTAGATATTTTATCGCCTTTAATAGAAATGATATTGCTATAATATGCTTTACCATTAATGTCAATTTGTTTTAACCTATAAAATGTATTACCAACATAAGGTTTGTTATCAGTAAATTGATAATTCAAAATGGTTGCACTATTGCCGTTGGTTGCTTTACTTTCAATAAATATAATTGGTAAGAAATTATTTTCAGTTGAGCTATGTTGTATTTCAAAACCTTTATTGTTACTTTCAGATGCTGTTGTCCAAACCAATAAATTTTCATTTCCTTTTCTGACACCGCTGAACTTAGTGATAGAAACCGGTAAAGCTGACCCTGATGCATTGATTGTAAAATTCCCTTGAGAAGTAATAGACGAACCATAGCTATAAACTCTAAAGTAATAAGTTTCGCCTGCATTCAAGCCAGTTAAACTAACTGTTTCTGGATCACCACTTACACCACTATCAGCACAGCCGATAGTAGTAAATGAACCACAACTGCCAGAATAAGCTATTACAACTGCATCAAAACTGGAACCATTTGAAGGTATTAAACTAATAGTAGCATCTCCATTTTGTACAGCAGTAAACGTAAACCAAACATCATCATCTGCCGTTCCAGTAAATCCATTACATAATTCACCTGCCATAGTTTGTGTTGCACTTATGGTAGTAGCATTTACTGGTGTTCCAGCAGTAATAGCAATTGCTCCTGTACAATCATCATTAACAGGGGGCGGTGGAGGAGCCATAGTTGTGAAAGAGTAAGTATTGGCATCGCAACCAGTAGGAGCACCACCAGTATTAATAGGAACTATATACCAATAGTATGTGGTATTATAAGACAACCCTGTAATATTACTACTATCCAATCCTGAGCTACCTATTTTTATAGTCGGAGGATTAGTAGTTCCGAAATAAATATCATAACTAGTGGCTAATGCAACAGGTGACCACCTAATTGTTGCAATAGGTGCATTTATATCAATTGCAGCATTTGTAGGAGATAAAAGTGTTGCACAAGTTGTAGGTGGGTTTGGTGGTGTTTGTATTGACATACAGTAGTTGCCCATTGCTCCAGATACCCCATCAACCATAAAATAATATTCTATGCCTGCTGTTAAGTTAGCAGCAAAAACTGTAGTGGAATCACCAGGATTACCAAAAGATTTACAATTGCCTAATGTAGCGGCTGTTTCGTTTGTAAATGTTAAGCCACCAGGACAAGCACCAGAAACTGTATAAACACCAAGCCATCCCAATAAAGTATCTCCTGCCATTGGTGCTTTAAATGTAAATTGGACTAAGCCAGTTGTAGTTGGAGTATATTTATACCAAGTTGTGTTATTGGGTGTACTACAATTAAATGTTGGATCATTATTACTTGTAGCATATTTTGTGTTTTGACAATCAGAAGGACCGTCTAATACCAATGTAATAGCATCACAGGGGTCGTCATTTATTGGTGGTGCACAATTAATAGATTGTACTGTAATTTCTGTAGAAATACTGGATTGTGTAGAACTTGTACAAGTAATCATACACCTGTATTTTGCCCCCCCTGCAGGATGTGTTATAGTTGCAATAGCACTAGTAGCCCCACTTACTGGCAACCAATTTGTTCCAGCTAAAGTAGTCGATTGCCATTGAAATGTTAAGCCTGTACCAGCTGTAATACCACTTAATGAAACAACAATTAAGCTGTCCGAGCAGGATGAAGCAGGACCTGATGCAATTGCTATTGGTGGCGTTCCAGTACAACTTGGTGATGCCACAACATTTAAAGTGTAATCTTCCGCCTCTCCATACTCTCCAAATCCTCCAGCATTACACGGAAGTTGGTAGCTGTCGTAATGCTTAGCTACCCTCATCCTAGTTGAGCCAACAATAGCCGTCAAAGGAACTTGTATAGAACCCGTAACCGATTTAGAATCTAACCCAGTAGAAGAGAAAATAGTACCGATATTATATGTTTCGCCAGCATCATCAAAATCACCATCTTGATTCCAATCTACAAATACACTAATATAGTCTGTATATGGTCCATCGGTATTGCCCTTTACTGTAATACTGTAAGCTACTCCTTGAGTAACAGTTGTACTTATAGAAGTATAATCTTCGTGTGGACTACCCCCAGTAATATCAGATGATGCATTGTTAATATTACCCATAACCACTAGAGTGATTGGCTCAACATTAGTTACATAATCTTCTGCACAATATGGTGCTGGGAACTGAGCTTTTGCTATTAATACTAAAAAACTAAAGCAAAAAAGCAGGTAAATTTTCTTCATAAAAATATGTTTTATAGGTGAAGTTAAGCAATTCAAAAAATAAAAAAAACAAAACCTTAAAAGTTGCTTAAGTTATTATTTTCACGAAAACAAGTTTTTCAAACAAATCAACTACAACTAAAAGTTTCAGTCTTCTTGAATTGTCTCTATCTCCCTCAACTTTTTTGTTGTAATTTTTTTTAATATCTGAATTTTTATCGCATCAATATATTGGATTTTTGTCATCTCATTGTTTGTTATTTAAACAAAATAATTTCAAAGTTGATTTATAAAAGAATCAACATACTCTGGTGAAATGTAATGATAGAACTTAATTTCATGATTACTTCAAAGGTCAAAACCAACAATAACTTTACTTGTCTATGACTATTGTTTTGTTTTTTACTTTTTATTTTGCAATATGAAAATATTAATCGCTTCAATTTCGGCATTAGCCTTAACGGCAAGTTTTAGTTTTAATAAAGTAAGTATTTTTAAAACACTTCCCCCAACCGATTCTTTGCATTATGCAAATGAAAAACATTTTAAAAATGTTCGGCAACTAACCTTTGGAGGCGATAATGCAGAAGCTTATTGGAGTTATGATGGTAAATACCTTACCTTCCAGAGAACAAACGCTAAAGAAGGTTTAACTTGCGATCAAATTTTTATTGGGAAAGTTCCAACAGATACTGAGGAATCTTTTAACTATAAACTAACTAGTACCGGACTTGGAAGAACCACTTGTAGTTACTTTTTGCCCGATGGCAAACACATAATTTATGCAAGCACACATTTAAAAGCTGACAGTTGCCCCCCTGCAGTAGACAGAGCAAAATATGGTAATAAATATATATGGCCTGTTTATGATAGCTATGATATTTTTATGGCAGATTTGAATGGAAAGATTGTAAAACAGTTAACTAAAACAAATGGATATGACGCTGAAGGAACCCTATCACCAGATGGTAAGAAAATGATTTTTTGCTCTACAAGAGACGGTGATTTAGACTTGTATGTTATGGATTTAAAAACTACTAAAGTAAAGCGTATTACCAAAGAACTTGGCTATGATGGTGGTGCTTGGTTTAGTCCTGATGGAAAAAAAATTGTTTGGAGAGCTAGTCGCCCAAAAACAGAAACGGAAGTTAAAGAATATAAACAACTACTGCAAGATGGATTAGTAGCTCCAACTAAAATGGAAGTTTGGATAGCTGATGCTGACGGCAAAAATGCTAAGCAAATAACTAATTTGGGAAATGCAAATTGGGCTCCAAATTTTACCCCAGACAGTAAACACATCATTTTCTGTAGTAACCACGAATATAAAAGAGGATTTCCTTTCAATATGTATTTAATAGATATTAATGGAAACGGCTTGGAGAAGATTAGTCGTGATAAAGGATTTGATGCTTTCCCTATGTTTAGCCCAGACGGGAAAAAAATAGTTTTTTCTAGCAATAGAAATAATAATGATACGCACGATACAAACTTATTTGTAGCAGATTGGGTAGATTGATAATTAAAATTATTTAAGAAAAAAGGTAGTTTCAAAAAATTGAGACTACCTTTTTTTATTTAAAAAAAATCCAACTTATGCTCAAATAATTCATTGAAAACTTTATTTTAATATT
>CAZTOP010000116.1:0-4143 GCA_964615145.1 uncultured Chitinophagaceae bacterium
GGAATGATGGGTTTTTATGGTAGTATGCCAGATGAAGTTACTTTAACTGTAAATGGTAACCACCCATTATATCAATCTTTATTAAAAGAAACAGATACTGAAAAGCAACAAAAACAAGTAAGAAACTTAGCAGACCTTGCTTTGCTTTCTCAAGGTTTATTAAAAGGTGGAGATTTAACTAACTTTATTAATAGAAGCGTTGAAATGATGAACTAATTTATCAGTGAATCTTACAGATAAAAATGAGGCTGTCTTAAAACAAGACAACCTCATTTTTTTTTTAAATACTCGAATTGAAAAAAATTTCATCAGTAAAAAATTACAATTTTATATAATGCTGATAGTCGTTATCGCAACTTTAACAAAACGTTTAATTTTCAAAACATAAATTGCATTCTTTGTTTAATGTTAAACTCGTATTATCCCTATGCAGATTTCTTTTTATAAAACAAGAATTAAATTCGTACTATTTGTTTTGCTATTTATAACTACGTCTAGCACAAACAGACACATTGAATTCAATACTGCTATAACACCTGCAAAAGAATGTTCACTTTATGAAGAACTTGAACTATCAAAACTTGGATTAAGTAAAACTATTTTTGATAAAGCAATTGCAGAGAGAAATGCGTTATCAAAGAAGCAGCATATAGAAAAACCCAACTTACTTTCAATTGCAGATTTATCTCAATCTTCCAGTGCAAAAAGGCTTTACATTATTGATATAGAGAACAAAAAATTATTGTTTAACACCTATGTAGCACATGGGAAAAATTCTGGTGATGAATTTGCAAAATCATTTTCCAACAAATTAAACTCATATCAATCTAGCCTTGGATTTTATTTAACAGCAGATACTTATCAAGGTGCACACGGCTTATCGCTAAAGCTAAAAGGTGCCGAAAAGGGCATAAATGATATTGCTGAAGATAGAGGCATTGTAGTACACGGGGCTTCTTACGTTAGTGAATCTTTTATTCATCAATTTGGCAGATTAGGTCGCAGCCAGGGCTGCCCTGCTGTGCCAATGGAACTTTGCGAACCAATTGTTAATTCAATAAAAGGCGGTTCTTGTTTCTTTATTTTTTCGCCCGATAAACACTACATCAAAAAATCAGCTTTATACAAAGCAAGTGTTTAGCCTTCTAATTCCATTATTTTTTCAAATAGTTCTTCATATTGTTTGTTAGCAGTTGCTAATTCTGTTTTTACAGTATTGTATGAAGCTTCCAACGCAACAAATTTAGTCCTATCTGCATAATTATCTGGATTCCCTAAATCATTTTCAATAGATGCTTTCTTGTTGTTCAAATTAGCAATATCACCTTCTAATTTTTCAAATGTTCTTTTTAGCTTTTGAAGTTCTTTACTGAACTGATTGTTTGCAGTTTGGGGTTTGGCGTTATTATTTTGTTGAGCAACTATAGTTGGTTCTGGCTTTTCGATTTCAACTTTTTGTTTTTGACTATCGCCTTTTGACTTTCCAATTCTTGCTGCTTCTCTTTCTTTCCATTGAGTCCACTCGGCATAAGTACCTTTAAACTCTTTAATAATACCATCTTCAATTTCCCAAATTTTATTAGCTGCCATTGATATAAAATATCTATCGTGACTCACTAACAAATAAGTGCCTTCATATTTATTTAAAGCTTCTGCAAGAAGTTCCACACTGTGCATATCCAAATGATTCGTAGGTTCATCAAGTAACATAAAATTGCTTTTGCCTGCAATTACTTTTGCCAATGCCACACGTGCTTTTTCTCCTCCACTTAAAACTCTTATTTTTTTATCAGCATCGTCTCCACTAAATAAAAAACAACCCAACAAGCTTCTTAATTCCAAGTCAGTTTTATTGCTACCACACAACTGCATTTCTTCTAAAATGGTATTGTTGATATTAAGTGCTTCTAATTGGTGTTGTGCGTAAAAACTTTCATCTACATTATGCCCCTCTACCCTCTCTCCTTCTATCTTTTCTGAACCAGAAATAATTCTAAGTACAGTTGATTTTCCTTTACCATTGGCTCCTACTAAGGCTATTTTATCTCCTCTGTTTATTTCTATGGAAGCATTATTTAAAATTTCAATTTCACCAAAACGCTTAGTTACATTTTTTAATTCACTAATAATTTTTCCTGGTTGCTTATCTACTCTAAAATTAATTTTAATATTAGGTCTTTCAATTTCAGTTTGTTCAATACGTTCAATTTTATCCAAACGTTTAACAATACTTTGTGCTGCTGCTGCTTTGCTTGCTTTAGCTTTAAAACGTTCTACAAATCGCTCTTGCTGACGAATATAATCCTGCTGATTTTCGTAAGCCTTCTGCTGTAATTCAACTCTAATGGCTTTTTCCTGCTCATAAAATTCATAATTGCCAGAATAAATATGCAATTCTTGCTGATACAATTCAACAATTTTATTTACCATTCTGTTTAAAAAAAACTTATCGTGACTTACAATCACTACACTCCCTTTATAAAACATCAGGTATTTTTCCAACCACTCAATACTTGGTAAATCCAGGTGATTCGTAGGTTCATCCAGTAACAAAACATCTGGTTGTTGTAAAATCATTTTTGCTAATAAAACACGCATTCTCCAACCTCCACTAAACTCTTTGTAAGGGCGTTTAATATCTTTATCACTAAATCCTAGACCGTGTAAAACCTCTTCAGTTTTGTATTCAATTTCGTAACCACCTGCAACTTCTAAATCGTGCAGTTTTTCTGAATAAAGTAGCAATAATTCATCGCTGCTATCAGTTTCCAATTGAGCTGTTATTGCTTCAATTTCTTTTTCAATACTTTTTACTTTTTCAAAAGCAGAAAGAGCGACTTCGAGTATTGAATCGTTGGTATCAAAACTTAATAAATCCTGATGCAAATATCCAATAGTCGTTTCACGTCCTTTTTCTACTGTACCCTTACTTGGCGTGTACTCTCCTACCAACACTTTAAACAAAGTTGATTTTCCTGTACCATTATATCCAATCAATCCAATTCTTTCTCCTGGATTAATATGCCATGTTGCATCTTGTACAATTACCCTTGCTCCAAATTCAAAAGTTACGTTCTGTAATCCTATTAACATTATGTTGTTTAAAGTTTAAAGTTCAAAGTTGTAAAACTGATAAATTTTACTATCGTTTACTCACGTTTACTTGCGAGTAACTTACGATTGTTTTTTCAATACATAAATAACCGAGCTGCATTTTTTGGAATTGAATAATGCCTTACAGTTTGACATCATACCCACAAAAAAAGCTTTCACTAAATTTTGTTTTCCTGTTTTATATTGTTCACTCAACATAGAAACATATACACTATCAAACCACATTGGTTTTGTTGATTCTATTGTAAAGCCAAATTGTTTTGCCAGAACTTCCATACTTGCGGGTGAAAAATGATATAAGTGCCTTGGTACATCATATCCAGCCCAAAACTCTTTATAGTAATTTGCATCGTAAGAAGTATAGTTTGGAACTGCAATCACCAATCTTCCATCTTTTTTTAACACATTTTGAAACTGCTGCATATACCCTTTTAAATTATGAATATGTTCTAATACATGCCACAATGCAATGGCATCGAAACTTTCATTTTCAAGATTGAATAATTTATCAGGATTTTCAAGTTCAAGATGGTATTTAGATTTTGCATTGGCACGAGCAATATCATCAGGTTCAAGTGCTGTAACCTTCCAGCCTGCCTGAATCATAGTATTTGTAAATGCTCCAATTCCTGCACCTACATCTAATAAATTTCCTGTTTGTTTATTAGTTACACTTTTAATTAGATTTCTTTTTGAAACTAGGGTAAAATTTCTTACAGTATGATAAACTTTACTAATAAATCCTTGCTTTGTATCTGAATGTGAAATATAATTATTCGATTGATAGTATTTCCCAATTTCATTTTCAGCAGCAACATCTTGGGTAAAAGCTATAGTACAGTCCTCACATTTCATCACATGAAAAACCTCTTGGCTCACTGTGTAATCCTTTGCCTGAAGTAGTTTGCTAAGTTTATTGCTACCACAGCAAGGACAGTTTTTATAATTTATTGTTGATGCCATTATTGTTTAATTTCAATCGCAGCAAATATGACACGACTTGCAACAATTATCAAATCTAATATTGAT
>CAZTOP010000117.1:0-3793 GCA_964615145.1 uncultured Chitinophagaceae bacterium
GGGAAGGCTGAGTTCGTTGTTGGTGAAGAACACCAACAACGGCGAAAATAAAAATATAAAAAGCAAGCCCGCATTATGCAGGCTTGCTTTATTAGTTTTAATAATATTGTTTGTACAACTACCTATACCAATTGTTGCACAACAGAAATATAATCTAGTCCCCAATTACAGTTTTGAAAATTATACACAGTGTCCTTATAATGTTGTAAAACCACCCCCTCCGCCTTGGTATTTAGCTTGTTATAATGCTGCCGTGTACTGCAATAGTTGTTGTATGGACACCTATGCAAGTGTACCATTGAATGTGGTTGGGGGCTTAAGCTATCAATATGCACGTACAGGTGGGGGGTATATATATCTAGATTATGTAAACTATATAGGCTCAAATGAACGCTTAAGTATTCAAGTGAGATTGAGTGACAGCTTAAAAAAGAACAAATATTACTACGGCGAATATTTTGTAAACATACCCAATACATTAAGATATGCTTGTAATAATGTGGGTATGCTGTTTACCGATATGCCAGTTTACAGCGACCCTAACAGGCTAACTTTTAATGTGATACCAGCCAATCCTCAAGTAGTTAATGCTGGCAATCCAATATTAGGCGATACACTCAATTGGGTTAAAATAAGTGGCATATTTAAAGCAAAAGGAGGAGAAAGATATTTAACACTTGGCAATTTTAAATACGATACACAAACCCTGTATAAAACAATACAACCAACTGTTAATTCAAATGCTAAAGCAGGTTACTATATAGACGATGTTTCAGTAATACCATTAGATAGTTTTAACCTAAAAGCCGATGCAGGTAAAGATACCACCATACATATTGGCGATAGTGTATTTATAGGTACTTATACCAATGGTATAGATAGTTTAAAATGGCAAATACTAAATACCAACACAACAATAGACAGCACAAGACCTGGTTTTTGGGTACATCCTTTAGCTAATACTTGCTATGTGCTAACCCAAACTGTAAATGGATACACCAGTAGTGATACAGTGTGTATTACTGTGCAGCCCTTGCCATTAAAGTTTATTAGTTATACCCTTTTACAAGCTCAGGGTGACAATCCTTCGTCATTGCAAGGCACAAAGCAATCTGTTGAAAATATTTGGAGAACAGCCAATGAGGTTAACGTTTCACACTTTAACATTCAACGTTCTTTAAACGGCAACAATTTTATAACTATTGGGCAAGTAAAAGCACAAAATAAAGTAGCGAACGAATATAGCCTCTACGATTCCCCTCCTTTGGAGGGGTTAGGGGTGGTTTACTACCGAATTGAGAGTGTAGATTTTGATGGCAGAAAACAATACAGCTCCACAAGAACTTTAAACCTTAAACCTCAAACCTTAAACGGCGTTAGCATCTATCCAAATCCTGCTAAAGAAAATGTAACTATTGAATGTAAAGGAGTAAAAGAGTTAATGATAATTGATATGTTTGGCAGAGAGGTTTCTCGGCAAGAACCTCGAAATGACGGCAGTGGCATTAATCATTTATCATTAACTATTAATCATTATCCAAAAGGTGTTTATATTGTTAAAGCAATGATGAATAATGGTGAGATAAAAACAGAGAAACTGATTGTGCAATAATGTATTTATCAATTTTTTTAAAGCTGCTGAAATTTATTTTTCAGCAGCTTTTTTATTTTAACCATATACCAAAATCAAACAAAGACTGGTAATCTAAAAAATATTTAAGAAACTAAAATCCAAAGTTAATTGTAACACGTAAGTCATATTGTTATCTATTTCAATTACCTCAAACAAATTAAAATGAAAAAGAAAATTTTTAAAAGAATACTATTGGCAACAGGTGGTTTGTTAGTAATATTATCTACAGTACTTGCAGTTCACATTTATAAAGTAACAAGGCCTGGAAAAGCAGATGACACCACTGTTTCAATGGCTCGAATTGATTTTAAGCAAGACATTTCAAGTGAAGATGCTGCAAAAATTACGAATTGGTTTATGCAGCAAAAAGGAATATCACAATTTAAATGTTCGCCAGAAAATAAAAATGCAGTTTTTACTTTCTATCCTGTTAAAGTAAATGCAACTGCTATTGTTGAAACATTTTCAAAAGAGCTTCATTACAACGCAACAAGGTTTTTGCCAAGTAAATCTGATATGATGAAAGGCTGTCCTGTAGCAGTAAAATAATTGAACAATTAATTTAAATTTTATAACACTAAAACAAATAAAAATGAAAAAAACAGCACTATTAACATTTGCAGCAGGAATTGCTTTTATGGCAACTTGCTTAACATCTTGCAAAAAAAATGAAGACACTATTGTTACACCAACATTATATGATTCTTTAGGTGGAACAACAATGGTTGCTGACCCAAGAGGTGGCATGATTGAAACAGGAAGGCTTGGTATTAGAAAAGTTGTTGACAGTACCATTTTTATAATTGCAGGAGACCCTAAAGTGAATGTATTTTTCCCTACATTATTGGCAGAAGTAACAGCAGGTAATTTGAGTGGCTTCAATGCCCTGGAGAAAAGTTTAACAGATTTCTTTTGTGTAGCAACTGGAGCAAAAAACTTTACGTACAGTGGTAAAAGTATGGTAGCTGCACACGATCCTGCTCAAAATCCAAGAATGAATGGTAAGGCTGCCAATGCAGACTTTGACAACTTTGTTACAGATTTAGTTAAAGGTGCACAGCAAGTTGGATTACCTATTGATTTAATTCAAAGAGTTGGTAGGGTTGTTGAAACAACAAGAACTCAAGTGGTACAAAAATAGTTTGGGGTTAATAGTTGATAAAGATCAACAGAAGGCTGCTTTTTTAAGCGGCCTTTATTTTTAAGTGGGTATATCTCGAAAACAATTTTAGAAAATCGACCATAAACATAAAGACTTCGAACTAAGTTCGAAGTCTTTATGTTTATAAAATACAGTAAGGGTTGTCAAAAAAGTCATTATCCTTATCAAGCCCCATTCTTTTTTTTAGGTAACAATACCAATGTTTCAATTTTACTTTCATAATATTTAGCATTTTAATTGTTAAGAGATGTGTATATATAAAAAGCCTCAAAGCAATTGCTTTGAGGCTTTTTATATATAAGTTAAACCTCAAAAACTTTGCTTTTGAATTTTAACTTTTGAGCATTTATTAATATCCCATGTCACCCATTCCACCACCTGGCATAGGAGGCATTGCTGCTCCTTTAGGTTCTGGCTTATCAGCAATTACACATTCAGTAGTTAGTAACATACCTGCAATTGAAGATGCATTTTCTAAAGCTACACGGCTTACTTTAGTTGGGTCAATAACACCAGCTTTGAATAAATTTTCATATACTTCTGTTCTTGCATTAAAACCAAAATCGCCTTTACCTTCTCTTACTTTTTGAACTACTATAGAACCATCAATTCCTGCATTAGCAGTTAATGTTCTCATTGGAGCTTCTAAAGCACGACGAACGATAGCCATACCAGTTTGCTCATCTGCAATTTGACCTTTTACTTTAGGCTCTAAAGCATCAATAGCACGTAAGTAAGCTACACCACCACCAGGAACAATTCCTTCTTCAACAGCAGCACGAGTTGCGTGTAAAGCATCATCAACTCTGTCTTTCTTTTCTTTCATTTCAACTTCTGTAGCAGCACCAACGTAAAGCACTGCAACACCGCCAGCTAATTTAGCTAAACGCTCTTGTAATTTTTCTTTGTCGTAGTCACTAGTTGTATTTTCAACTTGTGCTTTAATTTGGTTTACACGAGCAGTAATATCAGCTTTTTTACCTTTACCACCAACTATT
>CAZTOP010000118.1:0-3607 GCA_964615145.1 uncultured Chitinophagaceae bacterium
AATTCCTTCTTTATTTCCAGTGCCTGTGCCACTATGTATTCACTGTCTGTAAACATACTACCATCATTCAAATCCACTTCAGTTTCATCGTTCCAAATAACAATGGTTTCGCTGTTGAGTTTAAGATTTGCAGGTACTGCTGCTTGCATTACATCTCCCTCACAACACATATAATACTGGGCAATCCATTCCCACAAATGCAATTGCTTATGATACAGTAAAGGCTCTTCATCCAGTATATTCAAAATTTCTTTGGGTTCAAACTTTTCGGGTTTGGTGGTAGAAAGATTTTTAATGATGCCTGCATACTTTTTATTGCGTAGCTGCACTTCAACTCTTTGTCCAACTTTGGCAATATCAGCCCAATGTTTAGGAATACTCCAGGTATAATTCAAGGGCAACGCCAGTGGAATAATTACCTGTGCATACAGTGTTGCAGTAGAAGGAAAAAGACTTGTGGCATCTTTTTCGTTTGCAGCTAATTGCTTAATGATATTTGAAGAATGAAAACACATTTGTAAGTGGCGAATATAGCAAAACACAAGTAGTTAACAGTTTGCAGTTATGCTGCTCCTCATTTTTTATTGAATCGTTTTAGTGCAGATATTTGCAAACAATTTTTATACAATGGCAGAGGAAATCATATCACAACACACAAAAAACATTTTAGGCTTAAAGCTTCCAACAGACCCACGCTGGGTAAACCTTGCTGAAATTAGTATTGAAGAAATTTTAACCGACCACGCCTATTGTGAGCAAAAAGCTGCAACAACCTGTATATCTTACATTCAACGATATCCCGAAAAAGAATTAATGGTTGCCGAACTGGCACCTATTGTTACTGAAGAATGGGGGCATTTTAGAGCTGTATTGGGAGAGTTAAAAAAGCGTGGCTTACAATTGGGCAGACAACGTAAAGATGAATATGTAAACAAGTTATTAGAATTTCAAAAAAAAGGTGGGCATATTGATGATAGATTTTTAGACCAAATGCTTACAATGGCTTTAATTGAAGCCAGAAGCTGCGAACGTTTTAAAAGATTGAGTGAAGGAATGAATGATGCTTACCTCAGAAAATTCTACAGAAAATTTATGGAAAGCGAAGCTGGTCATTATACTTTATTTATTACACTGGCAGAGCATTATATGCCCAAAACAAAAGTTAGAAAACGATGGCAGGAATGGCTTAAATACGAAACAGAAGTAATAAACAATTTAGAAATAAGAGGCGATAGGGTGCATTAAAATTAATTTTTGTAACTGAAATGACATCTGTAACAGTGTTAAATACTTAATTACGATTTCATTTTTGATGTAAGTTAATTACTTCTTTTAAAATGATATTTATGTCATTAACCTGAATATCTTTTTCGGCATCCACAAGCAAAATCTTTATTTGTGTCCTTTTCTCTGAAATTAATTTTGGATGGCATATTTGAAATCCTTTTACAAATCCAATATATGGCTGTTGAAACTTTTTATGAATCCATAAATAACAAATAGGTTTTCCCTTGTACAAAAAAAATGAACCACCATATTTATATTCGTTAGCAATGTCTTTATTGAAAGCTAAAATGATTTCTCTCAAAGCAATAAAACAGCTTTTGATAGGCTCTGTTTGATTTGCATAAAAATTATCAAGTGTGTTCATTTGCTAAAAATAGTTGCATTTTTTTTTGAATATATTTATCTGAATAGAAAACGGGTCTTCTCAATTTTGGATTGTTTGATAAAACATTCAAAAAAATTATCGTATTTGTATATAAAATTGTAATTTGTTTTCCATGCGAAATTCCATTGTAAGTATTAGCTTGTAGGTAATTTGAATTATTGGTTTCAATATTCCAGCCCTCATTTTTTGCAAATTTTAGTATAGCCTCTCAAGCTTCTTTTTTATTGAGCGATGTTTTAATAACCAGTAATCTTTTTTCTACAACTTTTTTATATACACTCCAACAAACAAATAAAAGAATTATTGGAAAAATATAAAAGGTAAAAAAGGTATCATTCTCACTATTGTAATTAGCATTTGAAGAACATAGAATAATTGTTACTATAATTAATAAGGAAAATACATAAAACATAATAGATTCAATAACTTCGAACCATTTTGGTATTAAAACTAGTTTTCCTTTTTTGATAGTTTTATTATAATCAATTTTATACATAAGTTTACTTACAATAATCTGGTTAGTTCATCAAACTCATTTGAATACTAACAAATAAAAATATACCTAATTTGTCAATATAAAACATTGTGTGTTTATTTTCTAACTTCGTTGCACTTTTAGTAAACAAAATAACTTTAATAATTTGTCAACCCCACAACGATATATTGCACATTTCGATTTAGATTCCTTCTTTGTAAGTGTGGAAATGCTAAATAACCCTTCTTTACTTGGAAAAGCAGTAATTGTAGGTGGTTCAAAAGATAGAGGTGTTGTTACCACTTGTAGTTATGAAGCTAGAAAATTTGGTGTGCGTAGTGCAATGCCTATGAAACAAGCCATGCAGCTTTGTCCACACGCTATTCTTTTACAAGGCACAAGAGGGCAGTATAGTAAATATTCACGTTGGGTAACAGATATCATTGCATCAAAAGCTCCATTATTTGAAAAAGCAAGTATTGATGAATTTTACATCGATTTAACTGGAATGGATAAGTTTTTTGATGTACTAGATTGGACAAAGAGTTTGCGTGAGCAAATTATTGAAGAAACAAAACTTCCAATAAGTTTTGGATTAGCCACTAATAAAATGATTGCAAAAATTGCAACAGATGAGGCAAAACCTAATGGTTTTTTATTTGTGCAGCCGGGAATGGAAAAAGAATTTTTGGCACCATTGCCTGTAAATAAATTTTCAGGAGTTGGTGCCTCAACATTTACCAAGTTAAAATCAATGAATATTTTTTTAATTGGTGATATATTAAAATATTCAGAAGTGGAATTGGAAAAAGCTTTAGGTAAATGGGGTTTAGAACTTTACAATAAGGCTTTAGGTATTTCAAATAGTATAGTTGCCAATTACCGAGAGGCTAAAAGTATTTCTTGCGAAAATACTTTTGCTGAAAATATTAGTGACGAAACAACCTTATTGGTTGAATTAGTAAAACAAATAGAACGTGTTGGATTTGAGCTAAGGCAAGACAATATGCTTACAGGTTGTATTGCTGTTAAAATTCGTTATCCCGATTTTGAAACAACTACTAAACAAGCTACTATTGATTATACTTTTAGTGATGATGTTTTGATTAAAGAAGCTAAAATTTTATTTAAAAAATTGTGGCGAAAAGGTTTGCCTGTAAGGCTTTTGGGTGTTAAATTAAGTGAATTAAATAATCATACTTTTCAGGGAAGTTTGTTTGATGATCATACAGAAAAAAACAAGCTGTATAAAGCAATTGATGATGTTAAAAATAGGTTTGGAAAATCAACCTTACAAAAAGCAGTAACAGTAAAAAGAAAAGATGAAAACAAATAAAAAAGTCACAATTTGCAATTGTGACTTTTTTTGTGATCCCGCTGGGACTCGGACCCAGGGCCCCATCATTAAAAGTGATGTGCTCTACCAACTGAGCTACGAGATCATCCCTTGTTTTTTCGGA
>CAZTOP010000119.1:0-3473 GCA_964615145.1 uncultured Chitinophagaceae bacterium
AGTTAGGTGTAGATGAAGGAGAAGTAACAACTGAAGCTTCATTCACTAACGACCTCGGTGCAGATTCATTGGATACAGTTGAATTAATTATGGAATTCGAAAAAGAATTCAACATTTCTATCCCAGATGAGCAAGCTGAAACCATCACAACTGTTGGTCAAGCTGTAGCTTATTTAGAAGAACATGCCAAATAAGAAATACTCTTAACTGGAATAATTTTAATCCGCCATTCTTTCGGCAATTGCCATAAGTATGGCGGATTACTTATTACAATTACTTTTGTGTTACCAGCTTTAGTACAAATATTTAACTTCAGTTGCGTCGCACACTTCAACATATATCAATACTCAACTATAAACGCTGCCTTATGCAATTAAAAAGAGTAGTAGTTACTGGAATTGGGGCATTAACACCCATAGGAAATAATTTAGAGGATTACTGGAACAATTTGATAAATGGTGTTTCAGGTGCAGCTCCTATTACTAATTTCGATGCTTCTAAATTTAAAACCCGATTTGCCTGCGAAGTAAAAAACTTCGATCCACATTTATATCTCGATAAAAAAGAAGCCCGTAAGTTAGATCGCTTTGCACAATTTGCAGTTGCAGTTAGTGATCAAGCAATGACCGATGCTGGACTTAATAAAGATAATATAAATCCAGATCGAGTAGGTGTTGTTTTTGCAAGTGGCATTGGTGGTTTAACAACCTTTCAACACGAAGTAGAAGATTTTGCAAAAGGAGATGGAACACCACGTTTTAATCCTTTCTTTATACCAAAAATGATATTAGATATTGCTGCTGGTCATATTAGTATGCGTCATAATTTAAGAGGACCAAACTTTGCAGTAGTTAGTGCTTGTGCCAGTAGTTCTAATGCTATAGGTGTTGCATTTGATACTATACGTTTAGGCAAAAGTGATATTATACTTGCTGGTGGAAGTGAGGCTGTAATTAGTGAGGCAGGCGTTGCAGGTTTTAACGCAATGAAGGCCATGAGTGAAAGAAATGAGGACCCAACAACTGCAAGCCGACCTTATGATAAAGATAGAGATGGATTTGTAATGGGAGAAGCTGGCGGTTTATTAGTTTTAGAAGAATTAGAACACGCCAAAGCTCGAGGTGCTAAAATATATTGCGAAGTTATGGGCTGTGGTGCAACAGCAGATGCACATCATATAACAGCACCACACCCAGAAGGTTTAGGTGCAAAAAATGTAATGCTTGCAGCACTTGCTGAAGCAGGGATGCAGCCAGAAGAAATTGATTATATCAATACACACGGTACCTCAACACCCATTGGTGATGGTGCAGAGGTTAAAGCGATTACTCAAGTTTTTGGAGAACACGCCTATAAATTAAACATTAGTGCCACTAAAAGTATGACAGGGCATTGCCTTGGTGCTGCTGGTGTTATTGAAGCTATTGCTTGCATTAAAGCAGTAGTTCACGATGTAGTTCCTCCTACAATTAATCATTTTACAGATGATCCAGAATTAGACCCTAAACTTAATTTTACTTTTAACAAGGCACAATATAGAACTGTGAATGCAGCATTAAGTAATACTTTTGGCTTTGGTGGTCATAATGCCTGTGTAATTGTAAAAAAATATAAGGGCTAGAAAATATATTTACTTAGTTTGAGCATACTCTCTAATTTATTCAAATCAAAAGCTTCTGCTAGTTTTAAAAAACAAGTTGAAAACATTATTGCTATTAAGCTTGGCAATATAAGTTTGTACAGAATTGCTTTAAGCCACAGAAGCGTTAAGGATTCACCAGATGCTAATAATGAAAGATTGGAATATCTTGGAGATGCTGTTTTAAGTGCCATTGTTGCTGACTATTTATTTAAAAGATATCCTTACAAAGGAGAAGGGTTTTTAACAGAGATGAGGAGTAAAATGGTAAATAGGCAACAGCTAAACGATATAGCTGTAAAAATGGGATTTAAGCAGTTAATGCTTTATAATAAATTAGATGCTACACTTAGGAACAGCCAAATATTCGGTAATACTTTAGAGGCTATTATTGGTGCAGTTTATCTTGATAAAGGGTATCAGAAAACACAAAATTGGGTGCTTAAACAAATTGTAATGCCACATATGTTTGTTGATACGCTCGAGGGTATTGACATTAATTTAAAAAACAAATTAATTGGTTGGGCTAACAAAAATGCAAAGGTGCTTTCTTTTGATTTGGTTGATGAAAAGTTTGAAGGTAGCAGAAGATTATTTACAATACACATTGTAGTTGATGGCGAAGTTATTTCGCAGGGAAAAGCCTTCAGTAAAAAAGATGCAAGCCTCGTTGCTACTCAAATTGCTATTGAAAAGTTAGGTTTAGTGTAGTATTATATTTACCTAATATCTAATGACATTTTATTTTGAATAATATAAAATAACTTTATACTAAGTGCTTGGAAAAGCATTTTACCATTAGCATTTCTTTCAATGTAATAGCTAGCTTTATCAAGCTCTTCAACTATTGCTTCTTGTTGTGCTACAGTAGCAATTTTATTAACTCTCAACGCAAAATCTTTTTCATTTTCTGGCAACATTACATTATCAGCACCCAACACTTTTATTCTAATACTCTGCTGTAATAAGTGATTAAAGTATCTCAAGAACTGTTTTTGTTTTTCCCTGCCAATTTTACTAATGTCATCTACCCATTTTACTTGTTCTGGCAACATTTTTCTGATGATAAATTTCAACCAATCTTTAGCAAGGCTTTGCCAGTCTTCCTCGCTGTGTTGCAATAAATGTAATGCTTCGCGATAATTTCCTTCACTGATTCCTGCAATTTGTCGGGCTGTTTCTGCAGGTACATTTGCCCTTTCAATTAAAGCTTTTTCAATATCACCACTTTGTAGTTGAGGCACTTTTACTAACTGACATCTGCTGAGTATAGTTGGTAGTATTAATTCTTCATTTTCTGCAACCAAAATAAACAAAGTATTTGCAGGAGGTTCTTCAATAAGTTTTAGCAACTTGTTTCCTTCTTTACCTAAATATTCTGGCATCCAAAGCACCAATACTTTATATTCTGCTTCATAAGGTTTAAGGCTTAATTTTTTTATAATATCGTTGCATTCTTCAGCAGTAATATTTCCTTGTTTATTTTCTGCGTTGATAGATTGAAGCCAATCGTAAACATTAGCATAAGGAGCAATTTTAATAAACTCTCTAAAATCTGCAATATAATCGGCACTTGTTGGTTTGTCGCTAGGTTTACGAGGAATTACAGGAAAAGAAAAATGCAAATCGGGATGAATTAATTGTTCTGCACGTTGCATAGCAGCATTCATTTCATCATCATTATTTGCAGGCAAAGCACTCATTCCTCCAAACAAATCCTCGACAATAGGTACGGCTTTGGGCTGACAAACCACATACTTCGCAAACTCAATAGCCAACGGCAATGCACCACTTCCTTCTTTTCCTAAAAAAATTAAAGCGTGGCTCAATCTGT